>JBDHVC010000085.1:0-16816 GCA_039809495.1 Sandaracinaceae bacterium
GCCCGCGGCGCCGAGCGCGGACGACGCGGGCGAGCCGCGCGTCGGCGCGCGCTGCGACGACGCGCGGCCGTGCGGCGCGGGGACGAGCTGCCTGCACGAATTCCCCGACGGCTACTGCACGGCGCTCTGCGCCGACGCGGCGTGTCCCGCGGGATCCCGCTGCGATCTCCGCATCTCACCCGCGATCTGCGTCGCGGCGTGCGCCGCCCAGGCGGACTGTCGCGCGGGCTACCAGTGCTTCCTGGGCGGGTGCGTGCCCGCGTGCACCGACGCGAGCTCGTGCGGCGTCGCCGGCGCCTCCTGCGTCGCGGGTCGGTGCGAACTCACCGACGCCGACGGCGGCGTCGAGGGCGGGCTCGCGCCCGGCGCTCCGGGCGAGCCGTGCTCGAGCGACGCGGCGTGCGCGAGCGGGATCTGCTTACCCCCCGAGCGCGGGGCCGTCTGCTCGGTGCCGTGCACCGATCCGCTCTCGTGCGCGGCGGGCGTCCCGTTCAGCGCGGTGTGCGGCGCGCTCGCGCGCGGGGAGGGGGTCGAGAAGCTCTGCCTGCCCTTCGATCCCGCGGGCGTCGCCGACGGCGAGCCCTGCGCGAGCGACGACGACTGCCAGTCGCGGACCTGCAGCGCGCAGGTCTGCATCCAGGGCTGCGACGAGGCGCGCGACTGCCCGCTCGGGATGGAGTGCGGGGAGGCGCCTTATGGCAGCGGTCGGATCGAGGGCTGCCGCATCCCGCCCGGCGATCGCTACGAGGTGAGCCTCCCGAGCGCGACCCTCGCGGCGGGCTACGGCACGGGCCTCTCCCGCATCGTCCTCCCCGCCGACGTCGCGAGCGTCACGCTCCAGGCCGTTCAGCGCTCGGGCGAGCGGCTCGCGATGGGGTTCCACACGGTCAACCAGAGCGTCGCGGGGAGCCTCGTCACGCACTTCGACCTCGAGGGGCTCTTTCGCTACGAGGATCAGCCGAACCGCTGGCTCCCGCTCGACGGCTACGAGGTCGTGACCATGGGGCTCCCGAACTCGACGCCGGATCGGGTCGCGATCGCGCCGACGGCGCTCCGGTTCGGCCTGCTCGCGTTCTCGCGCTCGGAGGGTGACGCGGGGCGCGTCACCTTCGAGCCCCGCGTGCTCGTTCGTCGCGGGCGCGACCCGGGCACGGGCTCGATCGACGTCGCGGTCCACCTCGTGGGCGTCGGCGTGAGCGCGAGCGCGGCGCCGACGAATTCGCGCGTGCGCGCGATGCTCGCGCGCTTCGACGAGATCCTCGCCGAGGTCGGCCTTCGGCGCGGGGCGACGAGCTACGAGGACGTCGACGCGCCGAGCCTCGCCGTGATCGACTCGGACGAGGGGCCCGACAGCGAGCTCGCCCAGCTCTTTCGCCTGAGCGCGGCGCGCTCGGGGCGGATCCTCTCGCTCTTCCTCGTGCGATCCATCGAGACGGGCGGGCACGGCTTCAACACGCTGGGCGTCGCGGGCGGGATCCCGGGCCCGATCGGCGTCCACGGGACGATGCACTCAGGCGTCGCGATCGCGTTCGATCCCTCGGTCGCGGGCGATGGGCGGCTCGCGGGGCACATCGCGGCGCACGAGAGCGCGCACTACCTCGGGCTCTTCCACGTCACCGAGCAGGTGCGCGCGTGCGGCGCGGGGGAGACGCCCGCGACGGCCTCGTGCGCGCCCTTCGGGGGCGGGGACACGCTCGCCGACACGGCGCTCGGTGACACCTCGAACCTCATGCACTGGTCGCTCGTCGGCGCAGGCGGCACGAACGTCGCGCTCAGCGCCGGGCAGGGCTACGTCCTTCGCCGAAGCGGGCTCGTGAGCTGGCCATGACCACCACGCCGAGGGATCCGTCGGAGCGACTGCTCGAGGCGCGCGTCGTCCTCGTCACCGGCGCCGGGCGCGGGATCGGCCGGGCCTCCGCCGAGCTGGCCGCGCGCGAAGGCGCCCGGCTCGTGCTCGCCGACACGGGCGTCGATCTCGAGGGGAACCACCCCGATCCGAGCGTCGTCGAGGGGCTCCGAGCCGAGCTCGAGGCTCGGGGGGTGGAGGCCCTCGCGTCCGCGGAGGACGTGTCGGCGAAGGGCGCGATCGATCGGCTGCTCGCCGCGACCCTCGAGCGCTTCGGCCGGCTCGACGGGGTCGTACACGCCGCGGCGCTCACGATCGACGGATCGGTCCTGCGGACCTCGGACGAGGCCTTCGGGCGGGTGCTCGCCGTCTCGCTCGGCGCGGCCCTCTCGCTCGTGCGCGCCGCGGGGCAGGTGATGGTCGATCGCAAGCTCGGCGGCTCGATCGTGCTCTTCTCCGGTCCCGCCGCGTTCTTCGGCGCGCGCGGGCACGCCGCCGTCGGCGCCGCGCAGGCCGGGGTGATCGCCCTCATGCGCTCGGCGGCGCTCGAGCTTCGGCGCCACCAGGTCCGCGTCAACGCGATCTGCCCGAGCGCGCGCACCCGCGCGACCGAGTCGCTGCCGACCTTCGCGGCCATCGACGACGCGTCGATGTCGCCCGACCACGTCGCGGCCATCGTCGCCTACCTCCTCTCGGACCTCGCCGCCGACGTGCACGGCGAGGCGATCGGGGTCGCGGGATCGCGGACGTACGCGATCCGCCCGCGCGAGACGTCGGGGGCGTTCGGCCCACCCAATCCCCTCGATCCGCGCGAGGTCCACACGCTGTGGACGAGCATCTTCGAGCCCTGAGCGTCGCGCCCCCGCGGACGGGCAGGCAGACGAGACGCGAACGAAACTTTACTCTGGTACTGGTGTTGCTATAAGGCGGACGTCGGTCCGTCGCGGCGCGACGAAAGGAGAGGTGGTTCGATGCTGCCCCCCTTCATCATCGAGCAGATCCGAAAGCGCGAAGAGGAAGAGAAGCGCCCACAGATCCGCCCTGAGATCCGCCCCGCGATCGAGCTGCCGATGCAGCTCCCGGAGCCTCGGCGCATCGTGCGCGAGGACGGGGACGAGGCCGAGCGCGGCGTCGTGGTGATCGATCTCTGACGCGACCTCCGCCGCCAGACCGGGACATCGATGTCGCGGTCCGGCGTCCCAGCGCGAGGCGTCGGCCGGATCGACTATCCTGCCCAAAGATGCGCCGCTCGCTCTTCGTCGCCTCGGCCCTGCTCGCGTGCGTGGGGATCCTCGTCGCGTCGCCGGACGTCCTCGAGGCGCAGGCGAGCGGCTCGAACGCCGACTTCGCGACGGGAAACGTGGGCTGGAACGGGCTCTCGGGGCTCCTCGACGTGGCGCGCGAGGAGGACGCGACGCTGATCGTGACGCGCCGCCTCGACATCGGAACGCTCACGCCCTCCGATGGTCTCTTGATCGTGCACCCGCTCGAGCCGCTGCCGACCGAGGCGATCACCGCGTTTCTCCAAGCCGGCGGGCGTGTGGCGCTCGCGGACGACTTCGGCGCCGCGGACACCTTCCTCCAGGCCTTCCACATCGACCGCTCGGCGCCGCCCACGAACCTACCGGACGTGCTCCGCCTGCGCGGAAACCCGGAGCTGCTGGTCGCCCGAGCGACGTCGTCGCACCCTCTGCGCGAGGGGGTCGCGTCGATCGTGACGAACCACCCGCGCTCGCTCTTTCACACGGAGCTCGAGCCGATCTTCGCGATCCGCCCCCTCGAGGCCGTGGTCCTGGCGGGCGCGGTCGGCGAGGGGCGGCTCGTCGCGATCGGGGACCCGAGCGTCCTCATCAACAACATGCTCGAGCTCACCGGCAACCGCCGCTTCGCCTCGAACCTCCTCCTTTACCTGCGCCGCGACGCCTCGAGCCGGATCGTCCTCGTCGAGCCGGGCGGGGTGATCGTCGGGCGCTTCGGCGAGCCCGGCGCCGACCGACCGCTCCACGACGTCCGCCGCTTCCTCGAGCGCGTCTCGAGCGCGGACGTCCCCCCGCTCGCGCTCCGGATCCTCGCGCTCTCGATCGTCACCATCGCGCTCATCCTCGTCTTCGGGGCGATCCCGCGGACCTCCCCCTACGACGGCGCGGCCGTCCTCGAGAGCCCGCGCGTCGCGGGCGGCCTCTTTGGCCGGATCGCGTGGTACGGCGCGCGTCCGACGGAACTTCTCGAGCCGGCGCTGGTATACAAGGGCGAGCTCGATGCGGCGCTTCGAGCGCGCCTGGGCCTCTCGGTCGCGGCTTTGAACGAGCGCGCGCCCGCCGATCCGAAGGAGTTGTTGAGCGCGATGCGATCTCGAGGTTGTTCCCCCCGCTCGATCGAGCAAGCGCGCCGCCTGCTCGAGGAGCTCGCGGCGCTCGCCGCGGCGAGCGAGCGTGAGCCGGCGCCGAGCGTCGGAGAGGCGCGCCTGCGGGATCTGGTCACGCGCGGCGAGGCGCTGCTCGCGTCCATGCCCGATCCGAGCTCGGGAGAGCGTCGATGACGAACGCGCCGATCGATCCGCGGACCCTCGCCCAGGTCGCGGAGCGCGCGAACGAGGTGATCTCGGAGGTGCAGGCGGTCTACGTCGGGCCTCGCGCGATCCCCGAGCTGCTCCTCGTCACGCTGCTCGCGCGCGGCCACGTCCTGCTCGAGGGGGTGCCCGGGGTCGCGAAGACGACGCTCTGCAAGGCCTTCGCGGCGACGCTCGGCTGCCACTTCCGGCGCATCCAGTTCACCCCGGATCTGCTGCCCGCCGACATCACCGGCACCTACGTCTTCACGCCGAGCAACGGGCAGTTCGAGCTGCGCGAGGGGCCGGTGTTCACCAACGTCCTGCTCGGCGACGAGATCAACCGCGCCCCAGCGAAGACGCAGAGCGCCCTGCTCGAGGCGATGCAAGAGCAGCAGACGACGATCGAGGGGCAGTCTCGCCCGCTGCCGAGCCCCTTCATCGTGCTCGCGACCCAGAACCCCGTGGAGCAGGCCGGGACCTACCCGCTCCCCGAGGCGCAGATCGATCGCTTCCTCGCGCGCGTCGTCATCGGATACCCGAACCCCAAGGACGAGAAGGGCGTCCTCAAGCGCTTCCTCGAGGGCGCGCCGAGCGCGCGGCGGATCCTCGATCCGGGGCAGATCCTCACGATGCAGGGCCTCGTGCGCGAGGTCCACGTCGAGGAGGACGTGCTCGACTACGTCGTGCGGCTCGCGCTCTACACGCGACAACAGGCGCGCGTCCTGCTCGGTGTCTCGCCGCGCGCCTCGCTCGCGCTCGTGTCCGCGGCGCGCTCGCGCGCGCTCGTCAACGGGCGCGCGTACGTGCTCCCCGACGACGTGAAGGCGCTCGCGGTTCACGTCCTCGCGCACCGCCTCGTGCTCACGCCGGAGGCCGAGATGGAGGGCGCGAGCCGGGAGCAGCTCATCCAGAAGGCGCTCGATCAGGTCTCGCCCAGGCGCTGAACGCGATGCTCCCGATCCCCACCCGGACGGCCCTGCTCTCGTTCCTCGGAGCCTCCGCGTGTCTCGTCGTGGCCGTGCTCTCCGCGTCGTACTTCGCGCTCCTCGTCGGCGCCGGGATGATCCTCGCGCTCGCGCTCGTCTTCGTGTACTCGGTCCCGATCGGGCGGCGGGTGCGGCGGCAGAAGCTCGAGTTCGCGTGGTGGCTCGCCCACGGCGATCCGAGCGTCGATGCGGGGGCCGCCGTGCCAGGCAAGCCCTTCGAGGTGCGCTGCTTCCTGCATCACCGAGGCGCGGAGCCGCTCCGGCTCCACGCCCTCGTGCCGCTCGTCGCGGGCGGGGCGCGCCTCATCGACGAGGCCGAGGGCGCGCTGGTCGCGCACGGCGCCGCGCGCACCGAGTTCTCCTTCCGGCTGATCGCGCCCGCCACGGGCCGGGTCGTCCTCCATGGGCTCTCGCTGCGCCTGCTCGGCCCCCTCGATCTCTTCGAGATGCCCCTCTATTTCCCGAACCCGCTCGCGATCAAGGTCTTGCCGCAGGCGGCGCTGCCCCTGCGCGGCGTGGTGCGCTCGCGGGTGGGGCTCCCGATGGATCGCGCGGGCGCGAGCCTCCTCGCGAAGGGCGGCGGGACGGAGCTGCGCGAGCTCCGCGACATGCAGCCCGGCGACTCGTTCCGCTCGATCGCGTGGCGACCGAGCGCGCGGCGCGGGAAGCTCCTCGTGCGCGACGTGGAGCAGGAGGTGCAGGAGTCCCGCTATCTCCTGCTCGACGTGAGCGCGACGATGCGCGGAGGAGCGCTCGGGGAGCGCAAGCTCGACTACGGCATCGAGGCCGTCGCCGCCGAGGCGCGGCGCGCGGTCGCGCGAGGGGATCGGCTCGGGGTCGTCACGATGGACGGCCGTGTCCTCGGCCACGTGCCGCTGGGCGATGGCGCGTCGCAGCTCTTCTCCGCCCTCGACGTGCTCATCGCCGCGACGGAAGTGGTCGACGCCGACCTCACGGACGCCGACGACGACGAGGTGCTCGCGATCGTCGGTCGCTACGTCCGCCAGCAAGACGGCATCGACTTTCGGATGGCGGACGGATCGTGGGATCTCGCGCTGCTCGTGAAGCACCTCTCGGCCGCGCTCGCGGACGCCGGGGCCGGCCGCCGCCGCTCGGGCTCCGCGCGCGGCGACGACCTCCACGCCTCGACGGCGACCGGGAGCCTCCTGCGCCGGTTCTGTCTCGCTCGTGGGATCCCGCTCGCGCATCGCGCGGACCTGCGAGACGGCGCGAAGTCGACGGGGCTCGCGAGCGTGCTCCACGCGATCGCGGGCTCGAGCCGCTCGCCCATGTCGATCGCGATCGTGACCGATCTCGACGGCATGGGGGATCTCGCGCCGCTCGTCTCGACGTCGAAGCTGCTCGCGACGAAGGGGCACGCCGTCGTCGTCCTCGCGCTCGACGCGACCACGTTCCATCCGCGCCCGAAGGAGGGGCTCGCGGCCACCCTCTGGGACGCGTACGCGCGCGGTGAGGCGCGTCGCCTTCGCGACCTCCGCGCCCGCGTGGCGCCCTACGGCGTGCGCGTGGTGCGGGGCGAGCGCTCGACCCCGCCGGCGATGGCCCTCGCGCGCGCCATCGAGGGGGCTCGGAGGGGGGCCGCGTGACGGACGCTCGAGCCCCCGCGTGGGAGGATCCGCGTCGCGCGCTCGCGCGCCATGGCCTCGCGCCCAAGCGCTCCTTCTCGCAGAATTTCCTCGTCGCGCGCCCGATCGTCGAGGCGATCGCCGACGCCACGGGCGTCGGCCCGACGAGCGCCGTGCTCGAGCTCGGCCCCGGGGTCGGCACGCTCAGCGCCGCGCTCCTGCGACGCGGCGCGCGGGTCTTTGCGGTGGAGAAGGATCGCGACATGATCGCCCTGCTCCGCGCCGATCTCGTCGGGCGCGAGGGGGCGGACGGGCGAGGCCTCGACTTCGAGGTCGAGGAGGGCGACGCGACGAGCGTCGAGCTCGCGAGCGTCGCGCGGCGCCTCTCCCCGAGCGCGCTCGAGCCCACGCGGCTCGTCGTGGTGGGGAACCTCCCCTACGCCGTGACGGGCGCGATCCTCCGGAACCTCGTCGCGCAGCGCGCCCTCGTCGCTCGCGCGATCCTCATGGTCCAGAAGGAGGTGCGCGATCGCCTGATCGCGAGCCCCGGCACGAAGGCCTACGGCGCGCTGACGGTGTTCGTCCGCGCCGCGTTTCGCGTCGAGCCGGTGCTGCGCGCGCCCGCGGGCGCGTTCCATCCGCCGCCGAAGGTCGAGAGCGCCGTCGTCCGGCTCGTGCCGCGCGACGACGCCATCGCGGAGACGGACGCGCTCCGGAGCGCCGTCCGGGCGGCGTTCGAGCAGCGGCGCAAGACCCTCCGGAACGGGCTCCTCGCGCTCGTGGGCGCAGCGCGGGCCGACGCGCTCCTCGCCGAGGCGGGGATCGACGGCTCGCGGCGCGGCGAGACGCTCTCGCTCGAGGAGCTCGCGGCGCTCGCGCGCGCCCTCGAGCGCGGGTGATCGCCCGAGCCGTCAGCGATCCCCGATCACGAAGAAGACGAGCAGGTCGTAGAGGGCGTGCGTGTAGACGGCGACCGCGAAGCCGCGGAAGCGATAGAGGGCCACGAACGCGAGGCCCATGAAGTAGCGGAAGAGGAAGCTCCCGAACGTGAAGGCGTCGCCGAGGCTGCCGACGTAGTGCACCGCGCTGAAGACGAGCGAGCTCGCGACCGCGGCGATCAGCCCCGCGTGGAGGGGGGAGAGCTTCCTCCAGCGCTCGAGCGCGAGGGCGCCTCCGCCGAAGAGGACGACCCGAAACGCGAGCTCCTCGTGGAAGCCCGCGCCCGCGGCCATCACGACGCGCTCGATCGGGCCGAGCGTGCGAGGGCCGAGCTGGAGCAGCGGCCCCTCGATCATCGCCCACGAGCCCATGAAGAAGCCCGTGAGCGAGCCGACCACCACGAGGAGCACGAGCGTCCAGGCGGCGCTCTCGACGAGGAGCGGGACGATGCTCTTGGGCTCGAGGTGGTAGCCCCTCGAGAGGCGCATGCCCCAGAAGACGACGACGGCGGCGAAGGCGACGGTCGCGACCACGTAGCCGATGACGGATCGATCGAGCACGGAGAGCGCGATGGCCGTGACGAAGTCCGCGCCGTTGCGGAGATCGGTCAGGAGCAGGCCCAGGTGGTAGACGAGGAAGACGGGCATCGTGAGGACGAGGCTCGTCCGCGGATCGTAGGGCTCGAGGAGCCGACGAAGGCCTCGAGGCGCGAGGGGAGCGCCCCCTCGCGCGGCGGGCCCGCCGCGCGGCGGAGGGGTGGCTCGCTTCTCGTCGTCTCGCCTCGGCGCGCTCACGTCGTCACCCCTCCTCAGCGGAGGCCGTAGTCCTTGATCTTGTAGAGCAGCGCGCGGTGGCTGATCTCGAGCAGGCGCGCGGCCTGCGTGCGGTTGCCCTTCGTCTGCTCGAGGGCGCGTCGGATGAGCGTCTCCTCGATCACGCGGCTCGCCCGCTTGATCGAGAGATCGCCCGAGGCGAGGACGAGCGCGTCGACGCCGGTCGGCGCGCGGACGCTCTCGGGGAGGTCCGACTCGTGGATCGTCTCCGCGTCCGCGAGGACCATCGTCCGCTCCATCAGGTTCTCGAGCTCGCGCACGTTCCCCGGCCACGCGTAGGCGAGCAGCGCCTTGCGCGCGTCGGGCGCGACGCCTCGGATCCGCGTGTGGAGCCGCGCGTTGTGCTTGGCGAGGAAGTGATCGACGAGCAGCGGGATGTCCGCGCGCCGCTCGCGGAGCGGCGGGATCGCGATCGGGAGGACGGCGAGGCGGTAGAAGAGATCCTCGCGGAAGCGGTGCTCGTCGACCTCGGCCTCGAGGTCGCGCGCCGTGGCGGCGATCACGCGGACGTCGATCGCGCGGTCCTTCGTCTCGCCGAGCCTGCGGATGCGCGCCTCCTGGAGCACGCGCAGGAGCTTCACCTGGAGCTTCGGCGGCAGCTCGCCGATCTCGTCGAGGAAGAGCGTGCCGAAGCTCGCCTCCTCGAAGAGCCCGGCCTTGTCGCTCGTCGCGTCGGTGAAGGCGCCGCGCTTGTGGCCGAAGAGTTCGCTCTCGAGCAGCGCCTCGGGGATCGCCCCGCAATTCACGGCGACGAAGGGCCCGCTCGCGCGCGGGCTCCGCTCGTGGAGCGCGCGCGCGACCAGCTCCTTCCCGGTCCCGCTCTCGCCCGTGACGAGCACCGTCGTCGTGTAGGCCGCGGCCTTCTCGATCAAGCGAAAGACCTGCCGCATCGGCTCGCTCTGGCCGATCAGCTCGCCGAAGCGGGACTGCTCGCGCACGGCCTCGCGGAGCGCGGCGTTCTCGCGTCGGAGCTCCTCGCGCTCCTCGGCCTTGCGGAGCGTGAGCAGGACCTCGTCCTTCTGGAACGGCTTCGCGATGTAGTCGTAGGCGCCCGCCTGCATCGCCTCGATCGCCAGCTCGATCGAGCCGTAGGCGCTCATCACGATGATGACCGACTCGATCCCGGCCGAGCGCAGCTCGCGGACGAGGCGGATTCCGTCCATCGCGCCCATGCGCACGTCGGTGAGCACGAAGTCGGGGGGGCGCGCGCGCGCCAGCTCGAGCGCCTGCTCACCGCTCGCCGCCTCCTCGACGACGTAGCCGCTCTTCGAGAGCAGCGTGCGCAGGACGAGGCGCAAGCTCTCTTCGTCGTCGACCACGAGCACGCGCGTCATGAGGCCTCGCAGTCTGACAGATCGCGAGGCGTCGTCGCGAGCCTCGAGGTGGCTCGCGACGCGGGCGCGCCGTCAGCGCGCGTTCAGGCCCTCGAGGCGCTCTTGGACGCGCGCCGCGGCGTCACCCCCCCGATCGCGGAGCAGGCTCTGGTAGATGCGGTAGATGTGGATGGCGTCCTCGCGTCGGCTCGTCTGCTCGTAGCAGTAGCCGAGATCGAAGAGCGGGCTCGGATCGCTCGGCGTCGGGACGAGGCGATACCAGGCCTCGTACTCGCGCGCCGCCTCCGCGAAGCGCTGCGCCGAGCGGTAGGCGACGGCCAGGTTCAGGTGGACGGCTGGCGAGTCCGGGTGCCGCGCGAGCGCGCCCTCGAGCGCGGCGATCGCCTCCTCGGGGCGCCGGGCCTGTCGGAGCGCGACGGCGTAGTTGTTGAGGAGATCGGGATCGTCGGGGAGCTGGACGAGGGCCCGCTCGTAGGCCTGGATCGCCTCGTCGACGCGGCGCAGGCGCCGCAGGCACGCGCCGAGGTTGCCCCAGCTCGCGCCGTCTCGCGCGTTGAGCTCGACGGCGCGACGCAGCACCGGCACCGCCTCCTCGCACCGGTTCAGGCGGCCGAGGACGGCGCCGATCATCGCCTGCGCCTCTTGGCTCTGCGGCTCGAGCTCCGCGACCCGCCGAAACTCGGCGAGCGCGTCGTCGAAGCGCCCCTGCTCGCGGCGCACCGCGCCGAGCGTGAAGTGCGCGGCGGCGTGGCTCGGCCGGAGGCGGATCGCCTCCTCGGCCGCCGTCGCGGCCTCCTCGAGCTGGCCCGCGCGGCGGTGCGAGACCGCGCGCCGGTAGGCTGCCTCGGCCTGCTCTGCGGCGCGCGCGTCTTGCGCGCTCGCGGCGGGAGCGAGGGCGACGTCGGCGGCGACGGGGCCGAGGAGGGTGAGGGCGAGGAGCGCCGAGGCGAGGCGAGGCGACATGAGACCTCCAAAGAATCCGCTCGGACGCGCCGAGCCGCGCTCGATTCTACGCTCCCCGGCGCTCCTTCGCTCCGCCGATGCGGCGCGCCGCTCGCGTCCGGCGGCGCTCGGGGGCCGGGCGCGTCGTGTCGACCGCGTCCGCGTGGGCGTCACGCGTCGCGCGAGCCGGGCTCGAGCCCTCTCGCGCTCACGGCGTCGCGCGGCGCCTCGGGCTCGCTCGCGCTCGCCGGAGCGGCGCTCGGAGGTGACGTCGGCCGCGGGGGCTCGGGGGCGGGCGACGCCTCACCGCGTGACCGCGGCGCGCTCGTCGTCGTCGTCGCGCCCTCTTCGGCGCTCGCGCGGAGCAGGGTGACCTCCGCTCGCAGGGCCGCGAGGCGCGTCTCGACCGCCTCACGATCGACCTCGGCGCTCGCGAGCCGCGCCTCGAGCTCGCGCACGTGATCGTCGGCCCGATCCCGCTCGCCCTGCGCGCGGCGCAGATCCTCGGCCGCGCGATCGGCCCGCGCGTGGGCCGCGCTCAGCTCGGCGCCGAGCTCGCCCTGGACGCGCGCGCTCTCCTCGCGCGCGTGCCGCAGCCGCGCGTCGAGGTCGTCGGCTCGGGAGCGCTCCGCCTCGCCCACCGCCTCGAGCTGCTCGACGCGCTCGGCGCTCGCCGCGAGCTCGTGTCGGAGGCGGCCGCGCTCGTCGTCGAGCGCGTCGCGCGCCGCCAGCGTCTGCGTCAGCCTCCGGTCGAGGCCATCGAGCTCGCGCTGCGCGACGCCGAGATGCGCCGCGAGCTCCTCTCGCGTGAGGCTCTCGCGCTCGTAGCGTCGGAGGAGATCGGCGCGATCGAGCGAGATCGCCTCGTTCCGCGACTCCTCCGCGAGCAGCCCGGCTCGCACCTCGGCGGTCTCCCGCCGCGCGGCGTGGAGCCGACGCGCCTGGAGGCTCGCGTCACGCTGGTACGCCCAGCCGAGCGCGCCGAAGCTCGCGAGCACGGCGAGCGCGAGCGGCGCGAGCCACGAGAGGGTGCGTCGTCGCCGCTCACGCGCCTCCTCCGGCGCGACGAGGATCGACAGCTCGCGGGCGAGCTCCTCGGCGCTCGGTCGTCGCGCGGGATCGACGTGGAGCCAACGCTCGAACGCGCGCTCGAGGTAACGGAGCTCCCTCCGCCGCGGCGGGCGAGGTGACTCGAGCGCGCGCCGCTCGATGAAGGCCTCGATCGCGCCCGCGACGATCTCCTCCTCCGTCTCGGGCTCGAGCGCGTTGCGGAGCGCGAGCGCGAGCGCGAAGACGTCGGCGGCCGGCCCGATCTCGGGCGCGTCCTCGCTGCCGGCGTAGTGCGCGGCGACCTCCGGCGCGAAGTAGAGCGGCGTGCCACCGACCAGCGCCTCGTGATCCTTCGCGGCGACGCCGAGATCGATCAGGATCGGCAGCACCTCGGCCTCGCTCCCGACGCGCGCGAAGCCTCGGATCCGGGTGAGGAGGATGTTCTCGGGCTTGATGTCCTGGTGGCGGATCCCGCTCGCGTGGAGCGTCGCGAGCGCGCGGGCGAGCGGCTCGAAGATCGCGTGCGCCTCGGCGCGCGAGAGGCCTCGCGCCTCTTCGATGCGCTTGTCGAGCGTCGCCCCCTCGTACCACGGCATCACGAACCAGAGGCGATCCTCGAACCAGCCGTGGTCCTTGAAGAGCACCACGGAGGGGTGGAACACCGCCGCGATCAGCTTGAGCTCGCGGAGCGCGTGCTCGCGAGCGCTCGTCGAGAGGGCGGGCTCGCGCAGGAGCTTGAGCGCGACGCGGTGGCCCGGGACGTCCTGGTCGTCCGCGGCGTACACGTCGCCGAACGCGCCCACGCCCACGCGCGCGCCGATCCGGTAGCGACCCCCGATCAGCGTCCCCGGCTCGAGCGCGCGGGTCTCCGCCCCCGACGACGCGGAGGGCTCGCGGCGCGGCTCGAGCGCGAACGTCGCGACGAGGATCGAGGGATCGAGCGGCTCGCGCGGTCCAGACGCTGCGCCGTGGGCGATCGCCTCCGCGCGCGCGTGAGCGCGAGCGAGCGCCTGATCGACGCTCGCGACGCCCTCGACGCGATCCTCTGCGTCGTCGTCTCGACCGAGGACGCACGCGATCTCCACGTTCGACAATTCGCGCGCGTGGGCCAGCTCGAGGAGCTCGGCGTCCTCGGGCTCGAGCCCGCGGCGCAGCGCCTCGACGATCGCGCGACTCGTGTCGGGGATCCGATAGGGTGGGCGCTCCTCGGCGCTCGGCAGGCAGCGCGCGAGCCGCTCGTGGGCGATCCGCCGCGCGAGCCGATACACGCGCGCCTTCGCGCCAGGCTCGCGGACGAGCTCGGACATCGGCAGCGCGAGCGCGAGCCGTCGGAGCTCGAGGAAGGCGTCGTTGCCACGGCGCTCGTCGAGCAGGCGGATCGTGAGGTATTGCCGGAGGCCCTCGGCCCAGGGCCCGATCAGCCTGCGCCGCAGCGCGTCCGGCGACGTCGCGAAGAGGCCCGACATCGTCAGCGACGTCGGGCTCGGCGCGCGGCTCGCCTTCGCGCGACGAGCGACGAGGGGGATCGCGACGCTCTCGTGGAGCCGGGGCGTGGCGCGCGGGCCTCGCGTCGGATCCGGCTCGCCGCGCTCGCCTCCGCGGCTCGCCGCGCCGACGCGCGCCGCTCGGGTGGACCGCCCGCTCGCGTCGGATCGGAGGTCGGCTTCGTCGACGCGCGTTCGTGCCGTGACCACGGTTCTCTCCAGCAGGTTGGGACGAGGGGCTCGAGCGTCGGATCTCGAGGGTGCCCTGCGATCGTCCGCTGCTCGGCCGCGGCCGGGCAAGAAAGCGCCGAGGGCGCGAGCGCCCGCCGACCGAACGCCGATCCCTTTCGGCTCTCGGCGCGATTCGGCTACCATGGGGCGCAACCGATGCTCGTCTCCGCGATCCTCGTCGCGACCCTCCTCGCCGCCGGCTATCTCCTCTACCTGTGGCTGGGGGCGGGGAGGCGTGACCCGAGACCGCCGACGATCACGGGACGCAAGCTCGGATCCGAGCGCGAGAAGGCTGTCGAGCCGATCGAGCTCGTGCCGAGCCGACGTCGCCGATCGGATCCCCTCGCCGATCCGCCCAAGGCAGGCGCGTCGCGCGAGGCGAGCGGCGCTCGCGCGGGGCGGAGCGAGGTGCCGGAGATGGCGGCGCCAGCGGCTCGCGCTTCGCGCGAACGCGCGGTGACGAGCCCCGAGGTGCGGGTCGGGCCGGCGCACGCGCGGCGCGTCCCCGCGGCGAACCCGACGATCCAGATCAGCGCGCTCGAGCTCCAGTCGATGGTGATCGACGACGAGGGGACGACCCTCGGCGTCACGGCTCGCGAGACGGCCGGGCCTTCGCGCGTCTCGATGCAGTCCGATCTCGATCTCTCGGTCGAGATCTCGCTCTCGGGCGAGGAGGAGGACGAGCCCTCGGGGCCCTTCGTGCCGGTCGCGATCGCCGTCGCTTCCGCGACGGATGTCGGCAAGAAGCGCAAGCACAACGAGGACTCGATCGGCGTCGACGTCGAGCGCTCGCTCTACGTGCTGGCGGACGGAATGGGCGGCTACGCCGCGGGAGAGGTCGCGAGCCAGATGTGCGTCGAGTCGATCCTCCACGCCCACGAGAGCGGACGCTTCGAGGGGGAGGCGATCCCTGGGCTCCCGGCGCGCGGCGACGAGCTCGTCCGGTCGATCCAAGCGGCGAACCGCGAGATCCTGGCCGAGTCGCGCTCGAACGAGGCGCGCGCCGGGATGGGCACGACGGTCGTCGCCGTGCGCTTCGTTCCGGAGCGTCAGCGCCTCTACATCGCGCACGTGGGGGACTCCCGCCTCTATCGGCTGCGCGAGGGCGAGCTCGTCCAGATGACGGCCGACCACACCCTCGGCGCGCTGGGCGTCACCGGCCCGTCGGCGCAGAAGCTCTCACGCGCGGTCGGCGTCTTCGACGAGGTGGAGGTCGATCTCGGCATCGACGTCCCCGAGCCGGGCGACGCGTACCTCGTCTGCTCCGACGGCCTCTTCAAGATGGTTCACGAGGTGCGGATCCTCGAGCTCGTCGCGGAGGGTCGGAGCCCAGAGGAGACGGCCGACGCGCTCGTCGCCGAGGCGAACGCGCGTGGCGGCAAGGACAACATCTCGGTGATCGTCGCGCGCGTCTCGGCCGTCCGCCCCGGAGACCTCCGGGCCTCGGTCCAGGCGTAGCGGTCCGTCGCTGGCTCGCGCCCGCTCCACGACGAGGCGACACCCCTCGTGGACGGTCGCGCGCCGACCCGGTAGGCTCTGGAGGCACTCAGCGGGGGCGTGACATCACGCATCCGAGCCATGCCCGAACCCCAACGCTCGCTCGTCGCGGCTTACCTCTCGCGCTTGCCGGAAGGCATCGCGTCCTACCCGGACGTCGTCGTCAAGGGGACGATCGTTCGCTCCATGATCGAGACGTCGCCCACACCGCTCGTCGCGACGGAGCTGCCGAGCGAGCTGCACGAGCTCCTGCGATCGCCGCCGCTCCCGACCGAGTGGGTGCCCGAGGTGCCCGTCCTCACGCTGATGCTCGCCTACCAGGAGCGCATCCCCGAGCAGCGCTACGACAGCTGGGTCGAGGCACGAAACCTCGCCCTCCTCGCGAACCCGCTCTACCGCGCGCTCTTCGCGATGATCGGCCCCGAGCGGATCTACTCGAGCGCGGCGAAGCGCTGGGGCGCCTTTCGTCGAGGCACCTCGGTCGAGATCGTCGAGAAGCGACCACACTGGGTGCAGATCGCCCTCTCATATCCGCGGCACCTCCACGACGCCGCGACCCTCCACACCGTCGCGATCGCGTTTCGCGTCACCGCCATGGTCGGCGGGGCGAGCTCCTCCCAGTCGCGGGTCGAGCGCTTCGACGCGACCCGGGCCGACATCGTCGTCGAGTGGCGCTGACCTCCCGCAAAGAGCCCGCGCCCCTCGCGCCGCGGCCTCCCGCCCCATCGCCCCTTGACGCCCGCCGCGGGTTCGCTACAACGGCGGCCTCTTTCGCCTCACGGCGGAGAGTCCCTTCCGGGATAGCTCAGTTGGTAGAGCGATCGGCTGTTAACCGATTGGTCACTGGTTCGAGTCCAGTTCCCGGAGCCATTCAAGCGGGGTCGCGGAAACGCGACCCCGCACTTTTTAACAGCGGCCTCGGAGAGCGATCTCCGGGGCCGTTGCCTTTTCTCCCCTGATTCCCCGCGGGTTTGCGCGTCGCCGAGCGTCGCTCGCGCCGGGATGGCGAGCGCGCAGAGAGCGCCGCGCGCGTGAAGATGAGCGCGTCGATCGCGCGCGGGACGGCGTTCGCGCTCTCATCTCGGTCCCGTGGGGAGAGAGAAGCCGAGACCCGGTTAACAGCCGACCCTCCGTTTCCGGGACCGTGACCGGGCGATCAACCGTCCCACGCGGGGTGGGACCGTTGACCAGCGGGGCGCTGTCCCGCGCAAGCGCGGAACGGGCGCCCACGTTGGCGCGTGGCAGGGCGATCGCGGTGGTCCGAGGCGTGGGCGCCCCCGCGAGCTGCGGCGCTGCGGCGCGCGCACGTGGGCGCGTTGTGCGACGAGCGCGGGACCGGTGACGGCGACCCTTCACAGCGTCGACCAAGCCCTCCGCAGCATCGCGCCGCGCGTGGCCTCGAGCGAGGCGAGAGCCGACCGAACTGGATCGAACGCATCGGCGAACCCACGGAGCTGGGGCCTGAAGGATCCCCTTGGAATTTTGGCTGATTCCCGGGCGTTAGAGGGGCATGTCGCGCCACCGCCGCCGTCTCCAT
>JBDHVC010000086.1:0-16379 GCA_039809495.1 Sandaracinaceae bacterium
GCGCGCTCTCGGCGCGCGCCTCGGCCTCGTCGCGGGCGAAGAGCGCGGCCGCGCGAGAGGCCTCGGCGTCGACGGCGCGTCGCTGCGCGCCGACGAGCGCGTCGCGCAGCGGGGCGTCGCTCGGCGGCTCGGCGGGGAGCGTCGGCGTCGCGACAGCGGCAGCCCTCTCCTCCAGCAGATCGCGGACGAGCGTGCCGCGACGCGCGACCTCGGCCTCGAGCGCCACGATCTCCTTGCCGCGCTCGTGGAGCGAGGCCTCGAGCGCCCGGACCTCGCGCTCGAGCTCCTGGGTCGCCGCCTTGGCGGCCGCGAGCTCGGACGGGCTCGCGTCCCTCCGCGCTCGCTCGTCCTGCTCGCGCCGCGAGGCGCTCGCGTCCTGCGCCTGCTCTCGCGTGCTCGCGAGCTCGTGCCGAAGCTGATCGAGCTTCTGGCTCGTCCGCGCGATCTCGCGCTGCGCCTCCTGGAGCCGACGCTCGCTGTGCTCGAGCCGAGCGCGCGCGGCGTCGCGATCCCTGCGGAGCTCCGCGACCGACACCGCGTCGGCCTTCGGGAGCTGGATGATCGCGTGAGGCTCGAGCGGGCTCGCCGCGGCTCCGACCAGCGCGACGAAGCGGAGCGGGCGCCCCCCCCCGTCATCCGCGAGCGTCCCATCGAACGAGAGTGAGGGGTCGTCGACCACGGCGGCGAAGTCGACGAGCGACTGCCCCGCGAACGGCGCCTGCCCGATCATTCGCACCTCGGGGAAGCGCGCGCGGAGCGCGGCGTGGCTCCCCTCGTAGGAGGCCTCCTGGCCGAAGACGAAGAGCGCTGCGCCGCGCGGGTCGAGCGCCCCTCGCACCTCGTCGAGCAGGGGCTCGTCCTCGAGCAACGCGCCCGCGTCCGAGAGCCAGATCAGGCCCCAGCGCTCGACGCCCGATCGGGTCCGGAGCGATCCGATCCCCGAGCGAGAGGGGCGGCGGCGCGCCCCGCGCGGCAGCGCCTCGAAGGACGCCGCGAGCTCGCGCAGCCGGAGCGCGGCGGGCGCGTCGGGCTCGCCGACGAAGAGCACGGCCTGCCCTCGCGCGAGCCCCTCGACGTACACCGTCAGGGCGAGATCCATCGAGTCGCGCTCGTCGGTGTCTCTCGGGGTTGCAGGTTCTCGAGTGTCGCGCTCGTCGTCGCGCTCGGGTCGCGTCATGTCCCTGTGGCTCCGCCCCGGCGACGAAAGCGCCGGGCGCCCGGCTCGGCCGAGCGGGCGGACTATAGCCCGCCGCTCCCTGAACGCGGCCGCGTTTCTCGCGACCCGCGCCCGATCGCGCCCCCGCGGGCTGCTAGATTGCCCTCGTGCCGCGTCCAGACGTCCGGAGCTACCTCGATCGGCTGCGTCGCCGCGCGCACCTGGTCCGCGCCGCGCGCGACCTCCTCGCCGCGCTCGCCGGCGCTTGCGCCGCGCTCGTCGTGCTCGGAGCGCTCGTGGGCTCGACGCCCCCGATGATCGTGACGGCGCTCGCCTGGGCCGCGGTCGTCGCCGCGGCCGTCCTCCCGATCTGGCGGCGTCGGCGCCGCGATCCAGACCTCCGGGGCGGCCGCGCGAGCGCGCTGCTCCGCGCGCGGGCGCCCGAGCTCGTCAGCGCCGCGCGAACCGCGAGCGAGCTCGAGCGCGCCGTGCCCGCGGGCGCCTCGCCCGGGATCGTCGCCGCGCAGCGCGACGTCGTGCTCGCCCAGCTCGCCTCCCACCCGCCGAGGGCCGTGATCGGCCGGCGCGCGCTGCTCGTCCGTGAGAACCTCCTCGCGCTCCTCGTGATCCTCGTCGCGGCGCTCGTCGCGAGCCAAAGCACCCGCGTCGGGGCGGGCCTCTTCGCCCTCGCGCACCCCGGCGCGCGCACCGAGCGCGCGGAGCGCGTCGCCGTGCTCGCTCAGCTCGAGCGCGTCACGGTCACGCCTCCGACCTACCTCGACGAGCCCCCCTCGGAACGCGGCGCGACGAGCCGCGTCACCGCGCCGCGCGGAGCGAGCGTCGAGCTCACGCTGCGCGCCCTGGCGAGCGACGTGCGCGACCTCGAGCTCCGCTTCGCGGACGGGCGGACGCTCCCCCTCGCGCTCGACGCGCGTCGTCGGGCGACGCTCCGCTTCCTCGCGTCGAGGAGCACGACGGCGCGGATCGTGGGCGAGCACGAGGGGGCACCCATCCTCGACGCGACCACGCTCGTGTTCGACGTCGAGGACGATCGCGCGCCCACCGTCCACCTCACCGAGCCGCGCGCCGACGGCGAGGTCGATCCGGGCGACCTCGTCGTCGTCGTCGCCGACGCGGAGGACGACCATCGGCTCGATCGCCTCGAGATCGTCATCACGACGATGGACGGGGCCGAGCGCCGGACCCCCTTCCTCCCATCCGACGCCCTCCCGGCCGTCGCGAACGGCCTCGTCCCCGTCCTCATCTCCGAGCTGAACGCCGAGCCGGGCGACACGATCCAGATCCACGCGGAGGCGCGCGATCTCGACGACCTCGATGGGCCGCACGTCTCGCGCAGCCCGACGCGGACGATCCGCCTGCGCGGCGTCACCGATCGAGCGGCCGCGTCGCTCCAGACGCTCGAGGCGATCCGCGAGGCGGCCCTCGGGCTCTTGGCCGATCGCATCGACGCGCCACCGCCGAGCGAGGAGGCGAGCGCGCGCGCGCGCTTCGAGACGCTCGCCCCGAAGACCCGCGGGCTCGTCGCGAGCCTCGCCGAGGTCGCGAACGGCGGCCTCGAGGGCACCGTCCGCTCGACCGATCGCGGGGTCTATGACGCCCTGGGACGCGCCCTCGCTCAGCGCCTCGACGAGGAGCGGCGGCTCCACGGCCCGCGGCTCCAGAGCCTCGAGGCGCGGGCGAGCGCGGACGCCCGCGCGATCACGACCTTGGAGGACACGACGATCACCCTCTCCTCCCTGCTCCTTCGAGCGCGCACGGACGACGCCGCGGCGATCGCGCGCGAGCTCGACGCTCTGCGACGGCAGATGACGTCCCTCCTCGCCGAGCTGCGCCGCGCGCGGACCCCCGAGGCGATGCGCGAGCTGACCCGGACGCTCGCGCGCGCGCGGCAGCGGCTCGCGGAGCTGCGGGCGCGGATGGCGCGGATGGGCGAGGGGGCGCCGCGGGAATTCGAGAACGTGTCCGAGCAGGACCTCGAGCAGACCGAGCAGGCCCTCGCGCGGATGGAGACGGCGCTCGCGAGCGACGATCTCGACGCGGCGGCGCGCGCCCTCACGGGGCTCGAGCAGGAGATCGATCAGCTCGCGCGCGCCCTGGGCCAAGGCCAGGAGGCCGTCACGGAGGAGCGCTTCGGCGAGCGCGAGCGCGCGATCGCCGACGTGATCGATCGGCTGATGAGCCTCGAGGCCGAGCAGCGCGAGCTCGCGACCCGAACCGCGACGACCCAGCGGCGCGTCGTCGATCGCGCGATCGAGGCCGACGCGGAGCGCGCGCGCGACGCCGCGAGGGGGCTCGCCGGACAGGCACGCCGCGCGATCGACGCGCTCGGGGCGACGCCGCGCGAGCTCTCCGCGACCGACCGTGACGCGTGGAGCGAGGGGCGCGAGCGCCTGCGCGACGTCGAGGCCGCGCTCTCCTCCGGCGACCTCGGTGAAGCTCGGCGCATGGCCTCGGAGGCCGAGGAGGCCCTCGGCGCGCTCGGGCGGAGCCTCGATCTCGACGCGATGATGTTCCCGGGACACGAGGGGCAGCTCGGCGCGCGGGCGCGCTCGGCGCGTGAGGGCGAGCGGGCTGCTCGCGAGCTCGAGCGCGCGATCGAGCGAGCGATCCCGAACCTCGAGCAGCACCTCGAGGCGAGCGAGCGCGCCTCGCTGACGGGCGACCGCGAGCGGCAGGCCTCCGCGCGGCGAGCGACGAGCGAGCTCGCGGAGCGGCTCGAGCGCCTCCCGATGGGCGGAGCGGGCGGTGAGATCGCGACGGGCCTCAGGCAGGTGAGCGAGAGCATGGAGCGCGCGGAGGAGCGCCTCTCGAACGTCGAGCCGTCCGAGGCGGCGCGCGCGCAGGCCGAGGCCGCGGAGCGGCTGACGGAGATCCGGCGCCGCATCGAGCAAGAGCAGCAAGGCGGAGGGGGAGGCGGCGGGAGCGACGCGAGCCGCTCGCGCGAGAGCGTCGTCATCCCCGACGCGAGCGCGTTCGAGGCGCCGATGGAGCAGCGCCGCCGCGTGCTCGACGCGATGGGCGATCCCGCGCCCCGCGGGTACGACGAGTCGATCCGCCGCTACTACGAGGGGTTGCTGCGATGAGCCGCGGCGTCGTCATCGCGCTGGTGTGCCTCTTTGCGCTCGGCGTCGGCGCGAGGCCGGCGCGCGCCGAGCGCGCCGAGGGGGCCGACGCGCGCGCGCTCGCCGAGGCCGCGCGCGCGCTCGACGATCTCCGGATCGAGGACGCCGCGCGCACCCTCGATCGCCTCGCCCTCGCCCACCCGGACGATCCGAACGTGATCTTCGAGCACGGCCTCGTCCGCTACCACCAGGGCGACTACGTCGTCGCCGCGCGGGAGCTGCTCGCGTCGGTCGTCCGCGCGACGGGGCTAAGGAGCGCGGACGAGCGCTACGGCCTCGCGCGGATCGCGTTCGACACGGATCGAGCGACGCGCGCCTTCCAGACGTCGCGATCCTCCGATGGGCGCTTCGTCGTGCGGCACGCGAGCGCGGACGCGCGGATGGTCGGCTACGCGATCGACGTCCTGCGCCGCGTCGACGGCGCGCTCGCCGAGGAGCTGGGCTACCGCCACCCGGGGCCGATCCACCTCGACATTCTCCCGAGCACCGAGCTGCTCGCCCGCGTCTCCAGCCTCACCGTGGAGGAGATCGAGACCACGGGGACGATCGCGCTCTCGAAGTGGGATCGGCTGATCATCACGAGCCCTCGCGCGCTCGTCTACGGCTACCCGTGGGCCGACACGATCGGTCACGAGTACGTCCACCTCGTGCTCGCGCGCATCACGCGCGATCGAGCGCCCGTCTGGGTCCAAGAGGGCTACGCGCGCTTCCTCGAGCGCCGATGGCGCGGCGGGCCGCCCCGCGCCGAGCTCGACCCGCGCTCTTCGACCCTCCTCGCGGAGGCGATCGCGGAGCACCGCCTGCTCCCCTTCGAGCGCCTCCACCCCTCGATCGCGCGGCTGCCCTCCGCGGAGCTCGCGGCGCTGGCGTTCGCGCAGGTCTCGACCTTCGTCGAGGCCTTCTATGCCGAGCACGGCGGGGCGGCGGGCCTGAGGGACGTCGCCGAGCGGATCGCGGCGGGCACCGACGCGCGTGAGGCCTTCGCGGACGCGAGCCAGGAGAGCTTCGCGGAGCTCGAGCGGGCGTGGCGAGCCCACCTCGGCGCGCGCCCTTCGCCGACGACGGAGGCGAACGAGCCCCGCCTCCGCTTCCGCCACGGCGAGGGCGAGGTCGACGACACGGCGGACGTGGCGAGCGGGACGACGCGCGACGCCGTCCGCCTCGGAGACATGCTCTTCACGCGGTCTCGGCACCGCGCGGCCCAGCACGAGTACGAGCGCGCGTTCGCGCTCTCGCCCGGCGATCCCGTCGTGGCGACGCGCCTCGCGCGCGCCGCCTATCTCGCCGGCGATCCCGCACGCGCGCTCGAGGTGCTCGAGCCGCTGCGAGCCCGCTTCCCGACGCACGCGCCCCTGCTCGCGCTCATCGCCGCGAGCGCGGCCGCGCTCGGCCAGGCCGACCTCGCGCGCGAGGCGGCGCTCGCGTCGATCTGGGAGAACCCCTTCGATCCCGAGCCGCAGTGCGCCCTCGCGGGCTTCGCGGACGATCCGGCCCTCGCCGCGATCGCCGCCGCGGGCTGCGATCGCGACGCCCGATGAGGATCGCGCGTGCCCTCGCCGTCCCGGGGACGTTCGGAGGGTCGTCCACCTGGGGTTGGGCTACATTGCGCGCCGATGATCGAGCCGCCCTCCCCCGCGTCGTCCGCGCCGGACCTGCCCCAGACCACCGCTCGCGGAGCGGCCCCGAGCGACGCCCCCGAGCCCGCGCGAGCGATGAGCGACGTCGAGCGCATCCAGCACCTCGCCGCGGCCCGTGAGCGGATCGTCGCGTCGCTGCGCCGGCGCATCGTCGGCCAGGACGAGGTGATCGAGCTGATGCTGATCGCCCTCTTCGCGCGCGGGCACGGGCTCTTCGTGGGCGTCCCCGGGCTCGCCAAGACCCTCCTCATCTCGAGCCTCGCGGAGGTGCTCTCGCTCCGCTCGAGCCGGATCCAGTTCACGCCGGATCTCATGCCGACCGACATCACCGGCACGGACGTGCTCGAGGAGGACCCGGCGAGCGGGCAGCGCCGCTTCCGCTTCCTGCCGGGGCCGATCTTCACGAACGTGCTGCTCGCCGACGAGATCAACCGCACGCCGCCCAAGACGCAGGCCGCCTTGCTCCAGTCGATGGCGGAGGGCGCGGTCACCGCGGGCGGGCAGACCCGCGTCCTCGACAAGCCCTACGTCGTCTTCGCGACGCAGAACCCGATCGAGCAGGAGGGCACCTACCCGCTGCCCGAGGCCCAGCTCGACCGCTTCTTGTTCCAGATCGACGTCGACTACCCGAGCCACGACGAAGAGATCGAGATCGTCCTGCGCACGACCGCGCCCCTCGAGGCGCCCCCCTCGGCGGTGCTCGATCGCGAGGAGATCCTCGCGCACCAAGCGCTGGTGCTCCGCGTGCCGGCCGCGCCGCACGTCGTCGCGCACGCCGTCGCGCTCGTGCGCGCGAGCCGCCCCGACGATCCGAGCGCGGGCGCGGACGTGAAGCGCCACGTGGCGTTCGGCGCCGGCCCGCGCGCCAGCCAGGCGCTCGTCCTCGGCGCGAAGGCGCGGGCTGCCCTGCACGGCCGCTTCGCCGCCGAGATCGAGGACGTCCGCGCGCTCGCCCTCCCCGTCCTGCGCCACCGCGTCGTGCCCTCGTACCGCGCGGAGGCCGACGGCGTCCGCGCGAAGGACCTCGTCGAGCGCCTGCTCGGAGCGGTCCCGGCCTGACCATGGAGCGGACGCCCCTCGACGCCGAGCTCGCCGAGCGGGTGACGGCGCTGCGGCTCGAGACGGCGAAGGTCGTCGAGGGCGTGCTCTCCGGGCTCCACCGGAGCCCGCGGCGCGGCGCGAGCGTGGTCTTCGTCGAGCACCGCGACTACCGGCCCGGCGACGACCCGCGCCTGCTCGATTGGCGCGCGTTCGCGCGCAACGATCGCCACGTCACGAAGCACTTCGAGCAGGAGACGGCGCTCTCGCTCCACGTCTGGCTCGACGGATCCTCCTCGATGCGCTTCGGGGAGGGGCCAGAGGAGAAGGCGCGCTACGCCGCGACGCTCCTCGCGAGCTTCGTCCAGCTCGCGCACGAGCAGCGCGACGCCGTGGCGGCGCTCGTCTGCGACGATGAGGTGCGCGAGGCGCTGCCGGCGCGCTCATCTCAGGCTCACCTGAGCGCCGTCATGACCCTGCTCGCCAGCCGAACGCTCGGCCGGAGGCGGACGTCGCTCTCGGCGCTCGGCCCCGCGGCGGAGCGGCTCACTCGGCGCGGCGTCGTGATCGTGGCGAGCGACCTCCTCGACTTCGACGAGCGTGCGCTCGAGCCCCTCGAGCGGCTCGCCGAGCGCGGGCACGACGTGCGGGTGTTTCAGGTCCTCACCCGAGAGGAGCTCGAGCTCCCCGGTGACGCGCCCACGCGCTTCGAGGGCCTCGAGGGCGAGCCGCCGGTCGAGGCGGACCCCGCGCAGGTCCGAGAGGCCTACCGCGCCGAGCTCGAGGCTCACATCGCGCGGATGCGCGAGCGGCTGCTCGACGCCGGCGCGGAGCATCGGCTCGTCGTGACGGACGAGCCGATCGTCGAGGTCGTCACGCGCTCGCTCCTCGAGCGTGGGCCAGCCGGTCGGCGCGGCGCACGGATGAGGCCCCGATGGGCTTGAGCGCTCCGCTCGCGCTCGCCGCCGCGCTCTTCGTGGCGCTGCCCGTGATCGCGCACCTCGTCCGACGGGCCGACGTCGAGCGGCGCGTCCTCCCGAGCGTCGCGCTCCTGCGCCGGGTCGTCGTGCGAGACAGGCGGCGCGCGCGCGTGACCGAGCCCTGGCTCCTCGCGCTGCGCGTCGTCGCGGTGCTCGCCGCCGCGCTCGCGCTCGCCGGCCCCTTCCTCGTCGAGCGCGTCGCCTATGGCGACGGGAGCGCGCTCTCGCTCGTCATCGTCCTCGACGACTCGGCGTCGATGGCGCGACGCGAGAGCGGTGGAGAGAGCGTCTTCGACGAAGCCCGCGACCGCGCGCGCGCGATCATCCGCTCGCTCGGAGAGGGCTCCGAGGTGGCGATCGTCCTCGCCGGGGCGCCGCCGCGCGTCGTCGCGCCACGCTCCACGGATCGAGCGATCGCCTCGACCGCGCTCGATCACGCGCGGGTCGGCGCGCGGCGGACCGACGTGCCGGGCGCGATCGCGCTGGCGACGCGACAGCTCGCGGGCGCCCACCTCGCGGCGCGGCGCGTCGTCGTCCTCTCGGACTTCGCGTTCGAGAGCGACGCGCCCCTCCCCTCGAGCGGCGGCGTCGAGCTCGAGGCGGTGCCGCTCGGCGCCTCGGGCCCCTTCGACAACCTCGGGATCGTGGACGCGCGCGCGAGCGTCGACCCCCTCGAGCGAGGCGCCTGGTCCGTCGTCGTCGAGGTCCAGGCGGCGAGCGATCCCGCGCCCCCGAGCGTCACGGTCGCGATCGAGACGCTCGCGCCCGGCGCCGGCCTCCCGGCCCCCGACGCCCTCGAGCTCGCTCGCGTCAGCGCCCCGATCGAGGGCGGACGCGCCCGCGCGACCCTGCGCTTCACCCCGCCCGGAGGAGGCGATCGCGTCGCGGTGCGGCTCCTCGACACCCGCGACGCGTCGCCCTTCGACGACGAGCGGGTGGTCGCCCTCGAGGAGCCCCGCGCGAGCCGGGTCGTCGTCGTCGAGCCCGCCGGGAGGCACACGGGGCGCTTCATCGCGCGCGCGCTCGCCGCGCTCTCGAGCGCCTCCTCGAGCGTCCTCGCCTCGACGATCGACGTCGACGGCCTCTCGAGCGTGCCGAGCGGCCGGCTCGCGCCGAGCGACGCGCCCCAGCCCGATCCGCTCGCCGGCGCCGACGTCCTCGTCCTCGCCAGCGCCGTCCCGAGCTCTGGGCTCGGCCTCGAGGCCGTGCGGGGCTTCGTCGAGGGCGGCGGGGGCCTGCTCGTCGCGCCGAGCGCGACCACGCGAGCGGGCGACCTCGCCGCGCTCGAGGCGCTCCTCCCGGCGCGGGTCGGCGCGGTCGAGGTCGCGCCTCCTCGCGATCCGGCGGAGCCCAGCGTCCGCCGCGGCGCGGCCGGAGCGCTCCTACCGAGCGGCCCGACGGGGCTCGAGACGATGGCGATCCGCTCCCTCCTCCGGCTCGAGGCGCCAGACGACGAGGTGGTCCTCTCGAGCGCCGCCGGCTCGCCTCTCTTGGTCGTCGATCGCGAGCATCGACGCGCCGTCCTCGCGATTGGGCTCGACGACGAGATGTCGGATCTCCCCTTTCGGCCTGGGTTTCTGCCGCTCGCGGCGTCGCTCGTCCACGCGCTGGCGCGACCGGGGATCCTCCCCGATCGTCCCTTCATCGCGGGCGAAGCGCCGAGCCTCGCCGTCGACGAGGGCGTCACGCTCGTCGAGCTCGTGACGCCGAGCGGTGAGGTGCTCCGGCGTCGCCCCGATCACGGGGCGGTCTCGCTCGACGATCTCGCCGATCCGGGCGCGTATACGCTGCGCGCCGAGGCGAACGGGCAGCTCCGCGTGCTCACCGACGCGGCGCTCGTGCTCGTCCCGCCCGCCGAGGAGATCGACCTCCGGCCGCACCCTCCGGCCGACGCGGCGACGCGCGATCCGGACGCGCGTGAGGGCGAGGCCCACCACGCGATCGCGCGCTGGTTCTTCCTCGCGCTCGGGCTCCTCGCGGCCCTCGAGGGCTTCTGGCGCCACCAGGCGTGGCTCGCGCGGCGCGCGCCGTGGCGTCGCGTCGCCTGACGGCGCGCCGCGTCACCGAGGCCCAGCGCGCCGCCCCTCGACGACCCGATCGTGGCCGGCGAGGTCCCGAAGCACGCGGACGTCTTCGTAGCCCGCTCGCTCGAAGAGCGCGCGCACGACGTCGCCCTGCGCCGAGCCGATCTCGACGAGCAGGCGTCCCCCGGGCTCGAGCCAGGGCCGCGCGCCCTCGACGACGCGGCGCACGAGCTCGTCCCCCTCTGGGCCCGCGACGAGCGCGATCCGCGGCTCGTGCTCGCGCACGTCGGGCTCGCAGCCCGCGAGCTCACGCTCGGCCAGGTAGGGAGGGTTGCTCGCGATGAGATCGAAGCACGCGCCGTCCGGGAGCGGCGCGAAGAGATCGCCCTCGAGCACGACGACGCGCGTCGCGAGCGTCGGATCCGCCGCCGAGAAGCGCGCCAGGTTCGCGCGCGCGATCTCGAGCGCCGCCGCGCTCACGTCGGTGATCGTGACGCGAGCCTCCGGCAGCTCGCAGGCGAGCGTGAGCCCGATCGCCCCCGATCCCGTGCCGAGATCCAGGACGGTCACGGGGCGCGATCGCGGAGCTGGCTCGACGAGGCTCGCCCCCGCGATCGGCGGCTCGTCCGCGCGCGCGAGCTCCTCGGACGCCGACGACGCGTCGAGGACCTCGATCCGCGTCGGCGCGCCGACGGTCCACTCGCGCTGCGCGGGCGACGCGTCGAGTTCGGCGTCGCCGTGGGGGCGGGGGTCGCGCGCGGCGAGGAGCTCGAGCGCGCGCTCGACCAGGGTCTCGGTGTCGGGGCGCGGCACGAGCACGGCCGGGCTCACCGCGAACTCGCGCCCCCAGAATTCCTTCTTTCCGACCAGATACGCGATCGGCTCGCGGCGACGACGCCGCTGGACGAGCGCGCGAACCCGCGTGAGCGCGTCCTCGTCGAGGACGCGCTCGAGCTCCATGTAGAGGTGGACGCGGTCGGTCTCGAGCGCGTGCGCGACGAGCAGCTCGGCGTCGAGCCGTGGGGAGGAGAGGCCGCGGCGCTGGAAGTCGTCCGCGCAATACCCGACCACCCTGCGCACGGTCCACGGCTCGCTCGTCGTCGCGCTCACGCTCGACCTTAGCGCTCGGGCGCCTCGACGGCTCGCTCGCGGAGCGGCGCGGGCCTCGCGTCGCGACGCTCCCGCCACGCGTCGCGGAGCCGGATCACGCCGTAGCTCGCGATCTCGAGCGCGACGACGAGGACGCTCGCCTCGAGCATCGAGAGCCGCCCGCGGATCGGCTCGCCGATCGCGCCATAGCAGAGCGGGACGTGAAAGACGTACGCGAGGAGCGAGCCTCGCCCGAAGCGCAGGAGCACGGCGCGGGCGCGCGCGCCCAAGAGGGGCGTCGCCAAGCCACCCGCCGCGAGCACGAAGATCGCGCGTGAGGCGAGATCGAGCGCGTTCGCGATCACCGCCGGGTGCGCGCGATCGAGCGGGACGCCCGAGGCCTCGACCCAGCGTCGCGTCAGCTCCGAGAAGCACACCGCGGACAGCGCGGAGCCGAAGAGGAGCGCGCCGTAGACGCGGCGTGGCGCGCCCGCGGGGCTCCGCTCGGCTCGGTTCGCGCGGGTGAGCGCGAGCGCGACGAGGACGCCCATCCCCATCCAGCTCGCGAGCGGCACGAAGGGCATGACGCCCACCTGGGGGACGGCCACGAAGAGCCCGAGCGCGAGCGCCGCGGGGCCCGTGACGGTCTGCGCCCACGCGCTGACCGGCGCGCAGACGAGGATCGGGACGACCGCGACGACGCTCGCCACGACGACGAGCGTCGTGCGGCTGATCCCCCTCGCGCCACCCGACGCGCGGATCCCGAAGAACGCGATCGTCGCGATGGAGACGCCGATGAGCGGGAGCACGTCGGCGCGGAGGAAGGTCTCGGGGCCGTCCCAGCCGTCCATCAGCGCCGAGGCGGCGTTGACCGCGTAGCCGATCGCGAGGATCTCGAGCCCGCGCCGCACGACGGCCCGCCGCACCGCGCTCGCCTCCTCCGCGCGGGCGATCGCGGCCTCGACCCGGAGCGCGACGGCCGCGCCGGCGAGCAGGAGGAACGCGGGGAGCGGCAGCGTCCCCAGGAGCCGCGTGAGCGCGTAGGCCTGGGTCGCCTTGCCCTCGGCGTCGACCCAGCCGTCGTAGGCGTGCCCCTGGATCATGATCGCCGACGCGAAGGCGCGGGCGACGTCGATCCCCTCGACGCGCACGCGCGCGCGGTCGGGGAGCGCGGCGGCGCTCATCGCTCGCTCGGGTAGAGCAGGAAGGGCGCTCGCTCGTCGCGGAAGGCCTCGGCCCTCGCTCGATGCTCCGCGAGGAGCGGCTCGAGCGAGCGCCCCGCGTCGATCGCCTCGCGCAGCTCGGGGCCGCCCGTGAGGAGATCGAACGCGGGGATGGTGTCGACGAACTCGTAGCGCTCGGTGCGCCAGCGGAACGCCTCGGGCGCGAGCGAGCGCGCGCGCGCGATGAGCCGCACGTAGGCCTCGAAGGGCTCGAAGCGTCGCTCGTCGGTCACGTGGACCTGGACGCCGCCGCACACGCGCCCCGCGTGCTTGTGGAAGGTCGGCTGGAACGTGAGCGGGCGCAGGATCGCGCCCTCGATGGGCTCGCTCGCGAGCGCGCGCGCGTCGAGGAACGGCGCGCCGAAGATCTCGAAGGGCCGCGTGATGCCGCGGCCCTCGCTGAGGTTCGTGCCCTCGACGAGGCAGCCGCCCGGATAGACGCGCGCGGTCTCGTGGCTCGGCATGTTCGGCGACGGCGCGACCCACGGGAGCCCCGTCTCGGGGAAGTTGCTCGCGCGTCGGTAGCCCTCCATCGGGACGACGTGGACGAGGCGCGGATCGACGCGGCGCTCCACGGCGGCGTAGCGGACGAGCTCTCCGATCGTCATGCCGTGCCGCACGGGCACGTCGAAGAGGCCGACGAAGGAGCGGTAGCCAGGCCGCTGCGGCGCGCCCTCGAGCCGCTCGCCCCCGAGCGGGTTCGGCCGATCGAGGACGATCGTCGGGATCCCCCTCGCGCTCGCGGCCTCGACGACGAGCGCCGCCGTCCACACGAACGTGTAGTACCGCGCGCCCACGTCCTGGAGATCGACGACGATCGCGTCGAGCCCCTCGAGGTGCTCGGCGCGCGGCGCGAGATCCTCGTAGCGAGGCCCGTAGAGCGTGTGGATGGGCGCGCCGTCGCGATCGCGCGCGTCCTCGACGCCGATCATGTCCTGCGCCTCGCCGCCGTAGCCGTGCTCGGGGCCGAAGAGCGCGCGCACGTCGAGCCCCCTCGCCCGCATCACCTCGCGGGCGTGGACGAGCCGGCGATCGACGCTCGCGGGATGCGCGACGAGCCCGAGCCGCCCGCGAAGGAGCGCGAGCACCGCCTCGTCCCCTCGCGCGAGCCTGTCGAGGCCGGTCAGGACCGTCATCGCTCAGCTCGCGAGCGCGCGGACGTCGCCGCCCCCACCGGCGAGCCGATAGAGGACCGCCATGCGAACGGCGACGCCGGCCTCGATCTGGTCGAGGACGACGGAGCGCGGGCCGTCCGCGACGGCAGGATCGATCTCCACGCCGCGGTTGAGCGGCCCCGGGTGCATCACGATGGCGTCCTCCTTCGCCCACGCGAGCGTCCGCGCCCCCACGCCGAACGTGCGGCTGTACTCGCGGAGCGAGGGGAGGAGCGCGCCCTCGAGCCGCTCCTTCTGGATCCGCAGCGTCATCACGACGTCCGCGCCCTCGAGCGCCGGCTCGAGCCGGTCGAAGACGCGCACGCCGTACCCGCTCGGATCGCGAGGCATCAGCGTGCGCGGCCCGACGAAGCGCACCTCCGAGCCGAAGAGCGAGAGCAGGAGCGCGTTGCTGCGCGCGACCCGCGAGTGGAGCACGTCACCGCAGATCGTGACGACGAGGCCATCGAGCCTGCCCTTCGCGCGGCGGATCGTGAAGGCGTCGAGGAGCGCCTGGGTCGGGTGCTCGTGCGCGCCGTCCCCCGCGTTCACCACGGCGCAGTCGAGGCGCTCCGCGATGAAGTGCGGCGCGCCCGAGCTCGCGTGACGCAAGACGACGATGTCCGGGCGCATCGCCTCGAGGCTCTTGGCCGTGTCGAGCAGCGTCTCGCCCTTCGTCACGCTCGAGCTCGACGTGGAGATGTTGACGACGTCCGCGGACAGGCGCTTGCCCGCGAGCTCGAAGCTCGTCCGCGTCCGCGTCGACGCCTCGTAGAAGAGGTTGACGACGCCCTTCCCGCGCAGGGTCGGCACCTTGCGGATCGGGCGGCGCGAGACGTCGAAGAAGACCTCCGCCTGATCGAGGATCGCGAGCACGTCGTCCCGCTCGAGGCCGCGGATCCCAAGGAGATGTCGGGCGTTTCCCATGTCCCTAGCCCTCGTCTGCGAAGGGGCGCACCGTCCTGACCAGCTCCTCGAGCGCGCTCGTCGTCCCATCACTCGCGATCGGCTGCTCGATGACGAGCAGCCAGCCCGCGCGGAGAAAGACGCGCATGCGCGTGCGATCGCCGCCGCGCTCGAGATCGCAGACGCGCGTCGTCGAGTCCGCCATGCGCTCGCCCTCGTCACGCGCGACCGTGTACGCGCGGCCGCCCGCGCTCGCCGCCCACGCGCAGAACGTCGTCGGCTCCACCTCCATCGGGATCTCGCGCAGACTCACGATGACCGGGCGGTTCGCGGCGTCGCGGAAGCGGAGCTCTCGATCCCCATAGAGCCGCGCGCTGCGGAGCGAGCGCGGGACCATCGGCCCAGCGAGCACCGTCTCCTGCGAGGGCGAGAGGCTCGTCTCGAAGAGGAGCGCGGGCGGCGCCGTGAAGCGCAGCCCGAGCCGCGGCACGAAGTAGTCGCGCCCCGCCCGCGCCGACCAGATCGACGGCTCCTCGCTGTCGGCCGCCCAGACGACGTGTGCGAGGTTGCTCGCGTCCGCGTCGCCCTGCTCCTCATCGAGGCCAGGAGCGCTCGGCGCGCCGCGCGTCGAGGGCGACGACGGAGGCGGGGACGCGGCCCCCGCGCAGCCCACCGCGAGCGCCGCGATCACGAGCGCGACCGTCAACCCACCTCGAGCTCGGCTCCGCATCAGAACGCCTCCACCGAGGCCCGCGCCTCGTCCCCCGCGAGCGTGACCGTCAGGCGCTCGTTCGGCTCGAGCGCGATGGTGCGACCGACGAAGTCCGCCGCGATCGGCAGCTCCCGCCCGCCGCGATCGAAGAGCACCGCGAGCCAGATGCGCCGCGGCCTGCCGTAGTCGAGGAGGTGCTCGATCGCCGCGCGCACCGTCCGACCGGTCTGGAGCACGTCGTCGACGAGCACGATGTCTCGCCCCGTCGCGTCGAAGTCGAGCTCACTCGGGCCGATCTTCGGATCCGGCAGAGACGTCGCCGCGTCGTCGCGATAGAGGGCGATCTCGATCGCGCCGAGCGGCACGTCGCGGCCCTCGACCTCGGCGATCGTCCTCGCGAGGCGCGCCGCGATCGGCACGCCGCCGCGCCGGATCCCGACGAGCGCGAGGCGCTCGGCCCCGCAGGTAGCCTCGACGATCTCGAGCGCCAGCCGCCGGAGCGTGCGTGCGATCGCATCGCGATCTTCGAGGACGCGCGGCTCGCTCATGCGACGCGGATCTAGCGATCGAACCTCCCCACGGTCAAGCGGCGCTCGTCACACGCCTCGCCGGCCGGACCGATCAGCTCGCCGGCATCGCGTGCGGGATGGCCTCGCCGTGGTGCTGGCGCTCGTCCATCTCGTAGCGCGAGGGGCAGCGCGGGATGACCTGGCTCGCGAGGAAGCTACCGTCCTCCTCGAGGCGCCCCTCGACGACGACCGAGATCCCCATCCCCTCGCGGAACGTGTCCGGCACGATGCACTGAGGGAAGCGCACGTTCAGCGATCGCTCGCCCTCCGCGAGGACGAAGCGGTACTCGCAAGGATCCTGTCGGAACTGGATCGATCCGTCGCGGAGCGGCCCCTCCACGCGCAGCGTCCGCCCCTCGAAGGCGGCGGGGTTCGCCGCGACCTCCGTCATCATCACGGAGTAGATGAAGGGCGACTCGTTGCTCATCAGCGCCCAGGCGACGGCGCCCCCAGCGAGCGCGAACACGACGACGAACTTCGCGATCGCCTGCCAGCGCGGGCGCTCCCCGGCGCGTCGGCGGCTCGCGCTCGCGGCCTCGGCCTTGAGCGCGTCGAGCGCCTCGCGTGAGCCGGCGTCGATCGGGAGGCTGCTCTCGGCGTCCATGCCCGCCGATTATGGGCGGCGCGAGCGCCGCCGTCCACGCCGCTCGAGCGATCCGTTCGGCGAGGCCAAATCGGCATAGGGGCCCGAGGCAACCCCTCGGGACCCCTGCCACACCACCGGACAAGCGGGTCCGCATCCGGCGGT
>JBDHVC010000087.1:0-15997 GCA_039809495.1 Sandaracinaceae bacterium
TCGCCCCGCCGCGCCGCCTCCCGGAGCTCGCCGCGCAGGCCCGCGCCGCAGCCCGCCGAGGTGAGCGCGAGCGCGGCGACGAGCGCGCCCGCGAAGGCGCGCCTCACGCGATCCCCGGCGGCGTGAAGCGGCCCCCGCGGAGCGCCTCGAGCTCGCCCGCGAGCGCGACGACGCGCGCGTCCTCGCCCGGTCGCCCGAGGAGCTGCGCGCCCATCGGCAGGCCATCGACGATCGACCAGGGGACGCTCGCCGCGGGCGAGCCGAGCACGTTGGCCGACGCCGTGAACGCGCCGAGGTGCGAGAGCTCGCGGAACGCCGTCTCGGCGCTGAGATCGCGGGTCGATCCGACCTTCGGCGCGAGGACGGCGGTCGAGGGCGTGAGGACCACGTCGGTGTCCCCCATCGCCTCGAGCGCGCGCGCCTTGAGCGCCTCGTAGCGCTCGCGCGCCTCCTCCTTCGTGTGCTTGCGGCCCTCGGCGCGGAACCAGCGCGTCACCGGCTGGAGCTTGTCCTCGAAGAGGATGGGGATCGAGAGCAGGAGCTGCTCGTAGATCGGCATGAATTCGTCGAGCGAGCCCTTCACCGGCTCGAGCGGGACGACGCGATGACCGGCGCGCTCGAGCGCCCGCGCGGCCTGCTCGGCGGCCTCGACCGGGGCGCGATCGGTCCGCCCGAGCGGCGAGCGGACGACGAGGCCGATCTTCATGCGCGGCGGTCGCGCGCGGGCGCTCGCGAGGAAGGAGCCCGTCACGCCGGGCCGGTAGCCGACGAGCACGTCGAGGAGCGCGGCGCCCTCCTCGACGCTCCGCGCGATCGGGCCGACCGCCGTCATCTGGAAGCCGTCGAACGAGGCGTGCGGGCTCGGGACGATGCTGTGCGTGGGCTTGAGGCCGAAGAGCCCGCAGAGCGCGGCGGGGATACGGATCGAGCCCGCGCCGTCGCTGCCCGGCGCGATCGGCAGCATGTGCGAGGCGACGGCCGCCGCGGCCCCGCCCGAGGAGCCGCCGGCCGTGCGCTCCGGCGCCCACGGGTTGCGCGTCGGCGGGTGGATGTCGGGCTCGACGACGGGGAGCAGCGCCAGCTCCGAGGTCGTCGTCTTGCCGACGAACACGAAGCCGCCGCGCCGCACCGCCTGGACGAGCACGTCGTCGGCCGGCGCGGGGATCGGCGGGAGCCCGCGCGTGCCGCTGCGCGTGAGGACGCCGCGCAGGAAGTAGAGATCCTTGATGCCCGTCGGCACGCCGTGGAAGTAGCCCGTCCCCGACTCGCCTCGTCGCCTGTCCGCGGCGCGCGCCGCCCAGCGGGCGCGGTTGCGGATCACCGTGACGAAGGCCGAGTAGCGCGGCTCGAGGCGCTCGATCCGCGCGAGGTAGTGCTCGACCAGCTCCTCGCTCCGGAGCGTCTTGTCTCGGATGCGCTCGGCCTGTTCGAGCGCGCTCAGGCTGTGGAGCTCGGTCATGTCGCCTCCTTCGGGTCGGCGGGCTCGGTCGCCCCTGGGACGTGGGCGCCCAGGACCGCTCGCCGCGGCCCGAGGATACGCTCGACGAGGACGGCCGGCGTCTCGAAGAGCATCGCGTCGTCGCCCTGCCCGGGCGTCCCGCGCAGCGTCGTGACGAGGGTCGTCTTGCCGCGCGCGATCCGCGCGCCGTCGAGCGCGCGCGTGAGCTCGTAGGCGACGCCCACGCGGCTCTCGTGCTCGGTGAACCACGCGCTCGCGCGGAAGCGCTCGCCGTAGCGGAGCGGGCGCACGTGCCGCGCGCGCGTCTCGACCACGTAGAAGCCGAGGTGGAGCGGCAGCATGTCGATCGCGTCGATGCGGTGCGCCCGAAAGAGCGCGGTCCGCGCGACCTCGAAGTACTTGTAGTACCAGCCGTGCCACGCGACGAAGAGCGGATCGAGGTCGTGGAAGGGGACCTCGAGCTCGACCCAGACCGCGTCCTTGGGCGCGCGCTCGCGCAGCTCGCGCGCCTCGCCCCGCGCCCGCGCGCTCACGCGTCCTCGCTCGGCGGCTCGGAGCCCTCGTCGATCTTGAGCCACATCGCCGTCTGATCGCCCACGTAGACGAGGTTCTCCCCTTGGTAGAAGCGCAGATCGTAGCGCGCGACGATGCGCGTCTCGCCGCGTCGGATCCGCGTCGCCTGGCACTCGATCTCGATCGGCACCCCCGGCGGCGCGAGCGCCTTGTAGCGGGCGCTGTGGATGCGCCCGCCGTACCCGATCCAGCCCTCCGCGTGGCGTAGCCCGAGGACGTAGTAGGCGTGCGCGAAGCCCGCCATCCCCGTCATGTGGACCATGAGCCCGCCCGAGACGTGGCGCGGGTGCTTCAGGGGGTGGACGCGCTGCTCGCGCGTGAGGGGCAGCTCGTCGTGCGTCGGCATCCGCACGCGCACGAGGCTCTTCTCGTGGTCGACGACGAGCAGCTCGTCGAGGAGCAGGCCGCCGGGGCCGTAGGGGCAGTCGTCGATGAACGCTTGATCGATGGGCATCTCGGGTCGAGACCGGCTTGGAGGGGGGTCGGAGGAGGCGTCGCGGCGCGGCCAGCGCCGCCTCGCGCCGTTCTCTAGCGCACGCGAGCCCGCGTGGGTCCCTGCCGCCCGACGACGCTCAGCTCGAGGGCGAGCCGCTCGCCGTCTCCTTCGCGCCCTTCGCGCCCTCGACCTTCTTCGCGACGCGCCGCATCCAGCCGAGCGTCCCCGCCCCGAGGACGAGCGCGAGGAACGCGGCCCCCGTCGTCACCCAGAGCCCGACGCCCGTGAACTGCGTGAAGAGCTGGAAGAGGACGTAGGCGGCGTAGCCGAAGAGCACGATCGCGACGCCGATCGCGGCGTGCGCCGTGTAGCGGAAGCCGGTGAACGCGACGGCCGCGAGCGCCGTGCCGAGCAAGGGGACGACGACGAGCGCGAGCGGGGGCGTGCCCGCGATCGACTCCTGCTGGAGGAGCGCGAGGCCGCTCAGGACGGCGGTCTCGCCCTGCTGCTCGAGCTGCCGCGTGACCCAGGGGAAGAAGAAGCCGACGAGCATCGCGAGCCCCGCGGCGCCGATCAGGACGCGAAACACGATCGGGACCGCGCTCGCGTCCTTGGCCTCCTCGCCCGCGGGCTCGCGCTTCTCGTCGTCGCCCGCGGCGAGGGGGCTCGCCTCGTCCTCGTTCACGCTCGGCTCGCTCGCTCCGCTCTTCGTCGCTCCCATGACGCGGACTCTACACCGCTCGACCCGCGCGATCGCGCCGCGCGTGGGGAAATCGCCTCGACGGCCGGCGGCGCCGGTCTTGACGCGCCCCCACCACGAAGCCATGAACCGCGCCATGCTGGACCAGGCTTCGCTCGACACCGCGCTCGAATCCGTCCTCGATCCCGTCTTCGAGAAGCCGATGCGCGCGATCGGGAGCCTCGTCAGCGCGAAGCTCGAGGGCACGAAGGCCGTCGTCCACCTCAAGCTCCCCTCGCCCTCGCCGACGATCGAGGCCAAGGCGAAGCGGCGCCTCGAGGAGGCCGCGCGCGCCGTCGGCGTGACCGAATTCCAGTACACGCTCGACGTCGACGTGCCGACCCGCGAGGTGATGGGCGGCGACCTCATCCCGGGCGTGCGCAACGTCATCCTCGTGATGTCGGGCAAGGGCGGCGTCGGCAAGAGCACGACGAGCGTGAACCTCGTCCTCGCGCTCGCGAAGCTCGGCCACCGCGTCGGCCTGCTCGACGCCGACATCTACGGCCCCTCGATCCCGACCATGATGGGCGTCAGCGGCCAGCCCATCTCGAAGGACGGACAGAAGATCTCCCCGCTCGAGCGCTTCGGCATCAAGATGATGTCGATCGGCTTCCTCCTCGAGGACGAGAAGCAGGCGGTCGTCTGGCGCGGGCCGATGCTCCACGGCGCGCTCCAGCAATTGCTCAAGGACGTCGACTGGGGCGTGCTCGACTTCCTCGTCCTCGATCTGCCGCCCGGCACGGGCGACGTGGCGCTCACGATGGCGCAGAAGCTCAAGGTGACGGGCGTCGTCGTCGTCACCACCCCGCAGGAGGTCGCGCTCCAGGACGTCTACAAGTCCGTCTCGATGTGCAACAAGCTCTCGCTCCCGATCCTCGGCGTCATCGAGAACATGAGCTTCTTCGTCGATCCCTCGGGCCAGCGCCACGACCTCTTCGGCAAGGGCGGCGGCCAGAAGATCGCCGACTTCGCGCAGGCGCCGCTCCTCGGCCAGATCCCGCTCGTCCAGGCCGTGCGCGAGCAGGGCGACAAGGGCTACCCGATCGTCCAAGCCGAGCCCGCGAGCGACATCGCGCGGACCTTCGGCGAGGTCGCGGACGCCCTCGTCGAGCGCGTGATGCGCGATCACTTCGAGCGCACGGGCGCGAGCAAGCTGCCGACGAGCAAGGCGCCGACCCGCCTCAAGATCATGCGCTGACGGCGCGCCTCCGCCTCGCCCCGCGCGCGCCGAGCGAGGCGCCGAGGAGCGCGAGCGAGAGGAGGCCGAGGGGGCGCTCGGGGCCGCGCTCGCGCGAGCCCACCGCGCGACACGCGCAGCCGCTCGGGGCGGGCGGCAGCGCCGCGTCGAGCGTCGCCGAGGCGCTCGTCATCAGGTGGCCGAAGTCGGGCGCGGCGAGATCCTCGAGCGGGCGGCCGTGGCCGTCCTGCTCCCACGCCTTGTCGTCCGCGATCGAGCGGAACGCGCGGCGGTAGATCGCGCGAGCGCGGATCTGGACCTGGCCGCTCGCGCGGAGCCGAAACGCGTAGCGCGTGACGTCGGTCGCGAGCGCGGCGATGCGCTCGTCTCGCCGCACGCGCGTCGCCTCCGTGAAGAGCACGGGCGCGTCGCCCTCCGCGTTCTCGTGGACGACCGCGTAGAGCTTGCCCGGGAGGCCCGCGAAGTAGCCCTCGCGCGGATCGCCGACGCCGCCCTCCTCGCTCACCCGCTGCTCGCCGACGTACTCGAGCGGGCCGCGCTCGTCCTCGGCCTCGACGAGGAGGATCACGTTGCGCATCGTCACGCCGCTCGGCACGTCGTGCCCGGCGCCCGTGTTCGTGAGCGACGCGGTGACGCGCACCTCGTCCCCCGAGGCGCTCACCTCGAGCGAGAGCGAGAGCGCGCGCTCGAGGAACGCGGGCGTCGTGCCCTCGAAGCGGTGCGAGCGCACCTCGCCGAGCGGGCGCTCGAGCAAGATCGCGTCGCTCGCGTTCGGGACGTCGAGCGGCTCCGAGTGGCAGCCCACGCAGCTCTGGGAGCGCTCGCTCGAGGGATCGCCGTACGGCGAGGCGAGCCACTCGAGGTAGGTCCCCTCCGAGATCGGCCCGTCGTAGCGCCCCTCGCCGCTCGGATCGGCGCTGTCCTGATGACACGCGGCGCAGACGGCCGAGGTGAGCTGCGGCTGATACGAGGCGCGCATGCGCCCCTCGGCGTGGTAGTCGACGTCGCCGAGCACGCCGTAGCGGACCGTCGTCCCGCGCGCCATCGTCACGCTGGCGGGGTGCAGCCCGGGGAAGCTCGGCCTCGCCTCGTCGATGTGCGCGATCTGGTGGCAGACGAGGCAGGAGACGCCGTGGGCGACGGCCGGTGAGGGGTCGCCGGGCGGCAGGAGCGCCGCGCTCGGGTCGTTCGCGAAGCGCTCGGGCTGGTGGCAGGCCGCGCACTCCGAGCTCGGGTGCCGCGCCGCGTGGACGGAGTCGCGCGTGTAGACGAAGCCGCCCTCGCCGCCGCTCGTGCCGTCGCCCCCGTAGAGATCCGCGACCCAGGTGTTCTCGCCCGCGTGGGCCATCGCGGCGCCCTGGTAGTCGGCGACGAGCGCCGCGTGGCAGCCGGAGCAGGCGGTCGTGTCGAGGAAGGCGACGGACGCCTCGGGATCGTGGGGCACGGGCTCGAGCGAGAGGACGACGGGCCCGCTCGCGGGGCGATCGACGCCCGCGTAGAAGTAGCCGACGGCGCCGGCGACGACGTGCGCGCCCGAGGCGACGTCCTCGAGGCGGAAGCGCCCCTCCTCGTCGGTGAACGTGCGCGGAGCGCCGCCCTGCACGCGGACGATCGCGCGCGCGATGGGCGCGCCCGAGGCGGCGTCGCGCACCTCGCCGACGACCTGCGCGAGGGCCGAGCCGGGCGCGAGGGCGGCGAGCGGCGCGAGCGAGGCCGCGAGGATCGCGAGGCGCGCCGCGCGCATCAGGGCGCCGCCGTCGGTCGCGCCTGGATGTGCAGCCCGAGCGTGAGCGAGCGGGCCGCGACGTCGAATTCCGTCGCGTGGAGCCACGCGTAGCTGTCGCCGCGCGAGCCGCGGATCGCCCACCACACGTCCGGCCTCGCGAAGTAGGAGGGCTCCCCTGGGGTGGCGTCGTCGAGGCCGAAGAAGCTCTGCACGCCGCCGTCGTGGATGATGTAGGGGCGCGGCCGGTCCACCTCGAAGCGCAGCCCGTCGGCGCTCGTCACCGCGAGGAAGTCGTCGAGGGCCTGCGCGGGCGTCATCGCGTCGAAGGCCGCGCGGATCGGGAGCCCGTCCGCGTCGTAGAGCGCGCTCTGCGCGTTGGCGAGCGCGCCGCTCACGGCGCCCGGACCCGACGCGCCGCCGTTCGAGATCGTGCCGTAGCGCTTGAAGCCGAGGTCCCACGCGGTGTTCGTCGCCGCCGCCGCGTCGTCGAGGTCGAGGACCGCGCCGGCCTCGAGGTCGAGGTAGGCGTAGTGGTTGCGCGGATCGTCCGCGGGCGCGCCGAAGCCGCCCGCGCGCGCGTCGACGACGAGCTCCTCGTAGTCCGTCTCGCCCAGGCGCCCGAAGCGCACCGTCACCCAGCCGCTCTCGCCGTCGCGGTAGTACGTCGTCACCTGCACGCGGAAGCGCGCGCCGCCCGTGTCGACGACGTACACGCGGTAGTTCGGCGTGATGTCGTGCGTCCCGTGGACGTCGTAGCCGTGCCAGGGCGCCGTCGTGAAGATCCCGCCGATCGTGTCGACGAACCAGCCGGGCACGCGCCGCCCGCTCTGGATCATGCTGCGCTCCGCGAGGCTCATCGGGCCGAAGGAGGCGCCGCGCGTGCTCGGGCCGCGCACGCCGCTGTTCGTCCAGAGCATCCACTCGCCGTCGACCGCCTCGAACATGTAGTCCCAGTCCTCGGCGCTCGCCTCGCAGTCGACCACGCCGGGCGGCTCGAGGTCGATGTCGACGCAGGCGCGCCCCGGCGCGCTCTCGAGCGTCGTCGTGACGAAGACCTCGTCGTCGGAGAAGCGCGGGGGCGGGCGGCTGCCCGCATCCACGCTCGCGTCGTCGGCGAGGCCGGCGTCCACCGCGAGGCCCGCGTCGTCGAGCGTCGTCGCGCCATCGCCGAGGCTGGCCGCGTCGTCGGCGGCGCTCGGCCCCTCGCAGCCGACGAGGGCGGACGCGCCGACGAGGACGAGGCTCACGCCGCGGGAGAACCAGCTCGACATCTTCATCTCTGGGATCCTTCGTGCGCGGGAGGGCTCTCGACGCGAGGCGAGCGTCAGCCGTCGGGGCTCACCGAGCGCCGCCCGCCCGAGGCCGAGGCGTCGAGGGGCGGGCGATCTCGACTCGGCCAACGGCTGCGCGCCGCGATCGTCGTCGGAGGTCGGCTTGCCCTAGCATCGGCCGCCCGCGTCGCAAGGGATTCGCGCTCGAAGTGGGCTCCCACGCCCAGCTCGCGTGAGCGCAGGCACACGGCTCGCGGCTCGCTCCGGCCCGCGCCGCGCGTCGGCTCCGCGCGGGCGAGCTCGTCGTGCGGCACGTGCTCACGCGTGATCCACGACCCCTGGCCCTGCGGCCCGCGGATCAGCGATGAGCCCTACCACCGGTTGTGGTTGTCACGGAATGACCCACACCACCCGTCGTTCAAACCCATTGCGAACCGCCAGGGGCGATCGTAGAAGGAGCGACCCCCTGGCGTCATCGGAGATCGCATGGCGGAGGCGCGAGAGCGATGAAGATCACCAAGGTCGAGATCTGCGGGTTCAAGTCGTTCGTGGACAAGACGCTCGTCCTGCTCGACCACGACGTGACGGCGATCGTCGGGCCGAACGGCTGCGGGAAGTCGAACATCGTCGACGCGATCCGCTGGGCGATGGGCGAGCAGTCCGCGAAGAACCTCCGCGGCAAGGCGATGGACGACGTCATCTTCAACGGCTCGGAGACGCGCGGCCCGCACTCCTTCGCCGAGGTGACCCTCACCTTCGACAACGCCGACGGCCTCGCGCCGCCCGAGTACAAGGACTACGCGGAGATCGCCGTCACCCGCCGCCTCGATCGCGCGGGCGAGAGCGAGTACCTCATCAACAAGACGCCCGTTCGGCTGATGGACGTGACCAACCTCTTCCTCGGCACGGGCGTCGGGACGAAGGCCTACTCGATCATCGAGCAGGGCCGCATCGGCTTCATCGTCTCCGCCAAGCCCGAGGATCGGCGCCACCTCATCGAGGAGGCCGCGGGCATCACGAAGTTCAAGGCGAAGAAGAAGGCCGCCGAGCGCAAGATGGAGCAGACGCGGCAGAACCTGCTCCGCATCGGCGACATCGTCTCCGAGCTCGATCGCAACCTCGCCTCGCTCAAGCGCCAGGCGCAGAAGGCCGAGCGCTACCGCGCGTACCGCAACGAGATCCGCGAGCTCGAGCTCCTCGTCGCCTCGCACCGCTTCCTCGAGCTGACGGTCACCCAGCGCGTCGTGCGCGACGAGCTCCTCGTCGCCGAGGGCTCGCTCGATGGGCGCCGCGCGGCCCTGCGCGTGCGCGAGGCCGAGCTCGAGGGCGAGCGCCTCTTCGCGCTCGACGCCGAGGCGAAGACCGAGCGGGCGCAGCGCGCCGCGCACGAGCTCGACGCGAGCGCGCGCCTGCTCGAGGCGAAGCTCGAGTCGTCGAAGGAGCGGCTCGAGGGGCTGCGCGAGGCCGAGCGGCTCGCCGAGCGCGAGCTCTCGGCGCTCGCCGAGCGCAAGCGCGTGCTCGAGGACGAGCGCGAGGTGCTCTTCGCGACGCTCGCGGAGCTCGAGGCGATCGAGCGGAACGAGGCCGACGAGCTCGAGCGCGAGAACGCGATCCTCGAGGAGCGGCGGCTCGCGGCGAGCGAGGCCGAGGCCGTGACGAGCCAGGCGCGAACGCGGCTCAACGAGGCGAGCCAGCGCATCGCGCGCGCGGAGGCCGTGCAGAAGGGCTTCGAGCGCCGCCGCGAGGAGGCGCGCGCGCGGCTCGAGCGGCTGCGGAGCGAGCGCGAGGAGCTCTCCTCGCGGGTGGTCGATCTCCACCAGGAGACGGACGAGCTGCGCGTGTGCCTCGAGGGGCTGCGCGGGGGCAAGCAGACGACCGCCGAGCGCAAGGAGCAGCTCGAGAGCGAGCTCAAGGAGCTGCGCGTCCAGATCACCGAGAGCGAGAAGAGCGTCGATCGGCTGCGCACCGAGGCCGCCGAGAAGCGCTCGCGGCTGCGCTCGCTCGAGGAGCTCTCGCGCCGGTTCGAGGGCGTGGGCGAGGGCGTGCGCTCCGTGATGACGCGCTACGGCAAGACCGAGGAGGAGCGCCGCGAGCGGGGCGTGCTCGGCCTCGTCGCCGATCGCATCGAGTGCCCCGAGGCGCTGACGAACGCGCTCGCGGCCGCGCTCGGTGGGCGGCTCCAGGACATCGTCGTCGCGGACACCTTCGCCGCGATGGGGGTGCTCGCCTTCCTCGAGGCCGGCGATCGCGGCCGCGCGACGGTCCTGCCGCGTCACCCGCGCCGCGTGGTCGCGCCCTCGCCCGCGCTGCCGAGCGAGCCGGGGATCCGAGGCTGGCTCGTCGAGCTGGTCCACGCGGAGCCGTCGGACGAGTGGCTCGTGCGCCACCTCCTCGACGGCGTGCTCGTCGTCGACGACCTCGCGGTCGCGCAGCGGCTCCACGATCGCGGGATCACCGCGACCCTCGTCACGACGCGCGGCGAGGTCATCGGCGCGGGCGGCGCGCTCACGGGCGGCAAGGGCGAGGAGGCGTCCGCGCACATGATCGCGGTCAAGCGCGAGGTGCGCGATCTCCACGGGGTCGTCCAGCGGCTCGACGCGGAGCTCGGGGCGGCCGTCGCGCACCACGGCGAGCTGCGGAGCGGGATCGCGTCGCGTCAGGCGGCGCTCGACGCGGCGCGCACCGAGGCGCACGACGCGGAGATCGCGATCGTCAAGGCGGACAAGGATCTGCGTCGCGTCGAGGAGGAGCTCCTGCGCACGCGCGAGCGCGCCGAGAAGGTCACGCTCGAGACGGACGATCTCGCGCAGGCGCTCGCGGACGCGGAGGGCGAGGAGGGAGAGGCGAAGGGCGAGATCGAGAGCGCGAGCGCGGCCAAGCTCGACGCCGAGGCGGCGCTCGAGACGAGCGAGCAGATCTCCGAGGAGCGGCGGGCGCTCGTCCACGCGCAGCTCGAGCGCGTCTCGGACGTCCGCGTGCGCGCGGCGCGCGCCAAGCAGCGCGCCGAGGGCGACCGACAGGCCCTCGATCGGCTCGAGCGCTCCATCGCCGAGCTCGGTGAGCGCAACCAGCGCCTGCGCGGCGACCTCGAGCGCGGCGCGGCCCAGGCGGGGGAGACGATCGCGCACATCGTCCTCGCGCGCGAGGAGCTCGGCGCCACCGTCGAGCAGGCGATGCACGCCCACGCGCGGCTCTCCGAGGCGCGCTCGTCGTACGAGACGCTCCGCGCCCAGCTCTCCGAGCGAGAGGCCGACCTGAAGAGCATCCGACAGCAGATCGACCACGACGCCGAGTCCGTGAACGCGCTGAGCCTCGAGCGCCGCGAGCTCGAGCTCGCCCTCTCGAACCTGCTCGAGCAGGTGCGCGATCGGCACCGCGTCGAGCTCCCGAAGGTGATCGGCGACTACCACCTGCGCGAGCTCCCCGACGAGAGCACGCGGCTGCGGATCGACGAGCTCTCGCGCCTCGTCGAGCGGATGGGCGAGATCAACCTCACGGCGATCGAGGAGTACGAGGAGCAGTCGAAGCGCTACGCGTACCTCCACGGCCAGCAGCGCGACCTCGAGGAGGCGCAAGCCCTGCTCGACAAGGCGATCAAGCAGATGAACCGCGAGTCGAAGCGGCTCTTCAAGGAGACGTTCGACGCGGTGAACGATCGCTTCAAGATCGTCTTCCCGCGCCTCTTCGGCGGTGGGCGGGCCGAGCTCAAGCTCACGCAGCCCGAGGATCTCCTCGAGACGGGCGTCGACATCGTCGCGCAGCCGCCGGGCAAGCGCCTGGGGTCGATCGAGCTGATGAGCGGCGGCGAGAAGGCGCTCACGGCCGTCTCGCTCATCTTCTCGATCTTCCAGCACCGGCCGAGCCCCTTCTGCGTGCTCGACGAGGTCGACGCGCCGCTCGACGAGGCGAACATCGGGCGCTTCGCCGAGGCGATCCGCGCGATGACCAAGCACTCGCAGTTCATCGTCATCACCCACAGCAAGCGGACGATGCAGCTCGCCGACGTGCTCTACGGCGTGACGATGGAGACGCCCGGCGTCTCGAAGCTCGTCTCGGTCGAGCTCCGCAAGGCGGAGCGCACCGCTCGATCGGCGGACGCGCACGCGGTCGCCTGACGACGCGCCGCGCTCGACCGACGCATGCGCGTGACGGCGCGCCTCGCTCGACGCGAGCGCGCCCCCGCGCACAGAGCACGGGGCGCGCCCTCGAGGAGAGACGGAGAGGCCCGAAGCGGGCGCGCCGCTCCGGGCCTCGTGTCGCGTGACGGCGCGCCGTCAGGCCTGCGCGCGCGCCTCCTTCGCCTTCTTCGTCGAGCCGTTCGTCGCGGCCTTCGCGCTCGCCTTGCCGCCGAGGAGGCGGTCCTTGAGCTCCGCGGCGCGATCGGTCTTCTCCCACGAGAAGAAGCCGCCCTTCGCGGGCCGACCGAAGTGGCCGTACGCCGCCGTCGCGCCGTAGATCGGGCGCAGGAGGTCGAGCGTCTCGATGAGCGCGCGCGGGCGGAAGTCGAACATGTCGATCACCGCCGCCTCGATCTTGCGCTCGTCGACCTTCGCGGTGCCGAACGTGTTGACGTAGACGCCCATCGGCTTCGCGACGCCGATCGCGTACGCGACCTGGACCTCGCACTTGCTCGCGGCGCCGGAGGCGACGACGTTCTTCGCGACGTAGCGCGCGAAGTAGGCCGCGGAGCGATCGACCTTCGACGGATCCTTGCCGCTGAACGCGCCGCCGCCGTGGCGGCCCATGCCGCCGTAGGTGTCCACGATGATCTTCCGACCCGTGAGCCCGGCGTCGCCGACGGGGCCGCCGACGACGAAGCGCCCGGTCGGGTTGATGAAGATCTTCGTCTTCTTGTCGATCATCGACTCGTCGCAGGTCTTCTTCACGACCTCGTCGATGAGCGCCTCCTTGATCACCTTCTGCTTCACGTCGGGATCGTGCTGCGTCGAGATGACGATCGCGTCGAGCCGCTTGGCCTTGCCGCTCTCGTCGTACTCGACCGTGACCTGCGTCTTGCCGTCGGGGCGGAGCCAGCCGAAGGTGCCGTTCTTGCGGATCTCGGCGAGGCGCTGCGCCATGCGATGCGCGAGCTGGATCGGCATCGGCATCAGGTCCTTCGTCTCGTCGACGGCGAAGCCGAACATGAGGCCCTGATCGCCGGCGCCCTGGTCCTTGCTCTGGCTCGTGTGGGTGTCGACGCCGAGCGCGATGTCGGGCGACTGCTGCTCGATCGCGGTGAGGATCGCGCAGGTGCTGGCGTCGAAGCCCATCTCCGCGCCGACGTAGCCGATCTCGCGGATCGCCTGGCGGATGATCTTCGGGTAGTCGAGGCGCGCGCTCGTCGTGATCTCGCCGGCCACGATCGCGTAGCCCGTCTTCACCATCGTCTCGCAGGCCACGCGCCCGCGCGGATCCTGAGCCAGGATGGCGTCGAGGACGGCGTCGGAGATCGCGTCACACATCTTGTCCGGATGGCCCTCGGTGACCGACTCCGACGTGAAGAGGTAGCTCATGTCCTTCGGATCCTTTCCATGCGGCGCTCGCGCTCCCCTCGAGACCGGTGGGGAGCGGGCGAGGCGCTGGTGTAGATGCGAGGAAAGAGGCTGTCAACGACGCGAACGCACAGGCGGCGCGCGGCCCGGGCCGCTCCGAGAGGCCGGAGCGGGCTCGCGGTTGTGCTTCGACGCTTTCGCGCTAGGGAGAGCGCCTCGCTCGAAGGGAGAGGCTCGATGACGTTCTCTGCGCTCGACTACTACGAGATCGACGGTCTGTTCACCGAAGAGGAGCGCATGATCCGCGACAGCGTGCGGCGCTTCGTCGAAGCGAAGCTCGATCCGGTGATCGCGAAGCACTACGAGGAGGCGACGTTCCCCTCCGAGCTCATCCGTGAATTCGGCGCGCTCGGGCTGCTCGGCTCGAACCTCGAGGGCTACGACTGCCCCGGCATGGGCGCGGTCGCCTACGGCCTCGCGATGCAGGAGCTCGAGCGCTGCGACTCGGGGATCCGCTCCTTCTGCTCGGTCCAGGGCTCGCTCGCGATGTTCCCGATCTGGGCGTACGGCTCGGAGGCGCAGAAGCAGCGGTACCTCCCGAAGATGGCGAGGGGCGAGCTCATCGGCTGCTTCGGCCTCACCGAGCCCGACTTCGGCTCGAACCCGACCGGGATGATCACGACGGCGAAGAAGGTCGCGGGCGGCTACCGCCTCGACGGCGCCAAGCGCTGGATCACGAACGCGCCGGTCGCCGACCTCGCGGTCGTGTGGGCCAAGCTCGAGGGCGCGAGCGACGGCCGCCCAGGCTCCGACGTGCGCGGCTTCATCGTCGAGCGGGGCACGAAGGGCTTCTCCACCGTGACCATGAAGGACAAGTGGTCGCTCCGCGCGAGCGTCACGGGCGAGCTCTTCTTCGAGGGCGCGGTCGTGCCCGAGGACGCGCTCCTGCCGAGCGTGAAGGGCATGCGGGGGCCGCTCTCGTGTCTCTCGCAGGCCCGCTACGGCATCGCCTGGGGCGCCGTCGGCGCCGCGATGGCCTGCTACGACAGCGCGCTCTCGTACGCGAAGGAGCGCGTCCAGTTCAAGCGGCCGATCGCCGGCTACCAGCTCGTCCAGAAGAAGCTCGTCGACATGGTGGAGGAGATCACCAAGGCGCAGCTCCTCTCGCTCCAGCTCGGCCGCTTGAAGGAGGCGGGCAAGGTGAAGCCCGCGCAGATCAGCCTCGCCAAGCGCAACAACGTCGCGATGGCGCTCGACTGCGCGCGCGCGGCGCGCGACATCCTCGGCGGCAACGGCATCAGCTACGCCTACCCGCCCGGCCGCCACATGATGAACCTCGAGACGGTCTTCACCTACGAGGGCACGAACGATATCCACACGCTGATCGTCGGTCAGGACATCACGGGGCTCGCCGCCTTCGAGTGAAGGCGAGGCCAGCGGTTCCCTCGGAATCCAGGGGGAATTGGCGCGCTCGCGGGATTCTGGCATCTTCTGCCGCGCCATGAAGACCTCGTCGATCCTCGCGCTCGTCCTCGCCTCGCTCGCCGTCGGCTGCGGAGGCGGGACGGCGTCCGGCGCCGCGCTTCGCGTGGTCATGTACCCCTCGGATCGCGGCACCGTGAACAACCGCCGCCTCGAGTCGCTCGCGCGTCAGTTCGAGGATCAGTACGCGTGCACCGCGACCGACACGATCACGGTGCAGGGCGTCGCCTCGCTCACGTACACGGTCGACGGCTGTGGCCACGCGCTCGCCTACCAGCTCCAGTGTCACGCCGGCGTGTACTCGCAGATCTGCGACTGGATGCCGGTGGCCGACGATCTGATGACCCGCGCGGCGGCCGACCTCAACTGCCAGCCCGACACGATGGACGCGCAGCTCAGCGGCGGGCTGGCGCGCACGGTGATGGGCTGCGGCCTCTCCGCCACGTACATGCTCCAGTGCGCGGGCACCTGCGCCTGGCAGCTCGCCGGTCCGATCACGCAGGCCGGGCCCGAGGGCACGGGCGCTGGCGCGGGCGTGACGACGACGGGCGGCGGGAGCTCCTACATCGCGCAGTGATCCGGCCGCGGGCGCAGTGATCCGGCCGCGGGGCAGGGCGACCCGCGCGTGGGCGTGCGGTGCGGAGGCCCGCGTGAAGTGTTAGCGTCCCGGCGATGTCGTCGGACTCGCTCTCACGGTTCCTCTCGATGCTCGAGCGCGAGCTCGCGGGGTCAGGGCGGGCGCAGGCTCGCATCGAGCTGAGCCACCACGAGCTCGCCCCTGACGCGATCTGGGCGAACATGGAGCGCGGCCTCCGCGTCGTCGTCGAGCTCGATCCGCCGCGCGACGTGGAGGCGGAGCGGGCGCGGCTCGCGCTCCTCGCCGGCTCGTTCTCGGGGCTCGTGGCCGAGGCCGAATTGCCCTCGGTTCGTCCGCCGCCGCGCGCTCGAGCCGAGGAGCTCGACGAGGCGCTCGAGCTCCTCGCGCACCGGGCGCGGGCCGCGAGCGCGTGGGTCATCGACGACTCGACGCCGGAGATCTGGGGAGGATCGCTCGCGCACGAGGGCGTCGACCTCGAGGCGGCCGCGCTCGTCGCGCGCCTCGCGCGGCTCGCCGAGGAGGTGGGGCTCACCCCGGACGCCCTCGAGGACGAGCGCCCCGAGCTCCGCCGTCGGCTCTCGGCGCTGGGCGAGCGTCCGGGCCTCGACGTGGCGCAGGATCTCGCGCGGCTCGAGCGCCTCGCGCTCGACGCGCCGCTCCGGCGAGCCCTGTGTACGCTCGCCGCCCACCGCGAGCGCGCGCCGAGCGTGAGCGTGTCGCGCCGCTTCGCCGGGATCTACGACGTGGTGCTCGCCTTCGACGGCCCCTTCTCGGGCCTGCACGCGGAGGCCGCCCTCCTCCGCGCGCTGCCTTGGATCGAGCAGCTCGTCACCTCGCTCCCTCCGCGCGATCCGGTGGGCAAGGGCGCGAAGATCGCCGTGCTCCGTCGGCTTCGGAGCGTCTGACGCGATCGGCCGCTCTCGAGGCTCACGCGCGGCCGCGTCACCTCGATCGGCATAGGGGCCCGAGGCAACCCCTCGGGACCCCTGCCACACCACCGGACAAGCGGGTCCGCATCCGGCG
>JBDHVC010000088.1:0-15207 GCA_039809495.1 Sandaracinaceae bacterium
AGCCTCGCCTCGCCGCTCCGCGCCTCCGGCGTGCGCGCCCGCGAGGGCACGAGGCCCGGCGAGGTGGGCGGCCCGCGCGCGACACCCTCGCCCTCTGGGGGCGCCGCGCCCGGCGCCGCCGCCGAGCGTGCCGTCGAGCGCGACCTGCGCGCGCTCGGGCTCGCCAGCGTGACGACGACCCGAAAGGTCCCCTCGGTGCCGCCGGGCCCGATGGGCAGCACGGGCGTCGCGCGCCGCTCGTTCTCCGCGCCCAAGGGGGCGAGCCGCCCGCCGCGCCTCGAGGCGCGTGAGGGCTCCTCGCCGCCCTCCGCGGCCACGCCCCCGCTCGCGCCGCCCGACGCGCCGGCGAGCCCGCGCGATCCTCCCCCCCGCGCCCACCGCCTCGCCGCGCTGCGGGGGCTGCTCGACGTCTCGCTCGAGCTCGAGCCCTGGATGATCGCGATCGCCCTCGCCGCGCTGGTCGCCCTCGTGCTCGCGCTCGGCTACCTCCTGCTCCTCTGACCGCGCGCTCCGCAGGCTCGATCGCGAGCGCCCTCCGCGCGCCGAGCGGGCGAGCATTGACAGGCGGACGTCGGAATCGGTACCAATCGAGCCGATGACCGCTCCTCGCGGCGCCTGGCGCTGGCCGAACACCGCACTCGTGCGCGCAGCGAGCCTCGGCCTCGCGCTCTTCGCGCTCTCTCTGCTCGCGCCCCGCTCCGCCGCCCCCGCGGTCGGGCTCGGCGAGGCGCACGCGCAGTGCATCGACGAGGCGATCCGCGACGAGCTGAACGCGCGGAGGCGCTATCGCGGCGTGCGCGAGCGGCTCTTCCAGAAGGCCGGGCGCTTCGAGCTCACCCTCTTCGGCGGCGTGTACGCGGCCGACCTCCTCAGCGCGAGCTACCTCGTCGGCGGCGCGCTCAGCTACCACGTCACCGAGGAGCTCGGCCTCGAGGCCTCCTTCGGCTACACGCGCGCCGACTCCGAGCTCGTGCGCATCATCGAGCAGGATCGCGGCATCACCCTCATCCACCTCGACGCGCCGGTCTTCGTCTACCAGGCCCACCTGCTCTGGACCCTCGCCTACGGGAAGCTGCGCTGGTTCGGCGCGGACATCGGGCGCTTCGACATCCGGCTCGCGATCGGCGGCGGCGTCACGGACAACCAGACGGCGCGGGGTCTGACGGGCTCGGCGGGGCTCGGCGCGAGCTTCTTCATCGGCGAGTGGTTCGCGATCCGCGTCGACGTGCGCGACCAGATCCTCGAGCAGTCGCTCCTCGGGGAGTCGCGGATCGTGAACAACCTGACCGCGACGCTCGGGCTCTCGATCTTCATCCCGTTCGAGAACTGAGGGCGCGAGGGAATGACCATGAGGACGTCCGCGCACCACCTCGCCTCGATGCTCGCGAGCACCCTCGCGCTCCTCGCGACCCCGGCGCTCGCGCAGGTCGCGGACAACCCCTTCGACGCGCCGCCCGCCTCCACGGCGCCCGCCTCCGCCGCGGCCCCCGAGGCGCCCGCGCCGCCCGCGAGCGATCCGGGGCCCGCGCCGCCCGACGTCGCGCCCGTTCGCGCGGAGGTCGCGCGGGTGATGGACGACATGGTGCAGCTCCGCGAGCGCATCGCCCTGCTCGCGCGCGAGCTCTTCCGCACGCGGATCCGCGTCGCCGTCCAGGACCGCGCGGGCGATCGCCAGAGCCTCGCGCACTTCGTGGTCGAGCTCGACGGCGCGCCCGTCTTCAGGAGCGACGCCGAGATCGAGGGGGGCGATCGCGGGCGGGTCGTCCACGAGGGCGCGCTCGCGCCGGGGCCGCACGTGCTCACGATCGAGACCGAGCAGCGCGCGCGCGAGGATCCGGAGGTCCGCTACACGCAGCGCGAGACGTTCCGCATCCAGGTCCACCGCGAGCGGCTGACGGACGTCGAGATCGTGCTCGAGGACGACTCGTCGATGGTCGACGCCTTCCGCCGCGGCGGGGAGGGGCGCTACGAGATCCGCACGCGCGTGCGCGTCGCCACCCGCGAGCTGCCGTCGGGCTCACCGCCCTCGGGGAGCTGACGAGGGACGATGCGGCGCTCGCTCGAGAGGCTCCTCTTCGCGCTCGCGCTCGTGGCGAGCCCGAGCGAGCTCCGCGCGCAGGAGGCCTCGACGAGCCCGCCCGCGGAGAGCGCGCCCGAGGTGTCGAGCCTGGCGCGCTACTACACCGCGCTCGCGGAGCGGCGGCTCGTCGCGCCCGAACAAGGGAGCCAGAGCCAGCTCGCCGACCTCGTCGTGCGCGGCCAGGCGGAGGTCCTCGAGCGCCGCTTCGACGACGCCGCGCTCACGCTCTTCGAGGCCGTCGAGAGCCCGCGCTTCACGGACTTCGAGGGCTCGGACGACTTCTCGCACGCCGAGTACCTCCTCGGCGACGCGCTCTTTCAGCTCGGCGCGGAGCGGACGGCCGCCCACTACCTCCTGCGCCTGCTCTCGGGCGGCCCCGAGACGCCCTTCTTCGGGCCCGCCTACCGCAAGCTCGTCGACGTCGCGCTCGCGGGGGCGGAGCTGCCGCACGTCCTCGAGGGGCTCGAGGCGCTCGGCGAGGCGGGCCTCTCCGAGGACTCCCTGAACGAGCTGCGCTACCTGCGCGCTCGCGCTCGCTACGACGCCGACGAGCTCGAGGCGGCCGACGCCCTCTTCGCCGAGGTGGGGCGCCGCAGCCGCTTCTACGCGAACGCCCAGTACCTCCGCGGCGTGATCGCGACGCGCGGCGCGCGCCTCGCGGACGCGGAGGGCCTCTTCTGCTCCATCGCCACGACGCCCGACACCGACCGCTTCAGCTTCTACGTCGATCGCCGCTACTTCGACGTGCGCGACCTGACCTGGCTCGCGCTCGGGCGCGTCGCGCACGAGGGGGGGCGCGCGAACGACGCCTTCTACTACTACTTCCAGGTCCCCGCCGACTCGCGGCGCGTCGCGGAGGCGCTCTTCGAGGGCGCGTGGGCGATGTACGAGGGCCACGACGCCGAGACCGCGGTCGACCTCCTCGATCAGCTCGAGGCGCGCTTCCCGGCGTCCCCCTTCGTCGACGAGGCGATGCTGCTCCGCGGCTACATCCACCTCGACCGCTGCGAATTCGAGGAGGCCAACCGCCTCTTCATCCGCTTCGCCGAGACCTTCGGGCCGCTCCGCGAGGAGGCCGAGCGCATCCTCGCGACCGAGAGCCGGCGCGCGCGCATCGTCGAGGAGCTGCTGGCGCTCGAGGACCAGGGCGAGGGCGCGCCTCCGCCCGAGGGCGGCGTGATCGAGCGGCCCTCGGCGCGCGCGATGTTGCTCGGGCTGCTCCGCGTCGATCCCACCTTCTTCCGGCTCGACGCGGAGCTGCGCGCGCTCGACGCCGAGGCCGCCCGCTCGGCGCGCCTCGCCGATCAGATCGGCGCGATCGAGGTGCGCCTCGAGGGCGGCGACGCGCCCGAGGCGGCGGCGCCCGCGGTGGACGGCGCGGACGACGAGGCGGCGAGCGCGCGGCGCGAGCTCGAGGCCGCGCGGACCTCCCTCCGCATGCTCGTCGAGCAGCTCGACGCGATGCGCGCGAGCGGCGCCACCCCGACCCAGCTCGAGCCGCTCGAGGCGGACGCCCACGCGCTCGAGGCGCGGCTCTCGACGCTCGAGTCGGACCTCGCCCGCGCGATCGCCTCGGCGGGGGCGTCGGAGGCGGCGAGCGCGGGCGCCGACCGGAGCCTCGAGGGCGCCCTGCGCGAGGATCGCCGCGCGGCGCGCGCGTTCCCGGGCCGCGTGGCCGCGGCGCGCTCGCGCCTCGTCGGCGTCATGAACGCGGCCAGCGTCCGCGCCCTCGAGGAGCTCGTCGCGCGGCTCGGCACGAGCCTGCGGCGGGCGCGCATCGGGCGGATCGACGCGGTGATGGGCAGCAAGCGCCGGATCGAGATCCAGATCGAGAGCCTCTCGGCGGGGCGCTTCCCGCCCGAGCTGCTCGACCCGCTCCGCATCCAGGGGCTGCTCCGCGACGACGAGGAGTACTGGCCTTTCGAGGGCGAGCTCTGGCGTGACGAATTCGAGGAGGACGAGGCGGACGACGACGCGTCGAGCGCGGCGGCGCCCGCGAGCGCGACCTCGAGCGACGCGAGCGACGGAGGGGGCTCGTGAGCGCGTCGCGCGCCCGCCGCTGGCTCCTCATCCTGCTCGCGCTCACCGCGCCGAGCGGCGGCGCCCTCGTCCACGCGCAGCCCCGCCCCGCGGGGGGATCGTTCCAGGCGCCCGCGGAGGAGCGCGCGATCGCGGCCCCCGCCGCCGATCGTGACGCCCGCCCCCGCGCGAGCGCGCGCGCCGCGAGCGGCTCGAGCGATCCGGAGAGCCTCGAGGAGAGCCTCTACCTGAGGGAGCGCCCCGACGCGCTCGGCGCCGCGGCGCGGAGCTTCGCCGACGCGGAGCTCGAGCGGCTGCTCCACGAGCGCGAGGGCCTCCTCGTCGAGCGCCGCGACCAGGCGATCGCGCTCCTCGAGCAGTTCATCGCGGAGGAGCCGGAGCAGGCCGCGGAGATGCCCGACGCGCTCCTGCGCCTCGCGGAATTGCGCTGGGAGCTCGCGCGCTCGCGCTACCTCGAGGCGTTCCGCGCCTGGCAGGCGGTGCCCGAGGAGAACCGCGGCCCCGAGCCCGCGCCCGACTACCGCCCCGCGCTCGCGCTCTACGACCGCATCCTCACCCTGCACCCCGACTTCCACCGCTACGACTTCGTCCTCTACATGAAGGCGTACGCGTTGAGCGAGCTCGGGGACGCCGAGGGCGCGCTCGCGCTCTACCACCGCATCGTCGACGAATTCCCCTCGAGCCGCTTCGTGCCCGACGCGCACATGGCCTTCGCGGAGACCTTCTTCGCGAACGGCGACTACACGCGGGCGCTCGCCGAATTCGAGCAGGTGATGCAGCACCGCTCGAGCGAGCTCTACGACATGGCGCTCTTCAAGAGCGCGTGGTGCCTCTGGCGCCTCGAGCGCACGACCGAGGCGGCGACGCGCTTTCGCCAGGTGCTCGACCTCGGCGCGGCGCAGGCCTCGCTCACGGCCGATCAGCGCCGCCGCCTGCGCGAGCTCCAGGACGAGGCGCTCGACTCGCTCATCCAGGTCTTCACCGAGGACGAGCGGAACAGCGCGCAGGACGTCTTCCGGTTTCTCCAGGAGATCGGGGGCGAGCAGTACGCGGAGCGCGTGCTCACGCGCCTCGCGCTCACCTACATGGACCAGGCCCGCTACGACCAGGGCATCGAGAGCTACCGCCTGCTCATCGAGATGTCGCCCGCCGATCCGCGGGCGCCCGAGTGGCAGCACCAGATCGCCGCGGCGTACGCCGCGATGGACGACGACGCGCGGACGATGGAGGCGCTCCGGACGCTCGCCTCGACGTACCTCCCGGGCGGGAGCTGGGCGAGCCAGCAGACGGATCCGGAGGTCGTCGCGCGCGCCCAGGAGCGCGTCGAGCGCGCGATCCGCGTGCGCGCGATGCGCTGGCACGAGCTCGGCCAGCGCGCGACGCAGTCCACCCCCGAGGCGCGCGGTGAGGCGCTCAGCGCGACGGCACGCAGGCGCCTCTCGCAGGCGGAGGCCGGCTACGACCTCTACCTCGAGCACTTCGGCGACGCCGAGGCCGCGTACGATCTCCACTTCTATCGCGCCGAGATCCTCTTCCATCGGCTCGAGCGCTACGGCGAGGCGGGCGAGGAGTACCTCGCCGCCGCGCGCCTGCGGCCGGCCGGTCAGTACACGCGCGACGCCCTCTACAACGCGATCGGCGCGTTCGAGCACGTCCGCGACGCGCAGCTCGACGCCTGCCAGCGGCAGGGCGGCCCTCGCCCCGCGGGTACGCCTGCCTCGAGCGCGCCTGGGCCGAGCGCGCGTGCGCCGAGCGCGCCTGGGCCGAGCGCGCCTGCCTCGAGCGCGTCCGCGTCGAGCGCGCCAGGGTCGTCGTCGCCGAGCGCCACCGAGGCGAGCGCGAGCGTCGCGGCGGAGGCCGCGATCGCGGAGGATCCCTGCGGCGAGACGGACAACGATCGCGCGTTCTCCGAGGCGATCGAGCTCTACGTGCAGCTCTTCCCGACCGATCCCGATCTGCCGGAGATCCTCTTTCGCCAGGGTCGGCTCTACTACGATCGCGCGATCTTCGATCCCGCCGTGCGGCTCTTCGGCCAGCTCCTCGAGCGCTTCCCGACGAGCGACTACGCCGCGCAGGCGGGCGAGCTCATCCTCGACTCCTTCAACCGCGCGCAGGACTACGGGAACATCGAGCTCTGGGCGCGGCGGCTCAAGGACGCGCCGGCGTTCCAGAGCGCCGAGGCGCAGCGCCGCCTCGACACGCTGATCCTCCAGGCGGCCTTCGCGCGCGGCGAGCAGCTCGCGGGCCGCGGCGAGCATCGCGCCGCCGCGGAGGCGTTCGAGCACGCCGCGGACGAGTTCCCGAACGACGAGCGCGCGCGGCAGGCGCTCTACAACGCGGGCCTCGAGCGGCAGCGCGGCGGCGATCTCGCGGGCGCGGCGAGCAGCTACGAGCGGCTCGTCGAGCGCTACCCCGGGACGAGCGAGGGCGCGCTCGGCGCGTGGAACGGCGCGCAGATGTACGAGTCGATCGCGCAATTCCGCGACGCCGCGCGCTTCTACGAGGCCTACGGCGCGCGCTTCCCCGACGGCCCGCGGCGCGAGGACGCGCTCTACAACGCCGCGCTGCTCCGGCTCTCGGCGAGCGACTACGACGCCGCCGTGGCGGCCTCGCGCGAATTCCTCGAGCGCTACCCGCGGAGCGCGCGCGCCGCCGACGTGACGTTCTTCGAGGCCCGCGCGCAGGCGGGCGCCCACCGCTACGAGGACGCTGCGCGCGTCTACACCGCGTTCGCTCGCCAGAGCCGCGACGTCGATCGCAACGTCGAGGCCCAGGCGCGGCTCGCCGAGGTGTGGACGGCGGCGGGCGACCAGGAGGCGGCCGGGCGCGCGCTCGAGCAGGCCGTACGGACGGGGCGCGGCGCGCTCCGGCGGCTCAGCCCCGCGGGCCGCTACTTCATGGCCCAGGCGCGCTACCTCCAGGGTGAGGCCGTCCTGCGCCAATTCGAGGCGATCCACATCGACGGCGACGTCGCGTCGCTCCGCCAGCGGCTCGAGCAGAAGAGCCGCCTGCTCCGGCAGGCCGCCGAGATCTTCCGCGACGTCGTCGAGCTCCGCGTCGCCGAGTGGGTCACGGCGGCGCTCTTCCAGGTCGGTCGGAGCTACGAGCTCTTCGCCGCGGGGCTCCGCGACGCGCCGATCCCCGAGGGCCTGAGCGACGAGGAGGAGCAGGCCTACCGCGACCAGCTCGCCTACTTCATCGTCCCGATCGAGGAGCAGGCGCTCGAGGCGTACGAGGGCGGCTACCGGACCGCGATCGAGCTCCGCATCTACAACCGCTACACGGCCGAGCTGCGCACCGGCCTCACGCGCCTCAACGACGTCCAGTACCCGCCGCTCCGCGAGCTGGGCGGCGAGCTGCACGATGGGGCGCGCTTCTCGCCGATGCGGCCGCTCGAGGCGCTGCGTCGCGGCGCCGCCTCGGAGGAGGCGCCCGCGGGCGCGGGGCTCGAGGCGCCGAGCGCGGCGGCGCAGGAGGCCTCGCCCGGGGCGAGCACCCCCTCGAGCCGAGCGCGGCGGCGTCGACGGAGCCGCCGCTGACCGGCCCGCGGCGCTATCCTCCGATCGCGACATGGACGGCCCGCGTACGCGCACGAAAGCTCCCGCCGAGATCGTCGTCTTGGATCAGGACGAGGCGTGCCCCTACCTCGAGGGGCGGGTCGCGCATCGCCCGATGCGGCTCCCGACGCGCCCGCTCTCGCCCGCGGAATTCGACGCGCGGCTCGAGGCGGGGGATCGCCGCGCGGGGCTGCTCTTCTACAACCAGGCCTGTGTGGGGTGCCGGGCGTGCGAGGCGCTCAGGATCGATCCCGCGCGCTTCGTGCCCACCGCCGGCCAGCGCCGCGCCTACCGCAAGGGCGCGCGCGCGCTCGAGCTCGAGGTCGGCCCGCTCCTCGTCGACGCGACGCGCGTGCGGCTCTTCGAGCGCCACCAGCGCCTGCGCGGCCTGAAGCGGGGCGTGCGCCCGTTTCGGCGCGACGAGTACGAGGCCTTCCTCGTCGAGGGCGCGGTGGACGCGTTCGAGCTCCGCTACGTCCTCGACGGACGTCTCGTCGGCGTCGCGATCGTCGATCGCGGCGAGCACGCGTGGAGCGCGGTCTACACCTTCTACGAGCCCGAGCTGCCGCCCGCGCTCCGCTCGCTCTCCATCGGGACCTTCTCCGTCCTCACGCAGATCGAGCGCGCGCGCGCCGAGGGCGTGAGGTGGCTCTACCTCGGGCTCGCCGTCCACGGGAACGCGCACATGCGCTACAAGCTCGACTACCTCCCCCACGAGCGCCGGATCGGCGGCGCGTGGCGCGCGTTCGCGCGCGGAGACGAGGCGCCGCGCGGCTGACGGCGCGCCTCGATCGCGCCCGGCACCGCTCGCGGCCCGCGCTCCGCCGTCTCGACGCTCGCGGATCGTCGGGGTAGCTTCGCCGCCCCATGTCGACGCGCCTCGCATCGGCCCTGCTCCTCGCCGCGCTCGGCGCGCTCGTGCTCTTCGGCGCGCTGTCGACGGGGCGCCCGATCGGGTGGCTCGCCGCGCCGGCCCTGCTCCTCGCCGCGGCCGCGGACCAGGCGAGGAGGAAAGACGCGGGGCGCGCGCGCGAGGCCCGCGCCTCGTGGCCGCTCACGGGGCTCGTCGCGCTCACGGCGCTCTCCGCCTGCGCGATGCTCTACGCGATCTTCTTCGTCGCGCCGACCGAGGTGCAGATGGGGATCGTGCAGAAGATCTTCTACCTCCACGTGCCGAGCGCGACGGCGATGTACGTCGCCTTCGTGGCCTCCGCCGTCGGCTCCGCGCTCTACCTCTACCGGCGCGACGAGCGCTGGGACGCGCTCGCGGTGGCGGGGGCGGAGGTCGGCCTCGTCTTCTGCCTCGTCGTGCTCGCGACGGGGCCGCTCTGGGCGCGCAAGGCGTGGGGCACGTACTGGACGTGGGATCCGCGCCTCACGACGACGCTCCTCGCGGGCATGATCTACCTCTCGTTCAACGTGCTGCGCGGGCTCGGGCAGGCGGGCGAGGCCGAGAAGCGCTTCGCCTCGGCGCTCGCCTTCATCGGGCTCCTGCTCCTGCCCGTCATCCACTACTCCGTCCAGCGCTGGCGCGGCCAGCACCCCACCGTGCTCACGCGCGCCGGCGGCGGCATCCACCCGGACATGGTGCCGGCGCTCGCGCTCGGCTTCGTCACGTTCTCGCTCCTCGTCGCGCTCCTGCTCTGGGCGCGCTATCGGATCGAGCGCGTGCGACAGCGCGTCGTCGAGCTCGAGCTCGAGGCGGCCGGCCTCGGGCTCGTGGAGGAATCGTGATGCGAAGGATCGCCTCGACCCGCTGGCTCCGCGCGCTCCCGCTCGCGCTCCTGCTCTCGCTCGCGGCGCTCGCCGCGCCTCCCGGCTCCCGCGCGGACGTCGCGCCCGAAGAGCTGGAGCAGCCGATCCGTGAGCAGGACGCCGCGGCGAGCCGCTCGGCCAGCTTCCAGGCCGTGACCGGCGCCCAAGGCGAGGACGTGCCGGGCGGGCCGCTCCTCGTCCTCGCCTACGGCGCGGTGCTCACCCTGGTCCTCCTCTACGTGCTCCGCCTCGGGCGCCTCTCGGCGGGCGCCTCGCGCGACCTCGATCGCCTCGAGAAGGCGCTCGAGGGCAAGCTCGACGCGCTCTCCCCGGACACCGCGGGCGCCGAGGGGGCGACGCCGCGGGCCACCCCCGCGAAGGAGCCGTGAGGATCACGATGGACTTCCCGAGCCTCAACCACCTCTTCTTCATCCCGAGCGTCCTGCTCGTGGGGATCACCATCGGCTACGTCCTCGGCGCGAAGGCCGGTCGCAACGAGGAGCAACGACGACGAGAGGAGCGCAAGCGATGATCGGATTCGAGCTTTCGGAGGAGCAGAAGGAATTTCAGCGCGTCGCGCGCGAGTTCGCGAAGGCGAAGATCATCCCCGTCGCCGCGGAGTGCGACCGCGAGGCGAAGTTCCCGATCGACGTCTTCAAGGCGGCGCACGCCCTCGGCCTCGTCGCGCCCAACATCCCCACCGAGTACGGCGGGATGGGCCTCGGCGAGCTCGAGCACGCGATCATCACGGAGGAGCTCGCGTACGGCTGCACGGGCATCCAGACTTCGATGACGGCGAACGCGCTCGCGGCGACGCCGATCATGATCGCCGGTAACGAGCAGCAGAAGAAGAAGTACCTCGGCATGCTCGCGAGCGAGCCCGTCTTCGCGGCCTACGCGATCACGGAGCCGTCGGCGGGCTCGGACGCCGCCGGCCTCCAGTGCTCGGCCAAGCAGGTCGGCGACGACTGGGTGCTGAACGGCCAGAAGGCCTTCATCACGAACGCCACGCTCGCCTCGTTCTACGTCGTCTTCGCGACGATCGACGCGAGCCAGCGCCACAAGACGATCATGGCGTTCATCGTCGATCGCGACACGCCCGGCATCACGGTCGGCCGCCACGAGGACAAGATGGGCCAGCGCGCGAGCGACACCGCGCCGCTCATCCTCGAGGACGTGAAGGTCTCGAAGAGCCAGGTCCTCGCGCCCCCCGGCCAGGGCTTCAAGGTCGCCATGCAGACCTTCGACCGCACGCGCCCCGACATCGGCGCCGGCGCCTGCGGCCTCATGCGCCGCGCGCTCGACGAGTCCGCGCGCTACGCCCTCGAGCGCAAGACCTTCGGCACCGAGATCGCCAACCACCAGGCCGTGCAATTCATGCTCGCGGAGATGGCGATCAAGTACGAGGCGACGCGCCTCTTGGTCCACAAGGCGGCGTGGTTGCTCGACCAGGGCGCCACGACCTCGATCGTCTCGAGCTACGCCAAGGCCTTCGGCGCCGACTCGGCGATGCAGGTCGCGACGGACGCCGTGCAGGTCTTCGGCGGCAACGGCTTCATGAAGGACTACCCCGTCGAGAAGCTCATGCGCGACGCGAAGATCCTCCAGATCTACGAGGGCACCTCGCAGGTGCAGCGGATGGTCATCGCGAAGAACCTCCTCGCCGCATACAAGTGAACGTCGCGCGTTCGACAGCCGCCGCCCTCGCCGCGCCCGCGCTCCTCGCCCTCGCCGCGCTCGCGTCGCTTGCGTCGGTGCGCGCGGACGAGGGCGACGCGGAGCGGCGCTTCGCCTCGAGCGAGCTCACGGACGCGCGCATCCTCGAGGCGCTCTTCTCGGCGCGGCTCGACAACCTGCGCCCCGTCGGCACGACGTCGCTCACCTTCCAGATGCAGCTCGCGGGGCCGATCGACGCGGCCTTCAAGCCCGAGACGCGGACCCACCCCCGCGGCTGGGCGCACGAGGTCGCGGCCTACCGCATCGCGCGGCTGCTCGGGATGGACCAGGTGCCGCCCGCGCGCGTGCGCGTGATCGAGCGCGGCCAGCTCCGCAGGCACATCGCGCCCGACTTCACCGGCGACGTCGGCGCGCTGCTCGCGCCGATCGTCTTCAGCTCGAACGTGCCCGGGTCGACGACCGTGCGCGGCGCGGCGATCTACTGGGTGCCGAACCTCGAGCGCGGGACCCTCGATCAGCCGGACGGCCTCGCGCTCTGGGAGCGCTGGCTCACCCCGGGGGCGGAGCTGAGCCCCGAGCAGCGCATCCTCGCGCGCGACCTCGCGAGCATGTGCCTCTTCGACGCCCTCATCGGCAACGGCGACCGGCTGAGCGGCGGCAACCTGCGGACGGCCACGAACGGCCTCCAGCGGGTGGTCATCCGCGATCACAACCTGGCGTTCCCGGTGCGGTGGTCCGAGGGCCAGCGAGGCCGGATCCTCGACGAGCTCCAGCGCGCGCGTCGCTTTCCCCGCGCGCTCGTCACGGCGCTCGAGGCGCTCGACGCCGACGCGCTCGATCGCGCCGTCTCGGACGAGGTCGCGGGCGAGCTGCTCGAGCCCGCGCAGCGCGCGGCGGTGCTCGATCGGCGCGCGATGATCACGAGCTACGTCGCCGCGCTCGTGGCCGAGCACGGCGAGGCGGCGGTCCTCGACCTCTGACGGCGCGCCTCACCCGCTCGAGGCGGCCCGAGGGGGGGGGGTCGCGAAGGCACTATCGCTTCGGGGGCGACCTCGGTAGACTCGCGCCACCTCGGTCTCGGCGGGTCGCGATCGGGGTGATCGAGAGAGGCGCTCGCGGCCGCGGCCGGATGCGCACGAGGATGACGGCGACCCCGTTTGACGCGATTTGATGCGCCTGACCGACGCGTTCGTCGTACCTACTCCGGGCGTCCATCAAGAACCAAGGAGCAGATGCATGTCAGTCCCCGTTCGATTCATCACCCCTCTCGGCCTCACCCTCTCGCTCGGCGTGGCCGGTTGTTGTTTCGGCGGCGGCACGTCGACGACCGGAACTCCCACCGATCCGGGCTCGCTCCTCGGTGGCCTCACGGGCGCGCTCGGCGGCGCCGCGGCCGCCACGGGCGCGCCGACCTCGCAGGCGGGCTCGCTCGGCGTGGGTGATCGCCAGCTCCAGAGCGGCGAGTACCAGGACACCTACTCCTTCAACTTCCCGCCGGGCTCGTCGGTGCTCATCCGCGCCGAGTCGCCCGACCTCGACACCTACCTCATCGTGCATCCGCCCGGTGGCGCGCCGCAGATCGACAACGACGACTACGAGGGCTCGCTCAGCGCCGGCGTGCTCATCCCCTCGGCGGTCGCGGGTGAGTACCAGGTCATCGTCACGACCTACGCGCCGGGTCAGACCGGCAACTACACGCTCACGACGACGCCGCAAGGGGGAGCCGCAGCGGCCGTCCCGGTCGCGCCGGCGGCTGGCGCGCAGACGTTCAACGTCGCGCCCGGTTTCACGCCGGATCCGATGACCAGCGCGCCGGTCGTGACGGCGGGCGACGTCCAAGGCAGCCAGATGCCTGGCGTCCAGGGCTTCTGCTCCGGCAGCTACCCGGCTTCGCCGCAGGTCACCGTCAACGTGGCCGGCGCGATGCCGAACCTCCGCATCGTCGCCCGCTCGGACCGAGACATCGCGATGGCGGTGCGCTTCCCCGACGGACACGTCGAGTGTGACGACGACGGCGCGGGCTACCCGAACCCCGCCATCAACGTGACGAACGCGCAGCCCGGCGCCTACCAGATCCACGTCGGCTCGTGGGGCTCGAGCGGCCTCGGCGCGACGGCCGTCGTCGCCGTCTCCGAGAACCCGAACCTGGCGACGAGCGCCTTCTGACGGCGCGCCTCGCTCGACGCGATCCGTCGAGCGAGCACGCTGGCTCGGCGTGAGAGAGCGGCCCTGGGCAGCCCCCCGACGAGGGCCGAACAGCACGGATCGGGGCAACGGGTTCGTGCGGTGAGAGGCGGATCGCCTCGAGCGAGGAGCGCGCGCAGCGAGAGCTGTGCGCGCTCTCGCGTTGGTCGGGGCCTCGGCGCGGGCTCGCTCCTGGGCTCGAGGTGCCGATCCCCGCGTAGGTGGTAAGGCCCGCGCGCCATGTTCGAGCGCATCGCGCACCTCGTGCTGGTCGCCGCCGCCGCCCTCGGGCTCCTCTTCTCCAGCGTCTCCACGTCGGACTTCACGGCGCACCTCGATCGCCAGGTCCACGGGCTCCACTGCTCGTTCCTGCCGGGCGTCGACACGCCCGACGTGAGCGGCGCGAGCGGCTGCCACGCGACCCTGATGAGCCCCTACTCGTCGTTCGCGCGGGACGCGGTGTGGGGCGGGATCCCCGTCTCGCTGCCGTCGATGGCGGTCTTCGCCTACCTCCTCGTGCTCGCGCTCGGCCTGCTCGCCCTCGGAAAGACGAGCGATCCACGCGCGAGCGGCTACCAGGCGCTCGCCTGGGCGCTCCCCTTCGGCACCTCCCTCGTCTTCGGCTACCTCTCGCTCCACGAGCTCGACGCCGCCTGCAAGCTCTGCATCGGGATCTACGGGGCGAGCACGCTCGGGCTCGCCGTCGCCGTCGTCGTCGCGGGGAGGGCGCGCCGCGGGCGCCCGCGCGCGCCGCGCGGGCTGGCGATCGCGGAGGGCACCCTGGCCGATCGCACGCAGCTCGACGACGCGCCCCCGGCCTCGACGGCGCTCGCCGAGACCCAGCTCGAGCGAGACGAGCGCGCGCTCGACACGATCCCCGACGACGGTCTCCCGCGCTCGCTCGATCCGCCGCCGCGCTCGACGCCGCGCCTCGCGACCGCGAGCGAGCTCGATCGGCGCATCCGCGGGGGGACGATGCGCGAGGGTGGGCGCTCACGGCCCGCCGCGCCCGGGACGAGCCTCCTCGCGCTCGGCCTCGCGTTCGCGCTCGGGGTGCTCTTCGTCGCTCTGCCCGTCTTCGCCTACGCCCTCGCGGCGCCCGACTTCGATCGCTTCGTCGGCGCGTGCGGCACGCTCCCGCACCCGAGCGACGACGCGCGCGTGCTCGTCACGCTCGGGGACACGGGCCAGGCGACGAGCCTGCTCGAGGTGCTCGATCCGCTCTGCGCCTCGTGCCGCGGCTTCGAGCGCCGCTTCTCGGCCCACGAGGCGTCACGGCGGGTGAGCCGGCGCGCGCTCCTCATGCCGCTCGACACCGAGTGCAACTGGATGCTCGACACCTCGCTCCACCCGGGCGCCTGCGCGATCAGCGAGGCGATCCTCTGCGCCGAGGGGGACGCCGACGAGGTGCTCGCGTGGTCCTTCGACCACCAGGAGGAGATCAGCGAGGCCGAGCGCGCGAGCCCGGGCGCGGCGCGGCGCCTCGTGAGCGAGCGCTTCCCCGCGCTCTCGCGGTGCATCGGTGGGGCCCCGGTCCGCGCCCGGCTCAACCGCGCGCTCCGCTTCGCCGTCCAGAACCAGCTCCCCGTGCTCACGCCGCAGCTCTACGTGAACGACACGCGGATCTGCGACGAGGACACCGACCTCGGCCTCGACTACGTCCTCACGCGGCTCATCGCGCGTGCCCCGGGAGGCGCGCGATGAGCGCCCCGTCCACGCGCCGGATCGCGCTCGCCGCGCTCGCGCTCGTCGGCCTGCTCACGCCGAGCGTCCTCGCCGTGTCCTGGCAGCGCGCCGCCGCCGCGCGGCTCGCGGCGAGCGAGGCCGACGCCGCCGCCCGCCCCGCCGTCGCCGTCGCCGCCGCGGCCGACGCCGGCTACTGCACGCCGGAGCTCCGCACCATCCTGCGCCGCG
>JBDHVC010000089.1:0-14015 GCA_039809495.1 Sandaracinaceae bacterium
CCGAGGCCGCTCGCGCGGAGGCCGAGGCCGCTCGCGCGGAGGCCGAGGCCGCCGCACAGGAGGCCGCTCGCGCGGAGGCCGAGGCCGCCGCGCAAGAGGCCGCGCGAGCGCGAGCTGCCCAGCAAGCCGCGCCGGTCGAGGCCGTGGCGACGCGCCCTGGCTTCATGCACCAGCCGCTCGCCCCGAGCGCCGCGCCGCTCGCGCACCCAGAGCCCTCGAGCCCGGGCTCGCTGGCGAGCGATCGGCTCGCCGACGCGTTCGAGGGGCTACAGGATCTCTTCTTCCTCCAGTCGCCGCTCGAGGGCGCGGAATTCATCGTCCGACTCGCCGCCGAGATCATCCCCTGCGAGGCCGCCTCCGTCGCCCTCTACGACATCAACTCCGACGAGCTGCGGTTCGTCGCCGCGTCGGGCGCGGGCGCGACCGAGCGCAAGGGAGACGCGATCCCGATCACCCAAGGGCTCATCGGCGACGCGATGCGCTTCTACGCCAAGTGCCTGCGGGTCGACGACGTCGCGACGTCGTCGCTCTTCGATCCCGGGATCGATGGGCGCGTCGGGCTCGACATCACGACCATGCTGCTCAAGCCGGTCCACCACGAGGGGCGGCTCCTCGGGGTGATCCAGCTCATCAACCGCACCAACGACTTCTCCTTCTCCACGAGCGACGAGAACGTCCTCGTCTACGTGTCGGAGAAATTCGGGGAATTCCTCGCGCAGCTCAAGGCCGCGGCCGATCGACCGCGCCGCTCGCCCAAGACACGCTGACAGCGCGAGCACGCCTGCTCCTCGCCCAGCGCTCAGCGAGCCAGCGCTCAGCCAGCCAGCGCTCAGCCAGCCAGCGCTCAGCCAGCCAGCGCTCAGCGAGCCGGCTGTCGGACCAACGCCGCGACGTCACGCTCCATCTGCGCGGCGTCGCCCGCGCGAAAGCCCGCGTGGATCTGGCGCACGATGCCGCGACGATCGATGAAGAAGGACGTCGGCATGTTCGGCGGCGCGTAGCGACCCGAGGCCGCCCTCGTCGCGTCGTGGACGATGGGGAAGCTCACCGGCACGCGCCGGAGGAAGCGCGAGACGTTGCTCGCGTCGTCGTCCTGCGCGACGCCGACCACGGTGAGGCTGCCTCGGTTCTGCGTGAAGAGGCGCTCGAGGACCGGCATCTCGTGGGCGCACGGCGCGCACCACGTCGCCCAGAAGTCGACGATGACGACCTGCCCGCGCAGGCTCGCGATCGAGAGGCTGCCGCTCCCGTTCGCGATGATCGGGAGGCCGATCTCCGGGGCGCGCGTCCCCACCGCCAGCGCGCGCGCGACGCCCGGGCGGGCGAGCGAGGCCAGCGACGGAGAGAGCGCGAGGCCGGAGCCGACGAGGAGGGAGCGGAGCAGGTCGCGGCGGCGCATGAGCGCGTTCGACGAGCGCTGCCTGGGGTCATTCACTTCGCTCGGCTCGCGCTCGATCACCACGTCCCTCTCGTCCATGCGACCTCCGTCGGGCGCCTCGACGCGACGATCCATCGCGCCGGCGTGCCCGAGAGCCTACCACCTCGAGCGCGCGAGGTGGCGATGGGGGAGCCAGCGCGCGGTGTACCCTCGCGCGATGACCGCGAAGGCCTCGGCCGAGACGGCTGCTCCTCCCGCCCGCGATCGCCTCTACCTCCAGGTGCTCGTCGGGATCGCGCTCGGCGTCGCGCTCGGCTGGCTCGCGCCCGAGCGCGCCGAGGCGATGCGACCGCTCGGCGACCTCTTCATCAAGGCGATCAAGATGCTGATCGCGCCGATCATCTTCACCGCCGTGTGCTCCGGCATCGCGAGCGTGGGGGATCTCGGGCGCGTCGGGCGCGTCGGGCTGAAGACGCTCCTCTACTTCGAGGTGATGACGACGTTCGCGCTCGCGCTCGGGCTCGTCGTCGTCCACCTGGTCGAGCCCGGCGCGGGCATCCACGCGGATCCGAGCACCCTCGACGCGAGCCCCATCGGGCGAGGCGGCGGGGCGAGCGCGCCGGCGACGTGGGTCGATCACCTCACGGCCGTCGTCCCCGACAGCGTCGGCGGGGCCTTCGTCCACGGCGAGGTGCTCCCCGTGCTCTTCCTCGCCTGCTTGTTCGGCGCGGCGATCGCGGGGATGGGCGAGAAGGGGAAGAGGGCGCTCGGCTTCGTCGAGCAGACGGGGCTCGTCTTCTTCAAGGTGCTCGCGCTCGTCATGCGCGCCGCGCCGCTCGGCGCCTTCGGCGCGATGGCCTATACCGTGGGGCACTTCGGGCTCGCGAGCCTCGGCAACCTCGCCAAGCTGATGGCGTGCTTCTACGCGACCGCGCTCGGCTTCGTGATCTTCGGGCTCGGGGGCGTGAGCGCGCTCGTCGGCCTGCGGATCACCTCGCTCCTGCGCTACTTCAAGGACGAGCTGCTCATCGTGCTCGGCACCTCCTCGAGCGAGCCCGTCCTGCCGCGGCTCATGGACAAGCTCACGGCGCTCGGCTGCGGCTCGGAGGTCGTGCGGCTCGTCGTCCCGATGGGCTACTCCTTCAACCTCGACGGCACGTCGATCTACCTCACGATGGCCGCCGTCTTCGTGGCGCAGGCGCTGGACGTGGAGCTCTCCCTCGCCCAGGAGATCGGGCTGCTCGCGGTGCTGATGCTGACGAGCAAGGGCGCCGCGGCCGTGACGGGGAGCGGCTTCGTCACGCTGGCCGCGACGCTCGAGACGACGGGGAGCGTCCCGGTCTCGGGCCTCTCGCTCCTGCTCGGCGTCGACCGCTTCATGTCGGAGGTCCGCGCGTTGACCAACATGATCGGCAACGTGGTCGGCACGCTGGTCATCGCGAGGTGGGAGGGGCAGCTCGACGTCGAGGAGGCGCGCAGGCGGCTCGGCCAAGCGGGAGGGGCGCTGGGCGGCCCCTCCAGGAGATCATGACGGCGTGGACCCGATCGGCCGATGGCGCCGTCAGAGGACGATGTCGAAGGCGTAGCCGACCTGGAGGCCCGCATACACACGGATCGGCCGGAAGCCGTCCTTCGCGCAGGTCCTCGGCAGGCCGGGCGCCTCGTCGAGCACGGTGCACTGGTCGGCCGCGCTCGAGAACGAGCCCTCGACGCCCAGGTTGAGCCCCAGGTAGAGGCCGAAGTCGAAGCGGTACTGGAAGCCGATGTCGGAGTAGAGCCCCGCCTGGAAGTCCCAGCGCCGTCGGACGTGATACGGCGCGGCGCCGTTCGTCTCGGCGCTCGCGTCCCACGTGAGCGGCCCCGCGGCGATGCCCAAGCGAAGCTGGAGCGCGAAGTGATCCTGCGGGAGCATCAGGCGCACGCCGCCGGCGAAGCGGCCCCCGTCGCGGCTCACGCCGCCTCCGACCTCGAGCGAGAGGTTCTGGAGCGGCGAGATGACGAGCGTGCCGCCGAAGACACCGAGCGGGCCGTCGATGGCCCCCTGGAGCTCGACCGAGACGAGGCGGCTGAAGAGGGGCGCAGACCTCGAGCGCTCGGAGATCGTCGAGCCGAGCGACGCGCCTTCGGGCGACGGCTCGTCGGCGCGCGCGAAGGGCGCGGGCGCCGCGACGAGCAGCGCGGCCGCGGCGGCGAGCGCGAGGAGCCGGCTCCGCGCGCCCGAGGGAGAGAGCAGGGTCATTCGAAGGAGCGTCATCTCATCCTCGTCATCGTTGGCGCCGAGCGCTCGAGGAGCGCGGCGCGCGAGTTGACCAAATCGAGCCGCACTTCGCAAGGCGCGGAGCGCGCTCCACCCGAGGCGCTCGCCGTCCGGCGAGGCGCCGTCAGCTCGATCCCAGGCGCGCGAGGCGACGCAGCGCGATCGAGGAGCCCGGGGCGGCGTCGAGCACGCGCGCCCACGCGGCGCGCGCCGCGCCCAGATCCCCCTCCCGCTCGGCGAGGAGCGCGAGGTTCATCAGCGGGTTCGGGTCGGTCGGGTCGAGCTCGAACGCGCGCTCGAGCTCGCGCATCGCGTCCGCGCGACGGACGGCCGTCGAGGCGAGCTGTGCGCCGCGCTCGGGCGTCGCGAGGTGCATGAGGCTCGCCCCGAGGCCGTTGTGCGCCGCCGCGAGGTCGGGCGCGCGCCGCAAGGCCGCCTCGAACGCGCGCGCGGCCTCCTCGTAGTCCTCGAGCAGCGCGAGGGCGTTGCCGAGCTTGAGCCACGAGGCCGCGTCCGCGTCCTCCCGGTCGATCGCGGCGCGGTAGGTCGTCACGGCTTCGCTCACGGCCCCGAGATCGCGCTGGAGATCCCCGAGCGCGAGGAGCGGCTCGGCGTCGTTCGGCGCGAGCTCGGCCGAGCGGCGGAAGTCGGCCTCGGCGCCTCGGACGTCGTGCGTCGCGGCGCGCGCGAGCCCGCGGCCGAGCAGCGCCCGCGGATCGTGCGGCGCGCGCGTGACCGCGACGTCGAACGCCGCGCGAGCGTCCTCGTGGCGGGCGAGGCGCCGCAGGACGCGCCCGAGGTTGACGTAGGCGTCTTGCCCGCGGCCGTCGAGGCGCGCGGCCTCCCGCAGCTCCCGCTCGGCGCCGGCGAGGTCGCCCTGCTCCTCGAGCGCGACGCCGAGCCGGTTGTGAACGGTCGAGGACTCCGGCACGAGGCGCGCGAGGCGCGCGAGGTAGCCTCGCGCCTCGGCCCCGCGGTGGCGATCGATCGCGATGTCCGAGGCCAGGAGGAGCGCGCGCGGGTCCTCGGGCGCGAGCGCGAGCGCGCGCTCGATCTCCACGGCCGCGTCGTCGAAGCGCAGCCGGCCTCGCGAGAGCGCGGCCGAGAGCACGACGAGCTCGACGCTCTCCCCGAGGAAGCGGTGCGCCGAGGCGAGCTCGCCCTCGCTCAGCACGTAGTCGCCGCGCTGGAGATCCTCGAGCGCCCGCGCGTAGTGGAAGCTCCCGCGGATCGCGTCGTCGACCCGCCCCGCGTCCATCGCGCGCTCGAGCATCGAGGCCGCGGTGGAGGCCTGGACGCGATCGAGGCCGGGCGCCTCGACGAAGGGCGCCTCGAGCCGCGCGCGCGCCCCCTCGACGAGCCCGTCGAGCCGGCGCGCTTGCGACCACGACCCGCCGACGGCGACGACGCCGCACGCGAGCGTCGTCGCGAGCGTGAAGGAGAGGACCCGCCTCCTCTTCGTGAAGCCGGGGCCGACCCGTCTCGCGTTCGACGACATGGCGCCGAGGGGATCAGGGCTCACCGACCGCGTCAAGAAAGCGACGAGCCGGGATCGCCATCGAACCGACGGCGGGCTAGAAGCAGCCGATGATCCCCGATTTCTGGCCCGAATTCTGGAGAACCCTCTGGCGTGAGGGGCGGATCGGCTTTCACCAAAGCGCGCCGACGCCCTACCTCGTCGCGCACGCCGCGCGCCTCGGGCTCGACGAGGCCCGCGTCCTCGTCCCGTTCTGCGGCAAGAGCATCGATCTGCTCTGGCTCCGCGACCGGGCGCGCGAGGTGGTCGGCGTCGAGCTCGTCCACGACGCGATCGAGGCGTTCTTCGCGGAGCACGCGCTCGAGCCGACCCGGCGCGCGTTCGGTGATCTCGTCGCCTACGAGGCCGAGCGGATCACGATCGTCGAGGGCGACTTCTTCGCGCTCGACCCGAGCCGCATCGGCCGCTTCGATGTCTGCTTCGATCGCGCCGCGATGGTGGCCGTGCCCGCCTCGATGCGCTCGGCCTTCGTCGCGAAGACCCGCTCGCTGCTCGCCCCCGGCGCGCGCACGCTCCTCGTCACCCTCGAGCACGACGGCCCGACCGATCGACCGCCCTTCTCGATCCCCGAGGCCGCGGTGCGCGACGCCTACCCCGACGATCGCGTCGAGGTGCTCGACTCGACCGCGACGTCGAGCTCGGCCGCCCTGCTCGGTCAGCGGGCGGGAGAGCACGCGTTCCTCATCACCCGCGCCGAGGATCGCGCGAAGCCGTGACGGCGCGTCGCGCGCGACGTGATCCTCCGAGCGGCGGATCGCCGCGGTTCATGCCGTGAGCCCGGTCGACGGCCCGTGCCGTGAGCCTCTCTGCGCGAGGCCCGATCCGCTGTGGGCACGCGCCGCGCGAAGCTCTACGCTCGGCGCATGGCGTGGAGCGATCTCGTCGCCGCGATCTCCTCGGAGCCGCTCCCTCTGGCCGTGCTCGATCGGGCGGCCTTCGATCGGAACGTCGAGCGCTTCCGAGCGCTCGCGCGCGCGAGCGGCGTGCCGATCCGCCTCGCGACGAAGAGCCTGCGCGCGCCGTACCTGATTGAGCGCGCGCTCGCGCGGGGCGCGCCGGAGCTGGCCGGCGTCCTCTCCTACTCGGTGCGCGAGGCCGAGGCGCTCTTCGCGCGCGGGATCGACGATCTCTTCGTCGCGTATCCGCCCTCGATCCGGCGCGGGGACGAGCAGGACCTCGCGCGGGCCGCGCGGCTCGCGGCGGCGGGCGCGAGGCTCGTCCTCGCGGTCGACGCGGAGGTGACGATCGAGCGCGCCGAGGAGGAGGCGCGACGCGCGGGGACGAAGCTCGAGCTCGCCCTCTGCGTCGACGTCTCGCTCGAGCTCGCGGGCGGGCGTGTCCACCTCGGGGTGCGGCGCTCGCCGCTCCGAGAGCCGCACGCGATCGTCTCGCTCGCGCGCTCGATCGCGGCGCATGAGCACCTCTCGTTCGCGGGGCTGCTCGCTTATGAGGCGCAGGTCGCGGGCCTCCCGGATCGGAGCCCCTACGCGCGCGTCGAGAACCCGGTGAAGGAGCTCGTGCGCAGGCGCAGCGTCGAGGTGGTCTCGAGGCATCGCAACCGGATCGTCGACGCGCTCGTCGCGGCGGGGCTCGCCCCCCGCGTCGTCAACGGCGGCGGGACGGGCTCGCTCGACTCGACGACGCGCGCGAGCGGCGTGACCGAGGCGAGCGCCGGGAGCGGCCTCGTGAAGCCGCTCCTCTTCGACTACTTCCATGACGCGCACGTCCGCGCGCTCGAGCCGGCGCTCTTCTTCGCGCTCGAGGTGACGCGCCTGCCGGGCCCCGGCTGGGCGACCCTGAGCGGCGGCGGCTACGTCGCGTCGGGCGCGGCCGGCGCGGACAAGCTCCCGCGCCCGGTCTGGCCCGAGGGGCTCACGCTCGACCCGATGGAGGGGGCCGGCGAGGTGCAGACGCCGGTCCGGCTCGCGCGGGGCACGACGCTCGCGATCGGCGACGCGGTGCTCTTTCGACACGCGAAGGCGGGCGAGCTGATGGAGCACGTCACGGAGGTGCTGATCGTCGAGGGCGACCGCGTGCTCGAGCGAGCGCCGACGTACCGAGGCCTCGGGCTCCGCTTCCTCTGACGGCGCGTCTCGCTCGACGTGTTGCGCCGAGCGCTCAGGTCGGCGACGCGCCCTGCGCGCGCAGCTCCTTGATCCGCGCGCGGAGCGGGAGGATGTAGTCCATCGAGACCGTCATCGCGTTCCCGGCCATCGCGCGCGACGTGTGCCACTTCGTGAGCCCGAGCCGCGCGACCGCGCGGAGGAACTCCTGCCCCTTCAGGCCCTTGCGCCAGAGCGCCTTCACGGTGCCGAAGACGGAGGTGACGAGCTCGAGCTCCGCGGTGGTGACGTGGCCCAGGGCGACCTCGTCGACGAGGTGCTTTCGGATGATCGCGCCGCGGCGCCGGACGAGGAGGATGACCATCGTGATGAACGCCAGGACGAAGACGAGCCAGAGCAGGAGCTGGGCGAACCAGACGACGATCCCGTATTCTCCGAAGAGCGCGTCGCACACCTTCCCCGAGCCGTTCCAGAGCATGTGGAGCAGGACCGCCGCGATGTAGCCGAGGACGGGGAAGGCGAGCTTGGGCAAGAGGCTCGTGCGCTCACGCGCGAGGCCGAGCCCGATCCCCGTCATGGCCGTGTAGAGCGGGTGGCCCCAGGGCGCGAGGACGCCGCGCAGGAACACCACGACCTTCAAGCCACTCATGCCCTCCGCGTAGAGCGAGCGCCCGTAGTAGAGGACGTTCTCGGTCGCCGCGAAGCCGATCGCGACGAAGGTCGCGTAGATGATGCCGTCGACGATGCCGTCGAACTCGTCGCGCAAGAAGTACGCGATCCCGAGGACCATCACGCCCTTCAGCCCCTCCTCGACGAAGGGCGCGCTGACCACGACGGTGAAGAGCTCCCCAGCCCTCTCGCCGAACATCACGCTCATGATCCCGCCGACGATCGTGTTGGTCCACGCGGCGATGCCGCACGCGGCGATCGCCCCCCAGAGCAGCGCCAGCGTCAGCGCGTAGAGGGGCTCGGGGTCGAAGCGGTCGAGCAGCCTCGGGAAGGTCAGGTACATCGCCGCCGCGGGGAAGGCGAGCACCGCCCCGACCGCCATCGAGAGGGCCATGTCGAGCGGCCTCTCGCTATAGCGCGGCTCGACGATGAAGAGGATCACGATGAGGATGAGGCCAACCGCCATCCCGATGAACCAGAGGATGCCGCCGATGATCTTCCGCGCCGTGTACGGGCTCGGCAGATCCGAGCCCTGACCTACCCCGCTCGGGATCCTCGCGATCTCGCTCATCCGCTCACCCTCGTCGTCACGCCCATGGCGCGAAATTTCGCGTAGCGATGCTCGACGAGCGCGTCGCTCCCGCGCTCCCCCGACGCGAGCTGGCCGAGCTCGAAGAGCTGCTTGCGCAGGGCCTCCCCGACGCGCCGGGCGGCCTCGTCCGGGTCGCGGTGCGCGCCGCCCGTCGGCTCGGCGATGATCGCGTCCACGATGCCGAGCCGGAGCGCGTCGCTCGCGAGGAGCTTGAGCTGCGCAGCCGCCTCGGCCGCGCGCGCCCCGTCGCGCCAGAGGATCGACGCGCAGCCCTCCGGGGTGATCACGCTGTAGGTGGCGAACTCGAGCATGAGCACGCGGTTGGCGACGCCGAGACCCAGCGCGCCGCCCGAGCCGCCCTCACCGATGACGGTCGCGACCACGGGGACGCGGAGCTCGGACATCGCGAGGAGCGACTGGCCGATCGCCTCGCTCTGCCCGCGCTCCTCCGCGCCGACGCCCGGGTACGCGCCCGGCGTGTCGATGAACGTGAGCACGGGGCGATGGAAGCGATCGGCGAGCGCCATGATCCGCATCGCCTTCCGGTAGCCCTCGGGGTGCGCCATCCCGAAGTTGCGGCGGAGCTTCTCCTTCGTCGTGCGCCCCTTCTGGTGCCCGATGATCGCGACCGTCTGCCCGTCGAGGCGCGCGAAGCCCGCGACGATCGCGCCGTCGTCCGAGAACGCGCGATCGCCATGCAATTCGAGCACGTCGTCGAAGATGCGCTCGACGTAGTCGAGCATGTAGGGCCGATCGGGGTGGCGGCTGAGCTGGACCTTCTGCCAGACCGAGAGGTCGCGGTAGATCTCGCGCGAGAGCTCGGCCGCGCGCTGCTCGAGGCGCTCGAGCTCGCCCTCGAAGCCGTCGTCGCGCGCCCCGTAGAGCCGAAGCTCGCGGATCCGGTCTTCGAGCTCGACGACCGGCTTTTCGAAGTCGAGGTGAGCCATCGGGCCGCGAGGATACCTCAGTCCGCCGCGCCTCGAGCGGCCTCTCTCGCGCGCGCCGTCGAGGCGAAGCGCGCCGCGACGTCGCGGTCGAAGAGGACGACGAAGCCCCAGATCGCGAGGAGGATGGAGCTCGGCAGGCAGTAGCAGCCGACCACCGTGACCCCAGCGGCGACGTACGCGGCGATCGCCAGCGCGCGAAAGCGGTAGAGCCGCATGAAGTAGCCGGCGGCGAGCTGGAGGCCACCCGCGGCGACGTGCACGATCGTCATGAGGATCGGGATGGCCGCGACCATGCCGACCATGACGCGCGCGACCTCGGGATCGGCCTCGGGAGGGAGCCCGGAGGAGACGCTCGTCGCGAAGATGCCGCCGGCGAGCGTCATCACGAGCCCGTAGCCCACCATGAGCCCGCCATGGAGCATCGTCGTGACCGCGAGCCAGTCGATCTGCGCGAGCTTGCCGCGCGTCGAGAGGCGCTCGACGCAGCGCGCGCAGAGGCCATCCTCGGCCGCGCGGACGCACTCGGCGCAGAGGTGATCGCCGCACCGCGTGCACGTCCCCTCCGCCGGGCGATCGGGGTGCGTCGCGCAGCCACCGCCCGAGCCCGCGCGCGCGCTCGGCTCGACGGGATCCATCGAGTCGCTCGTCACGTCAGCCGAGGAGGCCCTTCGCCTCGGCGTCGCGAGCCGCCCAGATCTGCGCCGCGTAGGCGACCAGCTTCGCGGCGAACCAGAGGACCGCGATGATGAGCCCCACCGTGGTCGCGCCCTGCGTGAACCCCGCGACCGCCGCGCCGCCGGCGGGCGCGTGCGCCGCGAACGCCTCCGCCATCACGCTCGTCGAGCGCCAGCTCACGTAGACCCCGAGCGCCGTCCGATAGCCGTCGACGAGGATCGCGACGGCGGCGACGACGATGAGGAGCCGCCCGCCCGAGCGCTTGAGCGCCGCGAGCAGACCAGCCCCGACGAGGAGCAGCGCCGAGACGAGGAAGTTCGCGCCCTCGCCGAGGAACATCCAGACCCGAAACCCCGCCTGCACCTCGATCATGCGGCGGGTGACCTCGGCCTGGGCGGCGAGCGCTGGGTCGCCTCGGCCGAGCTGTGCCTGCATCTCGACCAGCGAGTCCTGCGTCATGAGCGACGCGATCGAGGTGCAGCCGCCGAGCAGCCCGAGCAGCCCGAGCGCGACGCCGACGACGACCGCGACGATCAGCCCGATGGGGCGCTTCTTCTCCATGCTCTTGTCTCCCTCTCTTCGCGGGGTCCGCCCGACGAGGCGAGCGCGAAGGGCCACGCCGACCGCTCAGCCTGACGGCGGATCTTGCTGCGTGCGGCCCTTCTCGCTCACCACGTTGTAGATCTTGAGCGCTTGGCTCTTGCCCTTCACGTGGACGGGCGGGAGCTCGACGACGTCGAAGTGATCCCGGATCTGCTCGTAGGTCGACTGGCTGATGATGATCTCGCCCGCCTTGGCGACCGAGCAGAGGCGCGCGCCCGTGTTCACGGTGTCACCGATGACGGTGTACTCGAGCGCCTTGCTGCTGCCGATGTAGCCCGCGACGACGTGGCCCGTGTTGATGCCGATCCCGACCTGGATCTCGGGCGCGCCGACGCGCGCGCGCGCGGCGTTCAGCTCGCCGAGGACCTCGAGCATCTCGATCGCCGTGCGCACGCACCGGATCGCGTCGTCGCCGTGCGACATCGGCGCGCCGAAGAGCGCCATGATCTCGTCACCCACGAATTTGTCGAGGGTGCCCTCGTGCTTGAAGATCACCTCGACCATCAGCTCGAAGTACTCGTTGAGCATGTCGACGATGACCTGGGCGTTCGCCGACTCGCTCATCGAGGTGAAGCCGCGGATGTCGGAGAAGAAGACGGTGATGTTGCGCCCCTCGCCGCCCTTCTGGATCGCGACCTTGCCCTCGAGGACCTGCTGCGCGATCGCCGGGCTGAGGAGCCTCTGAAAGCGCTCTCGCGTGACGGCCTCGGCCTCGAGCTTCTTCGCGTAGAGCGAGTTCTGGACCGAGATCGCCGCCTGGTTCGCGACGTTCTGGAAGATCTGGAGATCCTTCTCCGTGAAGGCGTTGGTCGCGATCTTCGAGTCGAGGAGCATGACGCCGAAGAGCTCGTTCGAGTGGAGCAGCGGGACGGCCATCGACGATCGGATGCCCTGCATGATGATCGAGTGCGCGCCGCCGAAGCGCGAGTCGACCGTCGCGTCGCTCGAGAGCACGGCCTGTCGCGTGGTCTCGACCTGCTCGATGATGGTCGAGGAGACGACGAGCGGCTCGTTCGGATCCTGCGTGCCCGAGCGCGTCCGGACGGCGCGCGGCTCGAGCTTCCTCGTGTCGTCGTAGAGCAGCACGATACCGCGATCGGCGGGCAGGAGCTGGAAGGCGGCGACCAGGATCCGGTCGAGGACCTTCTGGATGTCGAGCTCGGCGCCGATGGAGCGCGCGAGCTCGTAGCTCACGCGGAGCTTCTCGTAGTCGCGCCGGAGCGTCTCGACGTCGGAGACGAGCTTCTCCGGCAGGAAGTTCTGCTCCATGTCGAGGCGCGTGCGGATGTGGCTCTCGACGAGGCCCGCCGCGATCGTCACCTTGGAGAGCGGTCGCCCGCTCGTCGCCGCCATCTCCGCGAGGTTCGGGATCGCCGCCATCGGCCGCGGCGGCGCGAAGGGCTGCGGCGACGCGAAGGGCTGCGGCGCGAAGGGCTGCGGCGCGAGCGGGCCGAGCGCCGGCTCCGGCGACGAAGGAGGTCCGTACTGGAGCGTGCCGGCCAGCTTCGGGCCGCCGGCCGCGCCGGGGAGCGTGGGGCCCAGCTGGGCGCTCGGGCCCGCCGCGAGCGCGAGCCCGTAGTCGGGGGCGACGGGGCGACCCATCCGGAGCGCCTCCTCACCGTCGAAGAGGATCCGGGTCGAGCCGAGCGAGATCTCGTCGCCGGGGTCGAGCGGCCGCTCGCTCACGCGCTCGCCGTTGACGAAGGTGCCGTTCAGGGAGCCGAGGTCCCGGAGGACGAAGCGACCGTCCACGAGATCGATGTGGCAGTGCTCCTTCGACACGATCCGATCGAGCACCTGGACGGTATTGTTCGGGTGGCGCCCGAGCGTGTTGTGCGCCTCGAGCGTCGCCTCCTGCCGCCCCTCGGGGCCGATGATCGTCAACCGCGCCATGACTCGATTCGCGGCTCGCGATGCTATGCGACCCCGAGCGTGGTCGTCCAGCGGATCGGGATCTCGCGAGCCGAGGCGGCGATCGAGGCGCGGCGGGCGCGCGCCCCGCCTCGGCGACGGCGCCGCCCGAGCCATGCCGCCCGAGCGGTTGTCGAAGCCCCGATTCGACCGCATCCTCGCCGCATGACGCATCCGTCCGTTTCGCGATCGCTCCCTCTGCTCCTCGCCCTCGCGCTCGGCGCGTGTGGGCCCGCCCCCTCGAGCCGAGACGAGGCCACGAGCGCGGGATCGAGCGGCGGCGAGGCGCAGCCGACGAGCGGGCAGGCCACCGCGAGCGCGGGCGAGGCGAGCGACGTCGGGGCGCTCCTCGTCGACGTCGTCGTGCCGCGGATCTGCGACTCGCTGCGAGGCTCGTTCGTCGGCCTCCCGGGCGAGGGCGGGCGCCCGGGGCCCCAGGCGGGGCTCGACCCGACGACGGGCCGCTGGTGGATCCGCGAGTGCTCGGCGCGCGAGCACGGCGGGCGGCTCGAGCTCGCGATCGCGGGGACGGGCTGGACGTGGGTCGACCGAGAGTCGATGGGCTTTCGCGTGCGCCAGTACCTCCGCTTCGACGCGAGCGCGAGCTTCACGTCCTCGATGGAGATGAGCTACGACCGCCCGAACCGCGTCGTCACGATCTGGCTGCGGCCCGAGGGGGAGGTCCGGGCCGAGGTGCGACCGCGCGGGCTCGTCGAGGCGCAGGCGACCGGCGTGCTCTCGGGCGTGCTCGGGGGGCTGCTCGAGCTCGGGGGCAGCTCCCCGAACGATCAAGCGCGACAGCTCGCCGCCGACGAGGGCAGCGCGCGCCTCCGGACGCAGTTCGCGACCGGCTTCACCGTCACCTACGCGCTCACCGAGGATCAGATGGACTTCATGGTCGGAGCGCTCGAGCGGGGGCAGCGCCCCGAGCGACCCTTCCCGCCAGAGCCGGGCGTGGTCTGGAGCGTGAACCAGCGCCTCGCGCTCTGGCCGAGCGGCCTCGACGTGATCGGGCCGATCGCGACCGCGGGAGCGCCCCAGAGCCTCGAGGTGGAGCTCGAGGAGGGCCCCGCGATCCTCGTCGACGCCGTCTGCGCGACCGACTTCGAGTCCTACTACGATCGCATGCTCCAGGGCGGAGGCGGCGCCCCGCCGACGGGCGCGCGCTTGATCGAGATCGGCCAGATCGGGCGACGCGAGCGCGCCATCATCCCGACGCAGAGCTGCCCGACGCTGCTCCTCGCCTCCACCCGGTCGGACGCCACCCTCCCGGTCCGCGCGCGGCTGCGCGTGTTCACGGGCGCGGCGTCGTCCGCCGCGACGAGCGCGCCGGCGAGCGGCGCGAGCGGGAGCGACCCGACGCGCGCCGCGAGCGCTGGGCAG
>JBDHVC010000090.1:0-13949 GCA_039809495.1 Sandaracinaceae bacterium
ACCCGAGCTTGCGGGATCGCGAGGATGCGCGCTTCTACGTCGGCTTAGCCGACCCACGGATGCAGCAGGGGAGCCCTCTTCTCGCTGATGGGCGATCTGCGTATGTGGAGCCACATGGCGCGAGGTCGGCTCTGGTCGGGCGACCCGCTCGAGGCGCTCGGCCTCGAGGATCGCTGGCGCGAGGCGAGGCCGGACGTCGAGCCCACGACGCGCGAGGTCGCGGTCGCCGAGTGACCCGAGCCGCCGCCAGCGCGCGATTGCCGCCCGTTCCGCGCGAGGGTAGCCTCGCGCCCCGATGACGATCCGCGACCTGGGCTACAAGCCCTACGAGGGCGCGCGTCTCCCTCCGTCGAACAACGTGTGGGTGATGCTCCGGCAGGGGCTCTCGCGAGCCTGGGGGAGCTGGATGGTGAAGATCGCGATCTTCCTCGCGATCCTCCCGCCCCTGATCGCGTGCCTCGTCGTCGCCGGCTGGCGCTACTTCGCCGCGCAGATGGGGCACGCCGACGAAGCCGCGGACATCGGATCGACCGCGCTGCGCGAGATGTTTCGCTACGAGACCTGGTTCGTGGTCAGCCTCGTCACCCTCGGCGCGGGCGCCGCGGCGATCGCCGAGGACCTCACCTTCAAGGCCTTCCAATTCTACCTCGCGAAGCCCGTGACGCGGCTCCAGTACCTCGCGGGCCGCATCGCCGCCGTGGCGATCATCCTCTTCGCGATCACCTTCCTCGGTGGGCTCCTGATCGTCGTCATCGCGACGGTCACGGCCACGCCCGACCAGCGCGTCGCCGATCTGGGCCTCGTCGCGCCGACGCTCGCCTACTCGATCATCCTCGCGCTCTTCATGGCGCCGGCCTCGGTCGCCGTCTCCTCGCTCTCGCCGAGCCGCGCGCTGACGATGAGCGCGTGGGCGCTGCTCTTCGTCGTGCCGCACGTGATCGCCTCGATCGTCGACACGATCTCGCACGGGAGCTTCCCGTGGCTCTATCTCACCTCGTTCACCGGGCTGCTCGCCACGATCGCCGACGCGCTCTTCAAGGTCGAGGGAGAGAGCGCGCTCCGCTGGTATCACGCCGCGCCCATCCTCTTCGGGCTCGCGCTGCTCGGCGTCTACGGCGCGCACCATCGCCTCGAGCGCGTGGAGGTGATCCAGTGAGCGCGCCGTCGATCAAGGCCGTTCGAGCCTCGAAGTGGTACGGGAAGGTCACGGCGCTCCAGGACGTGAGCCTGCACTGCACCCCGGGGGTGTGGGGCCTGCTCGGCCCCAACGGCTCGGGCAAGACGACCTTCCTGCGGCTCGCGGCGGGGCTCCTCACGCCCAGCGTCGGCGAGATCAAGGTCGCGGACGAGGCGCCCTTCGCGAACCCGAACGTGCTCCGCCGCATCGGCCTCTGCCCGGAGGCCGACGCGCTCTACGACGACATGACGGGCCTCGACTTCGTGGCGTCGATGGCCGAGCTGTCCGGCTTCGCGCCCAGGGAGGCGCGGGATCGCGCCGCGAAGGCCCTGACGGACTTCGGCCTCGAGCACGCGATGGATCGCGCGATGGGCGGCTACAGCCGCGGCATGCGCCAGCGCGCGAAGCTCGCGCAGAGCGTCGTCCACGATCCGGACGTCCTGCTCCTCGACGAGCCGCTCACGGGCACCGATCCGACGTCACGCCACGTGATCCTCGATCAGGTGAGGAGGCGGGGCGAGGAGGGGGCCGTCGTCCTCTTCTCGACGCACGTCCTGCACGAGGTCGAGGCGCTGACCGAGCAGGTGCTGCTCATCGCGCGCGGGCAGCTCGTCGCCTCGGGCAACGTCCACGAGATCCGCGATCTCTTGAGCGAGCACCCCCACCACGTGCGCGTCGAGTGCGATCGGCCGCGCGAGCTGGCGACCCGCGTCCTCGGCGCGAGCGCGGGCGTCTCGACCGTGACCTTCCCGAGTTCGACCGAGGTGGAGTTCCTCTCGAGCGATCCGGACGACGTCTACGCGACGGTCGCGAGGGAGGCGCTCGCCGGCTCGTTCGAGATCCGCTCCCTCACGAGCCCGGACGCGACGCTCGAGGCGCTCTTCCACTACCTCGTGGAGCGGAGCGCGAACATGGCGGGCACCGGCGCCGACGCTGGCGTCGGCCGCGCGAAGGCGATCGCCACACAGAAGACAGCCCCGCGCGAGGAGGCGCACCGATGAGCCCCAAGCCGCCCCCCGCGCCGGACTTCGCGACGGGCCTCGTCGCGGTCACTCGGCTGAGCAGCAAGCGCCTGCTCCGCTCGCGCAAGCTGCGCCTCGCCATCGCCTCGCTCGTGCTCGTCGTCGGCGCGACGCTCGTCGCTCGCTACGCGATGGACGTGGACGAGCCGGCCGCGCTCATGCGCGACGCCGCTCGGCTCGGCTTCTTCGGCCTGCTCGGCTACCTCCTGCCCTTCCTCTTCAGCTCGGGCTCGATCGCGGAGGAGGTCGAGACGCGCACCCTCCCCTACCTCCTGATGCGCCCGACGAGCCGCTTCGCGCTCGCGCTCGGGAAGTACCTCACGGGCGTGCTCTTCTCGTTCGGCCTGCTCACCGTCGGGATCCTCGTGCTCCACGTCGGCGTGTACGCGACCACGCCGAGCGCGATGATCGACGAGCTCGGCTCGACCGGCCGCCTCGTCGGAGGGCTCGCGCTGCTCGCGCTCGCCGAGAGCGCGATCTGCCTGTTCTGGAGCGCGCTCATCAGCGAGGCCTCCGGGCTCATGTCCACGCTCCACCTCGGCGCGATCGAATTCGCGCTCGGGATGATGCCGTTCTCGATCCGCTTCGTGTCGATGAACTACTGGGCGACGCAGGTCGCGGGGCTCCCGAAGGGGGGCTTCCTCGCCGACACCGTCCCCGACGTGGAGAGCTGGATCGCGATCGTGGTCGTCGCCGTCGTCACGACGGCTTTCGTCCTCGGCGGCATGCTCGTCGTGCGGATGAGCCAATTCGGGTTCGGGAAGGCTTGAGGATGCGAGCGCGCTCCCACATCAGCGTGGTGCGAGCGAGGGTCCGTGATGGCGAGCTCACGCGTCACCTCGGGCTCAAGCTCGAGGCTCGCCAGGCCTTCCTCGTCGCGAGCGGGCTCGGGCTCCCGCGCACGTGGGGGCGCGCGCTCGAAGCCGTGCGGCGTGGGTTCGAAGAGGGGATCGCGCGCGGTCGGGCCGAGGGCGCGATCGACAAGCTCGACGCGAAGCGGCTCGTCTCCGCCGCGGAGCAGGTCCGCGCGCGGCTCGCGGACTCGGCGGACGGGCTGATCGAGCGCACGCCCCCGGACGCGGCCTTCGCGGCCTTCTCGATCGAGGACGCGGATCTCCACGTCGTCAGCGCGGGCGCCTGTCGCGTCTACCTCCATCGCTCGGGTAAGCCCCAGCGGCTGACCGCCCGCGACGAGCCGGCCGACGGAGCGCTCTTCGCGCGCGTCGTCCAGTGCTCGACGCCGCTCGAGCCCGGTGATCTCGTCATGGCGGGATCCCTCTCGGCCTTCTCGATGCGCGCCGTCGCGCAGGTCGTCGGCGTGCTCCAGGACGATCCGCGGATCGAGCCGCCGATCCTGGCGAGCCTCCTCACCGAGCCGGCCGCGCAGGCGGGCGTCGGCGCGGCGGCGATCGTCCTGCGCGTGGCCTGACGGCGCGCCTCGCTCGGCGTGATCCGTCGATCGAGAGGCGCCGCGCTGTCAGGGCGCGAGGGGCGCGCGCGAGGCCCACTCGAGGCCCGCGCGAGGCCGATCTTGCTCGTCTAGACGGTCGACGAAGCGGCGAAGGCGCACGTGGAGGTCGTGCGGGTGATCGAATTGCGGCGTGTGCCCGTAGTGCGGCACGAGCTCGATGCGCGCCCGCTCGGGCAGGTGCTCCCGGAAGAAGGAGAGCTGATCGATCGGGAGCACCCGATCGGCGCCTCCCCAGACGACGTGGACCGGCACCGAGAGGCTCGACAGCATCTCGGGCGCGAGGAACGCCTCGCCTCGGATCCGCGAGAGGATCGCGCGCGTCTCCGGCTCCTGGAACTTGCGCTGCGTCCCCCAGGCGAGCAGGTGACGCAGCGGGTGGCGCTCGGCGAAGAGGCCGTCGACGAACGCGAGCGCCTCGCCGTGGGTCCGAAGCTCGAAGCGCTGGAGGAAGCGCTCGATCTCCGGCTCGGGCATCGGCGCCCCTCCCGGCGCGACGAGGAAGAGGCCGCGCACGAGCTCCGGGCGCGCGCTCGCGAGCCGGATCGCCGCCGCGCCTCCCAAGGAATTGCCGAACACGATCGCGGGCTCGTCGAGCACCGAGGCCAGGGCCTCGCCGAGCGACTCGATCAGCGCGTCGGCGCTCGCGCCGGGGGGCAAGGGGCTCTTGCCGTGGCCCGGCAGATCCGGCGCGATCACCGAGCGGACGAAGGGGCGCATCGGCTCGAACACCGAGCGATAGAAGTGCCCCGCGGCCGCGAGCCCGTGGAGCACGACGAGCGGCGGCCCGAGGCCGTCGCCCTCGGCGCGCATCGCGTGCACGAGCCCGCGCCGCGTCGAGAGCGGCACCGAGGCGTAGCCGCGCGAGCGCAGGCGCGCTCGGAGGACGGAGTCGGCGGCACGAAAGAGGGGTCGCACCGGCTCAACGTAGGCCCGCGCGAGCTCGCGCGCGACTTTCCGACCTAGCGAAGTTCACGGGGCACCGCGAGCGAAGAGGCGCGCCGCTCGGCCGGAGCGACGCGCCTCGCGCGAGCGGTCGGGCGGCTCGGCCGATCAGAGGACCGCGGCGTGCGTGAACCGGACCACGCGCTCGATCGCGATCTCCGGCGTCGGCCCCGTGCCGAGGTTGCTCAGCTTGATGAAGTCGGCCAGGCCTTCGGCGAAGTCGGCGTTCCAGATGTCGCCGTGCTCCGTGTCGGCCGCGCTGTCGTAGAGGGCGTTCGCCGCGCTGAGCGTGCTCCAGTCGGCGCAGTCGGCGCCGCCCGCGCCGCTCGCCCAGAAGAGGACGCGCGCGTGATCGTCCGCCGCGCCGAGATCCACGCAGACCGTGCTCGCCGCGTCCGTGTAGAGGGCCTGCGCGTCGTCGGTGGCGTACTCGAACTGGGCGCTCGAGCCGCCGTTGAAGCGGAAGTACGTCCAGCTCGTGTCGAGGTGGCTCCACCCCATCGAGAGGATGAAGCGGCGATCGCCCGGAGCTGACGCCGGGTTCCCCGTCGAGTCCGCCGGAGCGCCGACGACGAGGTGACCGAAGCGGTTCGCCGCGAGCACGCGGACGCCTTCGATGCGGACGTGGCGCACGGCGCCGCCGAGCGCGGGCGTGCAGAGCGGCTGCCAGTCGGCGCTCGCGGCGATGGTCGTCGTGCAGCGCTCGGCGCTCTCGAAGGCCTCGTCCGAGAGGGCGGGCGCGTCCGAGAGGGTGACGGTCGGGAAGGTCGTGATCGACGCCGTCTGGCCGTAGTGCGCGAACGGGAGGCCCGGGAAGCGCTGCGTCCAGTCGGTCTCGATCAGCGCCGCCGACGCGAGCGTCAGGGTGCTCCGATCGGAGCAATCGGCGCCGTCCTGGCCATCGACCCAGAGCACGATCCGCGCGGCGCGCGCGGTCGTTCCGCCGTCGACGTCACCGCACACCGTGGTCTCGTCGTTGGTGAAGGGGACGTAGGGAGACTCCATCGGGTTCGCGAACGCGTTGGACTGCACGAAGAGCAGCGCCGGCGGGGGCGGGCCGCCGCCATAGAGCGTCACGCGGACCTCGCTGTCCTCGAAGCCGGTCTGCTTGAGCGCGCTCGCCTCGTCGACGCCGAAGATGATCTGCGCGTACTCGTGGCCCGCGGGCACGGCCACGCCCGCGATGGTGAAGTGGCGAACGGGGCCCGCGATGTCGCAGAGGCGGGTGACGTGCCCGGAGATGCTCGCGTCCATCGTGACCGAGCACTCGTGGGGCAGGACGGCGCCGTCGCTCGGAGGCGTCGGCGCGTCGTCCGTGACGGACGCGTCAGCCACGCCCGAGTCGAGCGCGACGCCGGCGTCGGCGTGGTCACCACCATCGCTCGGGTGGACCGCGGCGTCGTCCGCGGGCGTGGGCTCCTCGGGACACCCGGCGAGGAGCGAGAGCGCGAGCACCGGGGCAGCAATCTTCGGGAAACGAGCGGTCACGAGAGCCTCCTGAGTTCGAAGCCGCGCAGTCCTGGCTCGTTTCGAGATGAGAGTCAATCTCAACTTCGCAAAAAGTGTCCCTGAGCTTGGACGAGCGGAACAGGACGTCACGCCTCGGGGCGCGCGCTCCCGTCGTCGATCCCGAGCCGGCGCAGGCGGTCGAGGAAGGTCGTGCGCTTGAGCCCGAGCAGGCGCGCCGCCTCGCTCTTGTTGCCGTTCGTGCGCGAGAGGGCGCGGAGGATGGCGCGCTCCTCGACCTCGGCGAGGGTCGCGTCGAGCGGGTCTTCGCCCACCTCGCTCCCCGCGAGAGAGAGGGCGCGCTCGAGATCGACGACGCGGATCCGAGGCGGGACGGCGACGACGATCGCGCGATCGATCGCGCGCTCGAGGCCCCGCTCACCGTCCTCGAGCGCGTGGGCCTCGAGCCATCGCATGGCCTCGTCCTCGATCCCGACGAGCGCCCGCGCCTCCCGGCGGCACGCCCGCTCGATGGCTCGGAGCGCGAGGGAGCGAGCGTCCGCGAGCCTCTCCGAGAGCGGCGGGATCGCGATCGGTTGCGCAGAGAGCCGTCGCGCGAGCTCGGGCGTGAGCGGCAGCGGCTCGCTCCCCGCGCCCAGGCGCGCCGTCGCGATGACCCGCGCGTGGAGCGGGTGCGCTTCGCGGCCGAGCCGGATCGAGCGGCTCGCGATCGCCTCGGCGAGCGCCTCCTGAGCGGGCGGCGGGAGCGCGATCAGGTCGATCAGGGCGAGCGTCCCGCGGCCAGCCTCGCGGAGCGCGGCGAGCACGCGCCCCTCCGCCTCCTCCGCGGGGAGCTCCGCGCACTCGAGGAGGACGAGCGGGTGGATCGCGCGAGGCCCTCGCCGGTGCGTCCACGCGATCCATGGCGTGACGGCGGTGCCGCGCTCGACGCGGACGAGGAGCGGCGTGTCGCGCGCGCTCGCCTCCTCGAGCGCTCGGAGGGCGGCGCGCGAACTCGGCGCGTACGCGAACGGAGCGCTCGACGCGGCCTCGTCCGACGCTCTCGCCCGCTCGCCGAGCTCGTCCTCGAGCGCGAAGACCCGCTCCTCGAGACGCTGCGCAGCGACGAGCGCCTCGCCCGCGCGGTGCCGAGCGCGCTCGCCCTCGGCCCACGACGCGACGCGAGCGCCCAGCTCGCGCCCGAGGCGCTCGAGCGCGGCGATCTCCTCGAGGGTGACGGCCGCGCGCCGCCCGTCGCGGGCCACGAGGAGCGCCCCCTCGACGGCGTCGACGTCCGCGGCCGAGCCGAGGGGCACGACGACGAGCGCGTCGTGCTCGACGAGCGCCCCGACGAGCGGGCGCAGTTCGGGCCTGCGCACGGCGCTCTCGACGATCGGCCGAGCCACGATGACCTCGAGGGGGCGCTCGAGGATCCGATCGACGAGCGCCTTCGAGCTCGCGCGCGCCTCGGCGTGCCCCACGCCGGCCGCGTCGATCCGCGCTTCACGCGCCGGGTCGAACACGACGATCCGCGACGCGCTCGCCTCGCCCCGAGCGCCTCGACGCAGCGGCCCGAGCGCGGCCTCCGCGATGAGCTCGAGGCCGTGCGCGGCCGCGATCCGCGCGCGCGCCGCCTCGATCCCCTCGAGCAGCCGCCCGCCGTCGGGCGCGAGGAGGCGGTCCGAGAGCCGTCGGAAGAAGGCGTGGCCCGCGCCCGCGACGAGGACGAGCAGCACGGCGCCCACCGCCCACGCGAACGGGCTCGCGAGCGCGGAGGCGCTGGGGCGCGCGAGGAGCGCGAACGCCGCGGCGATCCCGAGGCTCGAGAGCGTCGCCACGAGCTCGCGGAGCGCCGCCGCCGCTCGCACGGGGCGCGCGTCGTCGACCATCACGAGGTGGCCGACGAGCACGCTCGCGAGCGCCGCCGCCTCGAGGCCGCGCACCTCGAGCGAGCGAGGCGCGGCGCCGAGCACCCGCGCCGCCACCGCGACGGCGGCGAAGCCGAGCGCCAGCGTGAGCCCGAAGAGCGCGAAGGAGCTCGCCGCGACCGCCTCCGGGGCGCTCCGTCCGCGTCGTCGAGCGGCGCGGAGCGCGAGCGCGACGAGGCCGTACAGCGTGACGAGCCCGAGGCTCACGGCCCCGATCGTGTGGGGAACGAGCACCAGGCCGAGCCCGGGGACCTCGAGCGCCGCGGCGAAGCGCAGGAGCTCGAGCACGCACGCCGTCGCGGCGGAGACGATCACGAAGGCGCGCAGGACCTTGCGCGGATCGAACGAGACCCCGCGTGGGCGGGGGAGCTCGTCGGGGGTCGTCCAGGCGAGATCCACCACCAACGCGCCGAGGACCGGGAGGGACACGCCTCCGGCCAGCTCCAAGAGGAGGCTGCCCTCGAGCCCGCTCGGCTCGCGCGACGCGTGTGTCACCGCGAGGGTGGCGACCGAGACGCCGAGCCACGAGAGGCGCCGTCGCCCCACGCCCGCGCGGGGCGGCTTCGCGGGGTCGAGCGGACGCTCGAGCGGACCTCGCTCGCTCGCTCGCGAGAACCAGTGTGGGCTCGCCGCGCCGAGCGCAGCGACCACGAGGAGCGCGATCGACGCGCCGTCGAGCCCGCGCGAGGTCACGACGAGCTGGACGACGAGGTAGCCGACCCAGAGCGGTCCCACGAAGGGGAGCAGGCGAGCTTCACGCGAGACGGTCCGGGCCATCGGGAGAGCCCGTCAAGGTAGCAGGGCTCATGGGCGCAGTCCGTTCCCCGCGCGCCAGCGCGAGGTGCTCACCATGGCCGAGCGGGCGGGCGGCGGGCGGGTGCGCGTTTTCGGCCGCAGCCCCCCGTCGCATTGGCTATCCTGTCGCCTTCCTTGACTCGAGCCTGCCCGCACTGCGGCGCCACCCACGACGTGCGCCAGACGAGCTGCCCGCGAACCGGGCAGCCGATCGGTGCGGTCCCGAAGCTGATCGGGACCACGCTCGCCGGTCGCTATGAGCTGGTCCGACAGCTCGGCGACGGCGGCATGGGCTCGGTCTACAAGGCCGCCGACACCGTCCTGCGGCGCTTCGTCGCGATCAAGCTCCTGCACCCCACCGTCGCGCAGCGCCCCGCGGCCGTCGAGCGCTTCCAGCGCGAGGCGCGCGCCGCCGCCGCGATCGGCCACCCGAACATCATCGACATCCTCGACTTCGGGGTCGATGGCCGCCCCTACATGGTCATGGAGTACCTGCGTGGGCGCGCGCTCTCGCAGGTGCTCGCGGTCGAGGGCTCGCTCCCGATCGCGCGAGCGGTGTCGATCGCCGCGCACGCGCTCGCGGGCCTCGCCGCGGCGCACGAGCGGGGGATCCTCCACCGCGACCTCAAGCCGGCGAACCTGATGCTCGTCCAGCGCTTCGGGGACAAGAGCTTCGTCAAGGTCTGCGACTTCGGCTTCGCGGCGCTGATGGGCCCGGCGAGCGCGGAGGAGGCCAAGACGCTCACGCCCGCGCGGACGCTCGTGGGCACGCCCGCGTACGCGGCGCCCGAGCGGCTGCGCGGCGACGATCGACGCGATCCGCGCGTCGACCTCTACTCCGTCGGGGTCGTGCTCTTCGAGATGCTCGCGGGCAGGCGCCCCTTCGAGGGCGAGACCTTCCGCGATCTCGCGCGCGCGGTGAAGCACGACCCTCCCCCTCGGCTCACGAGCCTGCGCCCCGACGTCCCCCCCGCGCTCGACGCCATCGTCCAGCGCGCGCTCGCGAAGCGCCCCGAGGAGCGCTTCGCGAACGCCGGCGAGTTCGCCGCGGCGCTCGTCCCTTTCGGCGGGCGCACCATCGCGACCGAGGACGAGCCGAGCGACAGCTTCACGTTCGAGGTGTGGCAGATCCGGCAGCGGGATCCGCGCAAGAAGGGGACGAGGCCGAGCGTCGAGCTCCCCGAGGCGCCGAGGCGCGAGGCCCACGACGACGCCGCCGCGGACGCCCGCGCGCGCCCCGCGAGGCCGAGCGCGCCCAAGCCCCCGCGAGCGCCGACGCGCGCCGAGCCTCCCGACTCGAGCTCGGGCGATCACACCGTCCTCATGCCGACGCTGCGCGCCCTCGAGCGCGGGCGCGAGGCTCCGAGGAATGTCCCGCTCGAGGAGGACGGGCTCGACGACGTGACCGCGGTCGAGGAGCGCGCGGGCAACGCGCCACCGCGGGGCCGAGCGCCGATCGCGCCGACGCCCGCTCCTCTCGCACCCGCAGATCCCCTCGCCCCGCACCCGCGCTTCGGGGACAGCGGCGGCGCCGAGGACGTCGTCTCGACGCAGGTGACCCTGCTCGTCCGCGGCAACCTCCTGCTCGCGGCGCTCCGCTTCGTCGGCCGACGCTTCGGAGAGCGCGCCCGCAGGGACGTGATCGACGGGCTCGATCCCGCGCTGCGGCGCCCGTTCGAGGAGGGGATCGAGCCCGAGCGCTGGTACTTCGGCGAGCACTTCGTCGCCCTGGTCGAGCGCATCGACGCGACCCTCGGCGCGGACGATCTCCACCTCGTCGTCGAGGTCGGGCGCGCGATCGCCGAAGATCGGTTCGAGTCGATCCAGCGTCGCATCCCGAAGGCGTCGCCGATCGAGCTCGTCCTCTCCGATCTGCCGCGGCTCGCGCGCGACGCGGCCCAGGGCATCGAGATGACGATCCGCCGCGTCGGGCGCGGGTACGCGCGCCTCGAGCTGCTCGAGCGCGTCTCGCCGAGCCTCACGCTGACGGTGACCGTCCTCGGGCTCGTCGAGCGGATCCTCGATCGGTTCGGGGCCTCCGACGTGGAGGTCAACCTCTCCTCGGCGCGCGCGCTCGACGACCCCGAGACGCTCATCGACATCAGCTGGATCGCCTGACGGCGGGAGCGACCGCGCGCGATCCGGCGCGAGCGCGCTCGCGCCCAAGGCGCGAGGCCCCGCGAGCGTCGGAGCGAGATCGTCAGGAATGCGGTGGGGTGGCCGCGGACCCCCTACGATCGTCGCCTCGCACGTCCTCTCCGATGCGCAGCCCTCCGACCCCCCTCGCGCCCCCCATGCCCACGATGCTCGACCGCGCCTCGCGTCTCGTGAGCGACGTCCGCTCCGGCGAGGCGCTGACGGCGCTGCTCTTCGCGAGCGCGCTCTTCGTCGGGCTCTTCGCGTACTACGTGCTCAAGACCGTGCGCGAGCCGCTCATCCTCGCCACCGGCGGCGCCGAGGTGAAGACGTACGCGACGGCGATCCAGGCGGCGTTCTTGATGGTCCTCGTCCCCCTCTACGACGCCGCGGCGCGGCGGCTCGAGCGACGCACGCTGATCCTGGGCGCCCAGCTCGTCTTCCTCGGGAGCCTCGAGCTCTTCGCGCTCCTCGCGGAGCGGCGCACCGCCTACCTCGGGATCGTCTTCTACGTCTGGCTCGGGGTCTTCGTGCTGACGTCGGTCGCGCAGCTCTGGTCCCTCGCGAACGACGTCTACGCGGCCGAAGAGGGGCTGCGCCTCTTCCCCATCGTCGCGATTGGCGGGCCGCTCGGCGCGGCCGCGGGCGCGCTCTTCGCCGCGCGCTTCTTCGACGGCGCGAGCGCCATCTCGACGCTCATCCACCTCGCCGCGCTCCTCGTCCTCGCCCAGACCCTCATCCTCTGGCTCGTCCTGCGCCGCCCCGAGGCGCGCAGGACGATGCCGACCTTGAGCGGCGCCGGGGGGTTCCGCCTCGTCCTCGAGAGCCCCTACCTGCGCTGGGTCGCGCTCCTCGTCGTGATCCTGAACCTGATCAACACGATGGGGGAATTCCTCCTCTCACAGGCGATGATCGACGCGGCGAGCCGAGCGCTCTCGGAGGCCTCGGCCGCCGCGGGCGCGCTCGAGGAGCGCCCCTTCCGAGAGGCCTTCCTGCGCGGCGCCTATGGCGACTTCTACTTCGCCGTCAACGTCGCGTCCGTGCTCGCGCAGACGTTCGTCGTCTCACGCGTCGTCCGCGTCTTCGGCGTCCGAGGCGCGCTCCTCGCGCTCCCGCTCGTCGCGCTCGTCACGTACGGCCTCTCGGCGCTCGGCGTCGCGTTCGTCGTCTTTCGAGCGCTCAAGCTGGCCGAGAACGCGACCGACTACTCCGCGCAGAACACGGGCAAGGCGCTGATCTGGCTCCCGACGAGCCGAGACGAGAAGTACAAGGCCAAGCAGGTCGTCGACGCGTACTTCATGCGCCTCGGCGACGTCTTCGCGGCCGGCCTCGTCTTCGCCCTCGTCTCGCGCTCGAGCCTCGAGCCGCGGCTCGTCGCGCTCGTCAACGCCTGCGCGAGCGCGATCGCGCTCCTCGTCGCGATGAAGGTCGCGCGGGGCTACTCCGCCCTCGCGAGGGCGAGCGCGGCGAGCTGACGCCGCGCCCGAGGCGCCCCCGTCCAGCGCGAGGCGTGCTCGCGCGAGCGGGATCGAAGGAACAAGCGCGCCGCTCGCCGACGTATCATCTCCCGGCCCGACCCGTCGGGCGCGAGACGACCGTGGGCAGCACGCACGAGCCTTCAGCCTCTCCGGGCGCTCCCAGCGCCGCGCGCGATCTCGCGCGCCTCGAGCCGCTCGTGCGCGCGCTCGAGCGCAGGCTCGTCGCCCAGAGCGCGCTCGACCTGTTCGCGACGATCGGGGTCGCGTCGGGCGCGGCGGCGGCGCTCTTCGCCAGCCTCGCGCCCGGCCTCCCGCGCTGGCCTTGGATCGTCCCGCCGCTCCTGGCGCTCCCGCTCGGCGCGCTGCGCGCGTTCCGCAGGCGGCCGAGCGAGGGCGACCTCGTCCTCGCCGTGGATCGCCGGCTCGAGGCCGGGGAGGCGATCATCAGCGCCTGGGAGCTCGGCAAGATGCGCGACCGCGGGGCGCTCTTCGACGCGACCTTCGAGCGCGCCGCCGCCTCGCTCCGAGGCGCGACGAAGGCGCAGATCCGCCCGAAGCTCTCGAGGCGCGACGGCTGGGCCTCGCTGCTCGGGCTCGCGGCCTTCGCGCTCGCGTTCGCGCTCCCGCGCCCCGCGCCGATCGAGCGGACGGAGGAGGCCGAGCTCGTCCACGCGACCGATCCAGAGGCCCTCACGCGGATCGAGCGCCTCACGACGCTCGCGACGGTCGACCCCGAACGCGCCGCGCTCGAAGACGCGGCCGAGCAGGCGCGCGAGCTCCGCGCGCGGCTCGAGGAGGGCGTCGAGCGAAGAGCGGCGCTCGATCGCATCGCTCGCATGCGCGAGACGCTCGAGGAGCTCGAGGCCGGACGCGACGAGCGACGAGCGCGCGCCGCGATCGACGCCGCGGAGGTGCTCGCCGACGAGCCGGACCTCGCCGACGCCGCGCGACGACGGGATCTCGACGCGCTCGCTCGCGCGACGGAGCGACGTGCCAGCCAACGGGAGGCGGCGGACCGCGCGCGCGCGGGACGCTCCCTCGAGGACGCCGCCCGCGCGGCGAGCGCCGCGGGTGACGAAGCGCTCGCCGAGCGCCTGCGGGAGAGCGCTCGGCTGCTCGCTCGGCGCGACGAGCAGGCGGAGCTCGCGCGCGAGCTCGCGGCGTCGCTGCCGGAGCTGCGGGGCTCGATGAACGACGCGCTCGACGCGCTCGAGCGGCGGGGGGACGCGAGCGCGCTCGATCGCGCGCTGCGCGACGCGAGCCTCGAGGCGTGGTCGCGCTTGAGCGCCGACGAGCGCGAGCGCCTCGCGCGCGCGATGCGCGAGGCCCCGCGCGAGGAGCACGACGCCTCGGACGCCCCCTCCGACGCGAGCGGCGATGCGATGAGCGCCGACGAGCTCGAGCGCGAGCTCCGCGAGGCGCTCGAGCAGCTCGATCGACTCCAGGCGCAAGTCGGCGCCTCGACGCCCCTGCTGCAACAGGGACAAGGACAGGGACAAGGACAGGGACAAGGACAGGGACAAGGACAGGGACAAGGACAGGGACAAGGACAGG
>JBDHVC010000091.1:0-13930 GCA_039809495.1 Sandaracinaceae bacterium
GCATGGCCCGGGCCGCTGTCCATGCTGCTGCGCACCGGCGAGGGCAAGGCGCTCGAAGCCGAAGCGAGGGCGCGGCAGGAGGCCGAGGCGCGACGCGAGGCGGAGGCGAGGGCTCGAGCCGAGGCGCAGGCGCTCGCCGAGGTCGAGGCGAAGGCGCGCGCCGAGGCGCGAGCGCGCGCCGAGGCCGAGGCGAGGGCTCGGCAGGAGGCCGAGGCCCGCGCGGAGGCGGAGGCGAAGGCGCGCGCCGAGGCCGAGGTGCACGCCCTTCGGCGAGCGGAGGCGGAGGCGAGGCGCGGGGCCGCCGTGGACGTCGCTCGCATCGTCGGCAGCGCCGCGCCCGACGTGCCACGCTTCGGAGAGCTCGTCGATCGCACGCTGGCGCTCCGCCCGCGCGAGGTCGAGCTGCTCGAGAGCTGAGCCGACCACGAAGGCATGCTGCTCGCGATCGACGTCGGCAACACCAACACGGTGCTCGGCCTCTACGACGGGGCGAGCCTCGTGCACTCGTTTCGGATCGAGTCCTCGAAGGGGCGCACCTCGGACGAGCACCTCGTCACGATCCTCACGCTGCTCGACGTCGCCGAGCTCGCGCGGAGCGCGGTCCACGCCACGATCATCGCCTCGGTCGTCCCCTCGCTCACCGACACGCTCGGCGTCGCGGTGCGGCGCGCGTTCGGCCACGAGCCGATCGTCGTCGGGCCCGGGCTGCGGACGGGGATGCCGATCCTCTACGAGAACCCCCGCGAGGTCGGCGCCGATCGCATCGCGAACGCCGTCGCCGCGTTCGAGCGCGTCCATCGCGCGGTCGTCGTCGTGGACTTCGGCACCGGCACGAATTTCGATTGCGTGAACGACAAGGGCGAATTCGTCGGCGGTGTCATCGCGCCCGGCCTCCAGATCAGCGCCGACGCGCTCTTCTCGCGCGCCGCGCGCCTCTCGCGCATCCCGATCCAGAAGCCGCCCCGCACGATCGGCAGGAACACGATGCACTCGGTGCAGGCGGGCATCATCTTCGGCTATGTCGGGCTCGTCGACGGCCTCGTCGCGCGGATCCGCGCCGAGCTCGGCCCGCTCTCGGTGCTCGCGACCGGAGGCCTCGCGCCGCTCATCGCGAGCGAGTCGAGCGCGATCGAGGAGGTCGTCCCCGATCTCACGCTCGAGGGCCTGCGCATCCTCTACGAGCGCAACCGCGCCCCCGCCGCGAGCGGCTAGGGCGGCGAGGGCTCATCGCCCGCGCGACCACGCGGCGAGGAGCACCCCCGCCGCGACGCTCACGTTGAGCGACTCCACGCTCCCGGTCCCCGGGATGGAGACGACGCCGTGGACGACGCGCCGAACGGCCGCGGAGAGGCCCGACCCCTCGGCGCCGAGGACGAGCGCCGCGCGCGCGGGCCAGCGCATCGCGAGCGCGTCCTCGCCCCCGCGCATGTCCGCGGCGAGCACGCGATGGCCCCGGCGGCCGAGCGCCTCGAGGAACACGTCGAGGTCGGGCACGGGGACGACCGGGACGAGCTCGGCGGCGCCCTCGGCGATGCGCGTCGCCGCCGGGGTCAAGGGCGGGTGGCCAGCGGGGGCGCGGAGGGCGATCGCGTCGACGCCGAAGAACGCGGCGCTCCGCACGATCGCGCCGACGTTGTGAGGGTTCGTGACGTCGTCGAGCACGAGGAGCGCGGAGCGCGGGGCCTGGGAGGCGCGCGCGAAGAGCTCGTGGGCGTCCATCGCGCGTCGCGGCCGCGCGACGACGACGAGCCCCTCGTGGTGGAGGGACTCGGCGAGGCGCGCGAGGCTCGGGTCGTCGAGCTCGGCGTAGGGGATCCCGCGGCGCGCGGCCTCCCGCAGGTGGGGGCCCAAGGCCCACCTCGACGCGGCGCCGTGGGCGATGCGCACGACGTCGTCCATGCGCCGCTCGAGGACGGCGAGCGCGGCCTTCTTCCCGTGGATCTTCTCGTGCGACGACATCGGAGCCGCTCTCTTGCGCGCGCGAGCGTGGTCGTCGAGGCGCCGGAGGAGCGCCGAAGAGTTGCGGCCGTGCGGCTCGGTGTGCCAAGTAAGGCTCCCCCATCGCTCGAAGGGACATCGAAGATGCGCTCGCGGAGCACGCTCGTGTCGTGGTCGATCAGCACCTTGGCCCTCCTCGTGGCCCTCCTGAGCCTCGCGCCGCGGGTCGCGCGCGCCGAGGACCGGGACGGGAGCGCCCCCGCGCTCGCGGTCACCGGGACGGCGCTCGTCCTCGCGGGCGCCGTGCTCGGCGCCGGCTACGGCGTCTACCTCCTCGTCGAGCCCTCGAGCTGCGCGCAGACCGGCGCCGACGGGAGCTGCCTGCGCATGCGGACGCCGGCCGCCGAGCGGCGCGACGTGGGCCTCGGGCTGCTCGTCGGCTCCGGCGTCGCGCTGGCCGCGGGCGTCGCCCTCGCCGTGGGCTGCGAGCAGCTCCTGCGCTCGTCGAGCGAGGCGGGGGCGAGCGCGAGCGTCATCGCCCCCTGGGTCTACGCCGATCCGAGCGGCGTGATCCTCGGCGCGCTCGGCTCCTTCTGACGGCGCGCCTCGCCCCGACGTGAGGGGCTCGTCAGCCCCCGCACCGTCAATCGCCGCACGGCCACCGGTCGAGCGCCGTCGTACACCCCGTTTTCCCCCGCTATTCCCGAAGAACGGCGCTGCGCACGCTTTTTGCCAAACATCCGCCTTGGACCTTGGGTGAGGACGCGATAACCCTCGCCGCCCTGCTCTCCCAGCTCATTTCGTCGAAGGAGTCATCGAGGATGTTGCGCACGATTCGATCGCTGCTTTTGCTCGCGGCCGTGATGGCCGTCGTGGGCTCGCCGGGCTGCGGCGACCCCCGCCCACCGATCAGCCGAGTCCAGGTCGGCGCGCTCGAGAAGTCGGTCTTCCGAGGCGAGTGGTACTTCCAGCAGACCGTCATCGACTCGCCCTACAGCGCCGGCTTCACGTTCGTCGGCGAGCAGGGGCGGCTCGAGCGCATCCGGTGGGAGATCCAGGAGGACTACCTCCTCGCGCGGCGCTCCTACGAGTGGATCGCGGGCGCGGACGACTCCGGCATCGGGGGCGATCAGGTCGCGCAGGGCGCGGTCGTCGCCGCCTACCGCATCACGAGCCACTTCGACGTCCGCCGCCAGTACAACACGGTGACGGGCGAGGAGATGAACGTCATCGAGGAGAACTCGAGCGATCGCCCCTGGTACGAGCGCCAGTTCATGCGCGTCGACTGGTCGCAGAACCTCGCGAACGCGACCGACGTCTTCGCGATCTCGCGCATCCTCGACGGCATCCAGATGTCGCCCGTCCAGTACGCGCCGACGGATCCGAACGATCCGAACGCGCCCCGCTTCGAGCGCAACGACGACGGCGCGGTCAACTACATCGACGTCACGAACCGCATGTTCGTCGAGCCGCAGTCGGTCTACATCGACGGCTTCGGATCGGTCCCCTCGTGCTTCCTCATCAGCCAGAGCCACCTCGACTGCGCCGCTGCCGAGATCGGCCTGCGCAACTCGTTCCTCCGCGCCGACCTCCACGACACCGACTACCAGCCGATGAACTACACCGGCGATCGGATGGAGCGCTTCGGCTACTTCGTCACCGAGCGCGCCGGCTATGATCCGCAGTACGGCACGGTCGAGGGCGCGCGCTACCGCTTCGCCAACCGCCACAACCTCTGGCAGGCGAGCCACCGTCGCGACGCGAGCGGGAACCTCGTGCGCTGCACCGAGGACGCGCAGTGCGACGATCACCGCGGCTCGGTCTGCGACCTCGCCTACGCCTACGCGCACCGCGAGACGACCGACACCGGGCTCTGGGCGGGCGCCTGCACGATCCCCTACCGCGATCGCACGGCGCGCCCCGTCGTCTACTACGCCCAGAACCTCCCCGAGGACCTCTTCCACGACAGCCAGGACTTCGGCAACGAGTGGGGCCGCGCGTTCCGCGACACGATCGACTCGCTCCGCGAGAACGAGTGCCTCGCGCACGGCGGCGACGCCGGCTCCTGCGCGGCCGAGCGCGGCCGGCCCGACGTCGAGACGATGTTCGCCGTCTGCCACTCGCCGGTCGCCGAGGGCGACCCCGCGGCGTGCGGCCAGCCCGGCCTCCAGGCGCGCCCGGGCGATCTCCGCTACTCGATCATCGGCTGGGTGAACGAGCCGCACTACTCGAGCCCCCTCGGCTACGGCCCCTCGTCGGCCGACCCGATCACGGGCGAGATCGTGATGGCGAACGCGTTCGTCTACGGCGCCGGCGTCGACACGCTCGAGGCCTACGCCCGCGACATCATGCGCGTCCTCGACGGCTCGGCGTCGATCGGCGAGGTCGAGGACGGCGCGCTCGTCCAAGCGTGGCTCGATCGGATGAACGCCCAGGCGGACTTCCATCCCTCCGGGCGCGAGGCCGACGCCCACGTCATCGGCGTCGATGGGTCGAACGTCGACCGCATCAACGCGGCGATGGACTTCTCCTACGCGCACGTCGGCCACCCAGGCGCGGCGCCGGCGAACGCCGCCGAGGGGATCGCGGCCGTGCGCGAGGCGCGCGATCGGCTCTTCCGGAGCGGCGTCTACGGCAACGGCACCTCGGCGACGGCGCAGCTCTCGCGGCTCCGCGGCTCCTCGCTCGAGCGGCAGATGGTCGAGGCGACGCCCGAGCTCGTGATGGCGGGCGGCGTCGATCCGCGCTTCTACCAGGCGGACGCGCTCACCGACGAGCTCATCGCGGGCGCCTCGATCCTCCAGGGGAACGCGCCCGCGCGCCGACGCGCGCTCGAGCGCTACCGCGACCAGCTCAACGCGACCCACTGCATCCTCGACGCGGGCTTCGCCGACGACGGCCTCCTCGGCCTGATGCGCGCCATCCGGCACGCGGCGGAGACGACGGGCTCGATCTCCTTCTACGGCGTCGACTACCCGCTCGTCGATGACGCCGGGCGGCTCGACTGGGAGCTCGTGCGGCGCGCGATCCGTCACCCGATCTACCACGCGGTCACCGCGCACGAGGTCGGCCACACGGTCGGGCTGCGCCACAACTTCTCGGGCAGCTTCGACGCGCTCAACTACCGCCCGCGCTACTGGGATCTGCGCGCGGCCGACGGCACGATGCTGCCGCGCATGTGGGATCCGCTCTCCGAGGCGGAGATCAACGGCCGCATCCTCGAGGCGCAGTACTCGACCGTCATGGACTACGGCATCAACTTCGTCGTGACCGACGCCGAGGGCCTCGGCCACTACGACTACGCCGCGATCAAGATGGGCTACGGCGATCTCGTCGAGGTCTTCGACAACGCGGCCAACCCCCAGGAGGTCGCGAACTGGCACGAGATCCAGGTGCTCGGCTGGCCGATCCCGCTCCGGCTCGACAGCTTCGCCGGCGGGGCGCCGCGCGCCTACGTCTACACCGACTGGCCGCAGGTCGTCGGCAACGGCGACGTCGCGCGCCTGCAGTCGCGCGCCGACGTCCCGTACACGAGCCTGCGCGACGACGCCTACCTCGCCTCGCAGGGCCTCGACGACAACCGCATGCGCGATCAGCACGATCGCCCGGTCGTCCCCTACATGTTCTGCTCGGACGAGCAGCGCGATCTCAACCCCGACTGCCTTCTCTACGATCAGGGCGCGGACCCCTACGAGACGATCCAGTCGATCATCGACAGCTACTGGAACTACTACATCTTCGCGAACTTCCGGCGGCAGCGCCTCGGCTTCAACACGGAGGCGATCTTCAACCGGACGCGCGAGCGCTTCTTCGAGAAGCTCCAGCGAGCCAACCAGATCTACGCGCTCTATCGCCCCATCTTCACGGACATCTTCCGCGTGCCCGACGCGGACCCGTTCTGGACGAACCGCGACGGCATGGGCGCGTGGACCGGCGCGGTCGGCGCCTCGTTCTCGCTGCTCACCCGCGTCCTCACGGCGCCGGAGCCGGGGCGCTACGTCAACGGGACCGCGCCGGACGGCTCGCCGCTGCTCGTCTCGGGCTCCGGCCTGCTCACCGCGGCGAACGTGAACGCGCTCGACGGGCGCTACCTCGAGACGACGTGGAACTTCGACGCGGGCTACTACTGGTTCGACCAGCTCGAGCGCGTCGGCTACTTCTACGACAAGCTCGCCGCGCTCATCGTCCTCACCGACACGACCACCTACTTCCTCGGCCGTGACACGGACGCCGACATCCGGCGCTACCAGATCAACTTCGGCAACTCGTTCGGACCGGCCGTCAACGCCTTCTTCCGCGGGGTGCTCGCGGAGGACTGGCGCTCGATCGCGCCGCGCGTCTCGGCGGGCGGCATCGCCTACCCCGATCCGCTCCAGATCGAGGAGGGCTCGATGCCCGGCACGCCGCTCTCGCCGAACGTCGGGTTCTCGGTGCAGCTCTACGCCTCGATCCTCGGGATGGGCTACCTGCCGCAGACGTACAACCAGGACTTCCTGAACCGCTCGCGCATCTGGATCGCGGGCGCGCGCGAGGAGATCGGGCTCGAGCCCGGCACGCCGACCGTGGAGTTCGTCTCGCCGAGCGCGCCGGGCGTCCGCTACATCGCGGTGAGCTACCCGGAGGGCGGCGAGGAGACGGGCGTCGGGGCGCGGATGCTGCTCCACGCGCAGGCGCTCCAGACGGCGGGCTCGACCGTCGCGCTCCGACAGTACGTCGACAACATCGACATCATCCGGCGCTTGACCTCGATCTTCGGCGACGGCGCGCAGCCGCTCTGATCGATCACGCCACGGCGTGAGGGCCTCCTCGGCCCCGCGCCGCACGAGGACGAGGCATCGTTCGCCACGAGGCGGACGGTGCCTCGCGCCTTTTCGGCCGCCGCGCGCCCGGCGGCGCGGCGCGCCTCGCGCGGTGAGCCGGATCGGCTTGATCGCCACGGCCAGGGTGGCACCCTCGCGCGCGAGCGCCCGGCCGCGCGAGCGGGCGAGCTGCCCTTCGAGGGACGTGGGATGAGCACGACGAGAGAGAGCACCGACGAGACGATCCCCGGCGCGCCCGCGCCGCTCACGCACGACGCCTTCCACGGCCCCGCGGCGAGCCTCGAGCACGCGCGCGCCATGGGGCTCTCGGACGAGGAGTGGGAGCGCGTCCTCGAGGTCCTCGGGCGGAGCCCGAGCTACACGGAGCTCGGCGTCTTCTCCGTGATGTGGAGCGAGCACTGCTCCTACAAGAGCTCGCGCGTCCACCTGAAGAAGCTCCCGACGACGGGGCCGAGGGTCGTCCAGGGGCCTGGCGAGAACGCGGGCGCGGTCGACATCGGGGACGGCTTCTCGGCCGTCTTCAAGATGGAGTCGCACAACCACCCCTCGTACATCGAGCCCTACCAGGGCGCGGCGACGGGCGTCGGCGGCATCCTGCGCGACGTCTTCACGATGGGCGCGCGGCCCGTCGCGAACCTGAACTCGCTCCGCTTCGGGCGCCCCGATCACCCGAAGACGCCCGCGCTCTTGCGCGGCGTCGTCGCGGGCATCGGCGGCTACGGCAACGCGATCGGCGTCCCGACCGTCGGCGGCGAGCTGCAATTCGATCGGAGCTACGACGGCAATTGCCTCGTCAACGCCTTCAACGTCGGCGTCGCGCGCTCGGCGGGCCTCTTCTTCGGCAAGGCCGAGGGCGTCGGGAACGCGATCCTCTACGTCGGCTCGCGCACGGGACGCGACGGCATCCACGGCGCCACGATGGCGAGCGCGGAATTCGACGAGGGGAGCGAGGCGAAGCTGCCGACCGTGCAGGTGGGCGACCCCTTCCGCGAGAAGCTCCTCGTCGAGGCGTGCCTCGAGATCTTCGCCTCCGGCGCGCTCGCGGGCGTGCAGGACATGGGCGCCGCCGGGCTCACGTCGAGCACGGTCGAGATGGCGGGGCGCGCCGGCAACGGCGTGGAGCTCGATCTCGACCTCGTCCCTCGCCGCGCCCGCATGCTCACGCCCTACGAGCTCCTCTTGAGCGAGTCGCAGGAGCGCATGCTGATGGTCGCCAAGCCCGGCCGCGAGGGCGACGTGCTCGCGATCTGCGAGAAGTGGGACCTCGACTACGCCGTGATCGGGCACGTCACGGACACGGGCCGCTTCGTGTGCAAGGCGACGCCCGGCTACGACCCGCTCGAGCCGACCCTCGAGCGCGCGCCCGAGCTCTTCGTCGACGTCCCCGTGCGCGCGCTGACGGACGAGGCGCCGCTCTACGACCGCCCGCAGCGCGAGCCCGCGCCCATCGCGGACGAGGCCCCGGACGTCTCGAGCCTCGAGCCCAGGGAGGCGCTCCTCTCGCTGGTCGGCTCGCCCAACATCGGCTCGCGCCAGTGGATCTGGCGCCAGTACGACCACATCGTCCGCGACGGGACGGTCTTTCGACCCGGGGAGAGCGACGCCGCGGTGCTCCGCGTCTTCTGCCCGCGAGAGGACGGCGACGCCGAGCTCAAGGACGCGCTCGTGAAGTACCTCGCGCTCGCGACCGACGGGAACGGCCGCTTCGTCCAGCTCGACCCGCACCACGGCGCGGCGATGATCGTCGCCGAGTGCGCGCGCAACATCGTCTGCTCGGGCGGCGAGCCGCTCGGCCTCACCGACTGCCTCAACTTCGGGAGCCCGAAGAACCCGGAGACGATGTGGCGCATCGCGCGCGCGATCGAGGGGCTCGGCGACGCGTGCCGCGCGCTCTCGATCCCCGTCGTCTCGGGCAACGTCTCGCTCTACAACGAGACCGACGGGGCGGCGATCCTGCCGACGCCGAGCGTGGCGATCGTCGGCCAGCTCGCCGACCTCGCCGATCGCGTCGGGCTCGGCTTCCAAGCGAGCGGCGACCTCGTCGTCCACCTCGGCGCGCCGAGCCGAGGCAACCTCGGCGGCTCGGAGCTCGCGGCGAGCCTCGCGGGGCGGCTCACGGGGCCCGCCCAGCGCATCGACCTCGACGCCGAGGCCCGCCTCCAGCGGGCGATGCTCGCGCTCGCCCGGGCGCGCCTCGTCCGCTCCGCGCACGACGTCTCGGACGGAGGCCTCGCCGTGTGCATCGCCGAGAGCGCGATCGCCTCCGGGCTCGGCGCGCGCGTTCGCCTCCCCGGCGGCGCCTCGGACGCCGCGCCCGCGGCGCGCCTCTTCGCCGAGGAGCCGAGCCGCATCGTCGTCAGCGTCGCGCCCGACGACCTGAAGCGGGTGAGCGCGATCCTCGAGGAGCACGCGGTACCCTTCGAGGTGATCGGCGAGGTCCTCGGCGCGAGCGTCGTCGTCGAGGACGTGCTCGAGGTCGCCGTCGATCGGCTCCTCGACGCCCACCACCGATGCCTCGAGCCCATCGTCGGCGTGTGACGTCGTCGGCGCGTCGACGAGCGTGGCGCCACGCGAGCGCGGCCGGTCTCTTTCTCCGCTTCGCCTCGCTCGTCGCGCTCGCCCTCGCCGCGAGCGCCTGCTCGTCACCGGCCGAAGAGCCGACGCCGCGAGCGTCCTCGCGCGCGAGGGCGGCGCCCCCCGGTGAGGCGAGCGCGCCCCCGCGCCTCGCCCCGATCGACGACGTCGCGCCGCTCCCACCCGCCCGCTACCCGATGCCCGCGCGGCTCGTCGCGATCGGCGACGTCCACGGGGACCTCGCGGCGTTTCGCGCGGTGCTCCGCGCCGTGGGCGCGATCGACGCGAGCGCGCGGTGGTCGGGCGGCGAGCTCGTCGTCGTCCAGACGGGCGATCTCGTCGACCGCGGCGACGACGAGCCGGAGGTCCTCTCGCTCGTCGCGCGCCTCGAGACCGAGGCGAGCCAGGCGGGAGGCCGCTTCCTCGCGCTCCACGGCAACCACGAGCTGATGAACGTGGCCGGGGACTACCGCTACGTGACCGTCGACGGGTTCCGCGACTACGCCGCCTTCGAGGGCGAGGCGAGCCCCGCCGCGCGACGCGAGCTCCCGCCCGAGGCCCTCGGTCGCGCGGGCGCCTTCGAGCCGCGCTCCGAGAACGCTCGGCGCTTCGCGGCCCACAACACCGCGATCGTCGTCGGCGACACCGTCTTCGTCCACGGCGGGCTCACCGCGCGCGCGGCGCGCCTCGGGCTCGACGCGATCAACGAAGACACGCGCCGCTTCGATCTCGCCGACGGGCCGCCCTCGCCGTGGCTCATGAGCCCGGAGAGCCCCGTGTGGTTCCGCGGGTACGCGGGCGAGGAGACGCCCGAGCTCTGCGCGGAGCTCTCCCGCGCGCTCGAGGCCCTCCACGCGGCGAGGATGGTCATCGGCCACACGCCGCAAGAGCACGGCGTCACGCGCGCGTGCGGCGGGCGCGTCGTCCGCATCGACGTCGGGCTCTCGCGCTTCTACGGCGGCCCGATCCAGGCGCTCGAGATCACGGGCCCCTTCGATCCGAGCGGCGACGGGGCGGGCGGGACCCGCGTGATCGAGGCGGAGCGCCCGCCGCGCTGAGCGCTCGACGCCGTCGTCAGAGCAGGATGTCGCAGCTGGCCGTCGTCTCGGCGAGGTCACCCTCGCGACACTCGAGGAGGTCGGTCGAGGGCTCGTCGCTCGCGTCGTTCACGACGACGCGGAAGCGGACGTCCTCGCCGAGCGGGCGCGCGCCGAGCTCGTAGGGGACCGAGAGCGCCTCCGACTCCCCGGGGAAGAGGCGCGTCCGCGTCGTGAGGCGCGCGAGGTGGACGAACGCGCCGCCCTCCTCGACGTAGACGCTGACGGGGACGCCGGCGGGCGCGGCCGCCCAGCCCGCGTTCCGCACCCGGAGGTGGAGCGTCATCCGGCTCGGGCACCCGGAGAGATCGACCGCGAGGTCCGTGGGCACGAGGTCCACGGCGTTCGTCGCGCCGGGCTGCACGTTGAGCCGGAAGTTGTTCAGCCCGCGCGTCGACCAATTCGGCGGCTCGTGCGCGGGGATCTCGCCCGCCTCGCTGACGTTGGTGACGTGGTAGGTGTGCTGGTTCCAGATGCGCCGCGTCGCGACCCAGTCGCGGCCCGGGCTCGCGAAGACGCGGACGCCGTGCGTCCCCGCCGTCTCGCCGGCCGCGATCCGCGCGTTCTCGCAGGCGCCGAGGTGGGGCGCCGGCGCGCAGCTCGCGCCCGCGTAGTCGTTCGACGCGACGACGATCTCGGCGTGGCCGTCGTTGTTCACGTCGACGACGACGGGGTACTCCCAGAGCGTCGCGGTCGTGTTGCACGCGCAGAAGAGCACCCGCCCCTCGCGGCCGTCGTAGACGCGGAGCCAGCGCTCGTCGCTGTAGACCGCCTCGGCGGCGCCGTCGCCGTCGAAGTCGAAGACGGTGGAGCCCGTCTTGCGCGAGGAGTGATCCTGGGTCGGCATCGCCCAGCGGAGCGTCCCGTCCGGCTCGAACACGACGAACGCGTACGCGCCGGCGAGCGCGATCTCGGGCTCCGGGTCGTCGTCGACGTTCGCGATCGTCGGGGGGCCGCCTCCGCCGACGGTGTCCGCGGCGACGTGCTCGGGCGGCGCGAGGCCCTGGTTGATGTCGATCGGCCCGAAGAGGAGCGTGCCGTCGCGGCGAAACGCCCGCAGGAAGTGCTCGCCCTGGTAGGGCGCGGGCGAGAAGGCGGAGTGGACCACGACGACCTCCGGCAGCCCGTCGAGGTCGAGGTCGCCCACGGCGGGGTAGCCGTCGTTGAGCTCCCCGCGGTGGTCGTAGACGGTGCTCCCGTCGAAGCGATAGACGACGTTGCCGCCCACGAGATCGAGGCGGCCGTCGCCGTCGATGTCGGCGGCCGTCGTGTAGTCGCAGGGGCTGTGGCTGTTGGTCGCCCAGCCGCCCGTCCCGACGCAGTCGTGGTGCTGGATCACCGCGCCCGTGCGCCCGTCGAGGATCGTGTAGCGGAGGAAGACCTCGGGGTGGCCGTCCCCGTCGAAGTCGGCGATCGCGGGCGCAGCCTGCGTGCACTGGACGCGCGGATCGTCGCTCCTCCAATAGAACGAGCCGTCGTGGTGGAACGCGATGAGCTGCCCGATTCCGTCCGGCGACGAGGCGCACGTGACGATCTCGACGCCGGGCGCGCCGTCGAGGTTGCCGATCGCGAGCTGCGCGCCGCCGTTGACGCGATAGGCGGGATCGACGACGTCGAAGATGGGGCTCCCGTCGGCGCCGCTCACCGCGCGGAGGACGCCGTCGCGCGAGTAGTTGCCGCCCGCGAACGTCGAGAAGATCACGTCGGGGATGTCGTTCTGGTCGACGACGCCGTCACCGTCGTCATCGGTGAGGTTCGCCACCATCGGCGCCATCATCACCTGGTTGTAGGTCGGCATCGCGGCGCCGGTTCCGTCCCAGTGCCAGAGGAGCGTCGGGAGCACCTCGCCGCCGCTCGGGTGGACGGCGCACTCGGGCGTGGTCGGCTGCGGGAGGCAGTGCCCGAGCAGCGGCTCGCAGTACTCGTCCGCCGGGCAGTCGATGAAGTCCTCGCACGGCGTCGTCGGCGCGAAGCAGCGGCCCGCCGTGCAGATCTCGCCGTCCGCGCAGCAAACCGCCGCGCCCGCCGCGTCCGTGCAGCGCGCGTTCGGGCCGCAGTCGATGCGGCAGATGGCCCCGTCACAGACCTCGCCCGCGCCGCAGCAGCTCGAGCCGCAGAGCGCCTCACGCGCGCAGCAGACGACGTTCGCGCCGCAGATCTCCCCCTCGTCGCAGCATCGCGAGCCACACGCGCGTCGCCCCTCGCACGCGAGCGGTGCGTCGGCGAGGGCCGCGTCCGGGCCCACCCCGGCGTCCACGCCCGAAGGATCGACGCAGCGCCGATCGACGCAGATCCGCCCTCCTGTGCACTCGGCGGAGCTGCGACACCCCGAAGGGGTCGGGTCGCCGCAGTCGCAGCCGACGAGCGCGAGCGTGAAGGCGAGGGCCCCGAGGAGCGACGTCGTCGAAGCACGCATCGCACGAGCATCGCACGATCCGCGACGGCGCGTCCTCACCGCACGGACGCGTGGAGGAACGCCTCCAGGTTGCCCTCGGGGCCGGGCAGGACGGAGTCGCTCACGGCGAGCACCTCGAAGCCGAGCGCGCGCGCGGACGCGGTCACGCGCTCGATCGCGGCCTGTCGCGCGGCGGGATCGCGCACGACCCCCTTCGCGAGGTGCGCGCGGCCCACCTCGAATTGCGGCTTGATCATCGCGACGAGCTGGCCTGGCGGGCTCGACGCGGCAGGGCCCCGCGCGATCGCGCGCGCGGCGGGCAGGAGCTTCTCCATCCCGATGAACGACGCGTCGATGACGACGAGATCGATCGGCTCGGGGAGCGAGCCCGCCTCGAGGAGGCGCGCGTTCGTCCGGTCCATCACCACGACGCGCGGATCGCGGGCGAGCTTCTCGTGGAGCTGCCCGCGCCCGACGTCGATCGCGTAGACGCGCGCGGCGCCGCGCTGGAGCAGGCAGTCCGTGAAGCCCCCCGTCGAGGCGCCGACGTCCGCGCAGACGAGGCCGCGCGGGTCGAGCGCGAAGGCGTCGAGCGCGCCGGCGAGCTTCACCCCGCCGCGCGAGACGAAGGGGATGTCGGCGCCGCGCACGACGAGCGCCGCGTCGCTCGGCACCCGATCGCCCGCCTTCTCGACGCGCCGCTCTCCCGCGAAGACCTTGCCGGCGAGCACGAGCGCGCGCGCCCGCTCGCGGCTCGGCGCGAGCCCGCGCTCGACGAGGAGCTGATCGATCCGCTGCTTCGCCGCGCTCGTCATCGAGGGCGCCCGCGCCTCACGGCGTCGTGCCATCCCCCGACGTGACGGTCGTCGCGCCGCTCACCTGCGCGCCCGAGCCCCGCCGCCCGCGACGAGCGCTCGCGCCTGGCGACGTCGCGGCCGAGGCCGGCTCCTCGGGAGGTGTCGAGGGGGGAGCCTCGCTCGAGCCCGCGCTCGAGCCCCCGCTCGCGCTCGAGCCACGCGTGGCGCTCGCGAGCTGCGCGCGGAGCCGCGACGCCTCCGCCTCGGCCATCGCCGCGGCCGATCGGGCGGCGTCGCGATCCGCCTCGG
>JBDHVC010000092.1:0-13789 GCA_039809495.1 Sandaracinaceae bacterium
CGCTCGCGACGACGACGCTCGCGACGACGACGCTCGCGACGACGACGCTCGCGACGACGACGCTCGCGACGACGACGGCGCGGCGAGCGCCGACGAGCCCTCGCGCGACGCCGCCCCGATCGACGCGCCGACGCCGACGCCTCGGAGCCCGTCAAGCCGCGTCATCCTGCGTGAAGGGCGCGTCGCCTACCTCCGCTGCGAGGGCGTCCCCCAGCGCCCAGGCCCCTTCCCTTGTCCCCGCGATCCCGGGCTCGAGGAGGCGGTCTGGTCCGCGCTCCGAGGCGTGGAGCGCTGCGACGACGCTCCCCGGAGCGGCCAAGCCGACGTCGTCCTCTCCGTGGATCCTCCCGAGCCGATCGCGGTCCGAACACGGGACACGTTCCGAGCCGACGTCGAGCGTGCCGACGGCGACGCCCTCTTACGCTGTACGCGCGAGGCGCTCGCGCAGGTCCGCCCGACGCTCGGGTTCCGACGCCTGATGGTGTCCTTCCGGCTCACGCTCGAGGGCGCGCGCTGAGCGCTTCCCCTCGCTCGCGCGTCGTGCTAGCGTTCGGAATCGTGGACGTCGTTCTCCGCAAGATGTCTCGATCCACCGGCTCGAAGGGCGGGAAGGGCTCGCCCGCGAAGGGTTCGTCCGCGAAGGGGATATCTGGACGCGCCGTCGCCGGACGCCTCCTGCGTGCGCCGCGCAAGGGCGCGGTCATCGTCATCGAATTCGCGGACGGTCTGCACGAGTACGTCACGACGCCCGTGAAGCGCGTCTTCAAGGTCTGCGGCAAGGACATCTACTACGTCCAGACCGCGAACAGCCGCTATCGCCTCGAGATCCGCTCGGGCGAGAGCGACGCGCTCGAGGCGATCCTCTGACGACGCGTCGCTCGGCGTGATCCGTCGAGCGCGGGTACGCCGTCAGAGCTCGACCGCGCCGAGGGCCTCGAGGAGCGCCTCGATCACGCGCTCGAGGCGCGCGAAGCCGTCGTCGATCGGCTCGGAGGTTCGCTCGTCGACATAGAGCGCGCGGTTGAGCTCGATCTGCACGGCGTGGATCCCCTCGCTCGGTCGGCCGTAGAGGCGGGTCGTATAGCCGCCTCGGTACGGCTCGTCGTGCCGCACGTCGAGCCGCGCGAGGCGACAGACCTCGTCGATCGTCGAGAGCACGCGTCGGCTCGTCGTCGTCCCCCCTTGGCTCCCCGGCACGACGTCGGCGTGTCGCATCCGCGAGGGGTGGGCGAGCGACGGCATCGAGTGCGCACACACGACGAGCACCCGCCCGAAGAGGCGCCGCTTGCGCTCGACCTCGCCGGCGAGGGCGCGGTGGTAAGGCCGGTGGTAGCGCTCGAGGCGGTGCTCGAGCTCCGTGAAGCGGAGCGTCCCCCGCGCGAGCGCCGGCGCGCCCGCCGTCGTCGTGCGCCAGACGACCCCCCGCCGCTGCGTCGGCCGCGGCGCGGGATGATCCGGCACGATCTCGAGGCTCACGTCGTCCTCCGCTCGGTTCAGATCGACGACGTAGCGCGAGAGCTGCGCCCTGAGGAGCGAGGCTCCGAGCCGCGGCGCGGACGCGTAGAGCCGGTCCACGAAGAGGTCGGCGTCGCGGAGCACGTCCTCGCGTGTCATGACGAGCTCGCTCCGCACGTCGTCGGGGACGGCGAGCCCCGCGTGCGGCACCTCGACCACGATCGGGCGCTCGGGGCCGATCGCGCGCTCGAGGTCGAAGCCTCGGAGGGCCGGGCGTGCTCGACCCTCGGGCGTCACGGCAGGCTCACGCGCTCGACGACGAAGATCCGACGAAACGAGGCGAGGCGCGCGCGGGCGCCGGGCGCGTCGCTCGCCACGCGCTCACGCCTTCTTCGGAGGAGGAGGAGGAGGAGGCGTCGTCGCCTCGACCAGCCACGCGTCCGACGAGAGGAACTGGACGCCGTCGACCTCGGTCTTGTCCGCGAGATCGGGGTGATCCGTCATCACCCGCTTGAGCCCCGTCGCCTTGGCGCTCAGCAGGAGGCCCTTCGTCCAGTCGGGCTCGTCCGTCTTCGTCTCGACGACGTCGACGAGGCCCTTGATGAGCTGGAGCTGCGCCTGGACGTTCTCGTGCTTGAAGTCGGGGATCTGCGCGAGCATCAGCTCGACGCGGTGCAGGATCCAGCTCGTGGTCTTCGGCTTCGGGCCCGGTCGGCCGAGCACGCGACGAGCGACCTGCTCGGGTGGGCTGCCGAGCGCGACGGATGCGTTCACGAAGACGTCGGGGCCGATCAGAACGTCCATGGGACCTCCAGCGTGAGTCGTTCGCGTGAGCATATTCGGGCAGGCGTCGAGAATCGACCTCGAAGGGAGCCCTCGTGCGCGTCACGGCGCGTTTTGCGCTAGATCGCGGCATCCATGGTGAAGCAGCTCGCGGTCCTCGGCGCGATCCTCGTGGTCGCCTCCGGCCTCGCGTGGGGCCTCTCGGCGCTCTCGTCGCGAGAGGACGCCGAGGCGTCCTCGGCCGTCGCGAGCGACGAGGCGACGAGCGCCCCCGAGCCGAGCACCGAGGACGAGCGCCTGCGCCTGCGGGCCGAGCACGAGGCGATGCTCGATCGCGAGTGGCCGCTCCACGGGCTCGTGACGGGGACGCAGCTCACGGTGCGCGGCGAGCCGTCGGGCGATGGGCGGATCCTCGGCTGGGTCCGCGTGGGCGCGCACCTGCGTCTGCGCCGAGACGCCGTCCAGGCGCCGGGCTGCCGGAGCGGCTTCTATCCGATCTACCCCCGCGGCTACGTCTGCGCCGGGCAAGGGATCGACGTGCGCGAGAGCCCTCCGAGCGCGGAGGAGCTCGCGCGCGGGCCGAACCTCGAGAGCCACCTCCCCTACCGCTACCTCTTCGTGAAGGAGCAGCAGGTGCCCGAGTGGTATCAGCTCCCCTCGCGCGAGGATCAGCGCGCCGCGGACGCGCACGGGCAGCGCTACGTCGAATTCCTGCGCGCGAACCAGCCGGAGATGGCGCGACGGCTGCGCGCCGGGGAGCTGCGCGGCGAGCCGCCACCGCCCCGCGAGGTCGCGCGCTTCCTCGATCACGGCTTCTTCCTCGCGAGCAACGGCGTCGAGGTGCGCTCGCGGCGCCGCTTCGTGCGGACCGTGCGGGGCACCTACGTGAAGGAGGCCCAGCTCGAGGAGCGGACGGGGAGCGCCTTCACGGGCGTCGAGCTCGGCCCCGAGCACACGCTCCCCGTGGCGTGGGCGATCCGCGCCGCGCGTCCCCTCGTGCGCGAGAGCCGCGGCGACGTCACGCGCCTCGTCGATGATCCCGACCACGGCGTGATCGAGCGCCTCGCGCGGGTCGAGTGGCGAAGGCGCGAGCGCGTCGGGGACCAGGTCTATCACGTGGTCGTGCTCCCGGACGGCGCCGAGCGGTACGTGCGCGACTGGTACCTCACGCTCGCCGAGCGCATCGACGCGCCGCGCGGCGTCGCCGCGGACGAGCCGTGGGTCCACGTCGACCTCTCCTCGCAGACGCTCGTCGTCTACCGAGGCTCGACGCCGCTCTACGCGACCCTCGTCTCGACCGGCGTCGAGGGCCACGGGACGCCCGTCGGCGAGTTCACCATCCGCCGCAAGTTCGTCACGGACACGATGGCGGATCCGGGCTCCGACCTCGGCGACGATCGCTACCGGATCGAGGACGTGCCCTGGACGCAGTACTTCGAGGGCTCGATCGCCCTCCACGCGGCCTTCTGGCACGCGGGCTTCGGCATCGTGCACTCGCACGGCTGCGTCAACATCGCCCCCGAGGACGCGCGCTGGGTCTACCAGCACACGTGGCCCGAGGTGCCCGAGGGGTGGCACGGGGTCTCCACGGAGCAGACGGGCTTCCGCGGCTCGCGCGTCCTCGTCACCGAGTGATCACGATCCTTTCCCCTTTGGAGACCTCGAGATGACGACCCGCGTGCTCTTCGTGTGCCTCGGCAACATCTGCCGCTCTCCCACCGCGGAGGCGGTCTTCGCGAGGCTCGTCCAGGACGCGCGCCTCGAGCACGAATTCGAGTGGGACAGCGCCGGGACGGGCGGCTGGCACGAGGGCGAGCCGGCGCACGAGACGACGCGCGAGGTCGCCCGGCGGCGTGGCGTCGAGATCACCCACCGCGCCCGCCGCGTGCGGCCCGACGACTTCGAGCGCTTCGATCTCCTCCTCGCGATGGACGAGAGCAACCTCGCGGCGCTCGAGCGGCTCGCGCGGAGCGACGTGGAGCGCGCGAAGGTGCGCCTCTTCCGTTCGTTCGATCCGGAGCGAGGCGCGGACGTCGTGCCGGACCCGTACTACGACGGCGGCTTCGAGGAGGTGTTCGCGATCTGCGAGCGCTCGGCGAGGGCGCTGCTCGCCGCGCTCCGTCGCGAGCCGGGCTAGCGCGGCGAGGAAACGCGTTATGATCCGCGCCCGAGATGCCCTTCTCCTACTTCGACGGCCTCTCGCGCAAGAACAAGCGGATCTACGCCGCGAGCGACGGTGTCGCGAGCGTGCCGCTACCGAAGGAGGCGCTCACCGCGCTCGCCGCGAAGGTGCGTCGGCTCCACGGCGCGCTCGGCGCGGCCACGCAACAGGGGACGCAGGAGGCCGCGCGGGAGATCGCGCGCGTCGTCGCCGAGGCGCTCTCCGTGCCGACGCCGCGCGTGCGCGTCCACCCCGTCCGCCCGCGGGGCGCCTACGGCGAGCTGCACGGCCTCTACACGCGCTGGGAGGACGGCCGCGCGCGCATCGAGGTGTGGATGCGGACGGCGGTGAACGAGCAGCCGGTCGCCTTCCGCACGTTCCTGCGGACGCTCGCGCACGAGCTCGTGCACCACCTCGACTACGAGCTCCTCGATCTCGGAGACTCGTTCCACACGGAGGGCTTCTTCCGGCGCGAGTCCTCGCTCACGAACCAGCTCCTCGCCGCGACCCCGCCGAGCGGCAAGCGCCGCGCGCCGCGCGACGAGCCTCCGCCGGGCGAGACCCGAGAGGAGAAGCTCGCTCGCCTGCGGGCGAGGCTCGGCGCGCCCGTCGTGCCGCCCGAGGAGCGCTCCGCGCGGGCGCGGAAGCCCGAGGAGCGCCCCGCGCGCGCGCCGAAGCGGCGGCGCGCGAAGGTCTCCTCGCGGCAGCTGGCGCTCGAGTTCGACGCCACGCCGTGATCGGCGGGCCCGTCAGTTCCGGAGCGGCTTGTTGTTCATCAGCATGTACTGCATGCGCTCGAGGCTCTTCGGCTCGCCGCACAGGCTGACGAAGGCCTCCGCCTCGAGCTCGAGGATCTCGTCCTCGGTGACCTCGTGCGTGTGGCCCGAGACGCCGCCAGAGAGGACGGTCGCGACCTTGCGCGCGATGAGCGCGTCGTGCTCGCTCGCGTAGCCGCCGGCGACGAGCGTGTCGACCATCATCGAGAGGGTCGCGATGCCGCTCTCGCCCGGGAGCACGTAGGCGCGCGGGGCCGGCGGGTGGTAGCCCGCCTCGTGGAGGCCGATGGCGCGCTGCTTCGCCTCGTGGACGAGGCGCGCCTTGTCGAACGAGACGCCGTCCGAGTGGCGGAAGTAGCCGAAGTGCTGCGCCTCGACCGCGCTCGTCGCGACGTTCGCCATCGCGATGTTCTTGAAGACCTGCGTGACGACGGCGTAGGTGTCGAGGCTCTGACCGGCCGGCACGTTCTCGAGCGCGCGCCAGAGCAGGTTCAGGTTGCCGCCGCCGCCGGGGAGCAGGCCCACGCCGACCTCGACGAGGCCCGCGTAGGTCTCCGCCGCCGCCTGCACGTGGCCCGCGCCGAGGCAGAGCTCGAGGCCGCCGCCGAGCGTCATCCCGTAGGGCGCGGCGACGACCGGCACCTTCGCGTACTTCATCTTCTGGACGCCCGCGTGGAGGCTGTCGACCATCGCGCGGAGCTCCCCCCACTGCTTCTGGTTCGCCGCCACGACGACGCCGAAGAGGTTCGCGCCGACGCAGAAGTGCTCGCCCTCGTTGGTGATGACGAGGCCGCGGAAGTCCTCCTCGGCGCGCTCCACCGCCTGGTGGATCATCGAGATGATGTCGGGATCGATGCTGTTCGCCTTCGTCTTGAAGGTGAGGCCGAGGATCCCGTCGCCGAGATCCCACGCGTCCGCGCCGTCGTTCGAGAGGACGGGCGCGCTCCCGCCGTTCTTGCCGAGGCGGCGCGCCTCTCTCGACGTGTACTCGCGCGCGTCCTTCGGCCGCGCGACGTACTCGCCCTTCGCGAGGTCCCAGACCTTTCCGTCCTCGTAGAAGCCCTTGGCGCCGGCGGCCTTCATCTTCTCGATGGAGGCGGGGAGCGGGATGCCGTCCTTCTTCATGCGCTCGGTCGCCTCGGCGAAGCCGATCGCGTCCCACGTCTCGAAGGGGCCGAGCTCCCAATTGTAGCCCCACTTCATCGCGTCATCGATCGCGACGACGGAGTCGGTGATCTCGCCGATGCGCCGCGCCGAGTAGGCGAGCGTACGCGCGATGATCCTCCAGCCGACCTCGCCGACCTTGCCCTCGGTCTCGACGAGCTTCTTCACGCGGGCGCGGACGTCCTCGATCTTCGAGAGGCCCTTCGTCGCCTTCGCGATGGCCTCGTCGCCGCCTTTGGGCCGGTAGTTGAGGCTCTGGAGATCGAGGGTGAACGTCTCCTTCGTCGCCTTGTCGCGGCGGTAGAAGCCGCCCTTCGTCTTGTCGCCGAGGATCTTCTTCTCGACCATCCCCTCGACGAAGGCGGGGAGCTTGAAGACCTCGCGCTCCTCGTCGTTCGGCAACGCGTCGAAGCAGTTCTTCGCGACGTGCGCGAAGGTGTCGAGGCCGACCATGTCCGCGGTGCGGAAGGTGGCGCTCTTCGGGTGGCCCATCGGCAGGCCCGTGATGTTGTCGACGTCCTCGGGCTGGAGCTTCGCCTTCAGCATCTCGTCGATCGTCGCCATCATCCCGTAGACGCCGATGCGGTTGCCGACGAAGTTCGGGGTGTCCTTGCCGAAGACGATGCCCTTGCCGAGCGCCTCCCGCCCGAAGGAGGCGATGGCCTCGACGACGGCCGGGTCGGTGTCCGGGCCCGCCACGACCTCGAGGAGCTTCATGTAGCGGACGGGGTTGAAGAAGTGCATCACGAGGAAGTTCTTGCGGAACGCCTCGCCGCGCCCCGCCATCATGTCGTGGATGCGCAGGCCCGACGTGTTCGAGGCGACGATCGTCTTGTCCGAGACGATCTTCTCGAGCTTCGCGAAGAGGCCCTGCTTGACGTCGAGGCGCTCGACGATCGCCTCGACGATCAGGTCGCAGTCCGCGAGCTTCTCGAGGTCGTCCGTCGTGTTCCCGACCGAGACGAGGCGCGCGTTCGACGGATGGAAGAAGAGCGCGGGCTTGGCCTTCTTGGTGTTCGCGAGCGAGGTGACCGCGATCTTGTCGCGCTCGGTCTTCTTCGCGCCCTCGGGCACGTCCTTCGGGACGATGTCGAGGAGCAGCACCGGCACGCCCGCGTTCGCGCAGTGCGCCGCGATGCCCGCGCCCATCACCCCCGAGCCGATCACCCCGATCTTGCGGAACACCCTACGAGCCATCGCATCCTCCAGCGTGAGACCCTCCGAGGCGGGCGGGACGCCGACGCTCGGGGTCCGAACGATCCAAGGTTCGAGGCCGCGGCGCAAGCGGAGCCGTACGCTTCATCGTTCGAACGAGCGGGTCGCCTCGCGGAGCGCGCGCGCTCCGCGTCAACGCCCACAGCGCACGTCGGAGCCCTCGACGACGACGTCGAGGCTCCTCCGGCCGATCTCCCCACGCCCCTCCGCGCGAAAGACGATCGTCACCCGATACCGCCCTGGCGGCACGCCTGCGTCCGCCCGCAGCTCGAGTTCGAAGTGAAGCCTCACGTCCCCCACGGCGCCGAGGAACCTTCCCCCCTCTCGATCGATCGCGCGTACGCCGCTCGGCGGCTCGGCGCGGCTCGCCAAGACGGCCGAGACGAGGTCGCGAGCGTCGACTCCGTCGGTGGGATCGCCATCGACGATGAACGCGCCGACGTCCACCGGGAGCGCGTCCGAGATGCCGACGATCGCTTCTGGGACTACAGGATCGAGCCGAGGCTCGTTCGCCATCGCGAAGACGAGAGGGCTCCCGTCGCTCCGGAGCGACTCCGTGTCCCTCGCGAGGCGCTCGAAGTCCGCGATCGCCTCCGACGTGACGCCTCTCGGATAGAACGTGAGCACGCGCGCGTGAACCCATCGGAGGGCCTCGACGGCCTCCTCGTAGGTGTGCGCATAGGGCGCGACGACGGGACACGCGGCGGGGTCCGAATAGGGATGGCTCCCGCCGGGGCCGTTGTGAAACGGCGAGTCGGCGAAGTGGAGGATGAGCGGGAGCGCCTCGGGGCGAAAACACGCGTAACCTTCGGTACCCGGCGGGCAGCCGGTCGCAGGGCGGACCCAAGAGCCGACGCCCTCCCCCGTCGCGAGCTGGTAGAGCCCCTCGACGTTCGATGCGGAATCGGTGCCACCGCCGTAGGGGAAGGCAGCCGCCAAGGCTCTATCAACCGCTTCGATCGACGAGCCGATTGGCGTCCGCATCCGAAAGGGCAGATTCGCCGGCTCCCCGCAATCACCCTCTGGAAAATCGTTGAAGAGCGCGAGCGACAATTGGACGTCCCCGTCGAGCGCACCGAGCGCGGGCACGATCCTCGAGCGAAGGGTCGCCTGGAGCGCACGAAAGTAGTACCCAGCCGACTGCGACTCGTCGAGGAGGATCACCACGTCGACCGGCCCGAGGCGCCGCTCCGTATCGAGCTCGACGCGGAGGGGCGGCCCCTCGGGCGCGAGCGCGATGCATGGCACGGGCACCTCGAGCCCCGTGCGTGCACCACAGCTCGCCCCCGCGAGCATCGCGGCCCCGGCGAGCCAGCGAGCGAGGCGCGCTGTCAGCGCGCCTCGAGGATCGGGACTCGACACTCCACGCGCCCGCAGGACGAAGGCGGATCGAAGTAGCGCACAAGCTCGGCTCGGCCTCGATAGACGTCCATCCCATCGAGGCGAATCACGAGGGAGGCCTCCTCGAACTGCGTGGGAACCCGCGCTCCGACGAGCCAAGACGAGCCGCCGTCTCCGGACTCCCGGAGGAAGCCGCAACCGTCGCTCCCATCACACGTGAAGACGCGCCCTTCCGGCTCTGGGACGATCTCGATCGAGATCCCCTCGACGTCGGGGACGGGCTCGAGGAAACGGATCTCGCTCTGAGGGGCGCATCCGCGCTCATCACAATACGTTTCACACGAGCACCCAGGCACCATCGCCACCAGGACGATACCCGCCACGCCGACCAAGAGGATCATGGAGGATCTGCGGATTTCGACGTCAGAAGTCATACGAAGTCGCTCGAATGAAGGCGTCGACGGTGCCATCGATGCGTCGAGAGAAATTGCGGACACAAGAAGAGAACCCGCATCGAAACAGATCGAAATAGGTCCGCTCCCCGCTGGTGATGCCAGCGACTCGATACCCGTCGATCAGGCGATACCAGGGCCCGCCGCTCTGCCCCGCGATAATGTCGACGTGCTCCGACTCGATCATGTGCTCGTTCACGTACGCCGAGCCCGCCATCCCGCACAGATAGCGCTCAGGTGCTGGTGCTCCGGGGCAGATATCGCCTGGATAGCCATAGACGTCGTAGCTGGCCGAACCGCTGTTGACGAGGTATCCGGCGAAGGTGTTGCTCGTGGGGGGCATGCAGGGGAAGGTGTCGATGACGGCGTAGTCGAACGCCGTCTGCGACGCGAAATTCCCCGTCCAACCCGCCGGGTGGCTGATGAGGATGTCGTTCGAACTCGACGCGTCGTAGTTCCGGCAGTCGTACGAGCCGTAGGGGAGGATCGACCCGTTTTGCGCCTGCTTGAAAACGATCCGATTCGTCACGGGGAATCCATCGAGGAGAATGCAGTGCGCCGCCGTGACGATCGTCCACGGGCCGATGTAGGACGCCGAACAATGCCCCTGATAGTTCGCTCCATTGTAAAGCTCGATTCGAAGATTCGCACGCATCGGATCGACGGTGGTCGGATTCACCCGATTTCGCCCATCGGCACCGATGATGAGTTCCTCGCCCGAGACGCCCACCCGATCGTCGGCCGGCAAGCGTCGCGATCGCCGCTGCCAATCGACGCTCCGCTCCTCGCCTGCTTCGCCCCCGGTCGAGAGGATCGCATCCGCCCCTTCCCAGTCCGGCGAGCGAGCGACGTAGCGCTGACCGCTCCCGTCGTAGACGACCGGACGAAGAGCCAGGGCGAGATCCTCGCGGTTCCACTCGTGAAGCGGCTGGATGTCACCGACGACCATGAACGACTCGTCCTCGATGCGTCGTTCGGTCGAAGCGGCTTCGGGCCCTTCGGGCATGTCCGTCAGTGCGTAGACCCGGCCGTTCACCTCGATCTCCGAGGGGCCCGCTGCGCAGCCTGCGCTCAGCAGAGCGATGCTAGAGAGAGAGAGAGAGAGACAGACAGACAGGGTTCGCATCGTCGTCCTCCACGGTGATCCCCAACGCCCCCACCACGGAACGGATGAAACACGCTCGTGCGAGCGCCTGTCAAGCGGTACCCGATCGATCGTCCGCTTCGAACGACGGATGATTGCACGAGAGAAAGAGGGGGTCGCTCACAGCACGAATCCGTTGCCCTGATCCGTGCTGTTCCTTCCTTGTCGGAGGGTCTGCCCAGCGCCTCCCTCCCGCCGAACTCGCGTGCCTCTGCGGGGCGGATCACGTCGAGCGAGGCGTGCTGTCATCTGCGCTTGGCAGACGAGCGCGAGCGACTCGACCGCACGCGCTCGACGGCTCGATCGAGCGCGCGCCGTCTCCTCGCGGTCAACCCGTCCCCTCACGCCCTCGCGGCGCGCGGGTCAATACAGGATGTTGATCGGCTCGAGGTTCAGGCCGGCCGGCGTCGCATAGCTCGTGTACTGCCCGAGCCCGTACGTCACGAGGCCGAACGGCTCGGTGGACGTCATCGTGTGCGTGCCGCCCGTGAGCGGGACGACGCCGATCTCGTAGCCCCCGATCGGCGCGAACGATCCGCCGGAGAGGGGCGTTCCGTCGATGACGATCGATTGGCCAGGCGTCCTCGTGACGAGCACGAAATTCTGTCCCTGCGTGGTCGGGTTGTAGGAGGTCGGGAGGATGAACGTGTAGTCGCTCCGGAACTGCTCGCTCGGCACGAGCGTCGTGACCGCCGGATCGCCGCGCGCCGCGGCGGGCTCCGAGACGTACTGGCCGCGCAGGTACTGAGCGACCATGACGCCGTGGTCGGCCGAGACGCGGAAGGGCCCGGACGCCTCGAATTCCATCACGTCGCCCGCGTTCATCGCGCGGCTGCCGGCCCCGGACCCCTCGATCGTCACGTTGGTGCCGTTCGAGCCGGCGATGACGCGCACGATGTTCGTCGTGCCGAGGTTGCCATCACCCATCGGGGCGCCGACGTACTCGCGGCCGAGCGTCTCGATGGGCGCCATCTGCTCCTCGAGGTGATCGCAGGCCTGGGCGAAGTAGGGGACGTAGGCGCAGGCGTGGCCGCCGAACGTGACGACCGGCTGGTTGGCGGTGATCTGCGTGCCCGTGAGGTCGTACTCGGTCTCGCTGCAGGCGTAGCGCTGGCCGCCCGAGCCCGTCACCTCGCGGTAGCCGGGCCGGCCGCGGCCGCACGCGGGCGGCGACGCGGCGACGATGTTGGCGACCTCGCCCTGGGAGAGCGAGAGGACGAACGAGCCGCCGCGGCTGGTCGCTGGGACGCGCCCGTCAGCCGAGGCCGCGACGTTGCCGCTCGTCGTCACCTGCACCGAGGTCGTGCCCGGCGCGATCGCGACGATCGAGATGTAGCCGGGCTGGCCTCCGGGGGTGTCGCTGAACAAGCCGGAGTCGACGATCGAGAGGGGCAGGTAGCTCGCGGCGACGTAGTTCCCCGTGAGGACGTGGGCGGGCAAGAGGAGCGACGCGTCGTTCGTGTAGGAGTGCTTGGTGTCGCTCCCCGTGAACGGATCCTCGGTGCCGCGGGGGTTGTAGTACTCGAAGGGGTTGAACTGGCTCACGATCACGGGCGCGTCGGAGAGCACGCGGTACGCGCCCTGGACGACGAAGCTCTTCCACCCCGAGCCCGGGATCGCGAAGCTCTGTCCGTCGATCCAGGGGAGCGCGACGTCCTGGACGCCGTGGGCGGGGATCGTCACCGTCGTCGTCGTCGCGCCGCCTCGCGTCACGCGGACGTTCGCCGCGGTGTCGTTCGGGTTCGCGACGACGATGCGGAAGTCGTAGAGGCTCGGATCGAGGCCCTGCGAATTCGGGAGCGGCGTCGGCCAGTACTCGCAGCCGACGTTCGAGTTGGTGCGCTCCGCGTCCGCGCAGGCGTCGGCGCAGTAGCCGTCGCTGCCACACTCCACCGCGAACGCGCCGCAGTCGCGGCCGTAGCCGTAGCCCGTGCCGTCCTCGTTGCAGACCTCGGAGACGGTGCCGCTGCAGCGGCGGGAGCCGGGCCGGCAGGCCACGCAGCCGAGCGCCGGATCACACGCGTCCGAGCAGGGCACCTCGTTCACCCGCGAGACGCCGTCCGCGCCGCACACGTACGCGATGTTGCCGTAGCAGCCGGGCAGGTTGGGCGTGCATCGGAAGGTGAGCGGCGCGTCGCTCGTCGGGACGCCCGTGTCGACGCCGGGGATCGGGCCGGCGTCCCGGCGTGGGCGACGATCGTCGCAGCCGGAGCCGACGACGCCGGACGCGACGAGGAGGACGATCGTGGCCGAGAGGAGGCGAGGAGCCCCCGAAGGGCGCGACGAGGTGACGAACGACATGCCGTCGAGCGTACGACAAGACGCGCACCACCCGCCAGCCGCCGCGCGGCGCGGGGCTTCGCCCAAGGACGCGGCGTGGGTGATCGCTCACAGCTCTGGGTTCTCCCCCGCGACGAGCGCCGCGCCGAGCGAGCGCTAGCGCGCGAGCCGCGGCGGGATCCCGAGCGTGGCGAGCCCGAAGCGCGTGAAGCTCGCGCCGCGCGTCGGCTCGCTCATCGTGAACGCGTGGAGCGCGTCGTGGAGCGCGTGAGGCATCGTCCCGCCGCTCGGCCAGGCGAGGTGGATCGCCTCCCACGCCGTCGGGCGAAAGCGCTCCTTGAAGCGCCGGAGCCCCTCGAAGTCGTAGAGCGCGCGCGTCGAGTCGCGGACGAGCGCCAGCCAGCGCGGCACCTCGCCCGCGAGGGGCGCGAGGCCGAGCGTCACGCGCTCGGCGCCCTCCTCTGCGACGTGCCGCATCGCCGCGTCGACGAGGAGCTCGTTCGTGCCGTTCGGGGCGCCCGGCCTCCTCAAGAGATCCTCGAAGAACCACCCGCGGCGCGCGTAGATCGGGACGGCGACGAGGAGGGCCTCGACGCGCCCGCCGCGCTCGGCGACGAAGTAGCGACGCTCGTGCGCGAACGAGAAGAGCTCCACGGCGACGAGGAAGCCCATCCTCGCCATCTTGCGCGAGGCGAGCCACGCCTCGGCGACCTCTTGCATCTCGGCGCGGAGCTCGGAGCCCTCGCTCGACACCTCGTCGGCCGCGATGGCGCGGACCCGGACGCCCTTGGCGCGCGCGCGCCGGAGCTGCTCCCGCAGGCTGGGCGCGCCGCGGACGATCTCGGGCCAGCGCGCGGGTGACCACGACGGCTGCTCCCCGATCGGGAGCGACTCGAACCCATCGATCGCGGAGAAGCGAGGCTCGGCCGCGAAGAAGCACGCGCGCCGCCTCGCCGCCCGCGCGGCGGCCACGAACGCGCTCGCGGCCGCGGCGAGGCGCGCCGCGGCGGCGATCGGC
>JBDHVC010000093.1:0-12402 GCA_039809495.1 Sandaracinaceae bacterium
GCGAGGCGGGCGACGCACACGGCGCCGCCGCCGACGCGCCCGCCCGCGACCGGCCGCGCCCTCGCGCGCCGCGCTCCACGGTGACGCCAGAGCAATTCGCGACGTTCGAGCGCATGGTGATCCAGCGCTGTCGGAGCAACCTCGACGGCGCGCCGCGCACGCGCTTCACCGTCGTCATCGACGGCGCCGTGCGCGTCTCGCCCGCCGGCTCCCAGGCCGAGCAGTGGTTCGGCCGCTGCGTGCGGATGCTCTCCACCGAGAGCCGGCAGCCGAGCGGCACCTACGTCTTCTCCGCGCCCTGAGCCGCCATGAACCCCGAGCGCTTCGGTGCCTACACGCTCCTCGAGAAGCTCGGCCAGGGCGGGATGGCCGTCGTCTATCGGGGCGAGCGCGTCGGCGAGGCCGGGTTCAAGAAGAGGGTCGCGATCAAGCGAATTCTGCCGCAATATCGGCGCGATCCGTCGCTCCTCGAGCGCTTCGCCGCCGAGGCCCGCACGAACGCGCGGCTCGATCACCCGAACCTCGTCCAGGTGCTCGACTTCGGGATCGAGCCCGAGCCCTACCTCGCGCTCGAGCTGATCGAGGGCGTGAGCCTCTCGCAGGTGATGCAGCGCCTGCTCGCGCGCAACGAGAAGCTCGAGCTCTCCGCGATGCTCTTCATCGTCGCGGAGGTCGCGAACGGGCTCGATCACGCCCACCGCAAGCGCGGCGACGACGGCACGCCGCTCGGCATCGTCCACCGCGACATCTCGCCCCAGAACGTGCTCCTCTCGAACGAGGGCGCGGTCAAGGTCTCCGACTTCGGGCTCGTGAAGGCGGCGGACAACGTCATCAAGACCGCGAGCGGGATCTCGATCGGCAAGCTCAGCTACATGGCGCCCGAGCAGGCCGACGGACGCGGCATCGACGCGCGCGCCGACCTCTTCGCGCTCGGCGTGACGATGTGGGAGATGCTCACGCTGCGCTCGCTCATCCCGCCCGACGATCCGGCGAAGGCGGCGGTGATGATCCAGCGGGGCGGCTTCGATCCGCCCTCGCGCTTCCGGCCCGACGTCCCGCCCGAGCTCGATCGCGTCGTGATGCACTGCCTCGCGATCGACCTCGACGCGCGCATGCCCTCGGCGCAGCAGCTCGGCGCGGAATTGCGCGAGATGCTCCACGAGCGCGCCGCGGGCTACGATCGCCAGCAGCTCGCGCGCATGCTCGGCTGGCTCTTCCCCGAGAAGGGCTGGAGCCTCCCCGAGCCGCACGAGCCCGCGGTGCAGCCCTCGGACGAGGAGCGCGCGTCGATGATGCCGGTGACGCCCGCGATCGTCGCGATGGCGCGGCGATCGAACTCCGATCCGCCCGCCCCGCCCGCGCCCCTCGCCGGCCTCGAGCGCGGCGTGGTGGCGCCGCTCCCGGCCGACGCTCCCATCCCGACGACGCCGCACGCGCCCGCCGGCGCGAGCGCGGCCCGCGAGAGCACGCCGCGCGCGTCGCTCCCGAGCGAGGTGCCCGCCCACGCGCAGGCGAGGTCGGCGCGCGCCCCTCACGGCGCCCTCGTGCTCGCGCTCCTCGCGCTCCTCGGCTCGCTCGCGCTCGCCTCGATCGGCGTCGTCTCGCTCGGGCTCACGGGCTGGCACTACGCGAGCCAGCCCCACCGCGGGACGCTCCGCGTGGAGTCGTCGACGCCCGGGCTCTCGCTCTACCTCGGCCCGACCCGGCTCGGTGACGCGCCGCTCGACGTCGAGGGCGCGAGCCTCGTCGGTCAGCCCCTCGTCGCGGTCGCGCGAGGCCACGAGCCGCGGATCGTGCGCGCCGAGCGCCTCGCCGAGCTCGTCGAGGGCGGCGATCACGTCGAGCGGATCGAGCTCACGCCGAGCGCGAGCCCCTCGGCGATCGTCTACGTCCGCTACGACGGACAGGGCACGGCCTACGACGCGACCACGGCGCTCGGCCCCGTGCCCGGCGCGCTCCGCGTCCAGGTCGGGCGGACGACGGAGCTGCGCGTCGTCGACGACGTCACCGGGCGCGCGACGACCCTACCCGTCGGCACCTGCGAGGCGGGCGCGGTGTGCGTCCGCGAGGCGCGCTAGCCTAGCTCGAAGCCCAGGCGAGGTCCCCATGTCCGACGCGCTCTCCCTCCCTCGCTACCGCAAGCTCGACGAGCTCGACCTCCTCGATCTCGAGAGCATCCGCCTCGCGCTCTTCGGCGCGTCGGTGATCGACTGGGGGCGCGTCTCGTTCCGATCCCCGAGCGACGTCGAGGAGTACCTCGTCGCGCACGAGCTCGATCCGAGGGACCCCGCGAGCCAGGCGCGCATGGAGGCGGTGAAGAACCAGGCGATCGCGTACCTGCGGCGCAACTTCGACTTCCCGATCCCCAAGCCCGTCGCCGAGGCCGACGTCGGCGAGCTGCTCCTCATCGCCTCGGGGCGCGGCCACCGACAGCTCTGCGCCTGCACGATCCTCAAGGTCATCCACGTCATCCACCACCTGGAGGCGCGCGAGCTGCTCTCGATCCTCCCGATCTCCGATCAGGACGTCTTCCACCTCGTCGAGCAGAAGGTCTATCGGGTGATCGGCGGGATGCTCGCGCGGGGCCTGCCGATCCTCGAATTCGTCGGCGGCAGGAAGAACAAGGACTCGCTCTACTCGAAGCTCCTCAGCAAGCGCGAGACCCACGCCGCGCGCATCTACGACAAGCTGCGCTTTCGCGTCGTCGTGCGTGACGCGCGCGATCTCTTCCCCGTCCTCGCCTTCCTCACGCGGCACCTCTTCCCCTTCAACTACCTCGTCCCCGGCGAGAGCACGAACACGCTCTTCGACCTCGGCACCTACCTCCGCGAGCACCCCCACCTCGCGACGCTCGCGGACGAGCTCCAGCCGCTCGACGACGAGCTCGCGAACGGCGGCGCGAACGACAACGCCTTCTCCGCGCCGTCCTACCGCGTCGTCCACTTCGTCGCGGACGTGCCGGTGCGCGTGCCCGCCGACGTCCTCGAGATGGCGCCGCCCGCGGCCTGGGCGCTCGGCCACGTCGTGTTCGCCCAGACCGAATTCCAGATCGTCGACCGCGACACCGAGCAGCGCAACGAGCTCGACGACGCGAGCCACGACGCCTACAAGGCGCGCCAGCGCGCGGCGGTCATGCGCCGGCTGAAGGTCGGGGCCGTGCTCAGGCGCGCGCCCAAGGCGGAGGAGCCGCCGCGCGCGCGCGGCTCGAAGGCGCCCGCCAAGGGGAGCCTCGCGCCCACCCGCCCGGCGAGCGAGCCCGAGCCCAAGCCGCTCGAGCGTGAGAGCGCGAGGCGCGGGAAGAGCCCGGCGCGCGGCGCGCGCGCGGCGAGCCCCTCGAAGGAGACGGCCGGCACGCGCAAGGACACGCGTAAGGGCACGCGAGGCGCGCGCGCGAAGCCGGTCGTTCCGCACGACGCGACCCGGGGACCGTCGGTCCCCAAGGGCTACGCGAGGCCCCGCGGTAACCTCGGCAAGAAGCGGTGACGAGCGCGCTCTCGGCGTGGATCCGTCGAGCGAGGCGCGCTGTCAGCGGCCGATCGTGACCTCGACCGCCTGACCCCGGATCGCGACGCGGTACGCCGGGCTGCGGCCCTCGACGAAGCGGACCTCGAGGACGGAGTGGTCGCCGCGGTTGAGGATCGAGGCGCGATCGACGGCGGGGTTCGAGCGCGCGATGGGCGCGGCGCGATCGAGCGAGAGCGCGCCGCGGATCGTCACGATGAAGCCGTCCGCGCTCGCCTGGCCCTCGAGGACGCTCGGCGCGACGCTCATGCGGAGCGTGGTGCTCTGGCCGCCCGCCACGCGCTCGCTGCCGAAGCTCGCGCCGCTCGTCACCGGAGCCGCCGCGGGCGCGCTCGGGGTGACGTCGGCGCTCGAAGGAGCGCTCGCGCCGCTCGGCTCGCTCGAGGCCGCGCTCGCGCTCGCGCGCTCGATCGAGGGATAGCCCGGCATCGGGAGCCGACCGTGCTCCGTCGTCGGCTCGCCGAGCGCGGAGGTCGGAGGCGGCGGCGGGAGCGGCTCGACGATCGCGGGCGCGCTCTCGCTCGGCGCCTCCGCGGAGGCGGCCTCGCTCGGCGGCGCGATCCCCTCGCTCGGCGCGGTGGGGCTCGGCGCGGGCGACGCGGCCTGCGCGACCGAGGTGGGCACGACGATCGGCGCGGGCTCGCTCGGCGAGGCGCCGATCAGGTACGCGAGCGAGCCGACCGCGCCGAGCGCGACGAGAGCGAGGAGCACCCAGCGCAGGGCGACGCGCGGGCGCGCGCGCTCGACCTCCTCCTCGACGGCGGCAAAGGCCCGGCGAGCACGACGCGGCGCGGCGCTCGGCGTGAGGTTCTGCTCGCTCGAGGGCGGGACGGCCGTCGTGCGCCGCTTCTCCTTCGCGACGCCGAGCCGCGCCGAGAGCTGGGGCAGCCGCTCGGAGAGGAGCTCCCCGAGCCACGCCCGGGCCCGCGCGAGGGCTCCCGCGATCGCGCCCCGTGCGCGCGCGAGGGTCGGCCCCGTGCGCGTCGTCAGGAGGACCACGCTCGCGCGCAGCCACGCGAGGGCGCGCGCCGCCGACGGGCCCACCCGGTCCCGCGTCGAGCGCCACGCCTCGCGCGCCCGCGCTCCGAGGACATCGAGCCGCTCGCGCAGCTCCGTCCCCGTCTCCTCGCGCGAGGCGAGCTCCTCCTCGTCGCGCGACTCGAGGAGCACGCGCCGGACCTCGTCGAGCTTCCTCGCGCGAGCCGCGAGGGCCGCCTCGTTCCCCTCGCCGAAGGAGACGTCCGTGTCGCTGAAGAGCGCCGGCTCGACGCTCTTCTGCGAGCGCGCTCGCGCCGGGCCCGAGGAGCCCTTCGACGCCTCATCCACCGCGCTCGCGCGCTCCTCGCGCGCCGAGGGCGAGCCCTCGGGAGCGAGCGCCGCCTCGAGGAGCTCGTCGCGCGAGGCGTCCTCGAGCGTCGCGTCCGCGGACGCGCCGGGCGCCGAGACGAAGCCCGCGGAGGACGAGATCTCGGCGACCAGCCCGAGGATGAGCGTCGGCATGCCGCCCTCGATGCGCAGCGAGACGTGCTCGAGGCGGCGGCGCTCGGCGCCCCCATCGCACTCGACGAGGGCCCCGCGGCCGAGCTCGAGGAAGGGCAGCGCCTGCGCGACGTCGAGCCGCAGCTCGTCGCGCCCCGTGATCTCGGCGTCGATCGGGCTCGCGACGCCGTCGAGGTGGACGCGCGCGAGGCTCCCCTCGCGGCTCGAACGCGCGGGCTCCTCCCCCGCGCTCGGGGCGCTCGCCGCGGGCTCGCTCACCTCGTCGAGCGTCGTCGGCCCGCGCTCGAGCGTGAACCGCTCGAGCGCCTCCGAGACGCCCGGCCCGAGCTCGTCGAACGACACGCCGAATTCGCCGTCGCGGCCGGCGTCGTTCGACCACGCGACGCGCCCGCGCGCCTCGCAGAGCTCCCCCGTCTCCGGCAGCTCGAAGCGACAAGAGAGCGCCTGGCCAACGTCGGGCAGGACGGCGGAGCGCAGCCGCAGCCCGCGCGAGGAGACGTCGAGCGCGTCGGCGTCGTAGCTCTCCGCGAAGGCCTCAGCCGGATCGGCCCACGAGTCGATCAGCGCGTCGGCGTCCTTGGGCTCGACCGGGGAGAGCGACACCAGCAGATCCACGGGGATCCGCGGGGTGGTGGTCTTTCTGCGCTCGCTCGCTCGTTCGTTCGACGTCTGCATCGGGCCTCCCAGGCGGCTCGCGCATTCGCCCGAATGCGTGCCTCGAGCCGCGGCGCGACCGAGACGAGAGCCTTGTTCGTTCCGACACATCGACGATGCGAGCCGCGCGTGTCCAGAAAACGACCGAGCCTCGAGCTCGACGCGAAAAGTTGACGATCCCCGGGCCCCGGCCGAGCGTCTCGCTCGTATGGGCGTGCGCCTCGTCGTCGTGTCCGTGTCGCGCGCCGAGGCCGAGCCTGGCGAGGGCGAAGGCGAGGCGGCGAGCTGGACCTCCGCGCTCGGCCGGATCGTGATCGGCCGCGGCGCGTCCGCGGACGTCGTGCTCCCGCACCCCTCGGTGTCGAGCCGCCACGCGAGCATCGAGGTGGACGGGATCCACTACACGATCGTCGACCACGACTCGCTCAACGGGACGTGGATCAACGGTCAGCGGATCGTGCCGGGGCGCAAGAAGGCCCTGCGCGACGGCGATCACGTCGACGTGGGCCTCTTCACGCTCCGCTTCCACGCCAACGTGCCCACCTCGGACGCGGGCTCACGCGAGCACACCGCGTTCGTCGCGCGGCGGCTCTTGGCGGCGGCGCGCGTCGAGCTGCCGCGCGAGGAGCGACGGCTCGTCGTCGTCAACGGCGAGGGCGCCGGGCGCGTGATCCCCCTCCCGAGGCCCCCCGCGCGCGTCGTGCTCGGGCGCTCGGAGGACGTCGAGGTGCCCCTCCGCGACGCGGACGCCTCGCGCGAGCACGCCGAGCTCGTGCTCGACGCGGACGGCGCGACGATCCGCGATCTCGGGAGCAAGAACGGCGTGTTCGTCGGCGAGGAACGGGTCCGCGAGCGGCGGCTCGCCGATCGCGACGAGCTGCGCATCGGGCGGACGGTGCTCGCCTTCGAGGACCCGGAGCTGCCCTCGCTCCGCGCGCTCGAGGCGCTCGAGGACGAGCCCTGCCCGCCGCCGAAGGCGCCGACGCCGGACGCGATCACGCCGAGCGAGCCGGACCGACGCGCGGAGGGCGAGGCGCTCGGGGCGCGCGCGCCCGCGCCGCTCGAGGCGATGATGGCGTCGCAGGCCGGCACGATCGCGGCGGTCGACGGCGCCGAGCAGGCGGCGCCCGTCCGCGCCGCGCCCGAGGAGCCCCGCCGCGCGCGTCGTGAGCCCCCGAGCGGCGTCGCGGCCGGTGAGTGGGCGGTCTACGCGCTCGCCGCGCTCGTCGTCGCCCTGAGCCTCGGCGCGCTCTTCTGGCTCCTGCGCTGATCGACGCGAAGGCTCGCCGCGCCCGACGCCGTCGTTGACAGCGCGAGGCCCGCCCCGCAGGCTCGGCGCGGCATGACCCAACCGCGCTCGGATGAGGCGCTCGACGGGCGCGCCCCGAGCGCGCTCGGGGCGACGTGGCTCGGGGGCGTGCGCGAGCGGGTCGAGGCCGAGCTCCGCGCGTTCTTCGAGGTGAGCGCGCGCGAGGCGAGCGCGCTCGCGTCGGGGGAGACGTGGCTCTTCGACGTCGTCCGCGAGCTGACGCTGCGCCCGGCCAAGCGCCTGCGCCCGATGATCCTCCTCGCCGGCTTCGAGGCGTGCGCGCCGAGCGGCGAGGAGGCGCCCGCCGCGCTCGACCGGATCGGCGCCGCGCTCGAGCTCTTTCAGAGCTACCTCCTCATCCACGACGACTGGATGGATCGCGACACGATGCGCCGCGCGCGTCCGACCGTGCACGTCCTCCTGCGCGAGCGCGTGGGCGATCCGCACCTCGGCGACGCGCTCGCCGTCCTCGCGGGCGACCTCGCCTCGGCCCTCGCGTGGGAGCGCATGCTCGGTGCCGTCGAGGGCCTCGACGCCGCGCCCGCGCTCGTCGCGCGCTTCATCCGCATGCACCGCGAGGTCGTCGTCGGGCAGGAGCTCGACCTGCGCGCGAGCGGCGACGTGGCGCGCATGCACGCCCTCAAGACCGGCAGCTACACGATCGAGGGCCCGCTCGAGCTCGGCGCGCTCCTCGCGGGCGCGAGCGCGGCGAGGCTCGCGGCGCTCCGCGAGCTGGCGGCGCCGATCGGCCGAGCGTTCCAGATCCGCGACGATCTCCACGGCATGTTCGCGACCCCGGAGGTGACGGGCAAGCCGCGCTTCACGGATCTGCGCGCCGGGCGGCGCACGGCGCTCGTCCTCGAGCACGAGCTCCACGCCAGCGACGCGGAGCGCGAGGTGGTCGAGCGCGTGCTCGGGCGCGCGAGCGCGACGGACGACGAGCTCCTCGCGGCCCTCGCCGCGATCGAGCGCTCCTTCGCGCGGGCGCGCGTCGAGGCGGAGCTCGCGCGGCTCCTCGAGCTGGCGCGGACGCGCGTCGCGAGCGCCGGGCTCGAGGCGCGAGGCGTCCGCAAGCTCCTCGACCTCGTGTCGCTCCTCGACGCGAGCTGACGGCGCGCCTCGCTCGACGTGGTCCGTCGCGTCGAGGCACGCTGGCTCGGCGTGAGGGAGGGTCTGGGGGCGGACCCTCCGACGAGGGAGGGATCGCGCGCGTCAGGGCGAGGGATCCGTGCCGTGAGCGGCGCGACGTCGCGCTTGATGTTCCCGGACGCGCTGGGCACGCTCGCGCGGTGCCGGAGCCGCGCTTCATCGTCGGGATCGACCTCGGGACGACCCACACCGCCGTCGCGTTCGCGCGCCTCGACGCGAGCGAGGCCGACCTGCGGCCGCGCCTCTTCCCGATCGAGCAGCTCGTCGCGCCGGGCGAGCTCGCCGCGCGCCCGCTCCTCCCCTCGGTCCGCTACCAGCCCGCGGAGGGAGAGCTGCCCGAGGGCGCGCTGACGCTCCCCTGGGGCGACGCGAGCGCGCTCGGCGAGGCGGCCCCCTTCGTCGTCGGCGAGCTCGCGCGCGCGCTCGGCGGCCGCGTGCCCTCGCGCCTCGTCGCGAGCGCGAAGAGCTGGCTCTCGCACCCGAGCGTCGATCGCACGGCCGACATCCTGCCCTGGGGCGCGCCCGCGGACGTCCCGAAGCTCTCGCCCGTCCGCGCGAGCGCGAGCTACCTCGCCCACGTCCGCGCGGCCTGGGACCACGAGCACCGCGACGCGCCGCTCGAGGATCAGGAGGTGGTCCTCACGATCCCCGCGAGCTTCGACGAGGGCGCGCGGGCGCTCACGCTCGAGGCCGCGAAGCGCGCGGGCCTGCCCCGCGTGCGCCTGCTCGAGGAGCCGCAGGCCGCCTTCTACGACTGGCTCGGGCGCCGCGAGGACGTCGCGCTCGCCGTCGGGGACACGAAGCTCGCGCTCGTCGTCGACGTGGGCGGCGGCACGACCGACCTCACCTTCATTCGCGTCGAGCTCCGCGAGAGCGGGCCGCGCCTCTCGCGCATCGCCGTGGGCGACCACCTGATGCTCGGCGGCGACAACATGGATCTGCTCCTCGCGCGCGAGGCCGAGGCGCGCCTCGGCCAGAAGCTGCCGAGCGGCCGCTTCACGCAGCTCCTCGTCCAGTGCCGCGCCGCGAAGGAGCGCCTGCTCGGGCCCGACGCCCCCGAGCGCGCGTCGCTCACCGTCCTCGGCTCGGGCGCCCGGCTCGTCGAGCGCGCCCTCGCCACCGAGCTCGAGCGCGACGCCACGCGGGCGCGCCTCGTCGAGGGCTTCTTCCCGCGCGTCACGCTCGCCGATCGCCCCGAGCGGCGCGCGAGCGCGATCGTCGAATTCGGCCTCCCCTTCGTCGCGGACGCGGCGATCACGCGCCACATCACCGCCTTCATCGCGCGCCACCAGAGCGTCGCGAGGGACGCGGTCGGCGACGCGCTCGTCGACGGCGTGGCGCTCCCCGACGCCGTCCTCCTGAACGGCGGCGTCTTCCACGCCGCGCCCTTCGAGGCGCGACTCCTCGAGGTGCTCTCGGGGCTTCGCGGCGCGCCCGTGCGGCTGCTCGAGAGCGCCGACCCCGATCTCGCCGTCGCGCACGGCGCGGTCTCCTACGGGCTCGCGCGGCGCGGCGTGGGCATGCGCATCGGCGGAGGCTCGGCGCGGAGCTACTTCCTCCTGCTCGGCGAGAGAGAGAGAGAGAGGGGCGCGGCCGAGCGCGCCGTCTGCCTGCTCCCGCGTGGCGCGGAGGAGGGCGAGGAGGTCGTGCTCGCCGAGCGCGCGTTCGCGCTGCGCCTCGGGCAGCCGGTGCGCTTCCACCTCGCGTCGTCGATCGGCCAGGCGAGCTACGTGCGCGCCGGGCAGCTCGTCGAGATCGTGGACGAGCCCGACGCGGGCGTGGCCCAGAGTGAGGCAGCGGACGCGGCGGACGAGGAGCGCCCGCTCCGCCTCGAACGCGAGCTCTTCCGCGCCCTCCCGTCGATCGCGGCCGTGCTCGACGACGAGCGCGGGGCCGCGGATCCAAACCGCCCGAAGGAGGCGCGCGTCCAGCTCGCCGCGACGCTCACCGAGATCGGCACGCTCGAGATGAGCCTGCTCGAGGGCGGCGACGCGCGGCGCCGCTGGAGCCTCGAGCTCCAGCTCCGCGGGGAGGCCGAGGAGAGCGAGGCGAGCGCGAGCGCGCGCATCACGCAGCTCCACCCGCGCACGCGCGAGGCGAAGGCGCGCATCGACCTCGTGTTCGGCAAGAGCGAGGCCGGCCTCGCCGCGAGGCCCCAGAAGACGCTGCGCCAGGACCTCGAGAAGATCCTCGGGCCGCGCGAGGGCTGGACCACGCCGCTCCTGCGCGAGCTCTGGGGGTCACTCTTCGCGGGCCACAAGCGCCGGCGCCGCAGCGCCGACCACGAGCGGGTCTGGTTCAACCTCGTCGGCTTCTGCCTGCGGCCGGGCTTCGGCCACCCGCTCGACGACTGGCGCGCCCAGCAGGTCTTCGCGCTCTTCGATCAGGGCGTGCAATTCGCCCCCGAGGCGCAGAACTGGGCGGAGTGGTGGACGCTCCACCGGCGCATCGCGGGCGGGCTCGACGCCCGCAGCCAGTCGAAGATCCTCGCCGCGCTCGAGCACTACCTCCACCCGCCGACGCCGCGCCCACGGCCGCGTCCCGCGGGCCCGCGCGCGCAGGGCTACGAGGACATGGTGCGGCTCGCCGCGTCGCTCGAGCGCCTGAGCGTCGCCGACAAGGAGCGCCTGGGCGGCTGGCTCCTCGAGCGGCTCGCGAGGCACGGCGAGGGTCCCTCCTCGTGGTGGGCGCTCGGCCGGATCGGCGCGCGCGTGCCGTTCTATGGGAGCGCGCACGCCGTCGTCTCGAGGCCCGTCGCCGAGGCGTGGCTCGAGGCCGTCCTCGCCCTCGACTGGAAGGCCGTCGAGCCGGCCGCCCTCGCGGCGATGCTCCTCGCGCGCGCGAGCGGCGACCGTGAGCGCGACCTCGACGAGGCGCTGCGAGCGCGGGTCATCGCGCGGCTCGAGGCCCACGGCGCGCGCGCGAGCTGGATCGAGCTCGTGCGCGAGCCCCAGCGGCTCGAGGCGGAGACGACGCGCCGGGTCCTCGGGGAGTCGCTGCCGCCGGGCCTCGAGCTCATCGCGTGACGGCGCGCGCCGCGGGCTCGGGCGCCCGCGCCGAGCCCGCCGCACCCGAGCGCGGCGGAGATCGACGTCGAGGCGCGCGATCCGCTCTTGACCCTCGGGCTGGTCCTTCGTTCAATGGCCCTCGTCGTCGATGGCCGTCCTCGCCGGGTCGAGCCCAGGAGAGCCGAGCCCAGCGCAACGATCCGAGCGGCGCGCTCCGAGAGATCCGAGCCGCCGTCACCGAGAGGAGCCCATGTTCAAGGTCGTCATCACCGAGAAGAGCGGAACGCAGCGCACGCTCGACTTCGACAAGAACGAAGTCACGATCGGCCGCACGCAGGGCAACGACATCATCCTGCCCAAGGGGAACGTCTCGAAGCGCCACTCGCGCATCGTGCTCAAAGACAACCGCTTCATCGTGGTGGACCTGAAGAGCACGAACGGCACGTACGTGAACGGTCGCAAGATCACGTCGCCGCTCGTCGTGAAGATGGGCGACAAGATCTACATCGGCGACTTCATCCTCACGCTCGACCAGAACCCCGCGCTCGCGGGCGCGGGCCCTTCGCCGAGCCGCTCGACGATGAGCGCGGGAGGTGGGCCGCCCCCCATGGCAGGGCCGCCGCCCATGGCAGGGCCGCCGCCCATGGCAGGACCGCCGCCCATGGCAGGGCCGCCGCCCATGGCAGGGCCGCCGCCCATGGCAGGGCCGCCGCCCATGGCGGGACCGCCGCCCATGGCGGGACCGCCGCCCATGGCGGGACCGCCGCCCATGGCAGGACCGCCGCCCATGGCAGGGCCGCCGCCCATGGCAGGGCCGCCGCCCATGGCAGGGCCGCCGCCCATGGCAGGGCCGCCGCCCATGGCAGGACCGCCGCCCATGGCGGGACCGCCGCCCATGGCAGGGCCGCCACCCATGGCAGGGCCGCCGCCCATGGCGGGACCACCACCCATGGGGGGTGCCGGCATGGCCCCCCCACCCCTCGGGGGTGCGGCGAGGCCGACGAGCGCGCCGCAGAGGCCTGCGGCGTCGCGCTCGGTGCCTCCCCCGCCGCTCGGTGGGGCGCGGCCCGCGCCGTCGGAGCCGCCGCCGCCGATGCCGCCTGGCGGTGATCGCTTCGCGCTCGACGAGGATCCCGCCGACGAGACGATGGCGCCGGCGCCGCGGCTCACGGGGCGGAGCTCGCAGGAGCTGCGGAGCGCCGAGCCGCGTGGACCCGAGCCGCGCCCCATCGAGCCCCGCGCGGACGAGCCGCCGCCGCC
>JBDHVC010000094.1:0-11933 GCA_039809495.1 Sandaracinaceae bacterium
CGCCCGCGCGGCCACGTCGGCGCGCGCGCCCTCGAGCTCGCGCCGGAGCCCGTCGCGCTCCGCCGTCAGCCGGTCCCGCTCGGCGCGCGTCGCGTCGAGGCCGCGTCGGGTGTCGCCGAGCTCGGCGCTGATCCGCGTGATCGTGGCCGCCGACTCGTCGAGCGCGGCCTGCTGTCGCTCCGCGTGCGCTCGGGCCTCGGCGAGCGCGCTCTGCAGGCGCTCGCCCGCGACGCGGAGCCGAGCCGCGTCTCCCGCGGCGCTCGCGATGGCGCGCTGGGCCTCGTCGAGCCGACCGAGCGCGGCGCTCATCTCCTCGGACGACGCGTCAGCGCGCGCGCGGGCCTCGTCGAGCGCCGAGTCGAGCTGAGAGGCGCGCTCGGACTGCTCTCGCTCGCGGAGCTCGGCGGCGAGCCGCTCCTTCTCCTGCCGCGCGCTCTCGCGCTCGGCGTCGGCGATCCGCTGGCGCGCCCAGGCGCCCCCGAGGACGGCGAGCACGAGGGTGAGGATGGCCCAAGGCGCGACGCGACGCGCGAGGCGCGCGCGCTCTCGCCGGCGATCCTCGGGCGCCGTGAGGATGGCGAGCTCCTTGCCGAAGTCCGCCGCGCTCGGGCGGGCCTCCGGATCGAGCGCGAGCCAGCGTCGGAACGCGGGCGCGAGGTAGGCGAGGCCCGGCCCCGACGGCGGCGTGATCGGCTCCTCGGCGCGGCGATCGAGCGAGGCGCGGTCGTAGGCGCTCACCTCCGGCACCCCGCTCGGATCGAGCGCGATGCGCAGGGACAGCGCGAGCGAGAAGACGTCCGCGGCGGGCCCGACCTCGGGCGAGGGCGTCGGCCAGCTCTTGGCGAGCTCGGGCGCGAAGAAGGCGGGCGAGCCGGCGACGAGGATCTCGTCCTCCGCGGCGGCGACGCCGAAGTCGAGCAGGATGGGGAGCGTGCCCTCGAGACCCGCGATCTTCGCGAGGAAGATGTTGGAGGGCTTGAGATCCTGGTGGCGCAGGCCCTTGGCGTGCACGGCCGCGAGGCCGGCGGCGACCTGCTCGAAGATGCGGCGCGCCTCGGCGCGATCGAGCGGGAGCGCCCTCTCGAGATCCTGGCCCTCGTACCACGGCATGACGAACCAGAGCCGCCCGCCGAACCAGCCGTGATCCTTGAACTGCACCACGGAGGGGTGGCTCACGCTGGCGAGCATGCGCAGCTCCCGGAGCTGCTGCTCGCGCTCCTCGTCGCTCTTCGCGCGGTCGTAGAACATCTTGAGCGCGACGACGTGCCCGGAGATGACGACGTCCCTCGCGCGCCACACCTCGCCCTGTCCCCCCGCGCCCACGAGCGCGACGAGCTCGTAGCGATCGGCGATCACGGTGCCGAGCGGGAGCGAGCCGTCGGAGGCGAGCGCGGCCTGCTCGCGCGTCTCGGGGAGCGGCTCGGCCGATCGCGCGGGCTCATCCACCACCACGGGTGGTGCCCTCCTGGCGCGCTCCCCCGAAGGTGCGGGCGTCGCGCCCAGACCACCGCGGAGCGTCGAGGCCTCGCGGGCCGCCTCGCGAGCCTCCTCACGACCCACCTCGCGAGACGCGAGCGCCGTGACGCCGTGCGCGTCGACGCGCTCCTTCGCTTCGCTCGCGGGCGAGTTCGCCATCCGCCCGGAGGATAGCGCGTCCCGGGCGCGCGCCAGCGGCGCGGCTCGATCGACGCCGCGCACGATCCGTGCGAGCTAACGCGGATGGGCTTCGGCTCGCTCCTCGTCCTCGCGCTCGGGCTCTCGATGGACGCCGCCGCCGTCTCGGCCGCGTGCGGCCTCCAGGTCCGCGCGATCGCGCCGCGGCGGGTCGCGCTCGTCGCGCTCACGTTCGGCGGCTTCCACGTCGCGGCCCCCGTGGCCGGCTACCTCCTCGGCGAGGCGTTCAGCGCGCTCGTGGCCGCGTGGAGCCCGTGGATCGCGGCCGCGCTCCTCACCGGGCTCGGCCTCAAGATGCTCCACGAGGCGTTCGTGACGGATGAGCGCGTGGAGGCGGCGGAGCGCGGGACGCGGGACCCCTTCGCGCCGCGCGTGCTCCTCACCCTCGCCGTCGGGACGAGCCTCGACGCCGTCGCGGCGGGCGTCACGCTCTCGATGCTCGAGGCGTCGATCTCGCTCGCGGCGGTCACGATCGGCGTCACCGCCGGCACCCTGAGCGCGCTCGGGCTCGTCGTCGGGCATCGCGTGGGCGCGGTGCTCGGTCGACGCCTCGACGCGCTGGGCGGCTTCGCGCTGCTCGGGCTCGGCCTCCAGGTCCTGCTCGCGCACCTCCTCGGCTGATCGCGCAGCGCCCTCAGCCCCCCGGCAGCTCGAGGCGCTCGAGGTAGTCGTGGAAGCCGCCCGCGCGGCTCACGATCGTCACCGCGAGCCGGAGCACGCGCGGACCGTCCGGGTCGCGAAAGACGGCGAGCGCGAGCTCGACGCGTCGGCCTTGCTCGCCCTCCCCCTCGAGCGTCGCGCTCGCGCCGCGGCGGAGCCAGCGCGCGGCGCGCACGATCGGGCCGCGATCGGCGCGGTAGCCGAGCTGCTCGAGGGGCCGGAGCGCGCTCTCGGTCAGCGCCTCGAGCGCGTCGTCGTCGAGCGAGCGCCCCGCCGAGAGGTCGATCATGATCGTGACCTCGCCGCGCGCCGGATCGCCCGCGTCGCTCTGGAAGGCCCAGAGCGCGTGCTCGCGCTCGTAGCGCTCGCCGCCACGCTCGTAGGCCTCCCGCTCGACCCAGGGCGCCGGCACGAAGGGCATGTCCGGGTGCGGCAGCGCGAAGCCGAGGCGCGGGTGCTCGATGCCGAGCGCCCCCGCGGCGAGGCGCGCCTCCCGCATCGGATCGCGATCGCTCGACGAGAGCGCGAGCGGATCGCTGCGCGGGCTCGCGCGGCCGAGCAGGGCGAGCACGACGCTCGCGACGAGGAGCGTGACCGCCGCGAAGCGAAACGCCATCGCGTAAGCGCGCTGGACGAGCAGCCACGCGGTCGTCCCCGCGCCGGCCGCGACGAAGGCCGCGAGCGCCCAGACGATCGTGGTCGCGAGCGAGCGCGCCTGCCCCTCGAGCGGCTCGAGCAGGCCCTCGGCGAAGAGGAGCACGGCGAGGCCAGAGCTCGCGGCGACCGCGACGGCCGAGAGCCACGCGAGGCGGGCCTGGCGCGTCCCGCGCGCGCTCCGGTCGCTCATCCCTCGCGCCCTCGGCGGATTCCGGCGGATGGATTCGAACCATCATTCGTGGATCCAAAGTCCACTGTCCTGCCTTTAGACGACACCGGATCGGCGCGAGGGATAGCCAACGGAGGGGGCGTCGTCGAGACGCGAGCGCGCCGCGCGCTCGTCCGCGCCTCGCCGTCGCGGCTCGGTCGAGCGGCCCTCGGCCTCGTGGCGCGTGAGCGAACACAGGCCCGAGGCGAGGGCCGACGCTTCCGCGACCGCTCCGATCGCGCCATCCTTGCCGCTCACCCGATCGACCTCCGGAGCCCGGAAGTGAAGCCCGTCGTCCCTCCTCGCGAACGCGAGCCGCGCCCCCTCGTCGGGGCGGCGCGCGCCCTCTCGCTCCTCCTCGCGCTCCTCGCGCTCCTCGCGCTCCCCGCGTCCGCGCCCGCGACCGCGCGCGCGCAGCGCATCCTCGAGATCGGCTTCACGCCCACGCGGCGAGCGCAGATCGCGGTCTGGATCGCCGACGCGGACGGCAACTACCTGCGCACCCTCTCGCTCACCCAGTCGGTGTCGCTCTACGGCATCGGCAACCGGCCGGGCGCGCTCGAGATGAACAGCGGCTTCCGCTGGCCCTACGGCCGCCGCGAGGGCGTGCTCCCGGTGTGGGCCCACGCGCGCGTCGCGGCGGGGAACGAGCCGTTCCCGCGCGTGATCTTCCAGGATCGATCGAGCGAGGGCTGGGCGTCGCGCACGACGAGCGACTTCTCCCGCGACGACCACTTCTGCCTCTCGTTCGACAACGCGACGACGCAGCTCGACGCCCTCGACGCCGTGACGTGCGCCTCGGTGTTCAACAGCGACAAGGGCCGCTACCTCACCGCCGCCGACGTCGCGCGAGGCTACGCGGAGCCGATCGAGGTCGGGGGCGTGCCGGCGCTCTACCCGCTCGAGCTCACCTCGCTCTACCCGCCGCGACGCGACGCGCGCCGCTGCGCCGAGCCGGGCTGCTACGATCACGCGGACGTCGCCCGCTTCAACGACGACGCGCGTCGGATCATGCCGGAGCTCGACGCGGTCACGTCCGCGACGCCGCCCGGCGACGTGCCGCAGCGCCTGATGTTCAGCGTCCCCGACGGCTGGCCCGACGGGCCCTACCTCGTCTACGTCGAGGTCGGCGTCGAGGGCGACTACGCGCCCGAGTGGGGCCCCGCGCGCTACCCGACGCCCACGAGCCCACCCGGCGCGAGGGGCCAGAGCGAGTGGGACTACTGGGCCATGAACTACGGCTACCCATACCGAGGGCAGCCCTCGATCGTCTACCGCGTCGCGGTCACGCTCGGCGAGACGTCGACGACCGGCGCGCGCGAGGCGCTCGGCTACGGCTCGCTCGAGGGTCGCGGCGACGACGGAGGGAGCGTCCACCCGATCGACGCGAGCATCCGAGACGACGCGAGCGCGGCGCCTGGGAGCGGCGTCGATCGCCTGCGCGTCGACGAAGCGAGCGGCCTGCGCGTGCGGGTGCGGAGCCAAGGCGTCGAGGCGTGCCTCACCAACCGACCCCCCGAGGCGATCACGGGGCTCGAGATCTCCGCCTACCCCGAGCGTCGCGACGCCCACCGCTACGCCCACCTCTCGATGAGCGCGCCCCGCGACGACGAGGGTGTCGTCCGCTACGAGGTCCGCTACGCCAACCAGCCGATCACGGACCTCGCGAGCTTCCTCGCGGCGCGCCCCGCGAACGCCGCGAGCCTCGAGATCGAGGCGCTCCAGGTGCCGACGAACGTCGCGCCCGGTGAGCCGATCGAGGTGGACCTGGGCGGCCTCACGTTCGACGCGCACTACTGGATCGCCGTGCGCGCCCTCGACGCCTGCAACGCGTCGAGCCCGATCGCGGTCGCGGAGTACACGACGCCCCCGATCCAATTCACGACCGTCTCGCCCTGCTTCGTCGCCACCGCCGCGTGGGGCAGCCCGATGGCCGCCGAGATCGGCGCGCTCCGACGCTTGCGCGATCGGCACCTGCGCACGAACCCCGTCGGCGAGCTCCTCGTCGAGGCCTACGAGGCGATCGGGCCGAGCCTCGCCGACCTCATCCGAGCCGACGACTCGCGCCGCGCGATCGCGCGCGCGCTCCTCACGCCGATCGTCGGGCTCGCGCGCTGGATCGACGGCTGACGGCGCGCTGCCGACGCGTCACGCCGAGCGAGGCCCGCCGTCAGCGGCGCGAGCGCGCGCGGGCGATCCCGTCCGCCCAGCGGGCGAAGTGCGCGCGTCGCTCGTCGGCGGCCATCCTCGGCTCGAAGGTCGCGGCGATCCGGTGCGCGCGCCGCACGGCGTCGAGCCCGTCGAAGGCGCCCACCGCGAGGCCCGCCAGGTAGGCGGCGCCGAGCGCCGTCGTCTCCACGTGCGCCGGCCGCTCCACGCGGACGTCGAGGAGATCGGCCTGGAACTGCATGAGGAGCGCGTTCTCGCTCGCGCCTCCGTCGACGCGCAGCCGCGCGACCGGAGAGCCCATGTCGGCCGCCATCGCGCGCGCGAGATCGGCGACGGAAAAGGCGATCCCCTCGAGCGTCGCGCGCGCGATGTGGCCCCGCGTCGTGCCGCGGGTGAGCCCGGCGATGATGCCGCGCGCGTCGGGATCCCAGTGCGGCGCGCCGAGCCCCGCGAGCGCCGGCACGAAGACCACGCCGTCGGAGGACGGAACGCTCGCCGCGAGCGCCTCGATCTCGCTCGACGAGCTGAAGAAGCCGAGCTGATCGCGGAGCCACTGGACGGCCGCGCCCGCGATGAAGCTCGAGCCCTCGAGCGCGTAGAGCGTCTTTCCGAAGAGGGTCCAGGCGACGGTCGTCACGAGCCCGTTGCTCGAGGTGACGACGCGCTCGCCGGTGTTCACGAGGAGGAACGCCCCCGTCCCGTAGGTGCACTTCGCCTCGCCCGGCTCGAAGCAGGTCTGGCCGAAGAGGGCGCTCTGCTGGTCGCCCGCGATCCCGGCGATCGGGACGCCGTCGGGGAGCCCGGGGACGCCCCTCGTCGTCGCGTACACCTCGGCGCTCGAGGCGACCTTCGGCAAGAGCGCCATCGGCACGCCGAGCGTGTCCGCGAGCGCCTTCGAGAACGCCCGCTCGTGGAGATCGAAGAGGAGCGTGCGCGACGCGTTCGTCGTGTCCGTGACGTGCGCCGCCCCGCCCGAGAGGCGGTGGACGAGGTAGGTGTCGATCGTCCCGAACGCGAGCTCGCCGCGCTCGGCGCGCTCGCGCGCGCCCTCGACGTGATCGAGGATCCAGCCGATCTTCGTGCCGCTGAAGTAGGGATCGAGGACGAGGCCCGTCCGCTCGCGAAAGAGCGCCTCGTGGCCCGCGTCGCGGAGCGCGCGGCAGCGGTCGGCCGTGCGGCGATCTTGCCACACGATGGCGCGATGGATCGGCGCGCCGCTCGCCCGATCCCAGACGAGCGTCGTCTCGCGCTGGTTCGTGATGCCGATCCCCAGGCACTCGGCGGGCTGCTCCCCCGCGCTCGCGTACGCGGCGGCGAGGGCCTCGAGCACGCTCCGCCAGATCTCGCCCGGGTCGTGCTCCACCCAGCCCGGCTCCGGGAAGTGCTGCGGGAATTCGCGCGACGCTCGAGCGAGCACGCGACCGTCCGTGGCGAGGAGCAGGACGGTCGAGCCCGTCGTGCCCTGATCGATGGCGAGGAGGTGACGCGTCATGCCCGACGCATACCAGATCGGGTGCCGCGACGCGCCCCCGTCGGCCCGCGCGAGCCTCGCGCCGGGCCTCGTGCCCCGAGCCTCGTGTGGGCGCGAGCGCGAGGATGCGTCATCCTGCGCGCCCCGACGCTCCTTTTGCTACCATCGCGGTTCGCGCTCGGGGCGCGCAGAGACATCATGGCTGACGAACGACAGACCCACACGGCCTCGGTCCGCAAGGTCCCGATCGCCTGGGAGGCGCTCGAGGACGCGTTCGAGAACAACGCGCCCGCCGTCCACTCCTACCTCCAGCTCGAGACCGGCGAGGTGCTCCGCATCGTCGACGGCGTCGCCGATCCGGCGATGCACGAGCGCGTGTCGAACGACACCAATTACCTCCGCGTCGAGCCCGTCAGCTCGCGCGAGCAGTACCGGTGGATGGAGCGCTTCATCGCGACGGTCGACGAGGGCGAGCTGCGCAACATGCTCGTGGCGGCCATCGACGGGAAGGGCGCGTTTCGGCGCTTCAAGGACGCGCTGATGACCTTCCCCGTCGATCGCGAGCGCTGGTTCACGTTCCGCTCGGAGCGCCTGCGGGCGTGCATGGAGCAGTGGCTCTCCGCGCACTCGATCGAGACGCTGCCGCGGGCCGAGTGGCGGGTCCCGACGGCGGACGAGGTCCAGAAGCCCGTCGAGGAGGAGCGCCCGGCCCGCCGGCCTCGCACGGCGGTCTCGGTCGAGCAGCGGCGGCGCATCCAGGAGCTCGCCGACGAGATCCCCGCCCGCGAGCTCGACACGGCGATCGCGTTCTTGGAGTTCCTCCGCGAGCGGAGGGGCCTCGCGCGCGCGAGAGCTCGCGCCGAGGGCGCGTCGAGCGAGGCCTCGGAGAGCCCCGCCGAGGGCGCCGCGCCGACGAGCGCCGATGGCGGCGAGCCGACGAGCTGAGCCCTCGGCGATGACGCGCTCGGGCCGAGCTCGATCGGGAGGGCGGCGAGCCTCGTGGGGGCTCGTCGCCGCGCTCTCGCTGCTCGGCGCGGCGCCGCCGCGAGGCGCGCGCGCGGAGGAGCCTCGGCTCGCCGAGGCGCTGGTCGCCGTCGTCGGCGCGCGCTCGCCGGGTGAGGGCACCGACGTGGTCCTGCTCTCGGACGTCGAGCTCGGGGTCGCGCTCGCGCTCGCGCGGGCGGGCGCGCACGACGTCGAGCCCTCGAGCGCGCTCCGCCAGGCGGCGCTCGATCAGCTCGTGGGCGAGCTCCTCATCCAGCGAGAGGCGACGCGCCTCGGCGCCTCGAGCCCCACCCCCACCGAGCTCGACGCGCAGCGCACCGCGCTCGAGCGCTCGGTCGGCGGCGCGAGCGCGCTCGCCGCGCTCCTCGCGCGGCTCGACGCGGGAGACGACGAGCTCGACGCGATCGTTCGACGCCGCGCGATCGTCGAGCACTTCCTCGGCGCGAACCTGGAGGGCGCGAGCGAGGTCACGGACGCGGACGTCGCGGACGCGTACGCGAACGCCTCGCACCCCTTCGTCGGGCAGCCGCTCGAGGAGGTCCGAGAGGCGCTGCGCGCCTGGCTCCACGTCACGCTCGTCGACGCCTACGTCGCGCGGTGGCTGAGCACGCTCCGCGCGCGCAACGAGGTCCACGTGCTGCGCCCCTTCGTCGCTCGAGCCTCGAGCGGCGAGGCGCCCCGATCGGGTGGGAGCGATGTCGAGCCACGCTGAGGGAGGCAACGTCCGCGTCGTCGTCGCGGCGCTCGTCGGGAACCTCCTCATCGCGATCGCGAAATTCGTGGCCGCGTTCCTCTCCGGGAGCCTCGCGACGCTCGCCGAGGCCGTGCACAGCGTCGCGGACACGCTGAACCAGGTGCTCCTGCTCGTCGGGATGCGCCGCGCGCGCGCGCCCGCGACCTCGCTGCACCCCTTCGGCCACACGCTCGAGAGCTACTTCTGGCCCTTCATGGTCAGCATCCTCATCTTCCTGCTCGGCGGCGCCTTCGCCCTCTTCGAGGGCGTCCACGGCCTCATCGACGTCCTGGCCGGCGCGCACGAGGCGCCCGAGGGACCGCGCCTCTTCGGCTACGTCGTGCTCGGCCTCTCGTTCGTCTTCGAGGGCTACTCCTGCTCGGTCGCCTTCTCGGAATTCCAGAAGACGCGCAACGGCCGCTCGATCCGCGAGGCCCTCGTCGGCGGCAAGGACCCGACGATCCCGATCGTGCTCGCCGAGGACACCGCCGCGCTCGTCGGCCTCGCGATCGCGCTCCTCGCGATCGCGCTCTCGGACGCGACGGGCTGGCACGGCTTCGACGCGATCGGCTCGACGCTGATCGGCCTCCTGCTCGGGACCATCGCGTTCTTCTTGGCGAAGCGGACGCACTCGCTCCTGCTCGGCGAGGCGATCACGAGGAGCGAGCGGGACGCGATCGAGGCGCTCGCGCCGGAGGTCGAGGGGGTGCGGCGCGTGACGCAGCTCCTCTCGATGCACCTCGGCCCCAAGGACGCCGTGCTCGCGCTCAAGGTCGAGCTCGCGCGCGACCTCGACACCGCGGGCGTCGAGCGCGTCATCGATCGGCTCGAGGAGCGGATCCGCGAGCGCTTCCCCCACATGCGCTACGTCTTCGTGGAGCCCGACGGCGACTACGCGATCACGCTCGATCCGAACCGCCCGATCGAGCTCGAGCCGCGGCGCTGACGAGGAGGCGATGCCGCTCATCCGCCCACTCGAGCGAGCGGACGTCGAGCCCGCGAACGCGCTCGCGCGGCGCTCCTTCGAGGCCGCCTCGGAGCAGCCCGACTTCGCGGTCGAGCTCGAGCGGGTGGTCGCGCGGGCGTGGATCGCGACCTCGCCGCCCGAGGAGGGCAGGCGGCTCGTCGGCTACGCGCTCGGCTGGCTCGTCGCCGACGACGTCGAGATCATGTCCGTCGCGGTCGAGCCGAGCGAGCGGGGGCGCGGGATCGGCCGCGCCCTCCTCACGCGCCTGCTCGAGGGGGCCTGGCGCGAGGGGGCGCGCAACGCGCTGCTCGAGGTCCGAGCCAGCAACGCCTCCGCGCGCGCGCTCTACGAGCGCCTCGGCTTCGAGCGGATCGGCGTGCGGCGCCGCTACTACGCGGACGCGGAGGACGCCGTGAGCTATCGGATGCTCGAGGCCGCGTTCCCACGCGGGGGCGACGAGCGCTGAGCGTGATCAGCGCGATCAGCGCGAGAGCAGGCTCGCGAGCACGATCCAGGCGAACGTCACGACCAGCGCGCCCGCCGCGAGGCCGAGCGGGCGGAAGCCTCGGGGCCCGAGCCGGTCGGCGAGGAGCATGCCGCCGAAGGCGCCGACGAGGAAGGTCACGAAGGTCGTCGGCCCGATGGGCAACGCCTCGCCGTAGTGGAGGTAGAGCGCGTAGTCGAGGAGGAGGCCGAGCGCGCCGCCCGCGAGCCAGCCGAAGATCGTCGTGAGGCGCCGGCGCCGCGCCTCGTCCGTGGCCTCGCGAGGCCGCTCGTCGTTCGCCATGCGCGGGGCATAGCTCGCCCCGAGGGCGCGGACGAGCGACCTGCCCGAACGGCGCTTGCGCGCGGAACACCCGCGCTCCATGAAGCCGTGCGCCGGGCACGCCGGCGAGACGCTCGTTCGCTCGCGCCCGCGCGAGCCCGGAGGTGTTCGATGACCGTCACGATCCAGAAGCCCGCTCCCGAGTTCCAGGCCGAGGCCGTCGAGGGTACGGAGTTCAAGACCGTCAAGCTCTCGGACTTCAAGGGGAAGTACGTCGTCCTCTTCTTCTACCCGCTCGACTTCACCTTCGTCTGCCCGACCGAGATCATCGCGTTCGACGAGAAGCTCGAGGAGTTCCAGAAGCGCGGCGCGGTCGTGCTCGGCGCCTCCGTCGACTCGAAGTTCTCGCACCTCGCGTGGAACCAGCTCTCGCGCAAGGAGGGCGGCCTCGGGGGCGTGCGCTACCCGATCATCGCCGACATCACGAAGGAGCTCGCGCGGAGCTACGGCGTGCTCGTCGAGGAGGGCGGCGACGCCGGCGTCGCGCTCCGCGGCACGTTCGTCATCGACAAGAAGGGGATCGTGCGCCACGCGACGATCAACGACCTCCCGCTCGGGCGCAACATCGACGAGTACCTCCGCCTCATCGACGCGATCGAGTTCACGGAGAAGCACGGCGAGGTCTGCCCCGCGAACTGGCACGCGGGCGAGGAGGGCATGAAGGCCGACCCGAAGGGCTCGAAGAGCTACTTCTCGAAGCACGGCTGACAGCGCGCCGCACGACGGCTCGACGAGCGGCCTCGGGATCGAGGCCGTTCGCGTTCCGTCGCCTCTTGCGGCGGGGCTCGGATTCCTTCATGACGTGCGCCCGCGGCGCGGTCGGCCGCGCGATCGTGCTCGGTCGTCCCAAGATCGTCCTCGCGAGCGTCGTCTCATCCGCTCGCGGATCGTGATCCCACGCGTGAGGCCCGTGCTAGCCTCACCCCTCTTTCGCCGAGGTCGTGCCCCGTGAGCAAGGAAGCCAAGAAGAAGTCCCAAGACGAAGAGTTCGATCTGGGCGCGCTCTCCGCGCTCGTGCGGCCCTCGTCTTTTCCGCCCGCGGCCGCGGAGGAAGAGGGCGACGACGCGAAGGTCGATCTCCGCGCGCTCGTCGCGTCGGTCCCGCCGCCGCCCTCCGAGAGCGCGAAGGCGGACGAGCCGAAGGCCGAGGCGGACGAGCCGAAGGCGAAGAAGGCCGAGGCGGACGAGCCGAAGGCGAAGAAGGCCGAGGGCGAGAAGGCGACGAAGAAGGCGGCGCGCGAAGCGCCCGCGCCGAGCCCCGTCGCGCTCGCGCAGTCCGCGCCGGCGCCGGCGAGCAACAGCGGGATGTGGATCGGCCTCGGCATCGCCGTCGCCGCCATCGTGCTCGGCGTCGTGTACCTGAGGTCCCAGCCGAGCGAGCCCGCGGCCACGCCGAGCGCGACGGTCCAGGCCGAGGCGCCCTCGACGAGGCCCGCCTCGACGGCCACGACCGAGGTCGCCGCGGCCGCGATCGCGCCGGCGAGCGCCGCGCCCGCGTCGCCGCCGAGCGCCGCCCCGGCGCCGGCGGCGAGCGATCACGACGAGCCGACGCCGACGACCGAG
>JBDHVC010000095.1:0-11823 GCA_039809495.1 Sandaracinaceae bacterium
ATTCCGTCTCAAGAACATGGCGACAGAATCGCGGTTTTCTTATGGCCGATGCAAGGGGGTGGTCTCCACTACACGCCTTTTCAAAAATCAAAGCCCTGCTATTCGGGCGCTTTCTTCTTCAACGCCCCCGAAAATAGTTCGTTTTATCCCCCAACTGTCGAACTTGGGCTAAAATAGCAACGGCTTATATTTTATGCTCCTTACACAGCCTAAAATAAAGAACTCAAAAGAAAAGATCAAGTGGGTTTCCATAACGGTTACTTCGATTTCACGAGGTGAGTGTTCGATGCTGCGGCGCACTCGCAAAAATGGGAAAAATTTACAACCAAGGCTACGATTTTTCTGAATTCAACAACGGGACACCCGAAGCAGCAGTTTCAAGAAATTGAATTGCCATAAATCAGTGGCACTATGCCGTGACGGGTCCGGCTTTCGCCTTCGTCCGCCTTTGCAGGGCCTACGGCGGGCAAGCCCGCCTTCACAAAGTCTACGGGGACAAGCCCGCTGGGCAGGTTACAATTCAGCGCGCTGTGAGCGCGCATGCCCGCGCAGCGGAGTGCGCGGGCCACCTCCGATGAGTTGTGCGCAGATGGTATGGTCAGTTCCTGTATCGTCCCGACTCGAAGGCGTTTGGGGCTATGCCACGACGGGTATAGTCCTCCGCTGCGCTGCGGTAATTGGAATGGTTTGTCCTGGCTTGCCCGGGCGTAGTTCGCAGTGTGCGTTGGCAATGCGTCCGGCTTCGTCCTCGCAGACTCGAACTTCGCCGCGACGGGTCCGGCTTCCGCCTTCGTCCGCGGATGCGGGGCTACGGCGGACAAGTCGTCCCGCTATCGCGGAACTTCGTCGTGACAGGCTTCGTCCTCCGCTGCGCTGCGGTAATTGGAATGGTTTGTCCTGGCTTGCCCGGGCGTAGTTCGCAGCGTGCGTTGGCAATGCGTCCGGCTTCGTCCTCGCAGACTCGAACTTCGCCGTGACAGGCTTCGTCCTCCGCTGCGCTGCGGACGAAGCCTGGTGGAGGCGGGGGGAATCGAACCCCCGTCCGGCCCATAGGCCCATGAAACCGCGCGTTTCCTAGGGAATCTACGTCTTTGACGTTGACGAACATTGCCGCATGTTGTAAACCCTGTTGTAAATCGCGGTCGGGAACCCGCCCCGACTCGCGCCGATCCGCCGGGCGGCGGCCGGCGAAACGACGGGGAAACGAGGCGCACCTATGGCAAGTCTTCGGAAGATACCGGGCTGCAAGAACTGGATTGCCTGCTTCACGCTGCCCGACGGCCGCCGCAAACAGCAGAGCACCGGCACGCCGGACCGCAAGACGGCCCAGCGCATCGCCAACGAGGCGGAGGAAGCGGCGAAGAACATGCGCACCGCCCGCCAGTTTCACCGCATCCTGTCGGGCATCTATACCCACGTCACCGGCGATTCGCTGCCCACGTCCGCAGTCCGGGACTACTTCGCCGCTTGGCTGGCGCGCAAGGCCCCGGAGCTTTCGGAGAGTACAAACACCTTCTACCGGATCAAGTCGGCGGACTTCATCGCCTACCTTGGCGACCGCGCCGACCTGGAAATGAACCGCATCACCCAGGCGGACGTGATCGGCTTCCGCAACAAGGAAATGGAACGGCTGTCGGCAACGTCCGTCAACCACTCCGTGAAGTTCCTTCGCATGGTGTTCAAGTCGGCGCGGGCGGACGGCGTTGTCTTGGACAACCCGGCGGAGTTTGTCGGCACCGTGGCGAACCGGCACCGCACAAAGCGCCGCGCGTTCACGCTCCCGGAATTGAAGCTCGTGCTTGACCACGCCGGCGACGAATGGCGGAGCATGATCTACTTCGGCCTGTACACCGGGCAACGGCTGGGGGACCTCGCCGTCTTGACGTGGCAGAACGTTGACCTTGCCCAGCGGGAAATCCGGTTGCAGACGACCAAGACCGAGCGCCAGCAGATTATCCCGATTGCCGCGCCCCTCATGCGGCACATCATGACCTTGCCCAGCAGTGACGATCCGAAGGCCCCGCTTCACCCGCGCGCCCATGAAATCGTGACGCGGGAAGGCCGGGTCGGGACCCTCTCCCGCGAGTTCTATGAAATCATGATGGACGCCGGGCTTGTGAAGAAGAAGACCCACAAGAAGAAGGCGGACGCCCACGGCCGGCGCGGGCGGCACGCCGTCAACGAAATCAGCTTCCACGCCCTACGGCACACGGCCACGAGCTTGATGAAGAACGCCGGCATTTCCCCGGCCATCGTTCAAGAGTTCATCGGCCACGACTCCGAGGCGATCAACCGCGTTTACACGCACATCGAAACCGAATCCATGCGGCGGGCGGCGGACGCGCTCCCGGACCTGATCCGCAAGGCGAACTGAAAGGCCGGCCCATGAAGAACAAGACCCCCAGGAAGACCACCCGCCGCCCACGCGCGCGCCGCCGCGCGCCCGTCGGCGAACCGCTGCGCCTTTGGGACCCATTCGTCCCGCCCACGGAACCAGACGGCCCCCGCAACGCGCATCACGTCGCCCTGTTTGAGAAGATCATCGCTTGGATGGGCGCAAACACGGCCGAACAGCGGCGCGAACTGGACGCCAAGACGAAGGAAACCGAGCGCAAGCGCCGGCAACTGGACAAGGAACGCCGCCAGTTTGAAAGCACCCCGGAAGGCAAGACGCGCGCCCTGTTCTGGAAGTTCATCGAAGAGTACCGCGACCGACTCACGCCGGAGGCCATCGAAGCGAAGCGCGACCACCTGAAAGCCCAGGGGATTGACCCCGACGCACTCAAAGACGCCGCCGCCACGGCCCGCGAATGGGCGAAGCAGGAACAAGACCTTGCCGCCAAGGGGCAAGAGATTGACGCCGAACAGGCCAAACTCGACACGACGGCCCGGCACTCCCGCGACATGGAAACCGGCATGGACGTTGTGTCCCGCCTGTCAACTGCCATCGAAGAACCCGGCGCGGCTGAATCGCTGGCGTTCCTTGCGATCTACGCGGCCAGCCTGCTTAGCTGCCACGTCCGCAAGCGCCCGGACCTCTTCAAGCCCATCGCCCGGAAACACCTTGCATGGCCCGTCATGGCGACAGTGACACCCGCTCACGAGTGGTTTCAGGAAGCCTTGAAGGAAACGACCAGCATTGAACTTGCCGAGGATGCCAAGGCCTCGCACGGCCTGAAAGGCAAGGCATGGTCACGCGGACACGACCCCGCGACGGCCTACGCGAAGCGCATCATTGACACGCTGGAAATGAACCGGGTCTTTCTCGCCACCCTTGGCAAGCACTGGAAACACTATGAACGGGAAGACTTGGCGAACCCCGGCGCGTTCCTACTCCCGCCACGCTGGGCACTGGACGCCCTGAAACTCCCGCCGTTCAGCAAGGCCACCGTCAAGGACTGGATGCGCGTTGCCCGCGCCATGATTGACGATGAAGCGGCGGAGTTCCACACCCGGCCGGAGTGGGACGCGGCACCGTTCAACTTCACCGCCAACGCATCCAAGCGCGTCAAACCCGGCGGCTGCATCAACGGCCGCAAGCGCCAAGACATCCTTGACCGCATCGAATCCCGTATGGAATCGCTCGCCCTGACGTGACCGGTCGCCGCCGGCACCGTCCCGCCTTTGCAGAAATCGGCTTGCCGGTTTTCTGCAAAGATCATACTGCACCAGCGTCTTTCCCCGACGTGCGAACGTGTGCCCCGAAGTCAAGGCAATGAAGCCTTGGCGAAACCGAAAGGGTCACACGATGACGCGCAACATGATTCTGACCGAGGCACCGGCGGAGTACGCCACCGGCGGGGACAAGTTCCCGCCGAAATGGATTCGGCTCCCGACGCGCGGGCACTGCCCGCACACCGGCCTTTCGCGGGCCGCGTTCTACGAACTCATCAAGGCGAACAAGATTCGGACCGCCAGCTTGAAGAAACCCGGCACGGTGCGCGGCGCGCGCCTGGTCTGGTTGCCGTCCGTCATGGCGCACCTGGAAAAGTTCGCTTCCGGCGGCACCGAGAATTGACCGCCGGGGGAACTCGCCATGTCCGCCGGCTGGATCAAACTGCACCGGCAGTTGCTTGACCATGAGCACTACCGGGACAGCGCACACCTTCACGTCTGGTTGCACCTGCTCTTGAAGGCCACGCACGCGCCCCTTGAACGCACGTTCAACGGCCGCCGCGTGACCATTCAACCGGGGCAAGTGATCATCGGGCGCAACGCGATAAGCCGGGACACCGGCGTCAACCCCTCGAAGGTCAAGCGCGTCCTGCAACGGCTCAAAGCCGACCAGCAGATTGACCAGCAGGCAGGCAACCGAAGTTCCTTGCTGACAATACGTAACTGGTCCCTCTACCAGTCCACCGACCAGCAGGACGGCCAGCAGACGGCCACCCCGCGCCCGACGGATGACCAACAGGCGACCACTCACAAGAAGGAAAGAACAGAAGAACAGATTGACACTCCCGCCCCTGCCGCCGTTGGCGCGGGCCGGGAAGTCCCTTCCCTCCAAGCCGTCAAAGGCCATGCTGCCGTTGTCGGCATGGCGGACGCCGACGCCGAACAGTTCTTCGACTACTACGAAGCGCGCGGCTGGCGCACGAACACGGGACAACCGATTCACAACTGGCAAGCCATGCTCCGCCGCTGGAAGGTCACAGCCCAGGAACGCAAGGCCATGTCGAAGGCCGCCGCCTACGGCGACCGCAAGCCGGTTGTGGCGAACTACGGCGATCCGAACGACCCGTTGACCGGGCAGAAAGGCAAGACCCCATGAAAGACGCAACCCCCATCGGCGACGTGATCAAGTCCTTGAACCTGCCCACGCCGCCGCCACCGCCGGCGACGCCGGACGGCTCCGCCGCGCCGGCCGCCGCCACCGAACCCACACCCGAAGAACGCTGGATGCAGGAACAACGCCAGCAGGAACGCGACCGCCGCGCCGCGCGCTTCCGCAACCTCTGCCCGCCCCTCTACCAGCAGACGGACCCGGCCCGGCTCCCGCCGGACAAACTCGCCGCCGTCACCGCCTGGAAGTACGGCCCCAAGGGGCTGCTACTGGTCGGACCGACCGGCACCGGCAAGACGCGCTGTGTGTGGCAACTGCTCCGCCGCCTGATTCACGAAGGCCGCACCGTCACCGCCTTCGACGGGCTGGGCTGGGGCGTCGCCGTGTCCGCCGCCTTCGGCGATCCGGGCACAACGGCCGATTGGCTTGACCGCGTGTGCAAGGCGGACGTGCTGTTCATTGACGACCTGTTCAAGGTCAAGATGACCGAGGCCCAGGAACAGGCCGCCTACGGCGTCTTTGAGCGCCGCACGAACCACCTGTTGCCGATCCTCTGCACGCTGAACAGCACCGGCCGCATGATCCTTGACCGCATGACCGACCAAGGCCGCGCGGACCGTGGGGAACCGCTCATCCGACGCATGGGGGAGTTCTGCGAAGTGGTCACGTTCTGACCGAGCGTCGCGCCCACGGGATTCAACGCGACTTCACCCCAATTCAACCGGAATCACGCCAATTCAAACCAAGTCGCACCATATCAAGGTTTCTCGCACCTGCCGCCCGGCGACGCCTACGGCGCGCCGACGGCGGCGGCGCGGCGCGTGTTGCGCGACGTTGCCCCGCGTTCAACCTTGTCTTGACATTCGCCGCCGTGCTATGTTTGCCGCCCCCATGACGATACAAGAGTTCATAGCGAAGTGGCGCAAGGTGGAACTGAAAGAACGGTCCGCCGCTCAAACCCACTTCATTGACCTTTGCCGCGTCTTCGATCATCCCGACCCCGTTACCGCCGACCCGACCGGCGACAGCTTTTGCTTTGAGAAGGGCGCGGCGAAGCACGGCGGCGGCGACGGCTTCGCGGACGTGTGGAAGCGGGGCGCTTTCGGCATCGAATACAAGGGCAAGCACAAGGACTTGACCGACGCCTACGACCAGCTTCTACGCTACCGGGACGCCCTGGAAAATCCGCCCCTGCTTCTCTGTTGCGATCTTGACCGCATCGTCATTCATACGAACTTCACCGGCACCGTTTCGGCCACCTACGACATACCCCTTGAAGCCCTTGCCGAACCCCGCAACATCGAAATCATGCGGGCGGTCTTCCACGATCCCGACGCCCTCCGCCCAGGCCGCACGAGTACCGCCGTCACCCAGGACGCCGCCCGGCACTTCGCCGAAATCGCCGCCGCCATGCGCGCGCGCGGCCTTGACCCGGCCGCCGTCGCCCACTTCCTTGACCGCCTGGTCTTCTGTCTCTTCGCCGAAGACACCCGCCTCTTGCCCGATATGGTGTTCAGCCGGATCGTGACGCAAGCGGCCGGCGACCCCGCCCGCTTCTGCAAGATTCTGGCGCAACTCTTCGACACGATGGCGACCGGCGGGGACTTCGGCCTTGAACCGATCCGCCATTTCAACGGCAACCTGTTTGACGACCGCACCGTCCTTGACCTGACCGCCGACGAAGTGAAACGCATCACCGCCGCCGCAACCCTCGATTGGAGCGCCGTTGACCCTTCCATCTTCGGCACCCTGTTTGAACGCGGCCTTGACCCCAACACCCGCGCCCAACTGGGGGCGCACTTCACCAGCCGGGAAGACATTGAACTCGTGGTTGACGCCGTAGTCATGGCCCCGCTTCGCCGGGAGTGGGCGGAGACAAAGGCAATCGTTGAACGCCTGTTGACCACCGGCCGCAAGACGGCCGCCGACGCCACCAAGGCCCAGGCCAAACCCCTGAGCGCCGCCGCCATGCGCAAGGCGCGCGGCGAAGCCGACAGCATCTTGCACCAGTTCCTTACCCGACTCCGCGCCGTCAAGATTCTCGATCCGGCTTGCGGCTCCGGGAACTTCCTCTATGTCGCCTTGCTCCGCCTGAAGGACTTGGAGAAAGAGGCCGCCGTCACCTTCCCAGGCGAACACGGGTTAGGCTCCTACCTTCCCGGCGTCAGCCCCTTGCAGCTCTACGGCATCGAAACGAACGCCTACGCCCACGACCTTGCACAGATGACCGTATGGATTGGCTGGCTTCAATGGATTCGCGCCAACGGCTTCGGCTTCCCTGACAGCCCCATCTTGCGGCCCCTTACCGACAACATCCGCCGCATGGATTCGATCCTTGCCCCCGACGGCACCGAACCCGACTGGCCGAAGGTTGACTTCATCATCGGCAACCCGCCGTTCCTTGGCTCCCGCTTCATGCGCGGCGAGCTTGGCGAAGACTACTGCAAGCGCCTGTTCCGGCTCTATCAAGACCGCCTTGGAGGCCGCCCCGACCTTTGCTGCTACTGGTTTGAGAAGGCCCGTGCCCACATCGCCACCGGGAACTGCAAGCGCGCCGGACTACTGGCAACGCAAGGCATCCGGGGCGGCACCAATCGGAAGGTTCTTCAACGCATCAAGGACACGGGGGAAATCTTCTGGGCCATGACAGACCGACCGTGGATGCTCGACGGCGCGGTTGTGCATGTTTCCATGATTGCCTTTGACGCCAAGGAAGAGGCGTCGCGCACACTCGACGGGGCTTCCGTGTCGGCTATCAATGCCAACCTGACAGCCGGAACCGACGTGACGGCCGCCGCCTCACGCTCACGGAATCAAGGCATCGCATTTCAGGGGAATATCAAACGCGGCTCCTTCGATCTTCCGGCGGCGGACTCGCTTGCCCTGTTGACTTGCGGGGGCAACCCGAACGGCCGCCCGAACAGTGACGTTATGTTTCCCTACGTCAACGCTTCGGACCTGTCCACAAAGGGCCGGGGCGTTTGGATCATTGACTTTGCCCGGTTGCCGGAATCGGATGCCATGCAGTACGAACGGCCATTCGCCCACGTCCGCACCGTTGTTCAACCGGAGAGAATCGCCACGGAAGACGCCGACGCAATCAAGACATGGTGGATGCACTGGCGCACCCGCCCCGAACTGTCGGCGGCTATTGCCCCGCTGCCGCGTTTCGTCGCAACTCCCCGCGTGTCGAAGCATCGCTTCTTCTGTTGGCTCACGCCGCCCGTCTATCCCGACTGTGCCGTTGTCGTTTTCGCCCGTTCGGATGACTACTCCTTCGGCGTTCTGCACTCACGCACGCATGAAGTCTGGTCACTCTCTCAGGGGACACAACTCCGGGAGAAGGAAAGCGGCTTCCGCTACACGCCGACCACCTGCTTTGAGACGTTCCCTTTCCCGGAGGCCCAGGCCGAACGCGACGCGGCGATTGCCACCGCCGCCAAGGAACTGAACGAACGCCGGGAAACCTGGTTGACGCCGCCGGATTGGACGCGCCCGGAAGTCTTGGAGTTCCCCGGCACGGTCGGCGGCCCGTGGCACCGCTACATTGACCCGGCGACGGTGACGGACCGGGGCGCGTTCAAGGTCGGCACCGTGCGCTATCCGCGCCTTGTGGCGCGTGACGCCGACTGCGCGGCCCGGTTGAAGGAACGCACGTTGACGAAGCTCTACAACGAGCGCCCGCCTTGGCTTGCCGACTGTCACGCCCGGCTTGACGCGGCGGTCGCCGCCGCCTACGGCTGGCCCGCCGACCTGCCAGACGAAGCGATCCTTGAACGCCTGCTTGCCTTGAACCAAGCGGCGACGGCGGACATAACTTGAAACGGGAGGAACGATCATGATCGAAACAAAGCGGGAACTCTTTCAACGGTTTGGCCGGCTCGATACCTGGATTGTCGGCATTCAATACCATGACGGCGCCAAGGGGCTGAACTCCCCGGAAGTGTTTTTCGACCGGGACCCGGACAATCCCTTCGATCCGAACGCCGTTGCGGTGTTCACCCGAGGCGGCCGGCAAATCGGCCACCTGCCGCGCTACGATGCCGAATACTTCTCGCCCCTGATTGCTGACGGCGTTGTCGCGCTCAAGGGGCAAGTCAGCGAATCGGAACGCGGCGACCGGCTACCGCTGGCGCTGGAAATCTACGCCACGTCGAAGGTGTCGGAAGTCCTTGTCCGGGACACGCGCAACGACTGGCGGGCGATCTACCACAACCTTTTCATCGGCCTATGGGAACGGCTGGGCGAGTACTCTTCCGCCACGCTGGAAGAGTTCCGCAACCGCTTCCGCCCGCTGGCCCACGAGCAAGCCCTTTACCCGAAGACGCAATTCCTCTATCGGATGCTCAAGGCCCACATCGCGGACTTGGAGAAGCAGGAAGAAACCCGACTCCGGGAACAGGTTCTTGCCGCCGTCACGGCCATGAACTTCGGCCGCGTCACGGGCTGGCCCGAAATGACCGTCATTCCGGTTGACGCGGACGGCTCCCCGGCGACACCGCCCGCCGCCGATGCCGCCGCGAGCGCCGCCCTTGCGGCCCGCGAATCGCACTTGCCCGAAGTGTTGCGCCTACTCCCGTCGCGTTGCCCGTTTCCATCCGGCGCGCGCGGCGCGGTTGTCCTGGTACACGGTGAATGGTTCTCGCTGGACTGGTTTGACGCGGCGGAATGCGCTCAAGTCTACTGGTATCAGATGATCCTTGCCGGCGTCGAAAAGGCCATGCGGGAGAAACACGGCAACCCGGACGGCATCGGCCGCACGGCGGAGGAAGTCAAGACGGCGATCCTCGAAACGCTTGCCAAGGCCGCATGTTCAATGACGGGAACCGAAGAGGAAGGCGGCGGCACTCGCATTGACATTCGGGCGGGGGAGTTTGCCGGGAATGCCCTCTACCGTGGCGCGGCGCTTGCCCGGCTCCGCATACACGAGGCCGACCCGGAGATTGTCTACGACAAACCCAAACCGACCTACCAGCCCCGGCGACTGAACGCGGCGAACTGACCCACGCCACCGCCGGGCGATCCCCGGCCGGCTACCGCCGGCCTTGCGCGGTTGCCCGTGCCCCGGCCCGTCACGGCGTCTGCTTACGCACACGCCGCGCCGTGCCTGCCCCCGCTCGCTACGCGGTCCGGCTACACTCCGCGCTTGTCACGCCGCGTGCTTGCCTACGGCCGCACGCGCCGCGCCAATCGCTACGTTGCGCCGTCCCTCTGCGCTCGCTCTTCGCCGTGTCCCCCCGGCCTGTCACGGCGGCTGCTTACGCACCCGCCGCGCCAGTCCACCCCCACCTACGCGCGCCGGGCGCGCTCCGGCGGGGGCGCGTGTTACGCTCCGGGGCTGTCACGCGCCGTGCTACGAAAGGCCACGGCACGCGCCAGCCCCTACGCTGATGCGGTGCGCCGCCGGATTGCGTTGAACGTGTCGGCAAACGTGATCGGCCGGCGGCGCTTCCATTTACCCCGGCCGCTGCTCGTGTGTCGCGTGCCTTGCGCCGACGTGCGCGGGTCCGGCTCTGCTCCGGGCGACGCCTGCCCGCCTTCGGCGGCTGCGCTGAACGGACGGCGAAGACGCCGACCGTTCCCGGCGCGCGGGGCGCGCCGTCGCTCCGTTCTACGAATCAGGCGACGCCCTCCACGCCGCCGGCCTACCGCGCCCTTTCGGCGACGGCGGCACACGCCACACCAGCACCGGCCCCCCAAGAGGCCGCCCGCACTTCGCCGGGCGCGGCCGGCTACGCCGTCCGTCCCGGCCAAGTGCTTTCCGGCGGCCAGCGGTCGCGCTTCGCGCGGTTGAACGGTCGCCGCAAGGCGGCTCCCTCCAAGACGCGGCGGGCGGCCCCGGCAATGCTGTTTCCCCCCGCCAGGTTTTCCCCCCTGCACCCCCCTTTCCGGGCGTCCCCCCTTCAAGCAAGGAATCCGGCAGGGGGGCAAACCTTCCTGGGGGGCAACAGCACGGCGGCCTTTACGGCGCGGCTTCTGTGGGCGCGGGGACCCCCGCCCCGCGCCCTGCCGCGCGCCGCCGCCCTTCGGGTTGCCGGATGCCACTCCGCCGCTTTGCCCCCCTTGCGCCGGCGGCCCCCGCTGGGCCGGGCGCGTTGGTCGGGGACGGCGCGCGGCTCCGGCTGTCGCCACCGCGCCGCCCCTTCATGGTGTTCGCTGCGCTCACCTGCTTGACGGAGAGGCCCCGCCGCGCGCTTTTGTCGAAGCGCGCGCGGCGGCCGTTCGGGCGGCGCTACGCTTGCCCTCTCTGGCGGTCGCCGCTACGCGGCTCCGTGGTAGGTTCTCACGAACCACAGACAGAGACAGACGACAGACCCCACACAAACCCACAGACCAGACCCGGACCCCGGACCCGACGCCGACGCTTCGCGCGGCTCCGCGCCAGACGGCGGCCACACGTCCGCCCGCCTGTCGCCGTCCGCTCCCGGCGCACGCGCCGCGCCAGCGGTCGGCTACGCCGCCCCGCTGTCACGTCGCCTGCCGGCCGTCGCGGACAAGAACCGCCTACGCCTACGGCTCCGGCGGATGCGGTAGCGCCTTGCTTCCCGAAGCCGGTAGGAAGTGGGGCTTCGGGAAAGCAATGCGCATGTTCAGAGAGGCGAGGCCCGCGCCCACGGTTCACACCGACGCCCGGCCCGGTCGCCCGCGTTACAAGGCCCCGCACGAGGCCCACGGCGGCGACGTTGCCCAGGATGACGGCGAAGGCGAACACCGCACCGGCTACCCGCCGCCGCGTGAAGCTATGGCGGGCAAGCGCCGTGCGCGGTTGCGGCGCTGGCGCTGTCCCGCCTACGCGCCCAGGCGAAGACGGCAAAGGTATCCCCCGGACCCCCTGCCAGAAAGGACAACCTACGGTTTTCCACTTCCCGCAAGCGGAACCCTTCTCTTTCCCTCGGGACGGCCGCCGCCGATTCGGCCGCAGTGCGATCCGGCGGCGACGCCCAGGCCGCCGCAGTCCCGGCACCGGCCCGGCTTCATCGCTGAGCGCCGGGGGCGCTACGCTCTTCCGCCGGCCCGGTCGCCGGTCCTGCTTCCCGATC
>JBDHVC010000096.1:0-11529 GCA_039809495.1 Sandaracinaceae bacterium
GCCGTGATCGATGTGGCCGATCGTGCCGACGTTCACGTGGGGCTTGGTACGAACGAACTTTTCTTTCGACATGACGCGCTCTCTCCTTGGATTTCGCGGCTTGGGGGGATCGAGCCCAGGATGAGAATCGAACTCACGACCTCCTCCTTACCAAGGAGGTGCTCTACCTCTGAGCTACCTGGGCGAGGGTCGACGAACGCGCGAGCGTTCGCGAGACGGCTAGAACGAGGATCGGGGACAGACGAGGATCGGGACAGGCAAGAAAGGCGAAGGGCGGGTGGCGATCTCCGACGGTTCGGGGGCGCGCTGGAGACCGGTCGGCGCGCGGCTGGCGGGCCCTCCTCGGGGCGCGGTTGGACCGCGGCGGGAGCGAGCGGCGACGCCGAGCGGAAGACGAGCGGGCGATCGGATTCGAACCGACGACGTTCAGCTTGGAAGGCTGACGCTCTACCAACTGAGCTACGCCCGCGAAAGGACACGAATGGGGATCGCGACGAGGCACGATCCCGCTGGTACGTGTGGAGGGTGGTGGATTCGAACCACCGTAGGCTGGCGCCGGCAGATTTACAGTCTGCTCCCTTTGGCCACTCGGGCAACCCTCCGAGGCGACTGCGACGCTCGCGCACGGCGAGCCTCGCAGTCCTTCGATATCAGCGTGAGATTGTCAGCTGGCGGTGGGACTCGAACCCGCAACCGCCTGTTTACAAAACAGGTGCTCTGCCATTGAGCTACGCCAGCACATCCTCTGACGCAGGCCTCGCCCCCGCGAGTCCGCGAGCGGCGGAACCGTGGGCAAAGGCGAGCGAAAAGCACACTGATCCACGCGCCCAGGACGCGAGGGGGCGCTCATGTAGCCCGCGGGTTCGAGGGTGTCAAGCGAAGTTCGCGAGCGAGCGCGAGGAGCGGACCGCGCCCCTCGGCGGCCCGACCGCGCGGCGAGGGCCGCGCTCATGGGCCGGGCGACGCGCTCGCGCCCGCGGCCGAGGTGACCAGCGCCCGAGCTCGCTCGAGGTCCTGACGAAGCTGCTCGAGCCACGGCGACTGCGCGCCCGTCCGCTCGACCATCGTCAGCGTGAGCTCCCAGTAGCGGATCGCGTGTCGTACGAGCGGGAGGACCTGCTCGCGGAGCTGGGTGCGGTACTCCTCCTCGTAGAGCGCCCGCTGCACGTCCGTCATGGGGATCGACGGCGGCGGAACGGGAGCGCGCGTGATCGCGTCGAAGAACGAGCGATACATCGATCCGATCCGGTAGCCGGCCGCGGCGGCCCAGTCCGGGTTGGTGAGGCGGATCGTGTCGAAATACGCGCGCTGGGCGTCGAGGAGCAAGCGCGCGCGCCGCTCGAGCAGCTCGTGCTGCTCGAGCGCCGAGCCCTCCGAGAACGTGAGCGCCTCGGCTCGCAGGCGGATCGTCTCCGCGAGCACGTACGCGCACATGGCCGCGAACGTCTCGTCCGCGATCGCCTGATCCGAGGGGCGCGTCCGGTAGTACGCGAGCGCTTCGCGCGCGAGCGCGGCCGCCTCATCGAGCCGACCGAGCCCCAACACCGCGCGCGCCCGCCGCGCGAGGGCCTCTAGGCGGTCCGCGGGCCGCAGATCGTCGCGCGCGAGCAGCGCCTCCGCGTTCACGCGCGCCGGCTCCCACTGCTCGAGCGCCTCGAGCACCTCCGCCAGCTGAAAGCGCGCGCGCGGGACGTCGGTCGAGTCCGGCCGGAGCGCGAGGAGCCGCTCGTAGCGCGCGCGAGCCTCTTCCCACTGCTCCTGCCCCTGGAGGCAGAGCCCCGCGTTGTAGAGCGCGGGAGAGACGTAGCGTGACGCGGGGAAGTCGCGCACGAGCTCGTCGTAGCAGGCGACCGCCCGCGGACAGTCGCCGTCCCGCGCGAGGCGATTGCCGTCATCGAAGAGGAGCACCGGGTTCGAGAGGTGGCTCGAGACCTCGCCTCCTTCACCCCGCACGCCGACGATGCGGGTCTCCTCCACCTCGATCGTTCGAGGGCGGCTCCCCGCGCCGCATCCGGCGAGCGCCACGAGCAACACCGGGAGAAGACCTACACGCATGGACGTCTCGACCGACGCGCGCGCTCCTTCCGTGGATCCTCCGGGAAGCTCGTCCACCCCCGCTGCGTATCACGAGGTCGGATCCTTCGGGGGGCGCTGTCACGACGTTACGGCGTTACAGGGAACGAGCGCCGTCTCGGTAGGCTGTTACAGCGTAACGTCCTCCCCTCTCCGCGACGCGTCCGCGGTTTTCCGAGTTTTTCTCGGTGTTTCCGGGCGCTGCGCGCCTGGCATGCCGGCTGCTTGGAGCCCGCCCACGTCGCAGGGTCGGCGTGGAGGAGCGGAGCGCGAATGGAGCAGACCTACGGACTCGAAGGCTGGAGCGACGTGGAGCTGCTCGAGCGCATGCTCACCCGTGAGGCGCGCGCTTGGCACGAGTTCCACGTCCGCTTCGATCGCCTCGTCTACCGCTGCATCCAGAAGGTGACCTGCCGCTTCGCGCGCTCGCTCGGCAGCGACGACGTCCGCGAGATCTACGCGCAATTCCTCTTCTCGCTGACGACGCGCGACATGCACAAGCTCCGCTCGTTCGAGCCCGAGCGGGGGAACAAGCTCTCGTCGTGGCTCGGGATGCTGGCCGCGAACGCCGCCTGGGATCACCTGCGATCGATCGCGCGCGCCCCGGCCGGCGCCGCGATGAGCGAGGCTGCGCTGCTCGCCTCGAGCACGAAGGATCCCTACGAGCAGATGCTCGAGCGCGAGCGCTGGATGATGGTGAGCGACGCGCTCCAGCGCTTCTCGGAGAAGGATCAGACCTTCGTCCGGCTCTACTACATGGACGGCCTCTCTCCCGAGGAGGTCGCCGCCGAGATGTCGATCTCCGTCAAGACGGTCTACTCGAAGAAGCACAAGATCCGCGCGAGGCTCGAGCAGGCCCTCTCGCCGATGGTCGCCGAGGCCGCGTGACAGCGCGCCTCGACTCGACGTGATCCGTCGAGTCGAGGCGCGCTGTCACGCGGGAGGGAGGCTCACGCCGATTCACTCGGCGTGAGGGAGGGCCTCTGGGCAGACCCTCCGACGAGGAAGGAACAGCACGAATCAGGGCAACGGATTCGTGTTGTGAGCCGACCTCCGACGGCGATCGAGGTGACGATCCCGCGCGGACACTCTACGTTGCGCGGGTGCCTTGGGCCTCGGGTGCCATCGTCCTCGCCTCCTACGCGCTCGGCTCGATCTCCTTCGGGCTGATCCTCGCCGCCCGGCGCGGCGTGGATCTGCGCGCGGTCGGCTCCGGCAACGTCGGCGCGACCAACGCGGGGCGGGCGCTCGGCCGACGCGCGGGGCGGATCGTGCTCCTGCTCGACGCCCTCAAGGGGCTCGCCCCGACGCTCGTCGCGGCGCTCGTCGCGGGGCTCGACAGCCCCTGGACGGCCGCGGCCGGCCTCGCCGCCGTCCTCGGGCATTGTTGGCCGATCTGGCACGGGTTTCGGGGCGGCAAGGGCGCCGCCACCGCCGCGGGCGCGATGCTCGTCCTCGCGTGGCCGGCCGGCCTCGCCGCCATCCTGAGCTACCTCGCCGCGAAGCGGGTGAGCCGCAAGGTCAGCGTCGGCTCGCTCACGGGCTCGCTCGTCGGCGCGCTCGTCGCGATGGCGCTCGGACCGCTTCGAGCGGCCGCGTGGGGGGCGCTCGCCATCGCGATCGTCGTCTGGGCTCGACACACCGACAACCTCGCGCGCCTGCGGCGAGGCGAAGAGCCCGACGGATGAGGCCTCTCCCCGCGTCCTGGCTCACCCTGCTGCTCGCGATGGCGATGGGCTGCGGCGGCTCGTACCCACGGGCTCGCTCGACGACGGGCCCGAGCACGGCGGTCGGGGATCGCCGCCTCGTCGTCGTCGAGCGCCCGCTCGGAGGGCACGTCGCCCTCTCGCTCTGGATCGACGCCGGCACGCTCGACGGCGGTTCGGCCGCGCTCGTCGCCGCGGAGCTCCTCGCCGCGCGGACCTCGACCGATCCCCTCGTCACGCCCGACGGCACGCGCTTTCACGCCCTCTGCGACGTGGGAGAGCTCGAGGCCTGCCTCGCGCGTCTGGGCGAGATCGTGGGAGCGCGCGAGCCGAGCGAGGACGAGCTCGATCGAGCCCGAGAGCGGGTCGCGCGCGCGCGGCAGATCGGCCTCGGATCGACGCGGCGCGAGGCCGAGGTCCTCGCCGTCGGCGCGGCGCTCAGCCTCGACCTCGAGCCGCTCGGGAGCCCATCGCTCGAGGCGAGCGCGCGATCGGTGTCGGAGTTTCTCGCCGATCACTTCGGCGACGAGCGCTCCCTCTGGGTCGTGATCGGCGACGTGCACGAGCGCGACGTCGTACGCGCCATCGAGCGGCTCCCGCGGCGCTCGGCGAGGCGCGAGCGCGCCGAGCGCGTCGCCTCGGAGGCGATCGCTCGCGCGCAGGCGAGCGAGCACGCGGGCGCGGGTCGCTGGGCGATCGCGCGCCGGGCCTCGAGCGAAGACGAGGCGCGCGCGATCGCGCAGGCGTGGCGACGACGGGCGTGGATGAGCGCCGCTCACACCTACGCGTTCCCCTCGCGCGCCGGCTGGGTCGCGCTCTCGTCGTTCGACGACGACGACGGGCAGAGCGACGACGTGCGCCTCCGCTTCGCCTTCGCGCGACCGTGGCCGGCCCGGAGCGCTCCGCCGAGCGAGGACGCCTGGGCGTACGCGGATCGCGTCGGCGCCCGCTGGGTCGCGGGAGAGCCCGCCCCGCGCGAGCCGCGGATCGGGATCGCGTTCGTCGGCCCGCGGGCGCAGGAGCGCGTCCAGGCGCTCGGCCTCGAGCCTCCACCGAGCCCCTGGCGCGACGCGACGATCGTCGAGCTACCGGATCGCGCCGGGCTGACGGTCGCGTGGGCGCTCGAGGGCCCCGAGACCGAGGGCGCGAGCTCGCACGGGGCGAGCGCGCTCGCGGCCAGCGTCCTCGCACGTCGGTGCGCGCCCGACGCGCGGGTGAGCGTCACCCCGGACGCCGTCGTCGTGACGCTCGAGGGCGACCGCGCGGAGGACGTCCTCGCGCGCGCCGCCGCCTGGTCCGACTGCGTCGCCTCGACGACGCCGAGCCTCGAGGAGATCGAGGCGGCACGTGGCGCGCTCCTCGCGCAGGCGAGCCTCGATGACGAGCGCCGCACGCTCGCCGCCGAGGCCCTCGTGGAGACCGCGCCCGGCCTCGTCGCGCCCTTGCCTGGACGCAGCGCGCTCGCCCGCGTCCCCGCCGAGGACGGCGTGACGCGCTTCTCGCGCTGGCGAGCGGGCGGGCGCTGGGCCTTCGTGGGCGATCGGGACGCGCTCGAGCTCGTCCGCGATCGGACCACCACGCCGGGCGAGGCGCCCGCCCCCCGCGCACCGGAGCTCGAGGTCGGCGCGAGCGGCACGAGCGTCCGAGCCGACGTCGAGAGCGCCGAGCGCCTGCTCGTCGTAGGGCTGAGTGGCTGTGGAGACGCGACGCTCGGCCGCGCGTGGCTCGCGCGCCTCGCGTCGATCGCCCGCGACCGCGGAGCGAGCGTCACGTGGAGCGCCTCCGGCGCGGCCCGCGCGCTCACCTGGGCGGCGATCACCGCTCGCGCGGCGCCGGGCGCGTTCGACGGATTCGACGCGCTGCCGCCCCCCGAGCCTCGCGCCTCGGGGCCCGACCCGCGCGCGGTCGTCGCGCTGATGAGCCCCGCCGCGATCGCCGCTCGAAGCGCCGTGGGCGCGCCCCTCGCGCGGTGTCAGGCCAGCCCCGTCGTGCGCACGCGCGAGATCGAGCCTTTCCCTGCGCGCCGTTGACCGTGCGCCGAGGCGGTGATATCCGGGCCCCCGTGACGGATAATGAACCGCCATTCAGCGCACGCGAGCCGCGCCCGAAGACGCGCAAGACGCGCCGCTCCGCGCGCGACGCCGAGTCCGTCGCCGAGCGGGGTCGCTCGCGACGCGCCGAGCGGAGCGCGGACAAGCGCGAGCGCATCCTGAAGGCGGCGATCAAGGTCTTCGCGCGCAAGGGCTTCTACGCGGCTCGCGTGAGCGAGATCGCGAAGGCGGCGGGCGTCGCCGACGGCACGATCTACCTCTACTTCCGCAACAAGGACGACGTCCTCATCTCCGTCTTCGAGAGCCGGCTCACGCGCCTCGTCGCGGCGCTCCGCGAGATCGTCGCCTCCGACGCGAGCTTCGAGGATCGGTTCCGACGCATCGTCGAGCTCCAGCTCGGTCTGCTCGAGGGCCAACGCGACCTCGCGGAGGTCCTCACGGTCAACCTGCGGCAGTCGACCAAGCTCTTGAAGCACTACTCGGCGCCCTTCTTCCTCCAGTACCTCGAGGTCATCGCGGGCCTCGTCGCCGACGCCCAGCGCGGCGGGATTCTGCGCACCGACCTGAACCCGCGGGTCGTCGCGCGCTCGCTCTGGGGGGCGCTCGACGGAGTCGCGCTCACCTGGGCGATCGGCGGCGGCGAGGCCGGGCAGCTCGCGAAGATCGCGCCGCAGGTCGCGAGCGTCTTCCTCTTCGGGCTGCGCACCGCGAGCGCCCCGCCCCCTCTCTCGTCCCCGGAGCGGAGCGACGATGCTTGACACGATGTGTCATCGCTCCCAGATCGCACGCGCCCCGCGTGGACGCCTCGCTCGCCGCGCTGGCGCACGCTCCGCGGAGCCCACCGGAGGGCCCCGGTTTCCCCCGCTCCGCTCGTGGAGCGCGACAGCCCCTCAACCCACCACGATCGACCCAAGCACGGAGGACACGTGAAGATTCTCGTCCCGGTCAAGCGGGTTTCCGACCCGAACAACGCGAACAAGATGAAGGTCTCCGCCGACGGCAGCCAGGTCGTGGCGGGAGATCTGCCGTACTCGATGAACCCCTTCGACGAGTACGCGCTCGAGGCGGCGCTCCGTATGCTCGAGAACGGAGCCACGGGTGAGCGCAGCGGCGAGCTCGTCATCGTGAGCCTCGGAGGCGACGACCTCCAGACGATGCGTCAGGCGCTCGCGATGGGCGCCGACCGCGGCATCCACGTCCAGGCCGACGAGGGGACGATCGACTCCTTCGTCGTCGCGAAGGCCCTCAAGGCGATCGTCGACGCCGAGAAGCCCGACCTCGTCCTGATGGGCAAGCAGGCGGTCGACGGCGACTCGAACACCGTGGGGCAGGCGCTCGCGGAGATGCTCGGCTGGCCGATGGCGACCTTCGCGATGTCCATCGCGGTCTCCGGGAACCAGCTCACCGTCGGCCGAGAGGTCGACACCGGGGTGCTGACCGTGAAGGTGACGCTCCCCGCCGTCGTGACGGTCGATCTCCGCATCGTGCAGTCGAAGGCGGTCACGAACGGGATCACCCCGGGCTCGCACGCCTACCCCGACGACGTCCGTCACATCTCGGTGAAGGGCATCATGGCGGCGAAGAAGAAGCCGCTCGACACGAAGTCCCTCGCGGACCTCGGCGTCGCCGCCGAGGCCTCGGTCCAGTATCGCAAGTTCGAGCTGCCGCCCGCGCGCACGGGCAACACGCGCTACGTCGAGTCCGTCGACGAGCTCGTGAAGCTGCTCCAGACCGAGGCGAAGGTCCTCTGATGAAGGCGCGAGCCGAGGCTCGCTCGAACCCACGCACCGCTCGCGAGCCGAGCGCTATGGATCACGAACGTCTGGAGGAATCGGCATGACGGATGTCTTGGTGGTGGCGGAGCTCCTCGAGGGGCAGCTCCGAAAGAACACGCTCAGCGCGGTCGCATTCGCGAAGAAGGTCGCGGACGGCACGGGCGGGAGCTTCGATGTACTCGCGATCGGCGAGGGGACCGATGCCGCGGCCTCGAGCCTCGCGCCCTTCGGCGCGCGCACGATCCTCACGGCCGAGATCGAAGGCGGCTACCTCGCCGAGAAGTACGCGCCGACGATCGCGGCGATCGCGAAGGATCGCGGCTACGGCATCGTCTCCGCGACGGCGAGCACCTTCGGCAAGGATCTGATGCCGCGGGTGGCCGCGCGGCTCGACGCCGGCGTGGCGAGCGACATCGCCGGCGTGAGCGTCGAGGGCGGCGACGTCGTCTACCGTCGCCCGATGTACGCCGGCAACATCTTCGGCTACTGCACGATCTCGACGGATGTCCAGGTCGTCACGGTCCGACAGACGGAGTTCGAGCCGGCCGAGGAGAGCGGCGGGAGCACGGGCGCGGAGGCCGTCGAGGTGGTCGAGGACGGCCCGACGGATCGCATCGAGTTCGTCTCGCTCGTCGCGCAGAAGAGCGAGCGCCCGGAGCTCACGGATGCGAGCATCGTGGTCTCGGGCGGCCGGGCGCTGAAGAGCGCCGAGAACTTCCACACGGTCCTCGAGCCGCTCGTCGACGCCCTCGGCGGCGCGATGGGCGCGTCGCGCGCCGCCTGCGACGCGGGCTACGTCTCGAACGACCTCCAGGTCGGCCAGACGGGCAAGGTGGTCGCGCCGAAGCTCTACATCGCGGTGGGCATCAGCGGGGCGATCCAGCACCTCGCCGGGATGAAGGGATCGAAGACGATCGTCGCGATCAACAACAACAAGGAAGCGCCGATCGCGACCGTCGCGGACTACTTCCTCGTCGCGGACCTCTTCGACGCGGTGCCGAAGCTGACCGACGCGGTGCGCAGGCTCCACGGCTGACCCGCGGCGCGCGGGAGCGCCACGGGTGATCCCGACGCGAGGACGAGAGGCGCCGCTCGATGAGCCGGCGCCTCTCGTCGCGCTCGGGATCCGCGGTTTGGCGCTCGAAGAGCGGGCGTGCGATGCTCGCGCCGATGCTCGCTCGAGCGGTCGCGGTCCTCGTCGTCGGCTTCATCGTCGGCTCGGTCTCTCTCGCTCACGCCGACGGTCCGTACGAGGGGCAGTGGCGACAGGGGCCGGCGAGCATCACCGTCGCCGTCGACGACTGGGGCCCCGACTGCGGGCCGCGACCGCAGTCGAGCACGCTGCCTTCGCGCGGTGCGGTGTCGGTCACGCAGGATGGGGACCACCTCTCCTTCGGTGGCCGCCGGACGACGCGCGGGTGCTGGAGCGACAACACCGCGGTTCGGCTCGTCTCCTCGCGCGTCCAGGCCGGCGTCTGGCAGATCCTCTGCCGAACGCCGACGGATGACCCGCGCCGCGAGACGGGTACGTATACGCTTCGAGCGGTCGGCGCGGATCGCATCGATCTGCGCGACGAGACCTCGTATGACTGGTCGCTGAACCAGTCGCGCTGCGTCGCTCGCGTGACCACGACGCAGAGCTTCGAGCGGGTTCGCGATCCGTCGACGGCTCCTCCCCGCGAGGCGACGCCCGTCGCCACCGATCGCTCAGCTCCTCCGGAGCCGGCGTGTACGCCGGGGGCCCCCGCGCGCGTCCAGGTCCGTCCCGCGCGGATCGAGGCGAGCGTCGAGGAGCGGCCGTGCTTGACGGCGCGAGTCCTCGACGCGCAGGGGTGCTGGGTCCGCTCGGAGAGCGTCACGCTCAGCGTCGCACCGACCGATCTCGCCGTGGTGCGAGGGAATTGCCTCGAGCTCCAGCGCGCGGGCGAGGGCGTCGTGACGGCACGCGGAGGTGGGCTCGAGGCCAGAGCCAGCGTTCGCGTCGTCGACGGCAACCTGTCCGACCTCATCGCGCGACGCTCCGAGGCGGGCCTGCTCGGGTCCGACGACGAGGCCGAGGTGGGACGAGACGCCGGCGTCGCCGCGAGCGCCGCGCCCCGCGACGAGGGCTCCGCGCTCTGGATCCGCGTCCTCGCCGTCGTCCTCGTGATCGTGGCCGGCGCGCTCGCGCTGCTGCTCTTGCTCCGCGAGCGGAGGAGGCGCGCCGAGCGCGCGGCCCGAGCGGAGCGCGCCTTGAGCGAGGCCGCGGCGATGCCCGCCCCCGACGCGGCGCCGGCGCCCGCGTCTACGAGGTCGGCGAGCTCGACGAGCTCGACGAGCTCGACGAGCTCGGAGGCGTTGATCTGCCCGATCTGCCGGCGAGGGTATCCGGCTGGGACGATCCAATGCGAGAAGGACCGCGAGCCTCTCGTTCCCTACGCGGAGTTCGTCGCGCGACGAGCCGCGATCGGCGCGGACCGCGTCTGCCCGACGTGCGGCGCGCGCTATCCGAGCACGACGCAGTTCTGTGGAAAGGACGGAACGACCCTGCGATGAGGGGCGGCGCGCGCTCGATCACCCAAGGGTGCCGCGGTCCATGGGTCTACCGCCGCGAGACCACGACGAGCGAGCTTGATCGGTGGAACGGGAGATCGGTATCCTCCCATCCGCCTCGAGGTCTCTCCCTCTTCGGAGGGTGCTCGACGCGGCGGCCGGCGGATACCGGTCGTCGTCTTGGATGAGAGGTCGTGGATGTTGGTTCCCGCGTGTCCCGCGTGGGAACGGCCCGTGATACCAGGGGTAAGTATCGATGAAGATCGTCTGCGAAAGTTGCAACGCCAAGTACTCGATAGCCGACGAGAAGGTCGCTGGGCGGGTGTTTCGGATTCGCTGCAAGAAGTGCGGCGCCGCAATCGAGGTGCGAGGCGATCAGCAACCCGAGGCGGCGAGCGCGGCGCCGGACGCGGCCGGCTACGACTACGGGGGTGACGCGATCTGGCACGTCGTCGTCGACGGTGAACAGCAGGGCCCCTTCTCCCCGGCGCAGCTCGGCCAGATGATGGTCGAGCAGCGCATCGGCTGGGACGCCTACGTCTGGCGCGAGGGCTTCGACGACTGGAAGCCCGCCCAGGACATCGAGGAGCTGGTCCAGGCGATCACGAACCCCGGGGGCGGCGCTGACGAGAGCGCGAGCGCGGAGGCGTCGAGCGGCGCCGATCCGTTCGCCCATCACGAGCCAGAGCCCCAGGCGCACGCGGCGCTGCCCTCGGCGGGCGCGGACCTCTTCGCGTCGAGCGAGGCGAGCCCCTTCGGGGGAGGCGACGAGGACGTCGTCTCCTCGGCGCCGATGCAGAGCAGCGGACCGCGTGTCTCCGCGCAGCAGGCGATGACGGGGCAGCGAAACGAGAACTCGGTCCTGTTCTCGCTCTCGAACCTCCAAGCCCTCGCGACGGGCACCGCCAGCACCTCGTCGAGCGCGTCTTCGCGCCCGACGCCCGCCAAGGCGGGCATGGCGAGCGGCGAAGGGTCGGGGCTCATCGACATCCGCGCGCTCGCGGCGGCCACGGGGATGGGCCCATCTTCCGCCTCGGCCTCGCCCAGCGTCGCGCCGAAGGTCGACGACCTCTTGAGCATCGGAGCGCCGTCGGTCGGCCTCGGCTCTGCCCTCGCGGCGCCCGTCATCATCGCCGACAAGACCCCGGAGCGCTCGGGGAACGGTCTCTTGTATGGCGGCATCGCGGTCGCGGTGTCCGTCGTCGCCGCGGCGGCGATCATCGCCGTCGTCCTCTTGACGCGGCCGACGGTCGATCCCGCCGCGAGCGCCGCGACGACGACGCTCGCGCCCGGAGCGACCCCTCCGGTCGCTCCCGCGCTCGACCCCGCGGCGGCGGCCCCCGCGACGGCCCCCGCGACGGCGGCGCCAGCGCCCACCGCGCCAGCGGCGCC
>JBDHVC010000097.1:0-11336 GCA_039809495.1 Sandaracinaceae bacterium
CCCGCGAGCATCGAGCCGAGCGCCATCGCCAGCGCCATCGCCAGCACGAGCGCGCGCGGGCCGGCTCGGCGCGCGCGCATCAGCCCCTCTTCGCGAGCATCCGGGCGGCCTCGACGACCAGCCGATCGAACGCTCGCCACACGGAGCCGCCCTCGACGGTGTGGCGCTCGTGGAGCACCGCGGCGCTCGCGTGGAGCGCCTCGGCCTGCTCGGGGCCCACGCCGAGCTTCGCGCGCAGGCGCCCGAGGAGCGCGCTCTCCTCCTCCTTCCGGAGCGAGTCCGCGAACGCCATCCACTCCGCGCAGACGTAGACCAGCTCGCGATCGCGCGGCGTGAGGCGCGAGAAGTCGAGCGCGTCGAGGTCGCGCACCGGCTCGGTGCTCGCGGCGACGTCCTTCTCGCCCGGCAGGACGAGCCCGAGCGCCATCGCCGCGGCCTGGCCGGCTTGGCGCTCCTCGGGCGCGATCTCGCGATCGGCCCACGCCACGACCATCATCACCTCGAGCAGGGCCTGCCGTGCCTCCATGCTCACCGCGTCGATCGCACCCATGAGGCGCAGGCTCACCCGCGAGGCGGGCGTTGTAAAGGCGGAACGCGTCGCCCTCGCGGCGCGCGCCGCTCGACGCGGCGAGGCGCGAGCGGGCGCGCCGTCAGTGGAGGAAGATCGGGTTCGTCACGCCGAAGGGCAGCTCCCCGCGGAGCATCGGCTCGAGCGGCGCGTCCCCGTACGCGGCGAAGATCACGTAGCTCCCGTCGCCGCCCGCGACGTCGACGTCGATCGTGCGATCGAAGCGGACGGCCGGGTTCGACGGATCGGCGTCGGTCGGCAGGATCTCGATCGTGTCGACGGTGCGCCCATCGACGACCACGTCGAGGGCGTCCACGTCGACCCAGGACGCCGCCTGGACCCGCACCCGCACCGCGGCGCGGCTCCCGACCGTCGCGTCGCCGCCGGGCCCGACCGTGCCCCCCGCGGCCCACGCGTCGACGAAGATCCCGCCCGAGACGGTCATCCGCCCCGCGAGCATCCGGTCGCGCACGAAGGCGGCCGTGAGCGTGCGCGGATCGTCCGTGTCGAGCTCGACGCAGGTGCGCGGGTAGCCGACCGGCGAGCTGTGGAGCTTGTGGGAGTCGCTCGAGCCGACCGCGAAGACCCGGCGGCCGTGATCGAGCAGCCCGAGCCAGCTCGGGACCGTGCGACCGCCCACCCACGACTCCCCGTTGAAGACCTCGAGGATCGTGAAGGTGGTGTCCCAGCCCGCGGCCCTGCGCGGCAGGCCCGTCACCGGGTCGTAGCCGACGTAGTCGAAGTAATTCGTCGCGCCCATCGGGTGGTTGATGATCACGGTCGGCCGCTCGGGCCGCGCGCGCACGAGATCCCACGCCTCGGGCGGCTCCATCGTGCGCAGGGGGCGATCCGGATCGTCGGGCTCGGGGTACTCCTGCCAGAGCGGCGCGCCGCGGTTGCGCGCGCCCGGGATCGGGTCGAGCGGGAAGACCCCCGCGTGGCCCCACACCATGAGGCTCGTCATCTCGGTCGAGGAGATCGGGAACGCGAAGCGCTCGACGCCGAGCGCGGCGATCTCCTCGGAGAAGTCCGAGATGTACTCGTGGTCCGAGCGGACCGGGAGCTCGACGCCGTCGGCGACCGCGCCGCGGACCTTGAGCAGGCCCTCGTCCGGCGCGTCGGCGCTCCTGCGCGTGTGGATGTGGAAGTCGCCGCAGAGCACGCCTGTCGTGTCGACGACGTGCTCGAGCACCGCCGTCAGCTCGTGCGTGCTCGCGTCCTCGATCGCGATGGACGCCTCGAAGACCTCGTACTCGAAGCCGCGGCTCACGACGACGCGGTAGCGGCCCTCGGGGAGCGGCAGCGTGGCCTCGCCGGTGTGGGCGTACTCGACGAGCACGCGATCCGCGTACTCGGGCGGCACGCCCCAGGCCGCGGGCGGCGGCGCGACGAGCGTGCCGTCCGCCGCGAAGACGGAGATGCGCGCGGGGAGCGGCTCGAGCGCGTCCGCGTCGAAGGTCCGGACGTGGACGAAGCCGCGGACGTCCATCGCGAGATCGCGCGACGTGGCGCTCGCGTCGAGCTCGATCGGCGCGCTCACGCGCGCGCCGCGCCGGTGGCTCGAGAGCCGGACGCTCGCCTCGGCGCCGACGTGTAGGAGGTAGCGGCCGTCGCTCCCGGTCGGGAGCGAGCGCGTGAGCAGGACGCCGTCCGCGTCCGTCGCGAAGACGGTCACGCCCTCGGCGGGTGAGCCGTCGGCCTCGCGCACCACGCCCGAGATCGCGCGGAGCGGCCGCGCTCCCTCCTCGTCGAGGGCGGCGAGCGCCGCGTCCAGCCCGCGCCCACCCCCGATCGTCAGGCGCGCGTAGTCGAGGTGGCTCGTCGTGCACGCGGGGACGACGAACCCAGGGCCGATGCGCCCGACGAAGCCCGACTGCTCGAGCCCGGGCCCGAGCGGCTGCCCGGGCGTGTCGTAGGTGTAGCTCACGCCGCGATCGTCCACCCAGGTGATCGCGTCGACCGAGTCGCTCGGCAGGCCGAAGCCCGCGCCGCGCACGAAGGGCGGCGTCCGCGTCGAGTAGAGGAAGCCGTGCAGCCGCGAGCGCGCGCGGATCGGCGAAGGCGAGCCCGAGGCGAGCTCGAGGCGGATGTCGACGTGGTGGCTGCCGGGCTCGAGCACGTAGTCGATCGCCGCGCGCACGCGCGTGTAGTCCGCCGGGAAGACGCGCGAGGTCAGGCTCTCGAAGAAGGGCACGGGGCGCAGCCACCCGACCGCGCGTACGACGGCCGCCTCGCCGTCGGCGCCGTCGTTCATCACCGACACGCTCTCGGTGAGCACCGTGGCGCGCCCGACGAGCACGAAGAATTCGCCGAAGTCCGCGGCGTCGACGAGCCGCCCGCCCTCGACGCGGGCGAGCCCGACCGGCCGCCCGCCCCACGGATCGTAGAGATCCGAGGGGCCCCGGTCCTCGATCAGGATCGCGACGTGCTCGTTCGCGAGGAGGAAGTCGCCGGGCTCGTACACCGAGAGCCCGGACCACGAGCTCGGCAGGTCCCCGGCGTCGATCCTCCCCGCGAGCGCTCTGCCCGGCGCGATCGGGAGGGTCGCGCGCGCCTCCTCGTCTCCGACCGCGAGCGCGGGCGGGCCCTCACAGCGGGGCGTCTCGGCGTCGAGCGCCTCGGCGTCGAGCCACGCGGCGTCGCCGACGGCGCCGTCCGCCTCGGGGGGCTCGCTCGGGCCTGGGCAGCCCGAGAGGCTCGCGAGCAAGAGGGCCGCAGCGAGAGGAGCGCGAGCGTCGAGAGACCGCATGGAGCGATGCTAACGTCGAAGCGTCGCGCCGCCTACCGCGCTCGCCTCGCCGTCAGCGGCCCGCGATCGCGCGCTCGAGGGCCGCGCCGAGCCGCTCGTGCCCCGCGTCGGTCATGTGGACGTGATCGCCGAGGACGAGGCCGAGGCGGACCCAAGCCTCGAGGTTGCTCTCTCCGCCCTGGAACGCGACGAGGTCGAAGTAGCCGCACCCGCGCGCGAACGCCGCCGCGCGGAACGCCGTGCGCAGCTCGGCGACGCGGGATCGGACGAGCCACGCGTCGCCGCGCTGGATCGGATAATTCGAGGGCCCGATGACGACGCACGCCGCGCGCGGCGCGCCGCGTCGCATCCGATCGATGAGCGCCTCGAGCGCGCGCGTGTGATCCGCGACCGGATCCGAGTTGACCGCCTCGTTCGTCCCGTAGGCGAGGAAGACCACGTCGGGCGCGAGGGCGCTCACGCCGGCCTGGAAGGCGTCGTCGTCCCAGCGCTCGGCGTGCTCGGCGCGCGCCCCGGCGACCCCGAAATTGTCGACGACGACGCCGCGGCGGCCCTCGATCGACACCCCGAAGAGGCGCAGGCGCTCGGCGCTCAGCTCGAAGCTCTGGCTCGGCGTGACGTCGGCGTCGAGGGTGAGCGTCGCGTCGGCGTTCGACGTGAACGTCGTCGACTCGGTGGCGTCGCCGTAGCGGAGCGAGACGCGCGCGGTGCGATCGGCGGCGAGGGGATGGGCCCGCGCGAAGACGCGCACGCGCGCGGCGAGCGTGTGCTGGACGCGAAACCGCACGCTCGCGCTCGCGCGCGCGTCGAGCGCGAGGCCCATCGCGCCGAGCGGGGAGGAGCGGGTCGCGGAGACCCCCTCGATGCCCGAGAACCCGCTCGTCGCCTCGAGGGTCACGTCCCGCCGCTCGTAGAACGAGCCCGCGGGGGCGGCCGGCAGGAAGGCGCCCGGCCCGCCGTCGCCGTAGCGCGCCTGGAGCCGCGCGCGCAGGACGCTCGTGAACTGGTCGGACGCGACGTGCGACTCGCCCCAGAACGCGAGCCGCACGAGGCGCGCGCTCGACTGGGCGAGGGCCGCGCGGATGCGCGGGACGACGATCGAGAGCGGATCCTCGATGGGGACGAGGGGCGGCTCGCTCTCCTGGAGCTGGGCGGGGCGCGCGTCGACGAGGGCGCTCACGAAGAGCGCGGCGAGCGCCCACGTGGCGAGCATCATCGACCGACCTGTCGCTCGACCGTTCACGGCTTCGAGGCTCCGTTCGCCCGGATCGTACACCACCGCCCGCGTGGAGCGCCGACGGCGTGCTCGCTCAGGACGTCTCCGCCCGCCCGCCTATTCGTCGCACCCCGCGCTCGCCGGTTTTTTGACGCGCGAGCGGCCCCGGCGGTACGCGGCGAGCGATGCCCATCGATCTCGTGCTCCTCCAGGCCGCTCAGGCCGTGAACGAGGCCGCGACGCCGACCCGCCTGCACCCGGTCCAGCTCGTGCTCGAGGCCTCGCTCGTCGTGAAGCTGGTCTTGCTGCTGCTGCTCCTGATGAGCCTCGCGTCGTGGTTCGTCGTCGGGGCGAAGCTCGTGCGCTTCATGCGCGCGCGCCGCGAGAGCGCTCGCTTCCTCGACGTGTTCTGGGATCCGAACGAGGGCAACAAGTGGCCGGCGCAGCGCCTCGAGGCGATCTACGCGAGCGTCGCGCGCTTCCCCGGCTCGCCCCTCGCGCGCGTCTTCCACGCCGGGTACGTCGAGCTCGCGAAGATCACCTCGTCCGAGCGCGGGACGGCGTCGGACGACATCGAGAACGTCGAGCGCTCCGTCAAGCGCGCGATGGGGCGCGAGATGACGAGCCTCGAGAACCAGCTCCCGATCCTCGCGACGACCGGCTCGGTCGCGCCCTTCATCGGGCTCTTCGGCACCGTCTGGGGCATCATGAATTCGTTCTTGTCCATCGGCGCCGAGCACGGCGCGGGGCTCGACGTCGTCGCGCCGGGCATCGCCGAGGCGCTCATCGCGACCGCGCTCGGCCTCGCCGCCGCGATCCCCGCCGTCATGGCCTACAACTACTTCGTGCGGCGGATCCGCGTGCTCGAGAGCGAGACGGAAGCCTTCGCCGCCGACTACCTCAACATCGTCAAGCGACACTACCTCTGAGGGGAGGAGGCCCACGCCATGGCGATGAGCACGGGTGGATCGAGCGGGCGCGCGCCCCTCTCGGAGATCAACGTGACGCCGCTCGTCGACGTCATGCTGGTCCTCCTCATCATCTTCATGGTCGCGGCGCCGATGATGACGGCCGGGGTCGACATCGACCTCCCGCGCGCCGACGCGCCGCGCATGGAGATCGACGAGCAGAAGCTCCTGCTCACCATCGACCGCGACCAGCGCATCTTCCTCGGCGAGGACCGGATCGACGACGCGCGCCTCGAGGACGTCCTCATGCACAACGAGCGCCTGCAGCGCGAGCGCGAGATCTTCGTCCAGGCCGACACCGCCGTGCCCTACGGCGTCGTCGTCCGCGTGCTCGCCATCCTGCGCCGCGCCGGCGTGGACAAGCTCGGCCTCGTGACCGACCCGATGGGCGCGGGCGGGACGCCCGTCCCGGGCGGCGCGGCGAGCTCGACGCCGCCGGTCGCGCCGCCCCCGCCTCCGCCCTGAGCTCGCGCTCGCGCCCGCTCGAACCCAAGCTCTCGCCCCGAGAGGCCCTCGATCCCTCGCGCCATGCACCTCGAGCCCACGGACGTCCGCCCTCGCTCGCTCCTCGACCCGACGACGCTCGATCGGCGGCTCGTCGCGGCGGGCGCGCTCACGACGGCGCTCGTGCACCTCGCCCTGCCGGGGCTCGTGTCCCTGCTCCTCGTCGTCCTCGCGAAGGCGGGCGTGGCGCTGCTCTCGCCGACGCCCGAGGAGCGCCCCGAGCCCGTGATCCCCGACGTGGTCCAGGCGCGCTTCGTCGAGCTCGGCCAGGTCCTCGATCCGAACCAGCTCCCCGATCGCGTCGTGCCCGTGCTCCGGACCGATCCGCCCGATCCCCAGGCGGCCCCCTCGCTCGAGCGGAACCCGCCGCCGCCCGCCGAGCGGCCGCCCGAGCGTCGCCAGCGCGACTCGGTCGACGACGCGCTCCGCCGCCTGAGCCAGGACGCGCAGGTCTTCGCGGAGCGGGAGGAGGCGCGCCTGCGCGAGGGCAACCCCGAGGGCGTCGAGGGCGGGACCGAGCGCCAGGGGACGGAGGGCGATCTCTACCGCGGCCGGCTCTGGGCCTTCTTCCGCCGGGGCTGGTCGGTGCCGACCACGATCCCGGACGCGGTGGTGGAGCGGCTCGTCGCCGTCGTCGTGATCGACGTCGCCTCGGACACGCGCATCACGGGCTTTCGCCTGGCGCGCGGGAGCGGCAACGCCGACTTCGACGAGTCGGTGAGCGCGCAGATGACGCGCATCCAGCAGGCGGAGGGGAACATCCCGCCCCCGCCCGACACGGTCGCCGATCAGTACCTGGGGCGTCAGGTCACGCTGAATTTCCGCGGGCGCGACGCGCGTCGTTGAGCGCGGTGGGCCCAGCGCGGCGTGCCGTCAGCTCGGCTCGCCGTCAGCTCGGCGGCTCGCTCGCGCGCTCGAGCGGTCCCGCGGGACCGGAGTCGAGGTCGAGCGCGAGCGCGAGCAGCTCGTCCATCCTCGAGACGAGGTGGATCTCGAGATCGCGCCTCACCTCGGCCGGGACCTCCTCGAGATCCGGCTCGTTGCGCTTGGGCATGAGCACGTGCTTCACGCCCGCGCGGTGCGCCGCGAGGCAGCGCTCCTTCACGCCCGTCACCGGCAGGATGTGCCCGCGCAGGGTGATCTCGCCCACCATCGCGACGTCCGAGCGCACCCTGAGCTTGGTGAGCATCGAGCTGAGCGCGACGAAGACCGCGACGCCGCCCGAGGGGCCGTCCTTGGGCACGGCGGCGTTCGGCAGGTGGACGTGCACGTCGAGCTTCGAGAGGAAGTCGCTCGGGAGCCCGAGCTCGCCCGATCGCACGCGGATGTACGAGAACGCCGCGGCGACGGACTCCTTCATCACGTCGCCGATCTTGCCGGTGAGGTGGAGCTGCCCGGTGCCCGGCATCTGCTCGGCCTCGACGAACATCAGCTCGCCGCCCGCGGGCGACCAGCTCAGGCCGGCCGCGACGCCCGCCCGCGCGAGCTTCTCGGCGATCGTGCGCTCGAAGCGTGGCGGGCCGAGCACCGCGCGGACGTGCTCCGCGTCGACGAGCTGGCGCACGTCCTCGCCCTCGGCGAGGCGCACCGCGACCGCGCGGCAGATCGCGGCGATCTTCTGCTCGAGGTTGCGCACCCCCGCCTCGCGCGTGTAGCCGTCGATGATGGTGTCGACCGCGTCGGGCGTGAAGTCGAGCCGCTCGGGCGAGAGGCCGTGCTCGCGGAGCTCCTTCGGGACGAGGAAGCCCATCGCGATCTGGTGCTTCTCGTTGCGCGTGTAGCCGGCGAGCTCGACGAGCTCCATGCGATCCAGGAGCGGCCGCGGGATCGTGTCCTTGCGGTTGGCCGTCGCGATGAAGAGCACGCTCGAGAGATCGAGCGGCACGTCGAGGTAGTGATCGTTGAAGCTCGCGTTCTGCTCTGGGTCGAGCACCTCGAGGAGGGCGGCCGCCGGATCGCCGCGTCCGTCGGTCGCGAGCTTGTCGATCTCGTCGAGGAGCATGACGGGGTTGCGCGAGCCCGCCTGCTTCATGCCGACGACGAAGCGGCCCGGGTACGCGCCGACGTAGGTGCGCCGGTGCCCGCGGATCTCGGCGTCGTCGGCCACACCGCCGAGCGAGACGCGCACGAAGTTGCGGCCCGTCGCGCGCGCGATCGATCTCGCGAGCGAGGTCTTGCCGACGCCGGGCGGGCCGACGAAGCAGAGGATCGGCCCGCGGATGTCGCTCTTGAGCCGTCGAACCGCGATGAATTCGACGATCCGCTTCTTGATCGGCTCGAGGCCGTGGTGGTCCTCGTCGAGCACGCGCTTGGCCTCGGCGACGTCGAGCCGATCGGCCGTGACCTTGCCCCAGGGCAGGTCGGCGAGCCACTCCACGTAGGTGCGCGCCACCTGGTACTCGGCGCCGTGGGGGCTCATCGCGCGCATGCGCTGGAGCTGCTTGCGCGCGGCCTTCTCCGCCTCGGGCGTGAGCTCGGCGCGCGCGATGCGCTCGTGCAGCGTCTCGAGCTCGTCGTCGTCGTCCGCCTCGCCGAGCTCCTTGCGGATGGTCTTCATCTGCTGGCGCAGGAGGAACTCGCGCTGGGTGCGCGACATCTCCTCCTGCACCATCGCCGAGATCTCCTTCTTCACGCGGTGGACCTGCGCCTGCCGCGACACGATCTCGAGCACCCTGCGCAGGCGCTCGTGGACGTCGAGCGTCTCGAGGATCTCCTGCTTCGTCCCGGTCGGGATGGCGAGGTCGGCGGCGATCGCGTCCGCGAGCGCGCCGGGATCGTGGACGTTCTCGAGCTGCGGGCCCACCTCCCGCACGTTCGGGAGGACCTCGCGCAGCCGCCGCGCCGCCTCGCGCAGCGTCGTCGCGAGCGCCTCCGACTCGGTGTCGCGGATCGGGCTCTCGAGCACGCGCTCGAGGCGCGCGCGGAGGAAGGGGCTCGTCGCGACGGGCTCGAGCACGCGCATGCGCGAGACGCCCTGGAGGACGACGGAGTAGTTGCCCGACGAGAGGCGGATCACCTTGAGGACGCGCGCCACCGTGCCGAGCGGGTGGACCTGCTCGAAGCCTGGATCCTCCGTCTCCGACGCCCTCTGCGCGACGACCCCGATGAGCGGCCGATCGCGGCCGACCGACTCCTCGATGAGGCGCACCGATCGCGGCCGGCCGACGTTGACCGGCACGACGGACGCGGGAAACAGGACCGAATTGCGGAGCGGCAGGATCGGCAGCAGCTCCGGGCCGCTCGGGGGCGGGATGGACGCGGTCATCGTGGCGGATCTACCACGCCGCCTCCGCCGTCGGGGGCGTCGCCCCGGACCGTTCGCCGAGGTTTCGTGCGCTCGCGCCGCGCCGTCCGCGAGGTACGGGGCTCGCTCCTTCGCTCCGAGGTTTTTCCCTTGGCGCGTCCGCGGGCGGCTGATAGAAGTTGGACCGCTTTCGGGGGCTTGTGAGATAGTGTCCTACACTGTGCGTCTTAAGCCGAGTTCTCCTGACGAAGACCGCGCTTGCTTGGAAACCTGCCCGTCCCCCGGAGGTATCCCCATGTTGTTGACGACGTATTCGACGACACGCGCTCTCTCGCTCGCCCTGCTCGCGGGGCTCGCGCTCGGTGCGGGGGGCTGCCAGGCCGCGTTCATCGGCAATTTCCTCGTGATTGGCCTGACCCTCGGCATCTTCTTCGGAACGCTCGGCCTGGGCCGCGTGACGAGCCGTGCTCCCTCGGCGGGCTCGAGCGCCAGCCAGTCGCACTCGGACGTCTGACGACGCGGGGTTCGCGGGGCTCGGCGTGGCGCGCCGTCAGGACCCGGGCAGCACGTCGAGCCGTCGGGGATCGACGAGATCCCCCAAGAGCGCGAGGCGCTCTCCTTCGTCGGGCTCGAGGACGACGAGGTGGCGGCCCGCGCGGTCGGCGAGCATCGTGAAGCGAACGCGGCCTCGGAGGAGCCCGCGATCGACCACGACGTCCGCCGCGGCGGCGTCCCCGCGACAGACGAGGCTCAGCGAGCGGGCGCCCACCTCGACGACGTCCGCCACCCGGCCCATCGGGAGCGCGTCGTAGGGGCTCGCGAGGACGACCCGCTCGCCGGCGTCGTCGAGCTGGACCGCGTAGCGGGGCTCGACCGAGAGCGCCACGAGCACCCGGATGCGCGCGCCGTCGACCAGCTCCGAGCCCCGCTCGAGGACGAGATCGACGCCGTCGTAGGAGAGGACGTCGCCAGGCGCGAGCCCGGCGGGGCGCGGCGAACGCGCGGCGGCCTGCTCGGCTTGGGCGCTCCCTCGAGCGCGCCGCTTCCAGCCCCAGCGCGCGGCGATGGCCGAGAGGCCGAGGGCGGCCGCCCCGAGGACGACCGCCTCGACGATCACGCGAGCGCCTCGACGAGGGCCGCCGTGGCCGCCGCGGGATCGGCCGCGCCGCAGACGGCCGAGATCACGGCGATCTCCGCGATGCCGGTCCCTCGGAGCAGCGGGGCGCGCGCCACGTCGATCCCGCCGATCGCGACGACGGGCTGCTCGAGCCCGCGCGCGACCTGCGTGAGCCGCTCCACGCCGACGACCGGGTCGGGGCGCTCCTTCGAGCGGGTCGGGAAGATCGGACCGAACGCGATCCGATCGACGCCCTCGACGCGGGCGCGGGCGACCTGCTCGAGGTCGTGCGTCGAGCGGCCGATCGCCAGCGTCGGCGCGAGCCTGCGGGCGTCGCTCGGCTCGAGATCGGTCTGGCCGAGGTGGACCTCGGAGGCGCCCGCGAGGAGCGCCAGATCGACCCGATCGTTCAGGACGAAGGGGACGTCCGCCGCGCTCGCGATCCGCGCGAGGTCGCGGGCGAGCGCGAGGTGCGCGCGATCGTCCAAGCCCTTGACGCGAAGCTGGATCCGGCTCGCGCCGCCGCGGATCGCCTGCTCGCAGACCACGCGAGGATCGCGCGCGCGCCCGCTCGTGGGCTCGACGCACGCCGAGGGGTCGACGATGACGTAGACGCCGATCACGCCGCGCTGCGGGTCTTCGCCTTGGCCGCCGCGCCGCGGCTCGCGGGCTTGATCACGCGACTGTCTCGGGACGATCGCGCCTTGGGCCTGGGCAGGGGCTTCGTCGCGCGCGTGGCCTTCGGCCTCGCCGCCGGCTTCCCCTTCGCCTTCGCTCGCGCCGCGCTCGTGGCCTTCTTCGCCTTCGCTCGCGTCACGCTCGCGGGAGCCTGATGCGTCGTGCGCACGCTCGCGCGAGCGGCGCTCGCCTTCCTCGTGGCGCTCCGCGTCCCAGCCTTCTTGTCGGCGGCCCTCTTGTCGGCGGCCCTCTTGTCGGCGGCCTTCTTGTCGGCGGCCTTCTTGTCGGCGGC
>JBDHVC010000098.1:0-11315 GCA_039809495.1 Sandaracinaceae bacterium
CGCGGGGTCGGATAACGGGTGGCGGATCCGGGGGTCAAAAAAAGTACGCGCGGACGCGCTCGGACGCTCGATCCCCGAGGCGCGCTGTTCGAGGTCTCCAAGCATCTCGCTCAGCTCCTGATGCACCTCCAGCACCAAGAGTTGACCAGAAGAGCTTGGGAAAACCCGAGAGGATGCCTCGGGTGACGCTCCGCAGTCCGTGCTAGAGACCGAGGACATGTCGGAACGAGAACGGATCCTTCGCGAGCGCGCGGCTCTCCGTCAGCAGTTCGGTGCCCTCTTCGACGACCTGTCTGCGGCCCTCTTTCGGCACGATCCTATCGGGATCAACTTCGGGACGAATCGCGACGAGTACGATCCCGAGGTCGGCACGATCCTGCCGAGGTTGAAGGACTGCACGTCGGAGGCCGACGTCGCCCGCGTCACCCACGAGGAGTTCGTGCGGTGGTTCGGTGCGGACGATGCCGGGCCCATCGAGCGCTACGCGAAGGCGGCCGACGAGATCTGGCGCCTCTGGTCCGAACGCGACCTGGAACGGTCTTAGTCAACGGCCCGTGTGCCGCGCCGCGAGGACCTGCGTAAGGCATGGCCCCTCGCCTTGTCGCGCTCCCGAGGGTGTCCGTCGGCAGGGGGAAGCCTTGAGCGCCCGCGCGCGTCCCCTGTGGATCCTCACGCGCGTTTCCGGTATGCGAGGCGCCATGAGACTCGCCTCGCTACGCCACGGCCGAGACGGCGCGCTGATCGTCGTCTCGAGGGACGGCGCCCGCTACGCCGACGCCACCTTCATCGCGAAGACCCTCCAGGCCGCGCTCGACGACTGGGACGCCGTGGAGCCGCGCCTGCGCGCGCTCGACGCGGCCCTCGAGCGGGGCGAGGCCGAGACGAGGCCGCTCGATCCGAAGGCGCTCGCGTCGCCGCTCCCCCGCGCCTACGAGTGGGTCGACGGCTCCGCGTACATCAACCACATCCTCCTCGTGCGAAAGGCGCGCAAGGCCGAGCCGCCGCCCACGCTCGAGACCGATCCGCTCGTCTACCAGGGCGGCTCGAGCGTGCTCCTCGCGCCGACGGATCCGATCCCCCTCGAGGATCCGAGCTGGGGCTGCGACTTCGAGTCCGAGGTCGCCGTCATCCTCGGCGACACGCCGCGCGGGACGAAGAAGGAGGACGCCCACCGCTACGTCCGCCTCTTCGTGCTCGTCAACGACGTGACGCTCCGCAACCTCATCCCCTCGGAGCTCGCCAAGGGCTTCGGCTTCTTCCAGGGCAAGCCCGCGAGCGCCTTCTCGCCCTTCGCCGTGACGCCGGATGAGCTCGGCGACGCGTGGCGCGACGGACGGGTGCACCTCCGCCTCGAGACGCGCGTCGACGGCCAACTCGTCGGCGACCCGGAGGCGGGGCCGGAGATGCACTTCTCGTTCTTCGATCTCGTCCAGCACATCACGAAGACGCGCGCGTTCTCGGCGGGGACGATCCTCGGGAGCGGCACCGTCTCGAACGTGGACGAGGCGCGCGGCGTCTCGTGCTTCGCCGAGCGAAGGATGCGCGAGATCATCCTGACGGGCGAGGCGAAGACGCCGTTTCTCGCCTACGGCGCGCGCGTCCAGATCCAGATGCGCGATCGCGACGGCCGCTCGATCTTCGGCGAGATCGATCAGACGGTCGTCCCGGGCTGACGGCACGCCTCACGCGACGCCCTCAGCGCGCGAGGTCGCGCGCGCAGCGGAAGCCGAAGCGGTGCGGGTTCGGGTTGTCGGCCGGGACGCCGCGCCGGTCGTGCGTCTCGGCGCGCGAGAGGTCGTGCCACCAGGAGCCGCCGCGCACGACGCGGAGGCCCCGCGAGCCGGGGCACTCGGCGGCGCCGCCGCAGGGGCCGCGCGGATCGAGGCCGGAGCAGGCGTCGCCGCACTCGCGCGCGCAGCCGCGGTAGCACTCCGAGTAGGCGTCCTCTACCCACTCCCAGACGTTGCCGGCCATGTCGTGGAGCCCGAAGGCGTTCGGCGCGCGCGAGCCGACGGGCCACGTCACGCCCGTGTCGCAGCCGCGCCCGCGCGTCTCCGCGCGCCCGTGGATCCGCACGACGGCGCGCGAGCAGGGATCGCTCGGCGCCTCGTCGCCCCACGGATAGCGCGTGTCGTCGGGGCCCGAGGCCGCGCGCTCCCACTCGGCCTCGGTCGGGAGCCGCGCGCCGCGCCGCGCGCAGAAGGCCGCGGCCTCGTCCCAGCGCATCCCGACCGCGGGCTGCTCCGCGCCCTGGTAGCCGCGAAACGGCGCGAGCCTTCGGCACTCGCGCTGGTGCACGCACTCGGTCCAGGCGGCGTTCGTCACCTCGTCGACATCCAAGAGGAACGTCGAGACGGAGATCCGCTCCGCCGGTCGCGCGTTCGGCTCGTCGTCGTCCGAGCCGCGCACGAACGAGCCTCCCGCGACGCACGCCATGCCCTCGGGGACCTCGCTCGGGCACGGCGCGAACGAGCCCTCGCTCGAGCCCTGCGCACGCCGCGCGGCTCGGGTCGGCGCCTCGGGCGTCTGCGGCGCGAGGTCGTCCGCGCGCGCGTACGCGCCGAGCGCGAGCCCCAAGAGCAGCGCCGCGGCGCTCGCGAGGGAGACGCGCCGCGCGTCCATCACTCGAGCCCCATCGCGTGCATGAGCGCGCCCATGCCGACGAGCCACGCGCCGCCGTCGACGACGAGCGTCGCGCCGTTCACGAACGAGGCGGCGTCGCTCGCGAGGAAGAGCGCCGCGTTGGCGATGTCCTCGATCGCGCCGAAGCGACGCAGCGGGACGCTCCGGAGCGTCGCCGCGCGCAGCTCGCCCGGCGCGAGCCGGCTCATCCCTTCCGTCCCGTCGATGGGGCCCGGGGCGATGCCGTTGACGCGGATCCCGAGCGGTCCCCACTCGAGGGCGAGCGTCCGGGTGACGGCGTCGACGGCGGCCTTGGCGGCCGCGGCGTGGACCTGGAGCGGGGTCGCCGCGTAGTGGAGCGTCGCGCTCAGGTTGATCACCGCGCCGCCTCGATCGCGGAGCGCGCGATCGAAGCTCGCGCGGCACACGTTCCACGTCCCCATCGCGTCGATGTCCATCACCGTGCGAAACGCGTTGTACGAGAGCGCCGCCGCGGGTGAGAGGAAGTTGCCCGCCGCGCCGTTCACGACGACGTCGATCCGGCCGAAGCGCTCGAGCGTCCTCTCGAGCGCCGCCTCCACGTCCTCGGGCCTGCGCACGTCCGCGGGCGCGGCGAGCACCTCGCCCCGGCCACGCGCGGACGCCGCCGCCTCCGCCAGCCGATCGGCCTTACGCCCGACGATCGTCACGCCCGCCGCGCCGTGCGCGAGGAAGGCCTCGACGATCCCGCGCCCGATGCCGGAGCCGCCGCCCGTGACGAAGGCGACCTTCCCCTCGAGGATGTCCGTCCGAAACACGCTCTTCATGCCGCCCTCGCTCCTTCCGCGTCCTGCTCGTTCGGCGCGCAGCATCGCACGAGGAGCCCCTCGGACGCGCGGCGCGGTCGTGGCGTCGAGCGGTGTAGAGTCCCCGCTCGATGCGCGCCCGATCCCCCCTCTCCCGCTCGCTCGTCGCGGCCCTCGTCGCGCTCAGCTCCATCGCCGCGCCGACGCTCGGCTGCGGTCGGCTCGACGACTGGCCGGACGAGCTCGCGGTCGAGGCGCCGATCGTCGACGGAGCGCGGGAGACCGGCGAGCCGGCGATCGTCGCGCTCATGGGCATCACGGGGCTCTGCACGGGCACGCTGATCGCGCCCTCGGTCGTGCTCACGGCCAAGCACTGCGTCGTCCCCGAGCGCGCGAGCGGCCCGATCGCGCCCGGGCTCGTCACGGTCGGGATCGGCGATCGGGTCTTCGGCGCGAGCCGAAGCCTCCGCGTGCGCGAGATCGTCACCACCCCCGGCCCGCTCCGCATCTCGGGCAGCTTCGATCCGGTCGGGACCGCCACCGGCACCGACGTCGCGCTCCTCGTCCTGCGCGAGCGCGTCGAGGACGTCACGCCGATCCCCGTCCGACGCGCGAGCGCCGACGGCCTCGCGGGCGCGAGCGCCACGGCGATCGGCTTCGGCAACACCCGCACGGGCACGACCGGCGAGAAGAACCGGCAGGACACGACGATCACCCACGTGACGCCCTTCCTCCTCGAGGCGATCGAGACGATCTGCCAGGGCGACTCGGGTGGCCCCCTCCTCGTCGAGGAGGCGGGCGTGCGCGAGGTCGCGGGCGTCGCGTCGTTCGGCGTCTACTCGAGCGTGGGCGACGTCGGCCGCTGCCCCTCGGACGCCGACTACTGGAACCGCGTCGACGCGCAATTCGAGCTCATCGATCTCGCGCTCCTCCGAGCCGGCGAGTGCCCGCCCTCGGGCGAGCCGCGCGTCGAGGTCTGCAACTCGCTCGACGACGACTGCGACGGCGAGATCGACGAGGGCTGCCTCCCGATCGGCGCCCTCTGCGAGCGGGACGACGCGTGCGCGTTCGCGCCGATGCCCGAGGCCGCCCGCGCCTCGACCGATCCCGCGCCCGTGCGCTGCCTCGAGATCGAGGCCGGCGAGCGGCGCTGCTCCATCCCCTGCGACGCCACCCGCGCGAGCGGCTGCGAGAACCTGCGCAGGCCCCTCGGGCTCGAGACCCTCCCGCTCGAGGGGCTCTACTGCCACTCGAGCCACGGCTGCGAGGGCGTCTGCGCGCCGGGCGAGCCGGGCTCGGGCGACAACGGCGAGGCGTGCGAGCGCGACACCGAGTGCGCCTCGCTCCGCTGCACCGCCCTCGGCGATCGGCGGATCTGCACGACGCCGTGCCTCGCCGATCGTGGCGCGTGCCCCCTCGGTGAGGTCTGCTCGGCGGCGACGGGCTCGACGGAAGCGGACGCCTGCGGCTTCTGCGTCGCCGCGAGCTCGTTCCCGAGCGGGCGCGCGCTCGGCGAGATCTGCGCGGACGACGCCGAGTGCGCCTCCGGCCTCTGCGGACCGTCGCGCGCGGAGGGCTCCGCGCGGCTCTGCACGAAGCCCTGCGAGAACGACGGCGGCTGCCCGGTTTCGGCCTTCCACTGCGAGGATGGCCTCTGCGCGCCCGGGACGCGTGGCGCCGCGCTCGCCCCGTGCCGCGACGCGAGCGACTGCATCCGCGGCGCGCGCTGCGAGGGGGAGCCCGGCGCGAGCTACTGCTCGCTCCCGTGCAGCCGCGACGTCGACTGCGGCGCGGGCGGCCGCTGCGACACCGACCGCACACCCGCGGCGTGCGTGCCCGAGGGCCTCCCCGCGGGCAGCGCCTGCGAGGCGGACGCCGAGTGCCACTCCGGCGTCTGCTTCGACAGCCTCTGCTACCTCCCCTGCGATCCTCGCTTCCCCTGCCCTCCCGGCCAGTTTTGCGACCGCGTGGCCGGCCGGCTGCTCTGCCACGCTCCGTGGCCAGTGGAGTACGTCCCGGAGGGCTTCGTGGGTTCGAGCTGCAGCTGCCGCGTCGCCTCGCGACCGAGCGCGGACGGGTGGCCCGCGGCGCTCCTCGGAGCGCTCGGCCTCCTCGGGGCGCTGGGCCTGCTCGCGCGCGCCCGATCGCGATCGGGCGCTCGGAGCGCGTGACGACGCCGCGGCGTTTGCTAGAGTCCCCACGTCCCGGGGTGTCGCACAGCCTGGTAGTGCACGAGCTTTGGGTGCTCGTCGTCGTGGGTTCAAATCCCTCCACCCCGAATCCCCGCCTCCCCCGTCCGCGAGGGCGAGACGTTGTCCCCGTAGCTCAGTTGGATAGAGCAGCGACCTTCTAAGTCGACGGTCGGAGGTTCGAGCCCTCCCGGGGACGCTGGGTTTCCTCGGAGGTTTTCGGGGTTTCTTCGACGAGGGTGGGTGAGCACCCGCGACCATGGCGTCGTCAACCGCTCGACGGATTGCCCAAGGGCTCCCGCGGGAAGGGCAGCGTCGCCTCGAGGCACCTCGAGCGCGATCGGCGTCGTGACGTCGTGATCGAGGTCCTTCGATTCGCCCTCAGCCATCGTCGTCGACTCGCCTCGGATCCGTCGTGAGCGAGGGCGCTCATCGGAGCGCCGGCGGCTCGCGCCTCTCGGGCGACGTGTCGATCCGGAGCGTCAACGTCACCTCGCCCCCCGTCGAGCCTTCGCGCAGCTCGACGGTGCGGACGTCGAGCGGCCGAGTCCTGACGCAGACCGCGAGGGGTGGCGGCTCGCCAGGCTCGACGCGGAGCTCGTCGACGCCGCCGTCCGCGCGCACGCGGGCTGTCACCTCGAGCGTGAACCGCGCGAGCTCGAGGTCTCCAACCCTGAGGAGGTCGCCCGCGCACTGATGCCCCGCAGAGGCGACCTCGCGCCGCAGCGCCTCGGCGCTCGCCTCCGAGAGCACCTCGCGGCCGCGCTCGATCTGGGCGACGACGTCGGGGATCGGCAGGCCATCCCCCTCGCCTGGCAGGGTGCCGAGGGCCACGCGCACCAGGAACGCGCGGCGCAAAGACGTCGGGGCGGGCTCGACCCGCATCGGGAGCAGCCGCTCGACGAGCGCGGGGTCGAGCCAGTAGTAGAGCGCGTCCGAGGTGGGGCGCGCGCGACGCTCGAGCATCCACCGACGCGGGAGCGCGAAGGGATCCTGCGTGCCGGATGCGCCAAAGATCGCCTCCTCCCAGGCCTGACGGAAGGTCGCCTGCTCAGCCTCCGTGAGGCCCGCTCGCGCGGCCCCGGAGAAGAGCTCGTCCGCGACGCTCCGCGTGAGGCCGTCGAGCGCCGCGGGGATCACGCCCTCCGCGCCCGCCGTCGTCGCGTCGAACGCGACGGCGCGAGCGGTGTGCGCCTCGCGATCCACCGAGACGCGGAAGAGCCGCAGGCCCTCCGAGCCCGGACGCAGGACGAGCCGCAGCGCGCCGTCCTCGAACACGACGTCGACGGGGATCGCGTCTCGCCGAACCTCGGCGCGGTAGAGGAGGTGATCGTGCTCGGCCTCGCCGACGACGAGACACGCGCCGTCTCGCGACTCGTAGTGCGCCGCGTTCGCGGACTCGCAGTACCCGTCCCGGGTGCGGCATGCCTCGTCGGTGAGCGCGGGATAGCGGAACGGGCCGCACGACGTCACTCCCCGCGCGACGACGTCGCGCCAGCCGAGCCGTCCCCCCGAGCCCGTGCCCGGTGGCCAGCTCTCGAGGAACCGCGCGGCGTCGACGTCGATCGAGAAGCGCTGCTCGCTCCCCGGATCGACGTGCGCGTAGATGACCGGCTTGTAGGCCACCGGAGGCTCGGACGGCGGCGTCTCCGATCGCACCTCCACGAACGGCCCGGCGCCGCCGAGCCCATCCTGGCCACGCTCGGCGGTGTCGGCGAGCGGGTAGGAGAGCAGCCCCCACTCGTGGATGACGAACGTCGTGCTCGCGCGCATCGGCTCGCTCGTTCCGAAGGCCCAAGGGGTCAACCCACCGTCCCGCGCGCCGCACGCGGCGAGCGCGAGGCCGACGAGCGCCACGGCGAGCGGGCGAGCCGTGACGTGCGAGGTGGGTGTGTTGCGGCCAGGGCAGCTCGGGTGGCTCATCGCGGTCTCCGCTCGGGGGCTTTGGGAGGTGGAGCCGTCGAGGCCTCGAGCGAGACGACGACGGCGGGATCGGCCCCCTCCGGGCGATCGGGAGGCTCGCCTCGATTCGAGCCGGATCGAGCCAGAAGTCGATGGCCCCCGAGCTCGGCTGCGCGCGGCTCGCCCGCACCATCAAGCGCGGAGACGTCTCGCTTGCGGCGCTCGGCACGCGAAGAATGGCCCTCACCTTGGCGAGGTTACCCGAGCCACGGGATCCACGATACAGGCTGGACGCGATCCCCCTTTCGCGTGCGAAGCGCGGACGACTCGCGTATGAGTCGTCGCCATGACGACCCGCCTCGACGGCCGCAGCGCCGACGCGCTCCGCCCGCTCCGCTTCGAGACCCGCGTCCAGAAGAACCCCGAAGGCTCGGTGATGATCAGCGCCGGCTCGACGCGCGTCCTCGTCGCGGCCTCGATCGAGGAGAGCGTCCCCGCCTGGATGCGCGGCAAGGGGCGCGGCTGGCTCACCGCCGAGTACGCGATGCACCCGCGCGCGAACCCGCACCGCCAGGACCGCGACGGCCGGCGCGGCAAGATCGACGGACGAACGACGGAGATCCAGCGCCTCATCGGGCGCGCGCTCCGCGCCGCGATCGATCTCGACAAGCTCGGGGAGCGCCAGATCCTCATCGACTGCGACGTCCTCGACGCCGACGGCGGCACGCGCACCGCCTCGATCACGGGCGGCTTCGTCGCGCTCGCGATGGCGCTCGATCACCTGCGCAAGGTCGGCCTCGCCTCCGGCGCGCTGCGCGCGCAGATCGCCGCGATCAGCGCGGGGATCGTCAACGGAGTGCCGATGCTCGATCTCGCGTACGTGGAGGACAGCCGCGCCGACGTCGATCTGAACGTCGTCGCGACCAGCGGCGAGGCGCTCGTCGAGGTGCAGGGCACCGCCGAGGGGCCGCCCGTCCCGCGCGCGCACTTCGACACGCTCGTCGATCTCTCGCTCGGCGCGATGGACACGCTCTTCCGCGCCCAGCGCGACACGCTCGGCGCGCTCGGGATCGATCTCGACGTCCTCTCGCGCTGAGCGCCGCGCGAGAAGCCCCTGGAGCGAGGAGCCACCGATGCGCCGCTCGACGACCCGCCTCCTCGTCGCGACGAAGAACCGAGGGAAGCTCGCCGAGCTCCGAGCGCTCTTCGCCTCGATCCCACACCTCGACGTCGTCGGCGCGGACGCCTTCGACAAGGGCCTCCCCGACGTGGAGGAGACGGGCGCGACGTACGAGGAGAACGCGCTCCTCAAGGCGCGCGCCTTGGCCCGCCTCGCCGGCTCCGGGCTCGTCCTCGCCGACGACAGCGGCCTCGAGGTCGACGCGCTCGAGGGCGCGCCCGGGGTCCGCTCCGCGCGCTACTCGGGGGGCGACGCCGCCCAGAACGTGACGAAGCTCCTCGAGGCGATGGCGGACATCCCGCCCGACGCGCGAACCGCCCGCTTCCGCGCCGTGATCGTCCTCGTCGACGCGAGCGGGGCCGAGCCGCCGTGCGTCGTCGGGGGGACCTGCGAGGGCACGATCGCGCTCGCCCCGCGCGGCCACGGGGGCTTCGGCTACGACCCGATCTTCGAGCCTTGCCGCGCCGACCTCACGCTCCTCGGGCGCGATCCCGACGCGCGCCCGACCCTGGCGGAGCTCACGGACGCAGAGAAGAACCGGATCAGCCACCGCGCCCGCGCGGCGCAGGCCCTCGTCGCGCGTTGCGGATCGCTCACGCGCTGAGCGATCCGCCCTCACCGCCCCGGGGTGTCTGCGTCGACGCGAGCGGTGCCGCGCCGCGCTCACCGCTCGCGCCCTCGACCGGGAGCGCGAGCACGAAGACGGCGCCTCCGCCCTCACGATCCTCGACGCGCAGGGCGCCGCGGTGGGCGAGCACGACCTGCTGCGTGAGCGCGAGCCCGAGCCCCGTGCCCCGCTCCTTCGTCGAGAAGAACGCGTCGAACATCCGCCCCCGCAGGGCCTCGGGGACGCCCGGTCCGCGGTCGGCGACGCGGATCACGAGCGACGCGTCCTCCCTCGCCACCGCCACGTCGACGCTGCCCCCCGCCGGCATCGCCTCGCGCGCGTTGCGCAGGAGGTTGAGGAGCGCCTGACGGATCTGCGCCTCGTCGACCCAGATCGGCGGGAGCCCTCGCTCGACGTCGAGGTGGATCGCGACGCCAGCGTCGGCGAATTCGCGCGCGACGAAGGTGACGACCTCCCGCGTCAAGAGGCCGAGCTCCTCCTCCTCGAGCTTGGGCGAGGGGAGCCGCGCGAGCCGCAGGTACTCCTCGGTGATCGATCCGAGCCGATCGATCTCGCGTCGAATCGACGCGAGGAGCTTCCGCACCTCGCTCGCCTCGGCTCCCCCGCTCGCCATCCAAGGCGCCAGCTCCTCCTCGAGCAGCTCGCTGTTCAGGTGGATCGAGGTGAGCGGGTTGCGCACCTCGTGCGTCACGTGCGCCGCCATGCGGCCCATCACGGCGAGCCGCTCGGAGCGGACGAGGCGATCGGTCGCGTCGCGGAGCTGCTGGTCGCGCGCGAAGAGCGCCTCGACCATGCGCTCGAGCTCGATCGCGAGCCGCCCGAGCTCGTCGCCGCGCCGCGGATCGACGATGTCGTGGCGCGGAGAGAGATCGCCGTGCGCGACCTGGAGCACGCGCTCCTCGAGGCGCGGGAGCGGCGCGAGCAGGCGCCGCGCCCAGAGCGAGACGGCGAGCCCGAAGAGGAGCCCCAGCACCGTCATGATCGCCGTGATCCACACCGAGCGCGACTGCTCGGCGGAGGCGATCGCGCTGATCGTCGCCACGCGGCGCTGCACCTGCTCGTAGGAGCGACGCAGGTCCTGCGTGAGCGTCCGATCGCGGCGGCGCAGGGCGTCGAGGGTCGCCTGCGACTCGGCGCGATCCCCGCGCTCGAGCGCGCGCACGTACGCGTCGAGCTGCGCCGTGTCGGCGTACCCCGCCTGCACCTCGCCGAGCAGCCCCCGCAGCTCGGCGAGCAGGATCGCGTCCTCTCCCGAGGGGCCGAGCCGCTCGGCGCGCCGGACGTGCTCGAGCGCCGCGTCGATCGTGGCGGGCATCACGACGCGCACCGCGCGATCGACCCACTCCCGCGTCCCGCGCGCGTCGGGCTCGTTCAGCATCCGCGCGAGCATCGAGCCATACGCGGCCTGGTCCGAGCGCGCCATGCCGAGCGTGAGCGCGAGCGGCAGGTAGCCCTCCTGGAGCAGCCGGAGCGTCGCCGCGCTCCGCTGATGCGTGACGACGCTCGTCACCGAGCCGATCACGAACGCGAAGACCAGGGAGAGCGTCGCGACGAGGATGCGGGTCGGGATGCTCACGCGCTTGGGCGCGACCCGCGGCGGCTCCCGCGCGGCGCCCGCTCGCTCCCCCCGCGCGCCCATCACGGCGTCCGCGTGCGGCGCCGTCGGGGACGCTTCGTCCGCTCGGATGCGGGCCGTCGGCATCGCCGAACGGTATCAACAACCGCGCACCCGCGCTCGACCCCCGCCGAGCGTCGGCGCGTGCCATGATCGCGGCGCCATGCGGCGCTCGTCCCATCGCGCCAGGATCGCCCCGCTCCTCGCGCTCACGGTGCTCGCGGTCGGCCCACGCCTCGCGCCAGCGGCGCGCGCCCTCGCGCAGCGGGCGGGCGGAGACGTCGAGGCTGCGGTCGCGCGCGGCGAGGCGGCGGTCGCGCGCGGCGACTACCCGTCCGCCGAGACGGACCTCCGCTCCGCCCTCGAGGGCCCCCTCGCGGCGCGCGCGCGCCGG
>JBDHVC010000099.1:0-10125 GCA_039809495.1 Sandaracinaceae bacterium
CGTGAGCGCGGCGTGGCCGGGCGGCGACGTGAGCGGCAGCGGGCAGGGCTTCGGCGTCGGGTCCGGCGCGGAGCGGCGGCAGGCCATGCGGCGGAGCGCCGCCGCGCCCTCGCCGCGCGCCTCGTCGCGCGGCGGGGCGTCGGGCGGCTTCGTGCTCTCGACGCGCACCACCACGACCGTCACGATCACGACGAACGCCGACATCGCGATGCACGAGCGTCGCGCCTGCAGCGACGCGTCGCGAGCCTCGCTCGAGGATCGGCGCGCGCTCTGGGCGGAGCGCTTCGCGGCGCGCGGCTCCTCGTCCGGCTTCGTCGACGTCTACCTCGAGGCGGGGCGGCGCTGCGAGCTCCCGACGAGCCGCGATCGACGCGCGATCCTCGAGACGATGCTCGACGCGGCGGGCTCGCTGCCTCGCATGATCGAACTCTACTCGTACCTCCCGGACGCGACGGCGCGCACGTTCTTCCGGAGCGCGATCCTGAGGCGGGTGCGCACGGCGGACGATCTGCGCCGCGTCCGCGACGCCTTCGGGCTCGGCGCGAGCGCCGATCAGGCGCTCGTCGAGCAGGTGCTCGCGCGCGCCTCGACGCCCGAGGGGCGCCTCGCGGCGCTCCGCCGGCTCGTCGCGCAGACCCCCACGAACCTCGAGCTGCGCCTGCGCCTGCTCGAGGAGCTCGAGGCCCAGCACAAGGAGGCCGAGGCCGTCCGCCTCGCCGAGCGGCTGCGCACCGATCCCTTGGCGGATCCGGGCGCCCGCACCGCCGTCGGCGAGCTCTACCTGCGCCTGGGGCGCGAGGACGACGCGCGCCGCACCTTCTCGGAGATCGTGGAGTTCCAGCCGATGGACGAGCTCGCGCGCCGACGCCTCGGCGACCTCTACCGCGCGCACGGCTGGTTCGAGGACGCCTACCGCCAGTACCAGACGCTCGTCTCGATCCGCCCCGACGATCCGAGCGCGCTCCTCTTGCTCGCGCAGGCCGCGGCTGGCGCGGGGCGCATCGACGAGGCGCTGCGCCTCGAGCAGCGGGTGATGGAGACGAGCCAGCGTGGGGCGCGCGAGGGCGTCGCGCGCGCGGCCCTGCTCTGGTCGAGCGTGCGCTTCGCCGAGCTCCGCAAGGACGCCGAGGCGCGCGGGGCGAACGACGAGCTCGACGCGCTCCTCGCGCGCATGCGCCGGAGCGGCGTGCTCCGCGGGACGGCGACGAACGACGCGCCGAGCGTGCGAGCCTCGCTCGTCTGGGCGCACCCCGACGCGAACCTCGCCCTCTACGCGGCCTACCCCGGCCTCTCGCTGACCCGACCGAACGATCTCTACTCCGAGCTCGGCGTCGAGGCGTTCGACGTCGAGGAGCAGGAGAGCGCCCCCTACCGCATCGAGATCCGGCGCGACGTGCGCGATCGGCTCGGCAGCATCGCCGCGCGCCTCGTCGTGGTCTGGAACGAGGGGCGCGACGACGAACAGATCACGGTCCTCCCGCTCACCTTCGACGCCACGCACCGCACCTACGCGTACAGCCTGACCGGACGCGCGCTGAGCCCCGCCACCCCGAGCGCCGAGGCGCTCCGGACGAGCGACGACGCGCCCTCGGTGCGCATGACGGCGGGAGGTGCGCGATGAGCGCCGGACGCACGCGGGCTTTGCGCCTCGCCCTCCTCCTCGCTCCCCTCGCGCTCGTCGCCGCCTGCGGCGGGCGCGGCCCGAAGGCGGATCCGCGCCCCACCGTCGCGAGCCTCGACGTCGTGCGCGGCGCGGTCCAGCTCGAGCGCGAGGGGGCGAGCGAGCTCACCCTCGCCCACGCGCGCGTCGAGGACGGCGCGAGCGTCCGCACGAACGAGATCGGGCGCGCGACCCTCTCGCTCGACTCCGGCGCCTGGGCGCTCGTCGATCGCGCCACCACGCTCCAGCTCGGGCTCGAGCGCCTCGAGGTGACGGGGGGGCGGGTGTGGATCGACGCGTCGCAGGGCGGCGCGACCACGATCGACACCCCCACGCTGCGGCTCGTCGCGAACGACGCGACGCTCGCCGTCTCCGTCGAGGGCGAGCAGACGCGCGTCTACGTCGGCTCGGGCGAGGTCGCGTTCACCGCGCGCGAGGGGGGCGACGCGGCCTCGGGCACGGTGGCGCAGGGTGAGTCGCTGCGGCGAGAGGGGAGCGCCGCGCCCACCGTCGCGCCCGAGGCGATGTGGGACGACTGGACCGGCGGGCTCGCCGACCCCGCGCGCGCGCGGAGCCGGATCGCCGAGCCGCTCGGCTGCCTCTACGCGCGGACGAGCGCCGAGGTCGGCCAAGCCAAGCAGCCGCTCCCGATCCGAAGCCACGACGTGCGCGTCGCGATCGACGGCGACCTCGCGACCACCACCGTCACGCAGACCTTCTTCAACGCGCGCTCCGAGACGGTCGACGGCGAGTGGGGGATCCGGATCCCGCGCGGCGCGATCGTCGCCGCGTTCGAGGTCGATCGCGGCAACGGGTTCGAGCGGGCCACGCCGACGGCGTTCGGCGTCGGGTCGAGCTACTCGCTCAGCTGGGCCTCGCGGGCCTTCGCGGAGGCGCGGCTGCGCTACGACGGCCCCGAGCGCCTCGCGGCGCACATCTCGCCGATCGCGCCCGGCTCGAGCGTCGCCGTGCGCCTCACCTACACCGAGTGGCTCGAGCGGGAGGGGGGCCGACGCACCTACGTCTACCCGATGCGCGGCGACGGCGAGCCGCCGCTCCTCTCCGAGCTGGTGCTCGACGTCGATCTGACGAAGGCGGGCGACGCGGCGCGCACGGGCCTCCTGCGCGCGGGGATGGGCGCGAGCACCGAGAACGGTCACGTCGTCCTGCGCCGCTCGGACGTGCGCCCCCACGCGGACTTCGTCCTCGAGCTCTTCGACGACGAGGCGCTCGAGCCGCGAGGCCCCGAGGCGGGGGTCGTCGTCGTCGGCGCGGACGTCGGGCGCCTCGAGGAGACACCCCCCGAGGGGCGCGAGGCGTACGCGCTCTTCGACGTCCCGACCGAGGAGCTCGGCGAGCTCGACACGCCCGACGCGACCGCCGCGCCGCCGCTCGAGCTCGTCCTGCTCCTCGACGTCTCCGGCGCGACCGAGAGCGAGGACTTCGAGCTCTCCCGCGCCGTGATCGAGTCGGTGCTGCGCCAGCTCGCGCCCGAGGACCGCGTCACCCTGCGCCTCGCGGATCTGCACGCGTGGGTGCCCGAGGGCGCGAGCGAGGAGCTCGCCCCCGCGAGCGACGCGACGCGCGAGGCGATCCTCGGCTCGATCGCGCGCGTCTCGCTCGGCGGCGCGACCGACCTCGCGCGCTCGCTCCGAGAGGCCGCGACGCTCGTCGCGGGTCGTCCGCGCGGAGCGGTCCTCTACCTCGGCGACGCGCAGCCCACGACCGGCGCGCTCGACGCGACGTCGATCCGCGCCGCGCTCGACGGCATCGACGCGCCCCCGCGCTTCTTCGGCCTCGCGATCGGCGAGGCGTCGAACATCGGCCTGCTCCGCGCGGCCCTCGGTGACGGGGCGGCGCAGGTCCGCGATCGCGACGACGCCGCCCGCGCGGTGCTCGCCATGCTCACCGACGCGGCCCAGCCGACGCTCCGAGGCGTCCGCGTCGAGCTCGGCGCGGGGATCGAGCGCGTCTATCCGCGCGGGGACCTGACGCTCCCGGTCGGAGCGCACCTCCGCCTCGTCGGGCGGCTCGCCGGGGAGCTGCCCGAGACGATCCTCGTGCGGGGGACGCGAGACGGGCGCCCCTTCGAGGCGAGCTTCCCGACGCGGCAGGTCCAAGCGCAGGAGCAGGGCGACGTCCGCCGTCGCTGGGCGAGCACGCGCCTCGCGGAGCTGATCGACCAGGACGCAGGGCGCGAGGCGCTCGTCGATCTCGGCCTGCGCTTCGGCGTCGTCACGCCCTGGACGAGCCTCGCCGTCGGCGGCGTGACGACGAGCACGATCCTCCCCGTCCCCTTCTTCGATCCCGATCCCCTCTCGACGCCCTTCGCCCTCGGCGGTGGCGCCGCCGTGCGCGAGGGCGATCTCGGCGCCGCGGTCGGCGGGTGGCGGCGACGCCTGCCGCCGCGCGCGAGCGAGGCGCCCGCGAGCGCCGCGGAGAGCACCTGGGTCTCCCGCGTCCCGAGCGTTCCCGTCGTGGGCAGTTTGCCCGGCGACGGAGGGCTCGCGCGCGCCGCCTCGGAGCGCACGCTCGAGAACGGCGAGCGCGGGCCTCGACAGTGCTTCGAGCGCCGCGCGATCGTCCGGCCCGATCTGCGCGGCGACGTGACGGTGGAGGTCACGGTCGAGCCGAACGGCGCGGTGCGGCAGAGCCAGATCGTCTCGAGCACGCTCGGCGACGCGGACGTCGAGCGCTGCGTGCTCACGGAGGTGCGAGGGCTCGCGTTCCCGGCCACCGAGGGCTCGAGCGTGACGATCTCCCACACGTTCACCTTCCAGGTCTCCGAGCGCGTGTTCGGAGGCCGCCGCGAGTGCTCCGAGGCCGCGGATCAGCCGCTCGAGGAGCGGCACCGGCTCTGGCAGGAGCGCCTGACCGACGTCTACGATCCCGGCCGCGCGATCGACGTCTTTCGCGGCGCGCTCGCGAGCTGCGAGCTCTCGAGCTGGCGCGCGAGGCGCACCCTGCTCGACCTCGTGCTCGCGCGCTTCCCGGGTCTAGTGCAGCGGGTCATCATCGCGCGCGCTCTCTCGGGCGATCCGACGACGCGGAGCTACCTCGTCGAGCGGATCCTGCGCGGCGTCGCCACGCCCGAGCAGGCCGCGTACGTGCGGGGCGCGCTCGCGCTCGAGCCTCGGGTCGAGTGGCTCGTCTTCGCGCGGCTCTGGCAGAGCGCGACGAGCCCCGAGGCGCGCCTGCGCATCGTGCGGCGGTGGCTCGAGGTCGCCCCCGACGACATCGATCTGCGGCTCCGCCTGCTCTCGCTCCTCGAGCAGACGCGCGCGCTCCCCGAGGCGCGGCGGCTCGCGCGCGCGCTGCGCGCCGATCCGCTCGTCGACGCGAAGGCGCGCACGGAGCTCGGCGAATTCTGGCTCCGCCAGGGCGACGAGGGCGAGGCGCGCCGGGTCTTCTCGGAGATCGTGGAGCGCACGCCGCTCGATCCCTGGGCTCGCCAGCGCCTGGGCGATCTCTACCGTGCCCACGGCTGGTACGACGACGCCTACCGCGAGTACCAGGTGCTCTCCCTGCTCCGCCCCGACGACGGCGCGGTCCTCCTGCTCCTCGCGCGCGCGGCCGCGGGCGCCGGCCGGATCGACGAGGCGCTCCGCCTCGAGCAGCGCCTCGGCGAGTCCACCGATCTCGGCGACGACGCCGGCGCCGCCGCGAGCGCGCGGCTCTTCAGCTGGCTCCAGCTCGCCGAGCTCGCCACGAGCGAGGACGCGCGGCTCGCGGAGGAGGCCAAGCGCCGGATGCGCGAGAGCGGCGTGCTCCGGGATCCGCCCGCCGCGCTCATCGCGGTCACGCTCGAGCACCCCGACGACGCGGTGGAGCTCGCGCTCCGGCACGCGAGCTTCGATCCCGCCGCGCCCTTCGAGCCCGCGGAGCTCGGGAGCGTCGCGAACGGCGTCCTCGCGAGCCGCCTCAGGGAGCGGGAGGACGGCGACGTGCTGCTCCGCCTGACCCGCGGCGATCGCGAGAACCTGCGCGACGAGGTCGTCTCGCTCGTCGTCCTGCTCGCGCCCGGGACGCCCGACGAGCGGCGGCTCGTGCGCGAGGTCCGGCTCTCCTCCACCGCGCGCGAGGCGAGCTTCACGCTGCGCCCGGACGGCACCCTCTCGCCCTGACGGCGCGCCGTCAGCGCTCGATGCCGAGGCGCCTCATCTGGCGCCAGAGCGTCGTCCGGCTCACGCCGAGGGCGGCCGCCGCGCGACCGACGTGCCCCGCGCTCGCCGAGAGCGCGCGAGCGATGCGGGCGCGGAGCGCGCGGTCGGGCGCGCGCTCCCTCGGATCGCCGCTCGGCTCGACGTCGGGGAGGCTCGCCCCGAGCTCGCCCTTCGCCTCGCCGCGCTGGAGCTCCTCGGGGAGATCGGCGAGCCCGATCACGTCGCGCTCGCCCACCACGAGCGCGTACTCGATCGCGTTGCGCAGCTCGCGCACGTTGCCCGGCCAGCCATACGCGCGGAGCGCGCGCTCGGCGTCGTCGTCGAAGCTCGAGACGAGCCCGTCCGGGCGCGCGAGCTCGCCGCGCTGGAGCTCCTCGAGCAGCCGCGCCGCGAGGAAGAGGATGTCCTCGGGCCGCTCGCGGAGCGGCGGGATCCGGAGCGGCACGACGCGCAGCCGGTACATCAGGTCCGCGCGGAAGCGGCCCTCCGCGACGAGCGCGCGGAGCGATCGGTGGGTCGCCGCGACGATGCGGACGTCGATGGGGATCGCGTCGCGCGAGCCGACGGGCGTGATCGTCCGCGTCTCGAGGACGCGCAGGAGCTTGGCCTGGAGCTCGATCGGCATCTCGCCGATCTCGTCGAGCAAGAGCGTGCCCCGGTGGGCGGCGCGGAAGAAGCCGTCGTGGTCGCGCACCGCGCCGGTGAAGGCGCCTCGCTTGTGCCCGAAAAGCTCGCTCTCGAGGAGCGCGGGCGGCAGCGCCGCGCAGTTGATCGCGCGAAACGGCCCCCTCGCGCGCGGCGAGAGCGCGTGGATCGCGTGCGCGACGAGCTCCTTGCCGACGCCGCTCTCCCCGCGCACGAGCACGGTCGCGTCTCGCAGCGCCGCCCGCCGCATGACGCGGAAGAGCTGCTTCATGCGGGGGCTGCGCGTGGCGATCCCCTCGAGCTCCTCGGGCGCGTCCCCCGAGGCGCTCGGATCGACCTCCTCGAAGGTGAGGACGTGGCCGACGCACGGGGCGGCGCTCCGAGGGCGCGCCTCGGCCACGGCGACGCGCGCGGCGATCGGGTGGGCCCGCACGAAGAGGTGCTGGAGCGTACCGTCGACGCGGGGCCGCACCATCGTCGTCGTCACGGCCTCGCCGCGCGCGAGGGCGAGCGCGATCGGCCGCTCGAGCCGATCGCCGCAGAGCACCTCGACCGCGCGCACGCCGACCTCGACGCTCGAGCCGAGGACGAGCGCCGCCTCGCGCGAGCTCGCCCGCACCCGGAGCTCGCGATCGAGGACGAGCACCGCGCCGCCGAGCTGGCTCAGCGCGCCGGAGAAGAGCGCGTCCGTGAGCGACGCGTCGGCGAGGGGCGCGTCGGCGGGGGGTGTGCGCGCGCCATCGCGGGCGCGCCCACGCGGCGGGTCAGGGCGGGTCATCGGGGGCACCCTCGAGGTGGGAGGTCGGCGCGATCGCCGCGCGCGCGCGAGCGCGCCGCGCGAGCTGGGAGGCGCCATGGAGCGCGAGCGTGGCGAGGACGGACGCGGCGCCCACGGCGACGAAGGGGGGGCTCGCGCCGAGCGCCCTCGGCACCTCCTGGCCGAGGAAGAGGAGCGCCATCGCGAGCACGAACCACGCGAAGCCCGCGCGGAGCCGCGCGGGCGAGACGCGCCCGACGAGCCGCGCGCCCGCGACGCTCCCGACGAGCGCCGCGAGCGTGACGACCAGGGTCGCGGTCCGATCGAGCGCGACGCTCCCGAGGTGACCGAGCGCGCCCGCGAGCGACTGCATCGCGATGACGGCGAGCGAGGTGCCTATCGCGATCCGGATCGGGAGCTTCGCGTAGAGGACGAGCGCCGGGACGATGAGGAAGCCGCCGCCCGCGCCGACGAGGCCGGTCGCGGCGCCGACGAGGAGCCCGCTCGCGAGGAGCGGGGCGATCGGGGTGGGCGCCGACGCGAGCGCCTCGTCCTCGGCGTCCGCCGCGCGCGGGCGCATCATCGCGAACGCGGTGGCGAGCATCATGAGCCCGAAGAGCGAGAGGAGCAGGCCGCCCGGCGCGAGGCCCGCGAGCCGCCCGGCCAAGAAGGAGCCGCTCATCCCCGCGATCCCGAACGCGAGCGCCGCGCCCCAGCGCACGCGACCCGCGCGGGCGTGCGGCAGCGTCGCGACCGCGCTCGTCACGCCCACGACGACGAGCGAGGCGGCGATCGCCGCGTGCGCCTCCATCCCGAGCACGTAGCGGAGGATGGGCACCGTGAGGATCGATCCGCCCCCGCCGAGCAGACCGAGCGAGAGCCCGATGAAGAGCGAGAGGAAGGCCGCGACGACGATCACGACGCGCTCACCATCAAGCGGCGAGCCAACGAAGCGCGCGCGCCTCGCGCGCGATCTCGGGCCGATTGAAACATCGCTGCAACGTATTGAAACATCCTCGTCCCGAGGACGCAACGGCCGCAACGCGCGCGAGACGCCCGATCCCCGCGGCGCGCCGAGGTCCTCGCGTTCCCTCGCGCGTCCCTCGAGCGCGCCCCGTCGGCACACCCGCTGCAACGCCACCCTCGTCCCCTCGAGCCCGCGCTCGAGGCCCTCTCCTCGGAGGCGTCCATGTGGTTTCGTCAGCTCTTCGATCGCGAGTCCTCGACCTACACCTACCTGCTCGGCGACGAGGCGAGCGGGGAGGCCGTGCTCATCGATCCCGTCCTCGAGAACGTCGAACGCGACCTCGGCCTGCTCCGCGACCTCGGCCTGCGCCTGCGCTACGCGCTCGACACGCACGTCCACGCCGATCACGTGACGGCGCTCGGCGCCCTCCGCGCGAAGACGGGAGCGAGGGCGGTGCTCTCGGAGCGCGCCGGGGTCGGCGTCGCGGACGTCTACGTGAAGGACGGCGATCGCGTCGCGTTCGGCGGGCGCTACCTCGAGGCGCGCGAGACCCCGGGTCACACGAGCGGCTGCGTCAGCTACGTGCTCGACGACCGATCGATGGCCTTCACGGGCGACTCGCTCCTCATCCGCGGCTCGGGCCGGACCGACTTCCAGGAGGGGGACGCGCGCGCGCTCTACCGCTCGGTCCACGAGCGCCTCTTCACCCTCCCCGACGCCTGCCTCCTCTACCCGGGCCACGACTACCAGGGGCGCACGGTGACGAGCGTGGGCGAGGAGCGGCGCCTCAACCCGCGCCTCGGAGGCGAGCAGACGATGGACGACTTCGTCCGCACGATGGCGGCGCTCGAGCTCGCGTATCCGCGGAAGATCGACGTCGCGTTGCCGGCGAACCTGAGGCTCGGGCTCGGCGAGCTGCCGGTGAACGCCGAGGGCCGGGCCCACACCCGCTGGGCGCCCGTCGAGCGGAGCCGCGCGGGGATCCCGGAGCTCGCGGTGGAGTGGGTCTCGCGGCACCGCGCCGACGCGCGCCTCGTCGACGTGCGGGAGGCCACCGAGCTCGCCTCGGAGCTCGGGCACGTCGAGGGGACCGAGCACGTCCCGCTCGCGCACCTCGAGCGCGTCGCGCGCGGCTGGGCGCGCGAGACGAGGATCGTGCTCGTCTGTCGCTCGGGCGGGCGCTCGGGCCACGCGGCGCTCGCGCTCGAGGCGCTCGGGTTCGGCTCGGTGGCCTCGATGCGCGGCGGGATGATCGCGTGGAACCAGGCCCGGCTCCCCGTGACCCGCGGGCGAGCGAGCGAGCCTGGCCGCGCGCACGCCTGACGGCGCGCCGTCAGAAGCGATAGCCGACGCGCGCCGAGGCGCCGAAGGTCACGGCGCCCGGGCCGTTCGAGAGGTAGCCGAGCTCGGGGAGCGCGACCTCGATCGAGAGGTGCTCGATCGGCGTGAAGCTCGCGATCGCGGAGAGGCGCCCCACGAAGCCCGCGTCCTTCGGCCCCGTGAAGAGGAAGTTGGCGCCGAGCTCGACCACCGCGCCGATGTGGATCGGCGCGACGAAGGGCGTGAATTGGTAGGAGGCCCCGACGAGGAGCCCGAGCCCCACCGTCCCGCCGAGGAGCACGTCGAGGCCGGCGCGGAGCTCGAGCCCACGCACCTCCTCGAGCGCGTAGCCGACCCGCGCCTCGAGGACGCCGACGCCGAGGAGCCCGCTCGGCGGCTGCACGCCGCCCGCGCGCGGCGGGGGACCGCTCGCCCCCGTCGGGACGAGCCCGCCGCCGAGCACGCCCACCATCACGACCGTCGAGCCGTCGGAGCCGAGCTGCGGGCGATGCTCCCAGGCGTCGGCCTCGGAGGCGCGGCGCGCGCGCTCCGCCTGCTCCGCCGCCTCGGCCTCGGCGCGCGCCCGCTCCTGCTCGGCCCGCGCCCGCTCCTC
>JBDHVC010000100.1:0-10042 GCA_039809495.1 Sandaracinaceae bacterium
GCGGCCGCGACCGCGACGGGCGCGGCCTGCTCGTCGCTCGGGGCGTTCTGGAGGCCCGGCTCCGCCTCCTCGCGCCCCGAGGCGCCGGTCACGAAGCCCTCTGGCGGGAGCGGCGCCGCGCTCGGAGGAGGAGCGTCGCTCCTCGTGCACCCCGTCAAGGCGAGCGGGCCGAGCAGGAGGCCGAGCGCCGTGTCGGTCAGGGTCGCGAAGGGGCTCGGGCCCTCGGGGCCGAGCGGTCCGAGCAGCGGCGCGTGATCGAGCGCGCCGTAGAGGCCGCTCGAGAGCTCGCGGGCCGACGGCACGTAGTAGCTCGTGTACGGCGTGATCACGCCCGTGCGCGTCCCGAGCTCCGCGATCTCCTCGCGGCTCGCGCCCGAGGCGAGGAGCTGCCCGAGCCGCTCGTTCGCCCAGCGCAGGCGCAGGTCGTTCGCGTCGCCGCTCGCGCGCGTGCTGATCGCGATCGTCTCCTCGAAGGGCGCCCCGCGCCGGAGGCCCCGGACGGTGACGGACTCGGGCGGGTTGTCGCGGACGCGCGCGACCACGTCGATCACGTCGCCGCGCACGACGTCCACCTCGGCGCGCGGGAAGGCGTTGTCGAGCCCGGCGCCGAGCTCGACGCTCACCCGCTGGAGGATCGGGCGGCGCAGGTGCGCGAGGAGCTCGAGGCTCGCCTCGGCGGCGCTCTCGCGCTCCTCGACGCGGAGCGCGAGGCCTCCGCCGCGCGTGAGCCGCGAGAGCAGACCGAGGTTCGCGTCGTTCCCCACGCCGATCGCGTAGAGCCGCGCCGGGTGCGGGAGCGCGAGCAGCCGCGTCGCGAGCCCGTCCGCGCCGAGCTCGCCGACGGTCGGCGTTCCGTCGCCGATGTAGACGATGGCGCCCTCGCGGCTCGGGTCGAGGAGCGCGGCGGCCTGCGCGAGGACGGCGCCGAGGTCGGTGGCGCCGCCCGGCGCGACGCGCGCGAGGGCGTCGAGGAGCGCCTCGATCCGCTCGGGCGTCGCGGGCGCGAGCGCCGCCGCGTCCGGGCCCTCGCCGAGGCCGCGCACCGCGAGATCGGCCGTCACGATGCTCACGCGATCGTTCGGCCCGAGGTGCCCCGCGAGCGCCTCCGCGACGCTCCGGCCGAGCTCGAGCTCCGCGCGGCTCGTCGCGGCGGAGACGTCGGCGACGAGGACGAGGTCGAGCCCGCCCCGCGGCTCGTCGCTCGCGAAGAGCGCGTCCGGCAGGCGGAGCGGCAGGTAGAAGTAGTCGCGCTCGTCCGCCTCGCCCGTGACGGTGCGCGTGCCCGGCACGCGTCGCGGCGCCGTGTGCGGCGCGCGGTACGCGAGCTGCGCGCGGTCGCGCGGCGTGAGCTCGAGGACGAGGTCCGAGCGCGGGCGGAAGTCGGAGCGGCGGAGCTCGACGCGCCCCGCGCGCGTGGCCGAGGGGCTGACGACGGCGCCCATCCCGGCGCGCACGAGGCTCGAGCCCGAGCGCGCGACGTCGGCGACGAACGAGAGCTCCTGCACGTGCGGCGCGCGCCCGCCCTCGCCCATCGGGAAGCGGTAGATGCGCGGCGCGTCCGCGGCCGCGGGGTGGAGCCACTCGACGTAGCGGACGGCGATGCGACGCACGGAGCCCGGCGCGATCGGGTAGATGCGCGCGCGGTAGCTCGAGGGCGTGTCCCACTCGAGCAGCGCCGGGTCGTCGGTCGAGCCCTGGTAGACCTGCGCCTGGTAGGCCGCGCGCGCCTGCGCCTGCTCGCGCACGAAGCCCTCGACCATGCGCCCGCCGCGATCGACGGCGAAGCGCTGGAGCACCGCGCCCTCGGGCACGCGCATCCGATAGAGGCCCTCGACCGTCTCGCTCGCGGGGTTGAAGAATTCCTCCTCGACCTCGGTGATCGCGAGATCGCCCTCGATCGAGACCTGCACGTCGAGGCGGCGGATGGAGAGCGGCCAGCGGGCCTCGCCGAGCTCGCCCGGCGTGCGCGCCTCGAGGACGCCGACGCCCGGCGCCATCGCCTCGCTCGGCCCCGCCGTGAAGAGGCCGCTCGTCCAGTCCGAGAAGAGCGTCGCGGGCGTGACGGTGGGCGCCGCGTCGCGCGCGAGCCGCAGGAGCTCTCCCGCGTGGGCGACCCCGCGCTCGGTGTCCGAGCGTCGATACGCGACCTCGCCCCGGATGACGTAGATCTCCGCGCCGTCGCCGGAGACGCTCGCCGAGAGCGCGGCGCGCAGGAGACGCAGCGTCGTGTCGCCGAGCTCGAGCTCGAGCGGGACGGCGTCCTCGGCCGTCGCCAGCACCCGCCCCGCGTCGATGCGGAGCCGATCCGCCTCCACGACCGTCACCCGCGCGCCGGCGTCGAGGAGCAGCGATGGCCCGAGATCGAGCTGGACGCGCGCGAGGCCTCCCGCGGCCCGCTCCGACGCCCCCTCGACCGCGATCGCGTCGCCTCGGCTCGCGCGCCCGAGGAGCGCGACGCTGGCCTCGCCGACGCTGGCCTCGCCGACGCTGGCCTCGCCAACGCTGGCCTCGCCACGGATCGGCGTGACCGACGCGACGGCGCCCTCGCCCTCGGACGCGCTCGCGTCGCCTCCCCCGCCGCAGCTCGCGCTCCACGTCGCGAGCGCGATCGCGGCGAGGGGCACGACGAGCCAGCGGTCCGTGCTTCGAGCGTGTTCGTTCTTCATGTCGTCTCCCGCGCCGTCGGTCGCTCGAGGCTAGCGGATCTTCTCGCAGAGGCGGAGCCCTCTGGACGGACACCGGCCTCGACGAAAGTTCCCGCTCTCTGCGCGCGCGTGGTCGTAGAATCGCGCGCGTCCATGCCCGTGAGCCCGCCCCGCGTCCGGTTGGGTCGACCCTCGCTCGACGAGCGCGAGCTCAGGGCGATCGCGGCCGTCCTCGAGAGCGGCATGCTCGTCTCGGGCGCCGTCGTCGAGCGCTTCGAGCACGCCGTGCGCGAGCGCGTCGCGCGCGCCCACGCCGTCGCCGTCGCGAACGGGACTCTCGCCCTCGAGCTCTCCATGCGGGCCTTGGACCTCGAGGGATCGGAGATCTTGGTGCCCGCCTTGACGTGGCCGAGCCCCGCCCACGCCGCGCTCGTCGCGGGCCTCGCGCCCGCCCTCGTCGACGTGGATCCCGAGGCGTGGAACGTGACGGATGCGCAGGTCCGGGCGGCGCTCAGGGCCGCCACGCGCGCGCTCGTCGCGATCGATCAATTCGGGGTGCCCGCGCCGATCGAGGCGATCGAGGCGCTGCTCGAGAGGGAGGGTCGCGCGGACGTGGTCGTCATCGAGGACGCGGCGTGCGCCATCGGGAGCAGCCAGCGGCTCGGGAGCGGCGCGACGCGCGCGTGCGGCGCGTTCGGGCGGGTGAGCACGCTCTCCTTCCACCCGCGCAAGGTCATCACGACGGGCGAGGGGGGCATGTGCCTCACCGACGACGCGGAGCTGGCCGCGCGCCTGCGCTCGCTCCGCAACCACGGCCAGCGCGCGCCGGGCGTCTTCGAGCGCGCGAGCTCGAACGCGCGCCTCACGGAATTCCAGGCCGCGATGGGCCTCGTCCAGCTCGAGAAGCTCGACGCGATCCTCGCGCGTCGGCGCGCGATCGCGGGGCGCTACCGCGAGGAGCTCGCGCGCCTCGGGCTCAGCGCGCAGCGCCACCTCGAGGGCGCGCTCGTCAACGAGCAGAGCTTCGTCGTCACCCTCGACGCGCGCGAGGACGCGGCCACGCGCGATCGCGTGATCGCCAGCGCGATCGAGGGGGGCGTCGAGCTCGCGCGCGCGAGCTACGACCTCGGGGCGCTGCCGAGCCTCGCGTCGTCGGCGAGGCGAGGCGAGCTCCAGGTCGCGCGATCGGTCGCGCTCCGCGGCCTCTCGCTGCCGATGCACGCCGAGCTCACGGACGAGGAGGTCGAGCGCGTGCTCGTCGTGCTCGGGCATGCGCTCGAGGAGGCCCGCCGATGAGCGACCGAGCGCAGCCGGCCGCGCCCCTCGTCCGCGTCGAGCACCTCGCCAAGACCTTCTCGATCGGCTTCTTTCGCAAGAAGGTCGAGGCCGTCCGCGACGTGAGCTTCGAGGTGCGTCCGGGCGAGGTGTTCGGCCTGCTCGGCCCGAACGGCGCCGGCAAGACGACGACCATCAAGATGCTGCTCGGGCTCATCTTCCCGACGCGGGGCGCGCTCTCGCTCTTCGGGGCGTCGCGGCCGACGCCCGAGGCGCTCGCGCGGCTCGGCTACCTGCCCGAGAACCCGTACGTCTATCAGTACCTGAAGCCCCTCGAATTCCTCGACCTCGCCGGCCGCCTCTCGGGCCTCGGCGCGCGCGAGCGCCGCGAGCGGAGCCTCGCGATCCTCGCGCGGGTCGGCCTCACGCACGCGGTCGATCGGCCGATCGGCCGCTTCTCGAAGGGCATGACGCAGCGGATCGGGCTCGCGCAGGCGCTGCTCCACGATCCCGAGCTGCTCATCCTCGACGAGCCGATGAGCGGGCTCGACCCGATCGGCAGGAAGGAGGTGCGCGACCTCATCCTCGAGGAGCGCGCGCGCGGCAAGACGATCCTCTTCACGAGCCACATCCTCTCGGACGTCGAGCAGCTCTGCGATCGCGTCGTCATCCTCGACCGCGGGCGCGTGCGCGCCGAGGGCGCGCTCGTCGAGCTGCTCCGGCCCGAGGAGCGGCGCGTCGTCATGCTCCTCGCGTCGGCGAGCGAGGCGCTCGCGCGCGCGCTCGAGGAGCGGGGCGCCGAGGTGCGCCGCGAGCCGACGCGCGCGGGCGTCGAGCACCTCCGGGTGAGCGTCCCCGCCGACGGCCGCGAGCGCGCGCTCGTCCGGCTCGCGCTCGACGACGGCGCGGAGCTCGTCGAGCTGCACGAGGCGCGCGAGACGCTCGAGGCGCTCTTCGTGCGCGAGGCGACGGAGCCCGCGTCGGCGCCGGCGTCCGTCGCGCGAGGCGAGGGCGCGGGGGCCTCGCGCGGCTCAGCGTGAGGGCGCGATCGCGCGGACGAGCACCTTGCTCCTGCGGCGGTGGTCGTAGCGCGCCCGCCGCGCCTTCGGGAGCGCGGTCCAGGGCTTGGGGGAGAAGCCGCGCTCGCGGAAGAAGTGGGCGGTCTGGGTCGTGAGCACGAAGAGCTGGTCGAGGCCCGCGTCGCGCGCGCGCTCGGCGAGGTACTCGACGAGCGCCTCGCCTCGCCCCGCCTCGCGGTAGCTCGGATCGACCGCGAGGCAGTAGAGCTCGCCGAGCCGCGCGCCCTCGCCCTCGAAGACCTCGAGCGCCCCGGTGCCGATGATCAGGCCGTCGCGCTCGACGACGACGAAGCGCTCGAGCTCGTGCTCGAGCGTCTCCTGGCTGCGCCGGACGAGCACGCCCGCGTCCTCGAGCGGCCCGAGGAGCCGGAGCATGCCGGGGATGTCCTCGAGCCGCGCGGGGCGGATCCCCTCGTACTGCTCCGCGGTGATCAGCGTGCCGCGCCCCTCCCGCGTGAAGAGCTCCTGGAGCACGGCGCCGTCGGCGCGACGCTCGACGAGGTGGACGCGGCGCACGCCCTCACGGCACGCGCGCGCGGCCGCGAGGAGGTGCTTCGCGGTGTCGGGGTGCAGGTGCTTGCCGCTCTTCGCGAGCGCCTCGGCCTCGGCGGGATCGAGCTGCGGGAGCAGGCGCCCGCGCCGATCGACGGCGCCTCGCCCCTCGACGAGCGAGATGAGCTTGTCCGCGCCGAGCGAGGCGGCGGCCGCGGCCGCGACCTCGTGCGAGCTCACGTTGAACGCCTCGCCGGTCGGCGAGTAACCGAGCGGCGAGAGGAGCACGATCGCGCCGTCGTCGAGGCGCTGCCGGATGCCCTCGGCGTCGATGCGCCGCACGCCCCCCGTGAACTGGAAGTCGACGCCGCCGCGCACGCCCCAGGGGCGCGCGACGACGAAGTTGCCGGAGGCGACGCGCAGGCGCGCGTGCTCCATCGGCGAGCTCGGCAGCCCCATCGAGAAGAGGCCCTCGACGCGCCCGCGGATCGAGCCCACGGCGTCGTTCACGCAGCTCATCGTCGCGCGATCGGTCACGCGCAGGCCCTCGTGGAAGCGCATGGGGATCTTGCGCTCGCGCATGCGCCGATCGATCTGCGGCTTGCTGCCGTGGACGAGCACGAGCCGCACGCCGAGCGAGTGCATGAGCGCGAGGTCGACGACGAGCTTCGGGAAGTCCGCGTCCACGACCGCCTCGCCGCCGAACATCACGACGAACGTGCGCCCGCGGTGGGCGTGGATGTAGGGCGCCGAGGCGCGGAAGAAGTCGACGAAGGGGCTCGGCGGCGAGGGCCGGCGCGCGCGCGGCGCTCGCTCGCCCGCGTCGCGCGGGGTGGGGAGGGGATCGTCCGAGGGCGAGGTCACGGCGCAAGGCTCCGAGGGGCGATCCTCTATCACGCTCGGCGCGCGCGCCGCCTCCCCACGCGCCTCATCGCCCGAGCCCCCGACGAGGGGCGGGGCGAGCCCCAGGGGTCGGTCCGCGATCCTCGGGCGCCTCGAGGGCGCGCGTGACGCTCGGGCGCTGGCGCTCGGCGCGGGCGGCGCACGCCTCGATCGCCTCGAGGGTGCTCGCGAGGTTGCGCGGCCCGCCGGGCCAGCCGTCGATGACGGGGGAGAAGAGGGCGGCGACGCGATCGCGGTCCGCGCTCGAGCAGAAGCCCGTGAACGTGAGCGGCACGAAGCCGAGGCGCGTCGTCGCCATGCGCTCGCGCAGCTCGGGGAGGTGGCTCGAGATCCACAGGAAGGCGCGCTCGCGGCCCTCGGGCGTCTGGACCTGGCCGCCCATCGGGATCGACATCTCGTTGACGCGGAGCCGCGGATCGAGCGTGAGCGCGAGGGCCCGCTCGGCGAGCGCCGGGTCGCTCGTCAGCGCGAGCGCGCCGAGGAGCTGCTGGCGCACGAGGCCCTCGGTGCTCCCGAGCGCGCGCTCGAGGACGTGGTCGAAGAGCGCCGCGCGGGCCTCGGCGTCGGCGCTCGCGTCGTCGATCGCCGCGACGAGGACGGCGGTCGCGAGCTCGGGCTCGATCGCCTCGGGGTGGAGCGCGCCGTCCGCCATGCGGCCCACCCCGCGCCCGACGAAGGCGCGACCGAGCGCGGCGGCCCGGCTCCGCGTCGGGGCGTCGCGCGCCGCGAGGACGAGGAAGCCCGCGAGGTCGCGCCGGAGCAGGCGATCGTCGCCGGGCTCGCCGCGCCGCGCGGTGAAGGAGAGGCGCTCGAAGCGTCGCGCGTAGAGCGCGGCCGCCCAGGCGCGTGCCGCCTCCCGGTGCGCGTCGTCGCTCCAGTCCTCGATGACGGACGAGGCGAGCCCCATGGGCTCGTCCGCGACGAGCCGCTCCGGATCCGCCGAGAGCGTCGGCGCGAGCCGCATCGCGACGTCCGCGTCGAGGATCCCGCCCGTCACCATCGCGCGCAGGTCGTTCGCGAGCGAGAGGCGCTCGCGCGCCGAGAGCGCCGCGCCGCCCTGCGTGACGAGCGCCTCGACGTCTCGCTGGGGCATCGCGTAGCGGTAGTAGCCGTCGGCGTTGGCGTTCGGGTGGACCCAGTCGGGGCACGCGCCGGCGGGGAGCGGGATCCGCGCGCTCGGCTCGGTGACGAGCGCGCACGCCTCGCCGCTCGAGCGCCCGCTCCCGTAGCGGACGCAGACGGGGATCTGCCAGCGCGCGCGGGCCTCCTCGCTCGGGACGCGCACGCCGAGCGGGACGAAGCGCTCCTGGGTGAGCTGGACGACGTTGCCGCCCTCGCCGCACGCGAGCGTCGCGCGCACGAGCGGGACGCCCGACTGATCGAGGAAGGTGCGGAAGGGCGCGCCGACGTCGCGGCCCGCCGCCTCGGAGAGCGCGAGCAGGAGGTCGTCCGCGGTGGCGGTGCCCTCGCGGTGCGCCTCGAGGTAGCGCCGGATGCCCGCGCGAAACACGTCCTCGCCGACGAAGTGCTCGAACATCGCGAGGATCGCGGCGCCCTTCTGGTAGGTGATGCCGTCGAAGGCGTTGCGGATGTCGTGGTCGCTCTCGATCGGCTGCCGGACGCGGCGCGCCGAGGCGAGCGCGTCCTGGCTCATCGCGCCGTGCGCGGAGGCCACCGCGCTCATCGCGGCGTTCTGCTCGGGGGCGACCTCGCGCACGGTGCGCGACGCCATGAAGGTCGCGAAGGCCTCGTTCAGCCAGATGTCGTTCCACCACGGCATCGTCACGAGGTCGCCGAACCACATGTGCGCGAGCTCGTGCGCCATCACGCTCGTCGCGGCGCGCACCTGATCCTCGCCCGCGCGGGCCGGCAGGAGCAGGAGCGTCTCGCGGAAGGTGACGAGGCCCGGGTTCTCCATCGCGCCCGACGCGAAGTCCGGCACGGCGACGATGTCGAGCTTGTCGAAGGGGTAGGCGATGTTCGTGTAGCGCTCGAGCGACGCGAGGATCGCGCCCGTGCGCTCGAGCATCGCGCGCAGCTCCGGCCCGCGCCCGCGCGCCGCGATCCCGCGCAGGGGGAGCGCCGCGGGGCGCACGTCGTTCGCGGGGATCGCCGGCGCCTCCACCACGTCGAGCGGACCCACGGCCATCGCCACGAGGTAGGTCGGCAGCGGCCTCGTCGGCGCGAAGCGGACGCGCCGCAGCCCGCCCTCCTCGTGGCTCTCGAGCTCGCGCGTGTTGGCGAGGGCGCGATCGCCCGGCGCGACGCGGAGCGTGACGTCGAAGGGCGTCTTGAAGCGCGGCTCGTCGAAGCAGGGGAACGCGTGGCGCGCGCTCGTCGCCTCGAACTGCGTGAAGGCGTAGTGGTCGTCGCCGACGTCGACGCGGTAGAGCCCCTTGAGCTGGCGATCGAAGGGCATCTCGTACGCGAGGTGGATCGTCACCTCGCCCGGCCCCATCGGGCTCGCGAAGGCGACGCGCGCGACGCCCTCGCGCTCGCTCGGCTCCCAGCGCGCGTCCGCCGCGCTCGAGGGCCGGCGCGTGAGCGGGCCGTTCGTGAGCTCGCCCTCGAAGCCCGGCACGACCCAGCCCTCGACGAGCGTCACGTTCGCGCCGTGCATCCAGACGTGATCGGTCTGCCGATCGAGCCGCACGCGCACGTCCACCGAGCCTCGGAACGCGTCGCGGCTCGGCACGACCTCGAGATCGAGCGCGTAGCGGCGCGGCGTCACCCCCGACGGGAGCTGCCCGAGCGGCGGCGCCTCGGCCTCGCTCGTCGCCGGCTCGCTCGCCGCGCTCCCGCCGGCGCTCTCGCCGGGCGGCGAGGCTCGGCGCGTGGGCTCGGCCGTGGAGCCTCCGCAGGCCGAGAGGAGCGACAGAGCGAGGGTGAGGAGCCAGGATCGCGAGCGCATGCGCGCCTTGTAGCTCGGATCGCGCGGCGCCGGCGACGCGCGGGGCTCGGCCGCCGAGGGCCCGTTTTCGCTTGCGATGTGTCCACGCGAAGCAGTAGGACGTGCCCCTACGCACAACGTATATCCCAGATTTAGGACATTATGCCTCGGGCTCGGGCTCGTCGTGGGCGCGAGCGCCGGCTGCGCGGATCTGCGGACCGCGCCGCGCGACGCGGGCGGGCGCGCCTCGCGGCTCGACGCGCGCTTCACCGAGGACGCGCTCGATCCGGCCCTGCTCGCGGCGCTCGCCTCGCGCGACAGCGACCACGACGGCCGCAGCGATCTCGACGAGCTGCGGGCGGGGACCGACCCCTACGACCCGAGCGACGGGCCCGACATCGACGGCGACGGCATCCCCAACGGCGAGGATCGCGACGTCGACGGCGACGGGATCCCGAACGACGACGACGACGACATCGACGGTGACGGGATCCCGAACCACCTCGATCGCGACCGCGACGGCGATGGGATCCCCGACCTCATCGACGACGACGACGACGGGGACGGCGTCCCGGATCTCCTCGACGACGACCACGGTGATCCGGACGCGGGCCGCCGAGAAGAAGTGGACGCGGGCCCCGAAGAGGCTGGCGTCGCCGCGCGTGACGCGGGCGATGACGCCGGCGTCGACGCGGGCACCGACGCGGGCGTGGACGGCGGCTCGCCGGACGCCGCCTCGCCCGCGCGCGACGGCGGGG
>JBDHVC010000101.1:0-9164 GCA_039809495.1 Sandaracinaceae bacterium
GGCGCGGCTCGGCCCCGCGAGGCATCCGCGCCGAGCGAGCGGGCGCGCGCCACGGGGCGGACGGGCGGCTCGCCGAGGCGCACGGCGCGCTCCGAGGCGACGCCGACGCGCTCGCTCCCCGCGGCCGAGGCGGACCCGGTCGTCTCCTTGGTCGGCCTGCGACTCCGCGGATCCCCCTCGATCCACGCGGCGGCCGTCGAGATCTGGCATCGATACCGGGCCGCGCGCCCCGACGCTCCGCTCGAAGCCGAGAGGGCGCCCGTCTTCGTCGCGGCCCTGCACTGGCTCGTGGCCCAGCGCGGGAGCGCGAAGCTGAGCTACGCGAGCGTCGCGCTCGCCCACCGCGTCGACGCGAAGGCCGTCGCGCGCTGCTCGCGCGAGATCGAGCGCGTCGTGGGGCGCTGAATCGAGCGCGAAGAGCCCGCGCCTACGCGGTTTTTTGCGCTCACGCGCGGAGCGGCGTTCCATCCCCGTGTTGCCATGCGACTCGTCGTAACCGTCCTCCTCTCCCTGGTCGTCGGGCTCCTCGCGCCGCGCGCGGGGCTCGCGCAACCTTCGATCGCGACGCTGCGGGACGAGGTCCAGGCGCTCCGTGACGCGCGCCCCGAAGGCGTGAGCGAGGGCGCGCTCGTCAGCCTCGACTACTCCCTCGACGTCGCGTCGCGCATCGAGCGCAATTTCGTCCCGCAGAGCGCGGCCTGGCGCGCGCGGGTCGCGCGCTATCTCGAGCGCGCTCGAGCGGGCCGCGATCCCTACCTCGAGCAGGGCGGGCAGATCACGAACCGCGGCTACGTCTCGCCGCTCTCATCGATCCGTCAGGGCTACGCGATCTATCTGCCGCCCGGCTACGACCCCTCGCGCACGTACCCGCTGCTCGTGATGCTCCACGGCGGCTCGTCCAACGGGAACCTCTTCTTGGGGGTGGTCCTCGGCAACAACATGGACTGGCTCACCTACGACCAGCACCTCTGGGACGAGTACACGCCGAGGTGGTCGCCCGACTGGATCGTGGTGGCGCCCGACGGCTTCGGGCAGGTGCTCTGGCGCTGGATGGGCGAGGCCGACGTCCTCGCCGTCATCGACGACGTCCAGCGCCACTACAGCGTCGACGCGGATCGCGTCGTGCTCGGGGGGCTCTCGAACGGCGGCCTCGGCGCCTACGCGCTCGGGATCCGGCAGGCGTGGCGCTTCTCGATGGTGCAAGCGATCGCGGGCGCGCCGAGCTGGCTCCAGTACACGGGGGGCACACCGACGCGCGAAGAGACCCTCGCGATGACCGCGTGGTCGGGGATGGATCTCATCGAGAACTCGGTGAACACCGACTTCCGCTTCTATCACGGGACGCGGGATCCTGGGCCGATGCGGCCGGCGTACGTCCAGGCGCTCGAGCAGCGGATGCGCGCGATCGGCCTCCAGCCGAACGTGCGCTGGTTCGACTTCGGCCACGATCTCCTCTACCTCGTGCATCGGCACGGCCGCGTCTATCCAGAGATGGCGGCGGTGCGACGCGACCTACGCCCGCGCGAGGTGCGGGTCGTCACCGGCGACTACCGCGCGAGCCGACAGCACTGGGTCAGCGTCTCGCGCATCGAGCGCTACCCAGCCCTCGCGCGCGTCGTCGCGCGCGCGAGCGACGGCGCGATCGACGTCGAGACGAACAACACGCTCGAGCTCGCGCTCGATCTGCGCGACGCGCCGATCGGCGACACCACCACCCTCCGCGTCGTCGTCGACGGCGCCGACGTCTACGCGGGGCCGCGCGCGCCGCTCGGCCACGTCGCGCGCCTCCATCGCGAGGAGGATGGACGCTGGCAGCTCGGGCGTCTCGCCGCGACGGGCGCGCTCGAGAAGGTCCCTGGCGTCTCGGGTCCGCTCACCGACGCCTACTACGGGGCGATGATCCACGTCTACGGCACGCTGAACGCGGAGCAGACCGAGGGGCTGCGTCAGGCCGCCCAGCGCGGCGCGCGGGGCTGGCCGCTCTGGCTCTGGAACTACCAGCAGCGCGTGGTCGCCGACGTCGACGTCACCGACGACATGATGCAGAGCGCGCACCTCGTCCTCTACGGGACACCCGGCTCGAACGCGCTGATCGAGCGCTTCGCCGATCGCCTGCCCATCCACGTCGAGTCGAACGCGATCGTCGTCGGCGCTCGGCGCATCGGCGGCGAGGAGCTCGGCGTCCGCTTCATCCACCCGAACCCCGACGCGCCCACGCGCTACGTCGTCGTCCAGGCGGGGACGACGGTCGCGTCGGTCCTGCGCGGGCACAACCTCCCCGACTTCCTCCCCGACTGGGTCGTCTACGATCAGCGCACGGCGGCGCGCCGCGCCCGGCTCATCTCCGGCAGGAACGCGCAGCGCGCGATGGGGTACTTCGATCGCTTCTGGCGCGTGGCCGACGACGACGCCGTCCCCTTGGCGACGCAGGCGCTCGAGCCGACGAGCGTCGAGGGCGCGCTCCTCGCGGGGCCTCGCCTCGCCGCCTCGCCCGCGGCGTCGACCCCTCTCGCCGGTGATCGCGGAGGCGTCTTCGATGGCGCCGACGAGGGGCCGAGCGACGCGGACGCCGGCGCCATCACGCTCGCCGCGTCGAGCCCCGCGCCGAGCGCGGAGGAGCTGGCGCTCCGGCGCGAGCGCGCGCGCATCCTCGGTGTGCCGCTCTCCTATCGCATCCCTCCACCCGTCCTGCGTCAGAGCCCGCCGATCACGCTGCCGATCACCGATCCCCCGCCGACGCCTCCTCCTCCGACGCGCTTCTCCGCGCGCGCGAGCGATCCCGCGGGCGTCGTCGCGCGTCAGATCGCGACCCTCGTCCCGACCTTCCTCAATTTCCGCGCGATCGTGCCCGGCGCGAGCTGGACGACGGATCCCTCCGCCGTCTGGCAGATCGAGGACGAGCGCGCCTGCCTGAGGCGGGTCCGCGAGGCCTCGATCACGACCCGCCGGTTCGCCGAGCCGCTCACGACGCCGGTCGCGACCCCGCTCATCGTCAGCGGAACGATCGACGGCGTCGAGCTCCGCACCGTCCGCCCGCACGAGCAGATCGTCGTCTCGTGCGAGCTCGCCGCGCGCCTGCCGCGGCTCGCCGCGGCGCTCCGCGCGCACGGCGTGCGCGCTCTATCCGTCCTCTCCGCCTATCGCCCGCGCCCGACGCAGAGCTTCCACACGCTCGGGCTCGCGCTCGACGTGGCCTCCTTCGAGCTCGACGACGGCACGGCGCTCTCGGTCCAGGACGACTTCGTGGAGACGCCGGATCATCGCACCTGCGAGGCCCCCCCGCCGAGCGAGCCCCGGGCGCGCGCGCTGCTCGAGATCGCCTGCGCGATCGCGGCCACGCACGCCTTCTCGAGCGTGCTCACGCCCAACTACAACGACGGCCACCGAAACCACTTCCATCTCGACGCGCGGCCCGACGATCCGCGCCTCTACGTGCGCTGACGCCTCAGGCCGCGAGCCCGAGCCGCGAGCCCAGGCCGTGATCCGGCGTGGTCAGCCCAAGCGCGCGAGGAGCCGATCGAGCTCGTCGAGGCTCGTCCAGCCGATGTGGATCGAGCCCTTGCCCTCGCCCGACTCGTGGAGCGTGACGCGCGCGCCGAGGGACTTCGAGAGCCGGTTCTCGAGGTCGCGCAGGTTGGCGGACTTCGGCTTGGGCGGCTTCGCGTCGTCGCTCGCGTGACGTGCCCGGCGCTCCGTCTCGCGCACGGACCAGCGCTTCTCGATCGCCTCCTTGGCGAGGCGCTCGCGCCGCTCGGCGCTCGAGGCCATGAGGAGGGCGCGCCCGTGGCCCTCGGTGAGCTCCCCGTTCTCGATGTGCTCGAGCACGCTCGGCGGGAGCTTCAAGAGGCGCAGCGCGTTCGCGATCGAGGAGCGATCCTTGCCGACCGTCTCGGCGATCGTGTCCTGCGTGTGCTTGTAGTCGTCGATGAGCCGCTGGAACGCGCGCGCCGTCTCGATCGGGTTCAGATCCTCGCGCTGGAGGTTCTCGACGATGGCGGCGAGGAACGCCGCGGTGCCCGACAGATCGCTGACGACGATCGGCACCTCGTGGAGCCCGGCGCGCTGCGCGGCGCGCCACCGCCGCTCGCCGGCGATGATCTCGAAGCCGCCGGCGCTGCGCCTGCGGACCAGGATCGGCTGGAGGATGCCGCTCTCCTTGATCGAGCGCGCGAGCTCGTCGAGGGCGGCGTCGTCGAAGCGCGTGCGCGGCTGCGCGCGGTTGGGGTGCACCTCCTCGATGGCGGCGCGGATCGGCGCGCCGCTCCGCGGTTCAGGCGTCGAAGGGGCGGTGCGGGCGCGAGGGAGCAGCTCGTCGAGACCACGGCCCAGGCGTGATCCCTTCTTCGGTTCGGTGGCCATCGGCGTTCTTCAGGCGGCCTCGCCGAGGAGCTCGCGCGCGAGGCTGAGGTAGCCATGCGAGCCCCTCGATCCGGCGTCGTAGAGGATGACGGGCTTGCCGTGCGACGGCGCCTCGGCGAGGCGCACGTTGCGCGGGATGACGGTCTCGTAGACGCGGTAGTGCTTGCGGACCTCGTCGGCGACCTCGCGCGCGAGGCTCACGCGCGGGTCGTACATCGTGAGGACGACGCCGGTGACAGAGAGGTGCTCGTTGAGCCCGTTGCGGATGCGCTCGATCGTGTCGCCGAGCGAGCTCAGCCCCTCGAGCGCCAGGTACTCGCACTGCATCGGGACGATCACGCCATCGGCGGCGACGAGCGCGTTGAGGGTCAAGAGGCCGAGCGAGGGCGGGCAGTCGAGGATGACGTAGTCGTAGTCCGCGCGGACCTTGGCGAGCGCGTCGCGGAAGCGCGTCGCGCGATCCTCCGCGCTCGAGAGCTCGAGCTCGGCCGCCGCGAGATCGGTCGTGGCCGGGACGAGGGAGAGGTTCGCGAGCTCCGTCGGCACGATGACGTCGGCGAGTTGCTCGTCGCCGAGCAGGACGTCGTAGGTGCCGCGCTCGATCGCGTGCTTGGGGTGGCCGAGGCTGCTCGAGGCGTTCCCTTGCGCGTCCATGTCGACGAGCAGGACGCGCTGCTCCGCGACGGCGAGCGAGGCCGCGAGGTTGACCGCGGTGGTGGTCTTACCGACGCCGCCCTTCTGGTTCGCGATGGCGAGCACGATGCTCATGGCGCTGGGGATGTATCTCGCGCGGGCGCGAGATTCAATCGAGGTCGCCCGCGTCCTCGGGGCTCGAGCGAGAATTCGACGTGGGTTTTTTGGTCACCTCGGCGCACGGTGGTAGACAGACTACATGTAGGACATGGTGGGTGCAACGGAGACCCGTCATCACCCGCTCGTCTCCGGCCGCCGTGGTTGGCGAGCCGGCTCGTCGTGGCCGCTCGACGCCTGGCGTCGGGCCGCCTCATGACCGTTTGGAGGAAGTTCATGCGAGGACCCAAGCACTACGCGTCGATCGAGGACTTCGAGCGCGAGGAGATCCGCTCGCAGATCAAGCTCGGCTGGTCGCTCGACGATCTCTACGCCGACGCGCTCGATCGCCGCCCCGAGGAGGTCGAGGATCCGCTCGACGAGCTCGACTTCGACTGCTGACGTCCTCGGACGTCCGGAGGCGGCGCGCGCGGCGCGCGCGTCGACCCCCCTCGAGCCGCGCGAAGGCGCCACGGCTCGACGATCCCTCGAACACGGCCTCACCGCGACCGCCTCCCACGGGCGATGAGGTCGCGCCGGACGTCGCCCCGTCCGGTGCACGGGTGGAGGCCGCATGGCCGCTCACCCGCTCGCCCCTCGGCCCCGACGGTCGCCCCCGTCGGGGCTGTCTTCTATCTCGCGGCCGGCGCGCGTGCGGGCGGGCTCCAACTGAACGGCCAGGTCGACGACGATGGCGTCGCTCGTGCGCGTGCCGTATGGATGCGAGCGGAGGTAGCGTGGCAGGCGACGTCGAGATCATGGACCCGCGGATGCTCGAGCGGATGCGGGCGTCTTGCGCGCTCGCGGCCGAGTGCCTCGTGATGATCGGGCCGCACATCGTGCCCGGCGTGACGACGGGCGCGATCGACAAGCTCGTCCACGACTGGATCGTCGCGCACGACGCGTATCCGTCGCCGCTCAACTACCGGCCGAGCGGCGCGGCGCGCCCCTACCCGAAGAGCGTCTGCACGAGCGTGAACGAGGTCGTCTGCCATGGGATCCCGGGCGATCGGATCCTGCGGAGCGGCGACATCATCAACGTCGACGTCACGACGTACTTCAAGGGCTACCACGGCGACACCAGCGCGACGTTCTACGTCGGCGAGCCGAGCGACGAGGTGAAGCACCTCGTCGAGACGACGCGCCTCGCGCTCGAGGCGGGGATCGCGGTCGTCAAGCACGACGCGCGCATCTTCGACATCGGCGCCGCGATCCAGGGCTTCGCCGAGGGGCGCGGCTGCTCCGTCGTGCGCGACTACGTCGGTCACGGCGTAGGCCGCGAATTCCACATGCCGCCGCAGATCCCGCACTACCGCCCCGGCGTCGCGTCGGGGCTCCGGAACATGCGGCTCCGCGCGGGGATGGTCTTCACCATCGAGCCGATGATCAACGTCGGTACGTACGAGACGGAGGTCCTCGACGACGACTGGACGGTCGTCACGGCCGATCGCAAGCCGTCCGCGCAGTTCGAGCACACGCTCCTCGTCACGCGCTCGGGCTGCGAGGTGCTCACGAGCCGCCCGGCCGTGCTCGTCCACAGCGAGGACAAGCCGTGGAGCGAGCTCGGCCCGCTCGGCACGAGCGTCGCCTACGCGGCGCGGCGCGGAGAGGCGTGAGCGAAGCCGGCGAGGGCGACCTCGCGCGGCTCGTGGTGCGCTTGCCCCTGCTCGACGAGGTGCTCGTCGTCGCGCTCCCGCCAGGCCGGCTGGCGCGCGAGGCCATCGTGCTCCGCGACGCGGACGGCGTCGTCCGCGCCTACCAGAACCTCTGTCGTCACATGCCGATCCCGCTCGACGCGGGGGGGCGCCGCTTCCTCGACGAGACGAAGCACCTCTTCTGCTCGACGCACGGCGCCCGTTATCGACGCGAAGACGGCGTGTGCGTGAGCGGTCCCTGCGTCGGGCGCCGCCTCTTCGCGCTCCCGCTCGAGGTCGAGGGTGAGCAGGTGCTCGTCGAGCCCCCGGCGCGCTGACGGCGCGCCTCGCTCGACGTGATCCGTCGAGCGTGGGCGCGCTGGCTCGGCGGGAGGGAGGCTCGCGCCGATCGACTCGGCGTGAGGGAAGGTCTCTGGGGGCAGACCCTCGGACGAGCAAGGAACAGCACGAGCCAGGGCGACGGATTCGTGCTGTGAGCGGTCATCAGCCGCTCGCCCTCGCTCGCGGCGCGCGCCAGACCCGCCGCGCGGGGACCGACACGAGCCTGCGCTCGGGGAGGATCATCGCCGTGAGCCGGCCCCCATAGACGCAGCCCGTGTCGAGGCCCGTCGCGTGTGGCCACACCTGGAGCCCGCGGACCGCGTCGTGACCGAAGAGGACGTGGTCTGGACCCGGCCAGCGCGACGCCCACGGCTCGCCCTCCTCGAGGCGCTTGGTCCCCGTTCCGTCGGGTCGGATGCTCCGCATCGTCAGGCAGAGATCGCGTGGCTGCCGATCGAGGGGGAGCCGAGGCACGAGGCCGGCGTGGACGACGACGACGTGCTCGTCGAGCGTGAGCGTGAGCGGCAGCGCGCCGATCCACGCGCGATCGTCGGCCGAGAGGCGCGCGGCCAAGGCGCGGACGTCTTCGTCGAAGCGGGCCGCGTCCGCGCCCACGTCGAGCGCGTGCGCCGCGCGGAGCACGAGCTCGTCGTGGTTGCCGAGCACGGCCCGCGCCCCGAGCGCCCGCGCCAAGCGGAGCACGCCGATCGAGTCGGGGCCCTTGTTGATCAGGTCGCCGACGAAGACGAGCCGATCGACGCTCGGCCGGAAGTCCGACGCGTCGAGCAACGCCTGCAGCTCGTCGAGGCACCCGTGCACGTCTCCGACGACAATCGTCTTCTCCACGCGCGATCTTCTGGCGCGTCGAGGCCTCGACGCAAACGGGCGTCGCGGTCGACGCCTCCGCGTGGATCGATCAAGCTCTCCGCGCTCGGAGAGAGCCCCGACGAGGGCGACCCGTATCGGGCAGGCGCAACGGGTCGCGAAGGACGCGTCATGGCATGGCTCACCCTCATCGCGGCCGGGCTCTTCGAGGTCGCGTGGGCGCTCGCGCTCAAGGAGACGGACGGCTTCACGCGGCTCTGGCCGAGCGTGCTCACCGTCGTCGCGAGCTTGATCAGCATGGGGCTGCTCGCGCACGCGGCGCGGAGCCTGCCGATCGGCACGGCCTACGCCGTGTGGGTCGGGATCGGCGCGATCGGCGCGGCGGTCGGCGGCGTCCTGCTCTTCGACGAGCCCGTCACGAAGGCGCGGGTCGGCTTCCTGCTGCTGCTCGTCGTCGCGATCGTGGGGCTCCGACTCACCTCGCCCGAGGCGGAGTGAGGCGCGGATCGGCGGCGGCCTCGAGCGCGGCCCTGCGCGGCGCGTAGGCGGCCTCGAGGAGCCGCTCGATCGCTGGGAACGCGCGCTCGCCTCGGTAGGGGGCGGCGAGCGGAGGCTCGGGCGCGCTCGCGATGCGGGCGAGCACGTCGGCGAGCTCCGCCTCGGGCAGGCGCTCGTCGGCGAGCGTGTACATCCCGTCCGGACCCTCCTCGAGCGGATCGTGGACCTCGAGCAGCCCGAGGAGCGCCTGAATTCGATCGGCGGAGGGCGGTGGCGTCACGAGGCCCGCGAACGCCGAGTGATCGAGGCGGATCTGCTTCACGGGATCGGGATCGATCCCGTGCGCGCGGAGCGCCGGCATCACGATCTTCTCCTCGATGCCGATGTGTCGCAGGAGCGCGCTCCGAAACGCGATCCACGTCTCGTCCGACTCGAGCCCACGCTCGCAGAGGGCCTCGATGCGGCGGTGGTCCTCCGCGAGCGCTCTCCGGATCGGTCCCACCTTCTCGTCACCCATCTCGCGCTCCTCGGACATCGGTTGAACCCTTCGCGCGTCGCGCGCGCTCGACGAGCCTAGAGCCGTGGCTCGGATCCGCAATGGCGCTCGCCGCGCCCGCGCCCGAGAGCGTCCGGCGCTCGAAAATCGGCATAGGGGCCCGAGGCAACCCCTCGGGACCCCTGCCACACCACCGGACAAGCGGGTCCGCATCCGGCGGT
>JBDHVC010000102.1:0-9038 GCA_039809495.1 Sandaracinaceae bacterium
GGCACCGACGCGAACCCGGGGACGAGCCCCTCGCTCGATCCGCTGCTCGCCGCCGGGCTCGCCGTCCGCGACGCGGCGCTCGCGCCGGGCGCGGCGCTGCTCGCCCTGACGCGCGAGGCGGCCCGCGCGGTCGGGGCGCCCGACGCCGGCCGCCTCGTCGCGGGGGGGCGCGCGGACCTCGCGATCTGGGACCACGACGATCCGGCCGTGTTCGGCTACGCGCTGGGCGGCCTTCGCCCCTCCGCCGTGCTCTCGGCGGGCGAAGCCCTGGCCGGGTCGCTCGAGGCGCTCGGCGCGCCCTGCTTCACCTGATCACGCCGCCCCATCATCCCTCTGGGAGCCGCACGAGCGACGCGCTACCCTCAAGGTCGTGTCCGAGATCGACTTCGACGCAGGCTACCGGATGTACCTCGAGCGCTTCGCCGCGAAGTTCGGCGAGCGCCCCGACGGCGCGTTCGTGAAATTCGGCAAGCACATGGTTCAGAAGCTGCCCGTGGCGGACTTCCCCGCGCGGCTCGAGCGCTACGTGAAGATGCACAAGGCCTGCAAGCAGATGCTCGACTCGGGGGCGACGATCAGCGACGCCCTCGTGCTCGACTTCGACGAGGCCGCCGCGTGGGTTGCCGTCCAGGCGCCGGATCTGCTCGCGATGTTCCGCGGTGAGATGGGCGATCCGAAGGCGCACGCGCCCGACAAGGCGCCCGAGCCGACCTGAGCGCTCAGCCGCCGAAGAGCGCGACGAGCCACGCCCGATCCGGCTTCGTCAGGTTCACGAGGCGCACGCGGATCTCGAAGCGCGGGCTCTCGGCGCTCGGCTTGTGCGAGCCGAGCGTGCGGCCCTCGATCGAGAAGGGCGTTCCGTCCGCGCGCGCGCCGGTGAGCGTGACGGGCGCGCCCGGGGCGAGCGCGCTCGCGCCCTCGAACGTGAGCATGTTGCCCGTCAACTTGGTCAGCGTCGCCGCGTGCGCGCCGTACCGCGCCTCGATCGTCATCGCCGCCCCACCTCCCGCCCGCGGACGCGCGCCATGGCCGCTCGCGCCTCGTCGAGGTCGATCTTCCGCTTCATCTTCTCGCGGTCGTCGCCGAGCTTCTTGCCCTTGCCGAGCCCGAGCTCGACCTTCGCGCGCCCCTTCTTGAAATAGATCCGCAGCGGGACGATCGTGTAGCCGCGCATCGTGATCCGGCCCGCCCACTTCTCGATCTCGGAGCCGTGCAGGAGCACCTTGCGCGTGCGCTTGGGCTCGTGCCCCCACACGCTCGCCTGCTCGTAGGGCGCGATGAAGGCGTTGTGGAGAAAGCACTCTCCGTTCGTGAGCGTGGCGAACGAGCCCTCGAGATCGGCGCGCCCGCGTCGCAGGCTCTTCACCTCGGAGCCGACGAGGGCGAGCCCCCCCTCGATCCGCTCCTCGATGTCGAAGCGATGGAGCGCGCGCTGGTTGCGCGCGACGAGCTTCTCGGCGCTCTCTTTCGTGGGCTTCATGGCGATGGATCGGAATCGTCGACGAGGCGAGCCGCGTCATCCTGACATGCCTCGAGGCCGCTGCACCCGGCGCGTGATCTGCACGCTCCTCGTGGCGGTCGCGGCGCTCACGCCGAGCGGCTGTGGCGGCGCCCAGCGCTCGCTCCTGCCGGACGATCTCACGTTCTTGCGCGTCGGCGTCGACCCCCGCGCGATGATCGACGAGGCGACGGAGCGCCTCGCGTCGCTCGGCCTCGACGAGCGGGCGCGCTTCGACAGCGATCGGTTCTCCGCCGCGGCGTACGCGAATTCCGCCGGAAGGACGGCGATCCGCGTCGCCACCGTGCGCGGCACCGTGCTCGCGCTCGACGCCGAGTCGGAGGACGGCGTGCTCTTCGCGCTCGATCCACGCACCGGGACCGATCTCACGCGCGATCGTGCCCCCGACATCGTGATCGAGCGGACGGAGGCGCACCGGCGCTGCCTCGCGATCGCCACGATCGACGCCGACGCCGCGTTCCGGCCCATCCCCACCGCGCCTCGGTGGCTCGAGCCGCGCCTCTGCGTGAGCGCGCTCGTCGATCTCGATCACGACGGCCGCGTCGAGGGGGTCGTCGAGGTCCCGTTCGACGAGCTCGGCGATCCGGCGCCGACGATCTCGGTCCCGCTCACGCTCGGAGAGGGGCACTTCACGCCCGACGTGTGGCCGCCGACGTTCGCGATCGACGAGATCGCGCGGCGCGAGGCCGCGCTCGAGAGCGCCATCGAGCGCGGCGAGGCGGCGCGCGCGACGCGGCTCGCCATCGAGCTGGCGCTCATCGCCGCGCTCCGGGGCGGGAGCGACGCGGAGATCGAGGCCGCGCTCGGTCGCGTCGCCCCAGCGAGCCAAGCCTCGACGTCGCTGCTCGACGCGGCGCGCGATCGCGCGCGATCGCTCCGCGACGCCGTGGAAGAGGCCACGCGGCCCCCTCCGCGGGGAGCGGGCGCCTCGGATCAGCCGCTCGACGCCGCGAGCGAGGCGTCGGGCGAGGCGAGCGTCAGCGCGAACGACTGAACCCGACGCGCGCCCACGGCGAGGAGAGCGCGCGAGGCGTCGGCGAGCGTCGAGCCCGTCGTGCGGACGTCGTCGAGGACGAGGAGCGAGAGCCCCCGCGCGCGCGGCGAGGCGACGAACGCGCCCTCCACGTTTCGGATCCGTCCGACGCGATCGAGCGTCACCTGCGGCGGCGTCGCGCGGACGCGATCGAGCAGGTCGAGGCGCCGGGGCACGCCGACGAGCCGCGCGAGCTCGCCGGCGAGCAGGCTCGCCTGGTCGTAGCCGCGCGAGCGCAGGCGAGCTGCATGGAGCGGGACCGGGACGATCGCGTCGACGCCCGCCGCGGCGCTCCGCGCCCGGTCCACCATGAGGAGCGCCAGCGGTCGGGCGAGCTCGGAGCGCCCGGCGTACTTGAACTGCCGAACGGCGTCGGCGAGCGGGCCGCCGTGCTCGAACGCCGCGACGGTCGCGCCCGCGCCGCCGAGCGGCTCGACGAGCGGCGCGCAGATCTCGCAGAGCCCCTCGCCGCCCGGCTCGAGCGCCCCGTCGCAGGCGATGCAGCGCGGCGGCGCGAGCAGGTCGACGAGGCCGCGGAGCAAGACGGTGAGCGACATGGCCGCTCGTCGTCCGCTCGCCCCTCGCGTTGCGCTCGACGGCGGCGCTCGCCCGATCACGTCGAGTGATAGCGCGCCGCACGGTCAGTGCGAGTACGGCTCGTTCCTCAGGATCGTGAAGGCGCGGTAGAGCTGCTCGACGAGGACGAGGCGCGCCAGCCGGTGGGGGAGCGTGAGATCCGAGAGCGAGAGCCGCGCGCTCGCCGCCTCCGAGATCGCCCGCGGGAGCCCGTACGAGCCGCCGATCAGGAAGACGAGATCGGCGGGTGAGGTGAGCTCGTGGCGCCCGATCAGCGCCGCGAGGTCGGGCGAGCTCACCCGCCTCCCGTCGACCTCGAGCGCGACGGTCCGCGCGTCCCTCGAGAGGACCTTCTCGAAGCGCGCGAGGACGTCGCGCTCCTTGGCCTCGACGATCTCGATCTCCGAGAAGCGCGTGTAGCGCGCGATCCGCGCCTCGTAGTCGTCGATCGCCTCGCGGACGCCGCGCTCCTTCACCTTCCCGACCGCGACGACGACGATCCGCATGGGCTCGGCCCGCGCGCGGGCTCAGGCGTTCGAGGCGGGCGTGGGCGCCTGACCGGGCACGGGCACGCGGTGAGCGTCGAGAAAGAGGGACTCGAGGTCGTAGTACCCGCGCACCTCGTCGTGGAAGACGTGGACGACCACGTCACCGAAGTCCATCAACACCCACGCCCCCTCGGGGAGCCCCTCGACCCCCGAGCAGCGCTCGCCGGTCGTCGCCGCGACGCCCTCCTCGATGCCGCGCGCGAGCGCCGAGACGTGCCGATCGCTCGTGCCGCTCATGACGACGAGGTAGTCCGCGTAGTCGACCTTCCCTCGGACGTCGACGATGAGCACGTTCAGCGCCTTCTTGTCGAGCGCCGCCTCGGCGACCGCGAGCGCGGTGCGCTTGGCGGGGCTCTGCGCTTCGATCGGCGGCGCCGCGGCACGATCACGAGCTCGCGCTCGCGCTCGCGCCGCCACCGGCTTCCTCGCCGCGGCCTTCTCGGGGGCGCCCGATCGCGACGAGGCCCGCGCGCTCGCCGCCTTCTTCGTCGGAGGTTTCCTCGCGGCGGCCGTCTTCGCGGCGGCCGTCTTCGCGCCGGCCTTCTTCGCCACCTTCTTGCTCGCGCTCTTCTTCGCGGTCGCTTTCTTCTCCACGCTCACCCTCTTCGTCGCGATCGACTCGAACCTCGGTCGTGGATGGCCGCGCGCCCTTCGAGCCGCGAGGCCGCCGCCACGAGCACCGCATCCTATGCGGAAAACACCCGGCGTCAGCCCCTCGTCTGGCCGGACCCGTACCCCACCCACTTGCGCGCGCAGAGCTCCTCGAGGCCCATGGGCCCGTAGGCGTGGAGCTTCGTCGTCGAGATGCCCATCTCGGCGCCGAGGCCGAGCTCGTGCCCGTCGTTGAAGCGCGTCGAGGCGTTGACGAGGACGAGGCTCGCGTCGACCTCCCGGACGAAGCGCTCGCCGCGCTCGCGGTCGGCCGAGACGATCGCCTCGGTGTGCCCCGTCCCGTGCGCGGCGATGTGCGCGAGCGCGCCGTCGAGCCCATCCACCACGCGAATCGCGAGGACGAGGTCGAGGTACTCCGCGTCCCAGTCGGCCTCGCTCGCGGGCTCGAGCGTCGGGACGACGCCGCGAGCGCGCGCGCAGCCGACGAGGCGCACGCCTCGCGCGACGAGGGCGCTCGCGACGCGCGGGAGGAACGTCTCCGCGCACGCCGCGTCGACAAGGAGCGTCTCCATCGCGTTGCACACCCCCGGCCGCTGCACCTTCGCGTTCACCGCGATCGCCTCCGCCATCGCGAGCTCCGCGGCGCCGTCGACGTAGACGTGACAGACGCCCTTGAAGTGCTGGATGACGGGCACCCGCGCGTGCTCGGTGACGAAGCGGATCAGGCCCTCTCCGCCGCGAGGGATGAGGAGATCGAGGATCCCCGAGAGCCGCGCCATCTCCCGCACGCCCTCGCGCGACGTCCCGTCGACGAAGCTCACGGCCTCGACCGGGAGACCAACCTCGAGGAGCGCACGCTGGACGACGCCGGCGAGCGCGCGGTTCGAGCGGAGCGCCTCGCTCCCGCCCCGCAAGAGGCAAGCGTTGCCGCTCTTGAGGCAGAGCGCGGCCGCGTCGATGGTGACGTTGGGGCGCGCCTCGTACACGATGCCCACGAGCCCGAGCGGCACCATCATCCGGCCGACCCGCAGTCCGTTGGGGCGGACGTCGATCCGATCCATCCGGCCGACCGGATCGGGAAGCGCCGCGATCTCGCGTACGCCGCGCGCCACCTCCTCGAGCCGCGCCTCGGTCAGGCGGAGCCGATCGAGGAGCGCGCCCGAGAGCCCGCGCGCCCGCGCCGCGCCGACGTCCTCCTCGTTTTCCGCGAGGATCGACGCTCGATCCGCGATCAGCCCGCGCGCGATCGCGTCGAGCGCGGCGTTCTTCGCGGCCGTGGTCGCGATCGCGAGCAGGTGCGAAGCACGCTTCGCACTCCTCGCAGTTTCGTGGAGCGAGCTGGCCTCGTCGGTTCCGCTCTCGGCACCATCGCGCATCGCGGAGTCGTAGCCCGTGAGCGCGGCGTCGGCCCCTCGTTTCGCGACGCGCCCTCGCTTTTCGCGGTTTCGGGGCCTAGGACGTGCAGCGGCGCGTCTGCCGCGCTAACGCTCGCCGCGCCCGAGCGGAGAGGATCACCGCTTGCATTCGCGGGCGCCACTCCACCATGAGCAGCATCGCACGCACGATCACGGATCCCACCGTCGACGACGAGCCGAGCCCGCCGAAGACCGAGAGCGCGGCGACCGCGCGCCCGCGGCCCAAGCGCCCCGACCCGATGATCGGCGCGCACCCGCCCGGCCGCAGGGGCCCGAAGGAGCTGCTCGCGGCGTCGAAGGAGTACCAGAAGGAGGATCGCGCGCGGAGCTGGTTCCACGTGATCGAGACCTTCGGCGTGCTCCTCGCGCTGCTCGCCGTGACCGCCCTCGCGCCCTGGTTCTGGCTGCGCCTCGCCGCGTCGATCGTGCTCGGGCTCGTGATCGTGCGAGCCTTCATCCTCTACCACGACGCGATGCACTACACGATCCTGCGGGGCAGCGCGCTCGGCACCGCGCTCTTCTCCGCGTTCGGGATCTGGGTGATCACGCCGCCCTCGGTGTGGCGCGCGTCCCACAACTACCACCACGCGAACACGGCGAAGATCATCGGCTCGCACGTCGGCAGCTACCTCATGGTGACCACCGACATGTGGAAGACGATGAGCCCCAAGGAGCGCGCGCTCTACAAGGTGATGCGCCACCCGCTCAACATCGCCCTCGCCTACCTCACGGTCTTCGGGATCGGGATGAACGTCTCGCCGCTCTTGCGGAACCCGAAGAAGCACTGGGACGCCGCCGTCTCGATCGTGGTGCACATCGCGCTGCTCGCCTCGATCACCTACTTCTTCGGCTTCGAGATGACGCTCCTCACGACGATCATCCCGTTCGCGATCGCGATGGCGAGCGGCGCGTACCTCTTCTACGCGCAGCACGACTTCCCCGAGATGAACGTCCAGCCGCGCGAGAGCTGGGAGTTCACGCGCGCGGCGCTCGAGAGCTCGAGCTACATGAAGATGAGCCCCGTGATGCACTGGTTCACCGGGAACATCGGCTACCACCACGTCCATCACCTGAACGCCGGCATCCCCTTCTACCGGCTCCCCGAGGCGATGGCGGGGATCCCGGAGCTCCAAGAGCCCCTCGGCACGACCACGCTCAGCCCGAGCAGCATCGCGGCGTGCTTCGCCGTGAAGCTCTGGGATCCGCACGCGAAGAAGATGGTCGGCTACCCCACCGAGTGACAGCGCGCCCCGAGGCGTGCGGCCGAAAACCTGACCGCGCGCGCCACCTCGCCTAGGCTCGACGCGTGTCTCGCTCCTCGGCTCGGATAGCGCTCGTGTCGTCCTCGTCGCGCGCCGATCGCGCGATCGACGCCTCGCGCACGCTCGCCGAGCGCGAGCACGCCTGCCCGAGCTGCGGCGCTAGCTATCCGAGCGACTACGCGCTCTGCCCCCGCGACGGCTCGCCGCTCGGGGTCGTGCGCGGCGAGCGCGATCCGCTCGTCGGGGGCGTGATCGGATCGAGCTACCGGATCGAGCGCCGGCTCGCCGACGGCGGCATGGGGCGGCTCTATCAGGCGTCGCACACGCGGCTCCCGCGCAAGCTCGCCGTCAAGGTGCTCCACGAGCCACACGCGCACCGCCCCGAGGCCGTCCGGCGCTTCGAGCGCGAGGCGAGCGCGCTCGCGAGGCTCGATCACCCGCACGTCCTCGGCATCATCGACTTCGTCCGCACCGCCGACGGTCGCGGCGCGATCGTGACGCCGCTCCTCGAGGGCGAGAGCCTCGAGGCGCGCCTCGCGCGCGACGGGAGGCTCGATCCCGAGGAGGCGCTCCGGCTCGCGCGGGAAATGTGCGACGGGGTCGCCGCCGCGCATCGCGAGGGCATCGTCCACCGCGACCTCAAGCCCTCGAACGTCTTCCTCGTCGAGCGGGACGAGCGCGATCGCGCCGCGGTGAAGCTCCTCGACTTCGGCGTCGCCAAGCTCTCGAACGACGACATGACCCGAGCGGGCGTCGTGCTCGGCACGCCCGCGTATATGGCGCCCGAGCAGGCGCGACGGAGCTCCGACGTCGACGAGCGCGCCGACGTCTACGCGATCGGCGCGGTGCTCTACCGCATGCTCGCCGGCTCACCCCCGTACGAGGGCGACGACGCCGCCTCGATCCTCGCGCAGGTGCTCGCGGGCCCCGCGCGGCGGCTCGGCACGCACGGGGCGTTCAGCGAGGCGATCGAGGCGATCGTCGAGCGCGCCATGGCCCGCGACCCCGACGAGCGCTTCCCCTCCGCGCGAGCGCTCGCGCGCGCCCTCGACGACGAGCGCCGCTCGACCCGCCCGGACGGCGCGGACGGCGCGGACGGCGCGCGCTCCCCCCGACGCCCCTCTCACGCCGTCCCGCGCGAGCGCGCGCTCACGGCGGGCGTGATCGCGCTCGCCGGGCTCGTCGGCGCGGCGTGCGTCTCGGCCGCGGTCCTCCTCGCGGCTCGCGCGCTCGAGGCCGAGTCGGAGCGCGCGCTCGCGCTCGTCTTCGCGCTCCGGCTCGTCGGATCGCTCTTCGGCTTCGGGCTCGCCGCCTGGCTCCTCGGCCGCGAGGCGTGGTGGCGTCGCGAGAGCGCCACGTCCCTCGCGCTCGCGCGGGCGCGGATCCAGCGCGCGCTCCGAGACGGCGTCGCGGCGCTCGGCCTGGCCTCGCTCGGCCTCCACGCGCTGGACGTCGCGAGCCCCGAGGCGCTGCTCGGCGCCATCGGCGCGGGGTGGGCCGCCGCCCTCGCGCGCGCCACCTTCGATCGGCGGCGCGGACGCTGACGGTGCGCCGCGCTCGAGGCGGTCCGTCGAGCGAGGCGCGCTGTCACAGCACGAATCAGTTCCCCTGATTCGTGCTGTTCTTTCCCTGCCGGAGGGTCTGCCCCCAGCCCCTCCCTCACGCCGAGTGAATCGGCGTGAGCCTGCCTCTCGCCGAGCCAGCGCGCCTCGACTCGACGGATCACGTGGAGTGAGGCGCTCCGTCAGCCCCGCAGGCGCACGAAGACCGGCTCCTCGGCGCCTCGCTCGAGGACGGCCGTGAGCGGCACGAACGCGTGAGCGCCGCGGGCGGGCTCGGCGCGCGCGACGAGCAGGACCGGCTCGCCCTGCGCCAGCACCTCGGCGAGCCGCGCGGCGGCCGCGTCGCCCTCGCGTCCGCCGATCGGCAACGCGCGGCCGCGCGCATCGACCGGCTTGCCGTCCTGAAACCTCGCCGGCGCGAAGAGGACGAGCGGCTGAGCCATCCCCTCAAATGATGCCGAAAATTTGGCTGAAAGCTGCATGACTCTGCACGAGCTCACCGAATGCTCGC
>JBDHVC010000103.1:0-8806 GCA_039809495.1 Sandaracinaceae bacterium
CGTGACGAAGAAGGCCGTGACGAAGAAGGCCGTGACGAAGAAGGCCGTGACGAAGAAGGCCGTGACGAAGAAGGCCGTGACGAAGAAGGCCGGGCGATGACCGAGCGCCGCTTCCGGGTCGAGGGAGCGCTCGAGGCGCAGGCGACGGTGCCGCTCTCGGCGAGCACGGCGCGGCACGTCGAGGTGCTCCGGCTCGAGCCCGGAGCCGCGATCGTGCTCTTCGATGGCCGAGGCGTGGAGGCCGACGCGGTGCTCGCGCGCGTGGACGGCGCGCTCGTCGCGCGCGTCGTCCGACGCCGTGAGGTCGTGGAGCCGTGGCACGTCTCGCTCATCCTCGGGATGCCGAAGGCGAGCGTCCTCGATGGGCTCGTCCGCGGGGTGACGGAGGTGGGCGTCAGCGAGCTCGTCCTCTTCGAGGCGGCGCGCTCGAGCGCGCGGCTCGCCGAGGAGCGGCTCGATCACAAGCTCGCGCGCTACCTCCGGATCGTCGAGGAGGCGGCGCGCCAGAGCGAGCGCGCTCGCGCGCCGAGCCTCGTGTTCGCGCGCACGCTCGAAGAGGCGCTCGATCGGAGCCCACCTACGGCGGGCATCGTGGCGCTCGACGCGCGCGAGGGCACGGACCTCGGCGCCGCGCTCGGGGCGTCGGCCGCGCCGAGGACGCTCGTCATCGGCCCGGAGGGGGGGCTCGACCCGGGCGAGCTCGCGCTCGCGGTGCGCCGAGGGGCCACGCTCGCGCGCGCGTCGCTCCCCGTCCTCCGCGTCGAGACCGCGGCCGTCGTCTTGAGCGCGCTCGCCGTCCTCGCGGCGCGCTCCGCGCCGCCGATCGAGCGGTAGCCTCGCGGTACGTGCGGCCCCGCACCGGACGTCCGCTTTTCGCAGATGCGTTGACAGGTGCGCGCCGGGGCGGCGACGATGCTGGGGCGTCGCAGCGCGTTTCGCGACGCGGAGTCTCGCAGCCCGAGCCTCGCTCGGCGTTCTCCACGGAAAATCGCACGATGTCGGCCCTCACCTCGCTTCTGGCACGGGACCGCGCCGTTCCCGTTCACGAGATCGAGGAGGCGCTCAAGCGTCAGGTCGTCTCGGGCGGCGACCTGGGGACGCTCCTGCTCGAGGCGAACGCGGTCTCCGAGAACACGCTCGCCGCCTATCAGGCCGCGACCTTCGCGCTGCTGCCGGCGACCCGCGACGAGGTGATGCGGGTCGCGCGCGACGCGATCCGGCTCGTTCCGCGGGAGGTCGCCGAGCAGCACCGCTTCGTGCCCATCGCCGTGGACGGACGCGTCCTCGTCGTCGCCGCGGCCGCGCCCCTCGACGCGCGGGTCGAGTCCGAGCTCGGCTTCCTCCTCGGCTACGAGCTCGTCGTCCGCGTCGTGTGCGAGATCCGCGTCGTCGCCGCGCTGATGCACCACTACGGCGTCGACGCCGACGCGCGCTCCAAGCGCCTCATCGAGAGCCTCCGGCACCGCGACGCGGGACGCGTGCCCTTCGTGACGCCCCCGGAGTCGACGAAGCTGAGCTCGCTCCAGCGGGCGAGCGTGCCGAGGAAGACGTCCGCCAGCGCTTGGCTCGACGAGCCCGACGAGCCCGATCCGCCGAAGGAGCCCGCTCGACCGATCTCCGCGCCGCCTCCGAGCTTCGAGGGGCGCTCGACCGATCCGATGGGCGTCCACGCGACGGTCGTCCAGGCGGCGCTCGAAGAGCGAGCGGCCCGCGCGCCCCTCCCGCGCGAGCCCGCCTCGACGGATCCGTCGGCCGCGGCGGAGCCAGCCGTCGCCGCGTCCCTCTCCGACCTCGCCGTCTCCGCGTCGTGGTCGCGCCCTCCCGAAGAGGTGATCGAGCGGCGGGTGACGTCGTCGTACGCGCGCGCGGAGGGGCGGCCCAAGCCGTCGGCGCGCGCGGTCCCGCCGCGCGATGCGCGCGAGGGGGCCGAGCGGGAGCCCGCGGCGTCGAGCCTCGAAGCCGCGGATCCCGAGGCAGCGAGCCGCGAGGGTGAGGTCGATCGAGCCGCCGTCGCGCCCATCCTCGGGGTCGGCGTGCGGCGCAGCTCGTTTCCGCCGCCGAGCGAGGAGCGCCGCTCGATCGTCGAGCCCATCCTCGAGGCGCACGACACGGTGGAGATCGACACCGCCCCCGTGATCGAGGCCGTCCGCGGCGGGCTGCACCTCCCGCCGCCGCCGCGCGCGCCGATCGTCACGCCGGCGAGCCCCATCGCGGCGCAGGTGGTCGAGCCCGCGCCGGAGGCGCGACCGCGAGCCTCCGAGAGCGCGACGAGCGCCCGCAGGCCCAAGCTCCATGGGCCGATCACCCCCGCCCAGGCTGGCAAGCTGCTCGACGACGCCGACGAGCGAGACGCGATCGTCGACGTCTTCTTCGCGTTCGCGCGACAGTTCTTCGACTACGCGGCGCTCTTCACGATCTCGGGGGATCGCGCCGAGGGGCGCGACGCCTTCGGAGACGGCACGCCGGCCCACCAGCTCCAGTCGATCGCGCTGACGATCGAGCCCGAAGAGGGCTCGCTCCTCGCGAGCGTCCGGCGCGCGGCGCTCCCGCGCGTGGGCCGCCTCTCCTCCGCCGCGGACATCGATCTCGCCACCGTCCTCGGGCGCCCTCGCGACATCGTCGCGCTCGCGTACCCGATCGTGATCCGAGGCCGGACGGTCCTCGCGTTCTACGGGGATCGGGGGGGCGATGCGTTCGATCTCTCGGATCTCCCGGAACTCGTCGGCTTCGCGCATCGCGTCTCCGACGCGCTCGAGAAGCTGATCCTCCGGCGCAAGCGCGGGGGGTTCGGCAGGTCGGAGGAGGCGGGCCGCGCGGGGCTCAAGGCGACCCTCGGAGCCGTGCGGCGCTCCGTCCCGCCGCCCGCCTCTTCGTCTCATCGGGGCGCGCGGCGAGAGGATCGGTGGAGCAGCTCGCGGCTCGAGGCGGCGCCCGCCGCGCAGCCCTCGGGCCCGACGCTGGCCGACGCGCTGGCGCGCGCCGAGCTCGCGCGCTCGACCGAGGACGAGGCGCTCGAGGCGCCGTCCGAGCGGATCGAGACCGCCGGATCGCCCTCGCCCGAGCCTCGCGTCGCCGCTCGCAGGCAGACGTTCCGCGAGGTGCTCGGCATCCCGCGCGCCGCGCCGCCTCCGCCCGCCGCCCCCGACCTCTTCGACGGATCCGAGGCGGAGGATGACGAGGACGAGGAGGGCGAGCTCGGCTCGGGCGCGGCCCAAGGCGCGGCGGCGGACGACGGACCGGAGCTCGTGATCGAGGAGAGCTCGGATCCCGAGCTCTCGATCGACGAGCCCGACGAGGAGGACGAACCGCTCGACGACACCTCGGCCGCGGGGCCGAGCTACCTCCTGCGCGACGCGAGCGTCGAGGTGCTCTCGCCGCGCGGCGCGCCGCGAGCCTCGAGCGCGCGGCCGTCGACGGGTGAGTCGATGCGCGGCATCGGCGCGGTGGCCAAGAGCGCCATCCTCGAGCCGAGCCATCGCGAGGGAGCGAGGCCGACGCACGACCGCGAGGTGCCCTCGATCATCGTGGACATGGGCGACGGCGCGCAGCCCCTCGTGGACGAGCTGCTCCGCTCGACGCGCGAGAGCAGCGGGTCGATCGTCGAGCGCCTCGTCGCGCTCGGCGAGAGCGCGCTGCCCGCGCTCGCGCAGGCGTTCCCTGGGCCGATCTGGCTCGATCCGAGGCGAGGCCGCGTCATGCCCGACGCGCACGAGCTCTCGGCGGTCGCGCGCGCCCTGCTCGCGTTCCGCGACCGCGCGGCGCCCTACGTCGCCTCGCTCGTCGGCGATGCCGCGTCGGAGCACCGCCTCCTCGCGCTCATCGTCGCCTCGGAGATCCCGTCCGCGTCGCTGGTGGGGCCCGTCGTCGAGCGCGTCTTCGACGCGGACGAGCGCGTGCGTCGCGCGGCCCTCGAGCTGCTCCCGAGGCTCCGGGCGTTCGTCGAGATGCGCGACCAGCTCGGCGCGATTCGTCGCGCCGCGCGCGTGCGCGGCAAGGTGCTCGAGCGACGCCTCCACGCCCTCGCGGCGCTCGCCGCGCTCCGCGACATCGGCTCGCTCGACGACCTGCTCGACATGCTCGACGACGAGGACGACGAGGTCCGCCGCGCGAGCCACCAGGCGCTCGTGGCGATCACCTGCGAGGATCTGGGCACCTCCGCGCGTCGCTGGGAGGGCTGGCTCGAGAAGAACCGCGAGCGACATCGGGTGGAGTGGCTCATCGACGCGCTCCAGCACGAGGACGAGTCGATCCGCGCCCAGGCAGGCGCCGAGCTCCAAGCGCTCACCCAGCAGTACTTCGGCTATCACGCGGCGCTCGCGCGCAAGGAGCGCGACATCGTCCGGGCGAAGTACCGTCGATGGTGGGAGCACGAGGGGCGGGCGCGCTTCGGGCGGCTCTGACGGCGCGCTCGGCTCGCCGCGCCGAGGCGAGCGCGGCCAGGCCGGGTCGCGCGAGCGCGGGGGATCGAGGCGGCCCCGCGCGGCGAGAGGAGGAGCGCCGCGCGTCCGATCGACGGACTCGCGCCGTGAGCGCCGGCGACCCACGAGCCGAGGGCAGGGCGGGGTCGAAGGGGCGTATGCTAGCTCCGATGCGCCGACGCCGCGCGGCCCTCGTCTCGTCTCGCCTCCGCTCGCTCGTCCTCGCGTGGGCGCTCGCGTCCACGCTCGGATGCGGTCGCACCTCGACCGCCGATCCGCGCCCGATCGAGCCGCGCGCGACGGCGAGCGTCGGCGATGACACGGCGCCGCGCGGGGAGGATGGTCCCCCCGCGCCCTCGCCCGATCCCGCTCCCGCGGTGGGGCGGCTCGCGTGGGCGCACGCCATCGCCGACCCGGCGACGTGGAGCCGGCTCGCCTCGCGGCCCTCGACCGCGACCGTGGCCCGCACGGAGGTCGTGAAGTTCCTCCTCGATCGAGAGGACGGCCGGACCTTGTGGTTCGTCGACACCGATCGCTGGGAGATCCACTTCGACTTCGCGGTGGACATGCTCGGCGTCCCGAGCGGCTACCGCTCGCACGATCTCTTCAACACGCGGGAGTATCGGCGCCCCGAGCGCCGCTTCGAGATGGGCTCGCTCGTCCATTACCTCGACGGCGACCTCTGGACGCTCGAGCTCGTCGCTGGCGACAACCTCGACGGCCCTCACCTCGCGCGGCTCTTCGAGGACGTGCGCGCGGCCGTGTTCTTCGGTGATCGGCTGCGCTTTCGGCCGCTCTCGCCGCTCCACGACGCGACCGTCGCCTCGATCCCGGGCAGGCTCCCCCTCGTCCGCGCGGACGAGGTCTTCCGCGGCGTCTCGTATCAGCCGCTCACGTTCGGCGAGGCGTTCGGCACGCTCCGGATCGTGCGCGGCGCGCTCGACCCGGCGAGCGTCCGCCCCGACGAGATCCTCGTGCTCGAGCACCTCCCCGACGACATCGGCGTCGTGAGCGGCGTGATCTCCGCGGAGCTCGAGGCGCCGCTCGGCCACGTGGCGATCCTCTGCGCGACCCGCGGGACTCCGAACATGGGGCTCCGGAGCGCGCTCACGGACGAGCGCCTCTCGGCCCTCGAGGGGCAGCTCGTGCGGCTCGTCGTCGCGCCGCAGGAGTGGAGCGTCGGCCCGGCGACGCGTGAGCAGGCCGAGGCGAGCTGGGCGAGCCGCAGACCCGCGCGCACCTCGACGCCCCCGATCGACGCGAGCGAGCGGCGCCTCCGGCCCGTGCGTGACGTGCGGATCGGCGACGTTCGCACGGTCGGCGCGAAGGCCGCGCAGCTCGGCGAGGTGACGAGGCTCGGCGGCATCGAGACGCCGGGCGGCTTCACCGTGCCCTTCTCCTACTACCTCGCGCACGTCGAGCGGGCGGGCGTGGGCGCCGAGCTCCGCGCGATCTTCGCCGACGCCTCGCTCACCACGGATCGTCGCGCGCTCGCGCAGCGCCTCGCCGCCGTCCGCGCCGCGATCACGTCGACGCCGGTCGACCCGGCGCTCCTCCGCGGCGTCCGCGAGCGCGTGCTCGAGGCCGGACGGGGGCGCCGCTTCATCTTCCGGAGCTCCACCAACGCCGAGGATCTCCCCGGCTTCACCGGCGCTGGGCTCTACCGCTCGATCGTCGTCTCCGCGGGCGCGAGCGACGACGAGATCGCCGACGCGATGCGTGGCGTCTGGGCGAGCGTCTGGCTGCTCGGCGCCTACGAGGAGCGAGAGTGGTACCGCGTCGAGCAGGGTCAGGTCGCGATGGCGCTCCTCGTTCAGCCCTTCGTCGACGGCGCGCTCGTCAACGGGGTCGCGATCACGGCCAACCCCTTCTTCGAGGGGCGTCCGGGCTTCTTCGTCAACGCAGAGCCGCTCGGCGGCTCGGTCACGGGCGCGAGCGGCGACGAGATCCCCGAGCAGCACGTCATCTACATGTACAGCGAGGTCGTCGAGTCCGAGCTCGTCACGCGGAGCACGCGCTCGCCCGACGCCGAGCTCCTCACGGAGGCGGAGATCGTCCGGCTCGCGAGCGTCTTGAGGCGGCTCCACTGCGGCTTTCGACAGCGCTGGCTTCAGCTCGGCGAGGACGTCCCGAGCACGCGCGCGCTCGACGTCGAGTACCTCATCGCGGGGGCGGATCGTCACGTCGTCATCCTGCAGGCGCGCCCCTACGACGTCCGCTACGAGGCGAGCCAGCGCGTCGAGGGCATCGACCTCTGCGCGTTCGTCCCGAGCGCGCCGCGAGCCTCGGGCGTCAGCGGCGTCGAGTGAGGCGGATCGCGCCGAGGTAGCCGAAGCGCGCGGTCCCCGCCGGGCTCACGCCGACGTCGATCTGGAGCTCGCCGCTCGCGTCGGGTGTGACGCCCTCGAAGCGCGCGACGCGCGAGCGGTTGTCCGCGACGTCGAGATCGGCCTCGCGCCCTCGGACACGATAGCGCGTGAGGCGCCCGCGCCCAGCGTCGGTTCCGTCCCGCGAGGCGAAGAGCTCGAGGTCGTAGCTCCCCTCGACGAGCCCCGTCAGCGTGACGTGCGCTTCGAGCGAGAGCGCCGCCTCGTGCCCATCGAAGCTCCCGACCCAGAGCGAGTCGCGGCTCACGTCGGCGGGCAGCGCGAGCGTGTTCGCGGCGCTCCCCCCGCTCTGCGTGCCGCCGAACGAGGCGCTCGAGGCCCGCGCGTCGGTGCTCACGCCCGAGACGCTCACGAGAGGGCCGACCTCGGCGCGGACGGCGGCGAGCTGCGCCCAGCCCGGCGCCGGGAGCGGCCCGAGATCGATCGCGATCGCGTCATCGATCGGCAGCGCTCGCGGGCACGCGATGGCGGGGGCGAGCTCGCGCGCGCCCGTCGTCTCGTCGGCGACGCGCTGGAGCTCGCGGGCGAGGGCGGGATCGAGGCCGAGCCCCGGCAGCCCGAGCGTGCTCCGCTCGTAGATCGTGCCGAAGAAGACGAGGGCCGTGAGGTAGGCGCCCGTGGCGTTCGGGTGGTAGTCGTCCTCGGCGTGCAGGCGCGGCGGCGCGTCCTCGCCGAGCGCGCGCTCCCACGCGTCGCCGACGCGCGCGACCGCCACGGGCCGCTCCATGACGACGCTCGTGTGGAGCGGGATGTACCGCTCCGCGCAGTCGTCGTAATAGAAGCGGAGCTGGGCCTGCATGTCCGCGGGGTCGGCGAAGGTGCGCGGGTAGTAGGGGTGCCCCGCGGCGCGCGCGAACGTCTCGTAGAGCACGACCGTCGCCGAGGGCTCGGCCTCGATCGCGAGGTCGTGGAAGTACGTGGCGTCGGCCTCGAAGCGCGCCGGGGCGCCGAGCGCGTCGGTCGGTCGCGTCGAGAGCTCCTGGAGCACCACCACGTCCCAGCCCTCGCCGACGCGGTTGGGCGCCCCCTCGATCGAGGTGTCGGCGCGGTGCCACTCGAGCGTCTTGCCGCCGACCGCGCGCATCTCGACGTCGGGCGCGGGGAACCCCGAGGCCGCGACGAGGCGCTGGAAGGTGCGGGGCATGTCGGCCGTGAAGGTGAAGCTGTTGCCGACGAAGAGGACGCGGCCGGGCCCGAGCGGCCTGGGATCGGAGCACCGCGCGGCCTCGCCGCCCGTGGCGTCCGGCGCGCCCGCGTCGCTCGGCGCGAGCTCGCCTCCTCCCACGTCGAGCGCGCCCGCGTCGCGTGGGCTCGCGTCGCCGCCGTCCGGCTCACGCGCCGCGCGCCCACCCTCCTCGCATCCGAGCAGGGCAAAGAGCGCGAGCGCGATCAGCGAGCGACGCATTTCACCCCGATTCTACCGCTCGCGCGCGTCGCTCGCCGACGGCGGCAGTCGCTGAGATAACTCACGGAATTTGGCCCAAATTCAGGGTGTTTTCGCCTCTCCGTGGGTTCCATCCTGGAACGACTGGAACACGCGCGACCCATGACTCGCGCGGATCTCTCCGATCGGGCGGGGAATCGCGAGGGCACGCTCGATGCTTGTGCGGCCGCCCATGAGTTGCACACCCGTCGACCCTCGCGCGCAGCGGCGACACGACTACGTCGTCGCCGGGCTCGCGACGGTGATCTTCATCCTGCTCTCGCTGCCGTATTCGTGGTGGGCCAACGCGTCGCCGACGCAGCGAGCGCTCTTGAGCCCCACGAGCGAAGGGCCCCAAGCGTGGACGGCGTACTTCATCGGTGGCGGCCTCCTGAGCTGCTACGTGGTGTTCGTCTTCATCCGCTCGCTCCGGACGCTCAACACCCACGATCACTCCGAGGCCTCCGATGAGTGATCGCGACGAAGACGAGAAGTCCGAGGCGAGCGGCGCGAAGGGCTCGAAGAGCGCCGAGTCGAAGAGCGCCGAGTCGAAGAGCGCCGAGTCGAAGAGCGCCGAG
>JBDHVC010000104.1:0-8590 GCA_039809495.1 Sandaracinaceae bacterium
GCTCGCTTCGATCGGGATGATCTCCTTTCGGCCGGACTTGCACCGGCAAGGTCGCGCCCATGCTGGGCGCACACGCGCGAGAGGCCCGCCGCGTGGAGCAGCGAGCCTCTCGTCGGATCGCGGCGCGCCGAGCGCGGCGTCAGCGCGTCGTCGTGTCCATCGACCAGCTCACGAGCCGACCGACGTCGCCGCGCCCGAGGTCGGCGACCGAGAGGCGCCACGTCCCGGCGACGTCCTCGCCATCGAACGCCTCGACGGTGAACGAGCGGGTGAAGCTCGTGTCGTCCACCCACTGGCGGTCGAAGAGCACGACGCTGCGGCCCCCCACGCGGTTGAGCGTGATGCGCAGATCGGCGGGGAAGTCGTGCTCGACGGAGACGGTCACGACGAGGCGCCGGAGCGCGCCGCGATCGCGCACCTGGATGTCGCTCGTGACGCCGGCGCTGTCGTTGTCCGGCACGTCCCGCGCCGTCGTGTTCTCGTAGGAGCGGGTCGCCTCGGTCGGGGCGCAGCTCCCCTCGCAGCGCGTGATGCGGAGGCCCCAGCCGTTGAGCGTGCCGGTGTCCGAGCGCGCCGCGTCGACGACGGTGAGGCGCCAGACGCCCGCCGCCTCTTCGCCGTTGAAGTCGGCGAGCGAGAACGCCTCGCGGATGTCGTCCTCGCCGGCGCCCTGCCGGTCGACCACGACGACCGAGCGCCCGCCGTGCTCGAGGGTGACGCGCAGATCGCCGCGGTACGTGTGCGTGATGTCGAGGTCGAGCGCGAGCGACGCGATCTGGCCAGGCTCGGTGATCGTGATCTCGCTCGAGACGCCCGCCGGGTTCGCGTCGGGGATCGGCGCGCGCGGCGAGGCCGTCGTGCCGCCGACGGGCGTCATCACGCACGCCGGCGCGTCCGCGCAGTCGCTGTCGTCGCAGTCGATGCGACCGTCGCGATCGTTGTCGCGGCGATCGTCGCAGACCTCGCGGGTGACGACGCGCGGGAGCCCGGAGACGTAGGCCTGCATGAATTCCTGCACGTAGCGGTAGGAGATCCAGCCGAAGCCCGCGGGGTGCTCGGTCGTGTCGGGCACCTGCTCGGTCGCCCACGACGTGTTCCAGGAATTCTTGAAGAGGAAGAAGCCGGTCTCGTAGACGGGGTTGCCCGAGGCGTCGACGCGCGGTCGGCCCTCGGCGTCGATCGACTGGACGCGCATGGCGTCGTCGTAGCCGACGAGCAGGATGCCGTGGCCCGCCGGGCGCAGGCGGCTATCCGTCTGATCCTCCGCGTTCGGATAGACGACGACGCCTCGGCGGCGAAGCTCCGCGTTCCTCTGGAGCATCGAGCCGCCGTGGCTCCACGCCTGGTAGAAGAAGGTGCCGGAGACCACCACGGGGAGGCGGTTGTTCACCATGTAGCTCTGGATGCTCGACGTCCGCGAGTTGATCCACCGGCCCGCGGGGAGCGTGAAGCGCTCGGCCGCGAGCGCCTCCGCGGACGGATCGCCGTTCGTGAAGCAGCGCGTCGGCCGCGACTCCTCCTCGCCCGCGCAGGCCGGATCGCGCGAGCTGCCCCACGGCGACGTCTCGTAGGGCCAGAGGCTCTCCTCGATGATGCCGAAGCGGGAGATCGCCTGGAGGTTCACCTCGTTGTTCGACCCCTCACCGTTGGTGAAGCGGCCGAGCTCCACCTTCGTGGACCACTGGAGGAACTGCTCGGAGAAGTCGGGGTGCGCGATCGTCCCCTCGGACATGTAGAGGGACTCCATCAGCGCCGTGGTCGAGAAGATCGTGCAGGTCCCGCGACCGCCCTGGTTGCGCACGGGCGACTGGATCGCGAGGAGATCGAAGCGCGCGGGCAGCCGCTCGTCGGCCTTGCCCTCCTCGGGCAGCGTCGCGTTGTCCGGCACGCCCTCGGTGAGCGCGCGCAGATCGGAGACCTGGGCCTCTTCGAAGGTGAGCGGATCATCGCCGCCGGGTTCGGGAGCGCAGCCGACGACCGCGCTGGCGAGGAGCGAGGCGCCCGCGATCGCGAGGAAGCGGAGCTGGCGACTCGAGAGGAGCTGGGGGGTCTGCATGGCGGCGCATCATCGCAGGTCTCGTGCCATCGTCGATGGCCCATCGCCTCGCATCCGAGCCTCGGTTTTCGCGACGAAACCGCGGCGACCGCCCCGCCGCTCGCCCTGCTGGCTGCTCGAGTTGCCGGCGAGAGGCCTCGCGGCCCCACCCGTGCCCGCGCCCCGCGGGGGCCACCCGGCGCGATCAGAACGGGACGTGGAGACCGCTCTGCGCGATGATCGCGTCGCCGAAGCGGCTCCCCTGAAAGAGATAGTCGAAGCTCAGATCGAACGATCCTCCGGCGAGGAACGCGAGCGGAGAGTCGGCGAGGAAGTCGAGCAGGACGAGCGCTCGGAAGCCGAGCGCGTGCGTCGAGAACGCGGCCATCTTCGGATCGATCGAGACGTACGGATCGGAGGGCAGGTAGCGCTCGGCCGGCTGGAAGAAGAAGGCGCGCGTCTGCTGGTAGTAGCGGTAGCGCAGGCGCAGGGTCACGGCGTCGCCGAGCTCCTGGTAGAGCCGGACCTCGGGATCGATCGCCGCGAGGTCCCAGTCGTCGAGGTAGCTCCGGTAGAGCAGGTGGACGGCGGTCCGCGTCGGCGTGAAGAAGTAGGCGAGGCGCCCCGAGAGCGCGTGGCGTGCGCGCCGATCGGGGTGGCGCTCGGGGACGATGACGCCCTGGACCATCACGGTCCGGTACGGGCTCGCGAGGTAGCCCTCGGTCGCGACGAGGTCGTACGAGGCGCTCACCCAGAGGTTCGGCGTGAGGAGCTGCTGGATCGAGAGCGAGGCGTTGATCCCCTCGAGATCGCCGACCCGCCCGCGGTTCGAGAGCATGCGCCCGAGCGGATCGATCGCGCCCGCGTTCATCCCGCGAAAGAGCGCGCCGACGTCGTCGTGGATGTAGCCGATCGCGCCGCGCACGACCGTCGCGCGATGAAAGAGGCTGAGCGTCAGGTCGAGGCCGAGGCCGGTCGCGAGGTAGTCGGGCTCGTAGCTCACCCGACCGAAGGCCCCGGCTCGGAGCTGAGCCTCGCCGAGCTCGAATTCGCGGCCGATCGAGAGCGTCCCCTGGTGGCGCACCTCGGTGAAGCGCACGTCCTCGACGACGCCCGCCGCGATCGACGCGCTGGTGATCGCGTCCACCACGTAGTTCGCCCCGACGTCGACGCCGTCCGGGGAGCGCAGGCGCAGATCGAGCTCGGGCGCCATGACGCGCGTGGAGGTCTCCCAGTAGTAGTTGCCTTGGAGCGTCAGCTCGCCCGTCCAGGTCCCCGAGGCCTCGTCCGCGCGGAGCGGCGCCGAGAGTGACCGGACCCCGGCGACGCCCGTCCCGAGCGCGAGCGTGACGAGCGCGAGGGTCGCGCGGATCGAGGGGCGTGGCCTACGCGTGCTCATCGGTGCGCGCGCTCAGTTGCAGCCGCAGCCGCCGCCGGTCGAGCCGAAGCCGCCGGTGGCTCCCTCGCGGGAGTCGTGGACGTGCGCGCGAAAGGGCGCTTCCGTCCGCTCGTAGTCGAGGTTCATCGCCGGTCGCGCGAGCGTCTCGCGCTCGTAGGGCGCGACCGTGGCGCAGCCGCTCGAGAGCGCGAGGAAGAGCGCCGAGATCGCGATCCGTCGCATCGCGAGCGAAGCTACCCGTCCTCGCCCGGCCGATCCAGCGGGAGCGCGCGATCCGTCACGCCCCGTCTCGGCCCGATCGGCTCGGCGCCTCCGGCTGGCGGGCGCGAGCGCTCGGGCCCGCGCGGAGGGCGAGCGCGTAGGCGAGCGCGAACACGGCGAGGCTCGCCGCGACGAGCCACGGCTCGACGCGCGCGCCGTGGGCCTCGTCGTTGAAGCCCCGGATCGCGAGGACCTCGGGCGAGAGCGCCACAGGGAGGAGGTTCGCGCCCACGTGGAACGCGATCGAGACGCGGACCTCGTCGAAGCGCTCGACGAGCGCGCCGAGCGCGAGGCCCGCGAGGAAGATCGAGGGCGCCGACGCGGGATCGAGGTGGAAGAGCGCGAAGAGCCCCGCGACCGCGGCGACGACCCCGATCCGAGCGGGCCGCGACGCCCCGGCGCGGCGCAAGAGCTCGCCCTGCGCGTACGCGCGAAAGAGCAGCTCTTCGAGCGCGGGCGCGAGGACGACGACCGCGAGCGGCACGAGGACGGCCGCGTAGGGGCCATCGATGCGGAGCGTCTCGCGCAACGCCGCCTCCTCCGCGGCCGAGCGCGCGAGCGACGGAAAGCGCGCCGTGACGAGCTGTGAGAGCCCGACCATCGGCACCTGGAGCGCGAGCCCCGCGACGAACGCGAAGACCACCCGATCGTGTCGGCTCGGCGCGAGCCAGCGCGCGAAGAAGGCGCGCACGCCGCCCTCGGACACCCTCGCGGCGAAGACGAGCGGCGCGCCGAGGCCGATCAGCTCCGCGAGCGCGAGCGCGCCGGGGTCGCGGCTCACGCGGCCGAGCGCGACGGTGGCGCGCTCGCCGGTGAGCGCGGCGAGCAGGAGGGCCTCGGCCCAGAAGCTCGCGCCGACGAGGACGAGCGCCGCCCCGAGCGTGCCGAGCACGACGACGAGCGGGAGCCGGTCCTGGGCGGAGCGAGCCATCGAGGCCCAGACCTTAGCGCGGCGAGCGCGCGGCCCCGCCCGCTCCGCTCGACGAAGGGGGGCGCTCCAGGCGAGGATGCGCGGGGTGAACGACCGCGACGAGCGCCGCCACGACACGCACACGACCGAGGCGAGCCGCCCGCCCGCGGCCAAGTTCGCGCCCCCGCCGCCGCCCGAGGCGGGCCGCTTCGTCCCGCCGATCGACGAGGGCCGCCCGGTCGATCCGCGGCCCGTGCGCTACTTCGAGCCCAACGTCACGTCGCCCCCGCGCTCGATGGTCCTCGCGCTCGCCCTGATGCTCGCGCTGTCGGTCCTCCAGATGGTGACCAACGCCCCGTCGATGCTCCTTCTGCCGGGGTGCGCGCCCACGCAGCTCGTGTTCGCGGTCCTCGTCGCGATCACCTGCTGGCGAGGCCGCTCCTACGGCCGCGTGCTCGCCGCGCTCGGCCTCCTCGCCTGGCTCTTCGCGGCCGCGCTCGCCGTGCGCGGCACCTCGAACATGGTCCCGCTCCTCTCGTTCGAGTCGGTCCAGCGGGGCGAGCTGAGCCGCGCCATCCGCGTCGTGATCGTGGTGCGCGCGGCGCTCGAGGCGGCGCTCGTCTACACCCTCTTTCGCCCGGACGCGCACGCCTACTTCGCGCACCGCGCCGAGGTCGATCGGCTGGGCGGGCGCAAGTGGGAGTGACAGCGCGCGTCGCTCGACGTGATCCGTCGAGCGAGGCACGCTGGCTCGGCGGGAGGGAGGCTCACGCCGATTCACTCGGCGTGAGGGAGGGTCTGGGGGCAGACCCTCCGACAAGGAAGGAACAGTACGAATCAGGGCAACTGATTCGTGCTGTGAGGGCGCGAGCGCCGGGCAGACGCGCCGCCTCGACGGCGCTATGCTCCGCGCATGCTCGCGAGATGGCTCGGCCTCACGCTCGGCACGTCGCTCGGCCTCCTCGCGCTCTCGGCGAGCGGGCCCGCTCGGGCCCAGGACGCGCCCCGCCGGACGACCTCGGGGCTGATCGATCCGTTCGCGGGCGCCGCGCCGACGCGCGCACACCCCGAGCGGATCGACGATCTCATCGATCCCTTCGCGAGCCTCCCCGCGCCGCGTCACGCCGCGACGGTGCGCGGCCTGATCGACCCGTTCGATGCGCACGGCCGCGCCCTCCCGGAGATCGTCGATCCCTGGGCGACGTGAGCCGATGAGCGGAGAGAGCGCTCGTGGCGGTTCGTTCCTGCGCGCCCTCGGCGTCGGCTGCGGCGTGCTCGTCTTCCTGGTGCTCTCGCTCCTCGGGCTCTCCGCTCGGCTGATCCTGGCGCAGGCCGACGCGGCCGCGAGCGCGTGCGCGGGCTTTCTCCGCGACGTCCGCGCCGAGGATCACGCCTCGGCCCTGCGCCGCATGAGCCCGAGCTACCAGCGGGACTTCGACCCCGCGCACCTCCGCGACGCCGTCTCGCGCCTCTCGCCCCTCGCCGAGCACGCGAGCGCCCTGCTCTCGTCCGTCGAGAGCCACGACGACGCCCGGGCGAGCGTCGAGGGGACGCTCTTCGGGCGCTCGGGCGCGACCCCGGTCGCCTGCGAGCTGACGGAGCGCGATGGCTACTGGTACATCGACGTCGTCGTCGTCGAGGGCGCGCCGCTCGACTGACCTCCCGCCGCCACCGAGGCCTCGCTCCCCGAGGGTTCGTTGACAGCCCGAGATCGGGCTGCGACGATTCGCGCCTCGTCTCTCGCGGATCCGCGCTCGAAAGTCATGCTCGATCACATCGGCAATTGCCGCATCCTCCAGGAGATCGGCTCTGGGGGCATGGCGATCGTCTACAAGGCCGTTCAGGAGCCGCTCGGTCGCACCGTGGCGATCAAGGCGCTGAAGCCGTCGATCGCGATGGACTCCGGCTTCGCCAAGCGGTTCGAGCGCGAGGCGCACTTCATGGCCTCGCTCCAGCACGAGAACATCCTGCACGTCCACGACTTCGTGAAGGACCACGGCACGATGTTCATCGTCATGGAGTACGTGCAGGGCACGGACCTCTACGACCTCCTCGAGCGGACGCCGCGCCTGCCGGTCGACGTCGCGGCGATCATCGCGCTCCAGGTCGCTCGCGCGCTCGACTACGCGCACTTCCGCGGGATCATCCACCGCGACATCAAGCCCGCGAACGTCATGATCTCGCAGCAGGGCGAGGTGAAGCTGATGGACTTCGGCATCGCGCGCGACGATCGGCTCACCGATCTCACCGAGACGGGCACGGGCCTCGGCACGCCGAGCTACATGAGCCCCGAGCAGATCCTCGGCGACAAGCTCGACTTCCGCTCGGACATCTTCTCGGTCGGCATCGTCCTCTACCAGATGGTCACGGGGCGTAAGCCCTTCGTCGAGGACGACGCGCGCACCGTCATGCAGAAGATCCGGCTCGATCGCTACACGAGCCCGCGCAAGGTGAACCCCGCGGTGCCGCGCGCGCTCGAGCACATCATGGCGCGGTGCATGGAGAAGCTGCCCGCGAACCGCTACCCGACGACGCAAGCGCTCATCGACGATCTGCAGGACTTCCTCGCGGCGAACGTCGCCATCAACCACAACGCGCGGCTCGTCATCTACCTGCGCGAGGTCGGCGTCATCACGGACTCGAAGGCCGAGGAGATCCTCGGCGCGAGCGCGCCGAACCGCATGCGCCGCGGCCACGGCGAGCGCCGCATGATCGCCCAGATCTGGGCCGTGGAGGGCCTCATCGGCCTGCTCGCCGTGAGCGGCGGGCTGCTCGTGCAGGAGTCGGCCGGGCGGCTCGGCGGCGACCCCGAGCGCTTCGCCGCGGAGGCGGGCGCGCCGATCGTGCTCGAGAACGCGGGCGCTCTGCGCTTCGTCATCGAGCCCTGGGCGCACGTCGCGATCGATGGCCAGCCGGTGCTCACGACGCCCTCGGCGCGCGCCATCGAGCTCCCGGCCGGGCACCACTTCGTCCGCCTCGAGAACCCCTTCTACGAGCCCGTCGATCGCGAGGTGTGGGTGCGCGAGGGCGAGACCGTCGTCCTCGAGGAGACGCTCGTCGAGCGCGGCAGCGAGCCGCCGGCCGAGGCGCCGTGACCCCGTCGCCTCGAAGCCGCGCGCGCGTCGCCCTCGCCTCGCTCGGGCTCCTCGTCTTGAGCGCCCTCGGCGTCCCCTCGCTCGCGCTCGCGGAGTTCCCCTCGTTCGTCCACGTCGTGCGCGACGGCGAGACGCTCGCGTCGATCGCGCAGCGCTACTACGGCGATCCGCGGCGCGAGGGCATGCTGGTCGCCGAGAACGGGCTCGAGACCCAAGGCGGCGTGCCCATCGTCGTGGGCATGCGCCTCGTCATCCCGGCCGTCGCCTACCATCGGGTCGCGCCGGGCGAGAGCTGGGCGTCGATCGCGGACCGCTACTACGGCGCCACGAGCCGCGCGTTCGTCATCCAAGAGGCGAACCCCTCCATCGAGGGCGGCCAGCCCGCCGAGGGCGCCGAATTGCTCATCCCCTACCCGCTCCGGCACGTGGCCGATCAGCGCGCGACGATCCAGCGGGTCGCGCAGCAATACTTCGAGGACGCGCGCGCCGCGCAGATGCTCCGGCGGTTCAACGGCTTGAGGAGCACGCGCCTCACGCGCGGGCAGGTGATCCTCGTCCCGCTCGCGAACCTCGTGATGAGCGAGGAGGGCCGGCGCATCGTCCAAGAGGCGATGCCCACGACCGTCGCGCGCGACACGGCGGGAGACGTCCGCGAGCTCCAGGAGCGCATCTCGGCCGAGCTCCCCGGCCTCCAGGACGCCGTCCAGCGAGGCCGCTACACCGAGGCCGTCGCGCTCGGGAATCGGCTGCTCGGCGCGGGCGAGCTCACGGGCAACCAGATCGTGACGATCCGACGAGCCCTCGCCGTCGCGTACGTCGCGCTCGAGCGCCCCGATCTCGCCATCGAGGCGTTTGAGGCCGCGCTCGAGCGGCAGCCCGATCTCGAGCTC
>JBDHVC010000105.1:0-8557 GCA_039809495.1 Sandaracinaceae bacterium
GTCGCGGATCTTTCGCATCGCGACCGACGCTGGCCCAGCAGGCGGCGCAGATCATCCCGGCGTCGCTGAGCGGTCACTTCGCTCCGGCCTCGAGCCGTTCGTGAAGCTGGCGAAGAGCGTCCGTGCGAGCCGCGAGGGCATCATCGCGGCGGCTGACGCCGAGTTGTCGAACGCGCGGGTCGAGTCGACGAACACGAAGCTCCGTCTGCTCACGAGGATGGCGTTTGGATTTCACTCGGCTCACGCGCTGATCAGCCTTGGAATGCTGCGGCTTGGTGGTCTCTGCCCACCGCTTCCGGGGCATTCGTGACCCACGGATCGGTCAGGAGACCCGAAAGAACCGACGGCATTGCATCATCGTACAGACGCGTGGGATGGAATCTATGGCGTCTTCTCGACCCATTCGGTGAAGCTCTGCCGAGAGAAATAGGTGATCGAACGCCGCGTTGTGACCGGCGAAGACGCGGCCCTCCAGCGTTCGCAGGATCTTCGGCGCGAGATCTGCGAAGCGAGGGGCTCCCACGACGTCTTCGGGTCGGATGTGGTGAATGGAGGTGGGACCAACGCTGCGCTCCGGGTTGACCAGGGAGGTCCATACGTCCTCGAAGCGACCCTCTGGATCGAGCGACAGCATCGCGATCTCGATAATTCGATCGCCACGATCCTCATGGAGCCCCGTGGTCTCCAGGTCGACCACGACGTAACCGTTCTTTGCCATCGCGCCCTCCGTCGAGACGACGATACACCATCAGCGGATGCACCTGCGCGATGGAGAGCGCGTCCAGCGGTCAGCGCGGCAACGGCTGGGGCATCCCCTCAGATTTTTCCAAGCGCATGCCCATACGCCCCTACTCGCCCACCTGCCATCGCTTCTTCCCTTTCATCGGCGCGCGGCGAGTAGCGCCTGGGTCGTCGTCGGGCCGGCATGCCGGGTTTTCGGGGTCGAACGCCCACTGTGCGGGGTTGTCGCGGATGTATTGGCGAATCCGATTCAGGGACCGTTCATCGCGAATGATGTGTTCGTGGTAGTTGCGTTGCCAGACGGGGGTGCCGGGGGTGGCACGCAGGGTGTTGATCCTGGCCGTCACCGCGCCCTTGAACGCACGGACCATCGCGCCCAGCGTCTTCGCCGGAGAACGAAGCGCACGGTCAGGCAGATGTAGGGGCGTATCGCCATACGCCCCTACCACCACGCCCCCCGCCGAACCGCGGTCAACCACCACGTCGCCCGACCCACGCACCCCGTCTTCGGGCACGCGCATCACGTCGTCAGGCACGCGCATCGCGTCGCCGAACGGACGTAGGGGCGTATGGCCATACGCCCCTACCGACACGGCCCCGATCGCATCGGGCGAATGCGTCCCGCAACCAGACCCACGCATCCCGTCACCCGACGCACGTAGGGGCGTATGGCCATACGCCCCTACCGGGACCGGCTCGATGGCATCGTCATCCGCCCCCACCGACGTGGGCATGATGATCACGATCCCATGCACGTGGTTAGGCATCACGATCCATTAGTCGATCGCGATCTCCGCGCGCACCCGCGCGGAACGTGTCCATTCGTCGGCGACGATCTCGCCCATCGCGTTCAGCCGCATCGTGCCGTCGACGACATCGCCGAACAGGCACGCGCGATTCCACGTGCAGATCGTGACGAAATAAGCGCCCGCCTGGGCGTAGTCGTACCCGCGGAGGCGGATCGAGCGCCGGTGATGGCGCGCCTCGCGTTCGCCCACGACGGCTTCGTTCGGTCGCAACCGGCCGCGCGCGAGATCGCCCGTCACTCCGAGCCGAGCGCGGAGACGAGGGCGTCCATGCTCTTCTTCGCGTCGCCGTAGAGCATCCGCGTGCCCTCGTGGAAGAAGAGCGGGTTCTCGACGCCGGCGTAGCCCGCGCCCTTGCCGCGCTTGAGGACCACGACGAGCTTCGAGCGCCAGACCTCGAGCACGGGCATGCCGTAGATGGGGCTCGAGGGGTCGTCGAGCGCGCCGGGGTTCACGATGTCGTTCGCGCCGATGACGAGCACGACGTCCGTGCGCGGAAAGTCCCCGTTGATCTCGTCCATCTCGTGGACGGTGTCGTAGGGGACGCCCGCCTCGGCGAGGAGCACGTTCATGTGGCCGGGGAGCCGACCCGCGACGGGGTGGATCGCGAAGCGCACGTCGATCTTCCTCGCCTCGAGCCGCCGCGCGAGCTCGGCGACGGCGCTCTGCGCGCGCGCGACCGCCATGCCGTAGCCGGGGACGATGATCACCGAGCGCGCCTCGAGGAGCCGCTTCGCCACGTCCGCGCTGCTCAGCTCGACCATCTCGCCCGCGGGCGTCTTGCCGCCCGAGGGCGCGGGCGCGCCGCCGTCGCTCCCGAAGCCGCCGAAGACGACGTTCCAGATCGAGCGGTTCATCGCGCGGCACATGATGATCGAGAGGATCGCGCCGCTCGAGCCGACGAGCGCGCCCGTCACGATGAGCAGATCGTTCGAGAGCACGAAGCCCGCGGACGCCGCGGCCCAGCCCGAGTAGCTGTTCAGGAGCGAGACGACGACGGGCATGTCGGCGCCGCCGATCGCCATGACGAGGTGGACGCCGAGCAGGCCGGCGAGCAGCGTCATCACGAGCAGGAGGATCATGCCCTGCCCGAGGAGCCCGCCCGCGGCGACGGAGGGCGCGTCGATGAAGGGCTTGGCGAGCAGCAGGATCGCGAGCGCGACGATCGCGTTGAGCACGTGTCGACCCGGCAGGAGCAGGGGCCTGCCGCTGATCGAGCCGCGCAGCTTGCCCCACGCGACGATCGAGCCCGTGAACGTCACGGCGCCGATCGCGACGCCGATCCAGAGCTCGACGAGGTGGACGACCTCCGCCGCCGCGCTCGGGTGCGCCTGGCCGGGCGCGGCGTAGCTCGAGAAGCCGACCAGGACCGCGGCAAGGCCGACGAAGCTGTGGAGGATCGCGACGAGCTCCGGCATGCCCGTCATCTCGACGCGGAACGCGAGGAGCGCGCCGATCGCGCCGCCGACGGCGATCGAGCCCACGAGCAGGCCGAGGGCCGAGGCGCTCGGGAGCGCGAGCTCGCCCGCGTCGCTCGAGAGCCAGCCGACGACGGTGACGAGCACGGCGAGCCCCATGCCGATCATGCCCGAGGCGTTGCCGCCGCGCGCCGTCTCCTGCTTCGAGAGGCCGCCGAGCGAGCGGATGAAGAGCACGCCCGCGATGAGGTACGCGATGGTGAGGATGCCCGGGTGCGCCACGTCACTGCCTCCGGAACATGCGCAGCATGCGCTGGGTGACGAGGAAGCCCCCCGCGACGTTGATCGCCGCGAAGAGGACGGCGAGCGCGCCCAGGCCCGAGCCGACGTCGAGCGCGCCCGTGATCTGGAGGATGCCGCCGATGACGATGATCCCGGAGATGGCGTTCGTGACGCTCATCAGGGGCGTGTGGAGCGCCGGGGTGACGCTCCAGATCACCTGCCAGCCGACGAAGCACGCGAGGATGAAGACGGTGAAGTGCTGGAGGAAGTCCTCGGGCGCGAAGCGGCCGAGGACGAAGAGGAGGGCGACGACGAGGGTGCCGACGAGCGTGGTCGTCCACGCCGTCTTGGGCGGCTCGGTGACGTGCTTCTGGGCGGGCTTGGCCTCGGGCGGCGGGGGGGGCTGCGAGCGCCCGGTGACCGTCGCGCTCGGCCTCGCCGGATCGCGCGCGGAGGCCGCCGCGTCGCCCTCCTTCCGCTTGGGCGCAGGCGAGGGCTCCTTCGCCGCGGGCGGCGGCAGCTCGGCGCCTCCGTGCGTGACGAGCGCCGGGCGGACGACGTCGTTCTCGAGGTCGACGCGGAGCTCGCTCGCCGGGCTCTTCGCGCCGCCGCAGAGCTCGCCGACGAGGTGGACGAGGTTCGTCGCGAAGAGGCGGCTCGAGGTGCCCGCCATGCGCGAGAGCAGATCCGTGTAGCCCACGATCTTCACGCCGCGGTGCTCGACGAGGGCGCCCGGCTTCGTGAGGGCGCAGTTGCCGCCCTGCTCGGCCGCGAGGTCGACGATGACCGAGCCCGGCTGGAGCGCCTCGACGACGTCCTCGGGGACGAGGATCGGCGCCTTCGCGCCGGGCACGAGCGCCGTCGTGATGATCACGTCGACCTCGCGCGCCTGCTCGCGAAAGAGCTTCATCTCCGCCTCGATGAACTCCTTGCTCATCACCTTCGCGTAGCCGCCCTGCCCCTCCCCGGCCTCCTTCAGCTCGACCTCGAGGAACCTTGCGCCGAGGCTCTCCACCTGCTCGCGCGCCGCCGCCCGCGTGTCGAACGCGCGCACCTCGGCGCCGAGCCCGCGCGCGGCGCCGATCGCCGCGAGGCCCGCGACGCCCGCGCCGATGACGAGCACGCGCGCCGGGCGCGAGCTGCCCGCCGCCGTCACCTGGGGGCAGAAGAGCCCACCGTACGCCGAGCAGGCCTCGACGACCGCGCGGTAGCCGAGCAGGTTCCCCATCGAGGAGAGCACGTCCATCTTCTGCGCGCGCGTCACGCGCGGCACCCGCTCGAGCGCGAGCGCGCTCACCTTGCGCTCGAGGAGGATCGGGACGAGCCCGGGCTCGCGCGCGGGGTAGAGGTGCGAGACGAGCAGCGCCCCCTCGCGGAGCAGGCGCGCCTCGTCCAAGGAGGGCGGGCGGATCTTCAGGACGACGTCGGCCAAGAGCGCGTCCTCGCGGCTCCCGAGCGTGGCGCCCGCCGCGGCGTAGTCCTCGTCCGCGAAGCCCGCGGGGACGCCCGCGCCGCGCTCGACGAGGACCTCGAAGCCCTTCTCGACGAGCTTCTTCGTCGACTCGGGCGTGATCGCGACGCGGCGCTCGCCGTCGTGGGTTTCCTTCGGTGCTGCGATCCGAATGGGGACCTCCTATCGCCTTGCGGGTGAAGCGGGCCGCGAGGGTAGCAAAGCCGAGCCCGCTCGGGGCGCTCGTCGTCGTTCGGGCTATGTTCCGGCCATGACGCACGGGATCGACGACGCGACGCGGGCCGCGCTCGCCCCCTACGGCTTCGACGAGGACCTGCTCGAGCGCTTCGGCGAGCGCGCGCGGCACGCGGCCCCCGACGACAACGCGGTGCGCGGGCGCGTCACGCCGCCTGCGCCCGAGGACGTCTCGAGGCTCCCGCCGCTCGGCTCGAAGGAGCGCGCGGCGCTCGCCGAGCGCGGCGCGAGCGCGCTCCGCGCGGGCCAGGTCGGCGTCGTCATCCTCGCGGGCGGCATGGCGACGCGCTTTGGCGGCGTCGTGAAGGCGACGATGCCCGTCTTCGACGAGCGGAGCTTCCTCGAGCTCGAGGTCGAGGGGATCGCGCGGGTGGCCGCGGAGCTCGAGGCGCGCGTCCCGATCTTCGTGATGACGAGCCACGCGACGCACGAGGTCATCACCTCGCACGTGCGCGAGCGTCGCCTCGATCGCCACCCGCACGCGCCGCTCACCTGCTTCCCGCAATTCGTGTCGCTGCGGCTCGAGCGCTCGGGCGCGCTCTTTCACGAGGCGGACGGCGCGCTCTCGCCCTACGCGACGGGGCACGGCGATCTCAGCTTCGCGCTACGACGCGCCGGGCTGCTCGCGCGCTTCCGCGAGGCCTCGGGCGAGCTCCTCTTCCTCGCGAACGTGGACAACCTCGGCGCGCGCCTCGACCCGGCGATCCTCGGCCTGCACCTCGAGCGAGGCGCGAAGATCAGCGCGGAGGTGGTCGAGAAGGTCGCGGGTGATCGCGGGGGCGTCCCCGCGCGCGTGGACGGAGTGCCGCGCCTGCTCGAGACCTTCTGCTTCCCGCCGGGCTTCGATGGCGCGAGCATCCCCGTGTTCAACACGAACACGCTCGTGCTCGACGCCGAGGCGATCGATCGGGACCTCCCCCTCCCCTTCCACCAGGTCGAGAAGCAGGTGGAGGGGAGAGCGGTCCTCCAGTTCGAGCGGCTCGTCGGGGAGCTGACCGCGTTCGTCCCGAGCCACTTCATCCTCGTCGAGCGCGAGGGGCCAGACGGTCGCTTCCTGCCGGTGAAGGACCCCGAGGAGCTCGCGCGGCGCAGGCCGCTCCTCGCCGCGCGCTTCCCGAGGGCCTGACGGCGCGCGACGTGGAGCGCGGGCGCGACCCCGCGGCGGGCGCGGAGGCTCGCCCCGCTCGTGTATGCTCTCGGCGTCGCTTGGATCCGTCTTCGACATCGAAGGGCGACCTCGTCGGCCGCCGCGTCGGCCCCTACGTCGTGCTCGGCTCGCTCGGCGCGGGCGCGATGGCCTCGGTGTACCAAGCGCGCGATCTGCTCCTCGATCGCGTGGTCGCGCTGAAGATCCACGCGAGCGGCCGGAGCGCCCAGAGCCTCTCGCGCTTCCGCCAGGAGGCGCGGGCGATCGCGGCGCTCACGCACCCGAACCTCACGCGGACCCTCGACGTCGGCTCGGACGGCGAGCTCCACTACCACGCGATGGAGCTCGTGCGCGGCGTCACGCTGCGCGCGCTGCTCGAGCGGGGCCCGCTGCCGCGGCCCGCCGCGCTGGCGATCGCGCTCGGGGTCACGCGGGGCCTCGCGGCCGCGCATCGAGCGGGCGTCATGCACCGCGACCTCAAGCCCTCGAACGTGATGCTCGGACGCGACGGCGTCGTGAAGCTCATCGACTTCGGGCTCGCGAAGCAGATCGAGGTCGAGGGCTCGGGGGACGGAGCGACCGTCCTCGACTGGCAGTCGGTGCGGACCTCGAGCGGCGCGCTCCTCGGCACGCCGGCCTACATGTCGCCCGAGCAGGCGCGGGGCGAGCCGGTGGACGCGCGCGGCGACGTGTTCTCGCTCGGCGTCCTCGTCTTCGAGGTGTTCGCGGGGCGAGGGCTCTTTCGACGCGGGACCCCCGCGAAGACCCTCGCGGCGATCATCGAGGACGCGGCGCCGCGCCTCGACGAGGTCGCGCCGGGCACGCCCAGCTGGCTCGCCGACGTGGTCGCGCGAGCGCTCGAGAAGGAGCCGCTCCTCCGGTTCGCGGACGCGAGCGCGCTCCTCGGCGCCCTCGAGGAGGCGGAGACCGGCGAGCTCACGCCCTCGAGCGTGGGCGAGCTCGCCGCGCTCGTCGCCTCGCTCCTCGGGCCGCGCGTGACGATCGCCCGCGCGAAGGCGCCGCCCGCGTCGCTCCCGCCGCGCCCACGCGCGATGCTCCGCGGACCCTTCGTCGGCCGCGAGGACGCCTTCGAGCGCCTCGACGCGCTCCTCTCGCGGGAGGAGCTCCCGATCGCGGTGGTCGGCCCGGAGGGCGTGGGCAAGACGCGCCTCGTCGCGGAATTCGTCGCGCGGATCGCCGACGCGCGGCTCGCGTGGGTCGAGCTCGACGACGCGAGCGACGAGGACGGCACGCTCGGCGCCCTGGGGCGGGCGCTCGGCGTCCCTCGCGAGAAGCGACGCGTCGAGCCGATCGCGGAGGAGCTCGCCTCGCGCGAGGGGTGGGTCGTGGTGGTCGATGGGCTCGACGGCGAGGACGAGCCGCTCGAGCGGGTGCTCGCGCGCGCTCGAGTCGAGGCCGCTATGCGCGCGCGACGCGGGGCGCACGTCCTCGTCACGCGGCGCGAGCCCCAGGCGCGCGAGGGCTGGGCCACGCTCCCGCTCGAGCCGCTCGATCCGACGGCCTCGAGCGCCCTGCTCGCGGCGCTCGCCGGCGAGCCGAGCGCGGGGACGGATCGAGCGCGGCTCATCGATGCGACGCGCGGCAACCCGCGCGCGCTCGAGCTCTTCGCCGGCGCGATCGCGACGCGCGGAGAGGCGAGCGTCCTTGGGCGAGGCGCGGACGCGTGGGGGGACCTCTCGCCCGTCGACGTGGCGCTCGACGTCGCCCTCGAGGCCCTCTCGCCGAGCGACCGCGAGCTCCTCGCCGCGCTCGGCGTCTTCCGCGGCGCGGAGCCGATCTCCGTCGAGGCGGTGCTCGGTCCGCGGGGTAGCGCCTCGATCGAGGCGCGCCTCGAGGCGCTCGAGCGCGCCGCGCTGCTCCGCTCGATCCGCCACCCCGAGCAGCTCGGCGTGCCGCGCTTCGCCCTCGAGCCCACCACGGCGCGGCGGCTCGCGGGCCAGCTCCGGGCGCGCGGCGATCTCGACGCGCTCCGCGCGCGGCACGCCGCCCACTACGCGAGCGCCGCGCGCGGCTGGCTCGACGAGCTGCGCCTCGCCCCCGAGCGCGAGCGCTGGCGCGAGCTCCTCGCCGAGCGTGAGAACCTCGTGGCCGTCGGCCGCCGCGCGCTCGCCACGCGCGACGAGCTCGCCCTCGAGCTCGGCCTCGTCGCCGCCTCGGCGCTCGCGCGCGCCCGCGGGCTCCGGGCGGACGATCCCTCCCCCGAGCCGCTCCTCGACGCGCTCGTCGAGGCGACGGAGGCCCTGGGCGCGCCCCACCCCATCCCCCTCGCCGAGGCGGCGCTCGCGCGCGCCGACGCGCTCGAAGAGGCCGATCCCGAGCTCGCCGAGGACACGCTCGCGCGCGCGATCGAGCTCGCGCGGGGCGCGGGCGACGAGGCGCTGACGCTCGAGCTCCACGCGCGGCGAGCCGAGCTCCGCGCGCGCGCGGGCCGGCTCGA
>JBDHVC010000106.1:0-8411 GCA_039809495.1 Sandaracinaceae bacterium
CTTCGACCATGAAGCGCACCACGGCGCGCGGCGTGTAGAACTCGCCGGAGTCGCCGGCCGCGTCGCGCATCTCACGCAGCATGGACTCGTAGAGCGCGCCGAGGGTGTGCAGCTCCTCCGACGAGGTGAAGTGGATGCCGTTTACTTTGTCGATGACGTCGCGCAGCAGGTAGCCGCTGCGCATACGGTTATCGACGCCCCGGAAGACGGTGGCGATCACGTCGCACCGGTCATCGCCGTTCGCGCTCGTCAGTCCGCGCAGATAGGCGAAAAGGCCAGGCCCGCGCGTGCCGTCCGGCCGCACGCCTTCATCGTTGTTAATGAAGGCGAGCAGCTCGTCACCCGTGCTGCCTTGCGGGTTGGCTGCCCAGTCGCGCCAGCGATAGGGCGCCTCGATCGCGGGCCGGAAGCGCATGCCGGCCAGCGTCGCCTCTTGCTCCCGCTGCTGCTCGAGGTCATCGAGGAACTTCAGGAACATGATCCAAGTCAGCAACGGCAGCCGGTCGAGATCGCCGTTCAGCCCCTTGTCCTTGCGCATAATGTCCCGCGCAGATTTCAGCAGCGATCCCAGCGCTTGGGCAGTGGTCAGCGCTGGCTTCGCGGTGGCGGCGCGGGGCTTACGCGGCATAGAGCTGCTCCTGAAGTTCCGCGACGGCAGCGCGCAGCTGCTCCGCTCCGCCGAAAAGGCGGATAATGTCGGCGACCTGGCCGTGGTTGGAGATGGGCGGCACCTTCAGCACTTCCGGCAAGACGAACTCGGCGTCGCCGTGGGTGGCGTATTTCTCCAACAGTTCCTCCAAGATGGCACGGCCCTTGGGGCCGTATTTCATGAACACGTCAGATTGGCGCGCGCGCAGCTGCTGCGCCCGTTCCCGCCGCGTGCGAAGCGGTGCGTTGAAGGCGAGGTGGCAGAGTAGGTCGAAGGGGTCTGCCTCCGGCTGCTGCGCCGCCTCAGCCAGCTGGTCAAAGCTGATGCCGCGTTCGGCCAGGCGCTGCACGATGGTGGAGCGCTGCGCTGCGTTCATCCAGGCCGCACGCAGCCCCTGCGAGGTCGGGAAGAGGGAGCGGACACTCTCGGCAGCATAGTCGGTGTAGCGTACGACGCGAAGCTGCGCCCCGGATGGGTCAAGCTCATAGACGAGGTAGGCCGCGACGGCGACTTGACCGCCGTCGAAGTAGAATTTCTGACGCGTCGCCTCCGGTGGCTCGACGACCTCGGGCTCGCCAGGCTCCGGCTCGGCTTCGGCGCCCTCGACCGGAACGTTGGTCTCGGAGACGGTGTCGCCCGCTTCGTTCAGCTCCTCCTCGGTCAGGCGGGCGGGATCGCCGTCGAAGGCGGGGTCAGCGAACAGGCGGGTGGCGGAGCCTGTGTAATCAATGATGTTGAACCACAGCTTCCCGTAGTCGTCCCTCACCCGCGTACCGCGCCCGATGATCTGCTTGAACTCGCTCATGGAGCCGACGATGCGCGCCAGCACGACGTTCTTGCAGGTCGGCGCGTCCACGCCGGTCGTCAGCAACTGGGAGGTGGTGAGGATGGTTGGCGTACGCGTTTCGACGTCTTGGAAGCGACTGAGATGGCCGCGGCCGATATCGCCTTCATCGGCGGTGACGCGGCATACATAGTCCGGGTGCTGCGCCATCATGTCTGCATTCAGCGCGACGAGCGCTTGGCGCATCTCGGCGGCATGTTCCTGGTCAACGCAGAAGACAATGGTCTTTGCATAGCGATCCGTCCTGCGCAGGAACCCGTCGAGATGCTTCGCGATTGCCTGCGTGCGCGCGCGCAGGGCGATGACGCGCTCGAAGTCCTCGGTGCCATACTCATCGTCGGGGATCTCCCGGCCGTAGCGGTCCAAGTCGCCCTGACTCGGCCGCCACCCGGCAGCGTCCCATTCGGTGATAACCCGGTGCACTCGGTAGGGGGCGAGAAAGCCGTCAGCAATCCCCTGGCGCAGGCTGTATTCGTAGATGGGATTGCCGAAGTACCGGTAGCTGTCCCGGTTGTCTTCGCGCAGCGGCGTAGCTGTCATGCCGAGCTGGAATGCAGGCGCGAAGTGTTCGAGGATCACGCGCCAAGAGCTGTCATTTCGGGCGCTGCCGCGGTGGCACTCATCGACGATGATCAGGTCGAAGAAGTCCCGCGGGTATGCACGGAAGAGGCCTTCGCGGGAGGCGTCCTCGGCCAGCGCCTGATAGATCGCGAAGTAGATCTCCCGGCCCAGGATAACCTCTCCGGATTCGATCTTGCAGCGGGCGTCGCCGAATGCGGCGAAGATGCCATCCTTCGGCTGATCGACGAGGATGTTGCGGTCAGCCAAGTAGAGGATTTTGGGGCGTCGATGGGCGCCGTCGCGGTTCCAGCGGCTGTTCCAGAGCTTCCAGCAGACCTGGAAGGCGACCGTGGTCTTACCAGTTCCGGTCGCCATGTTGACAAGCATTCGCTGCTGGCCTTGCAGGATGGCTTCAACGATGCGGTTGATCGCGCTTTGCTGGTAGTAGCGTTCGTTCTTGCCGACGGTGTGATTGAAGGGAGTCAGCAGGCGATCGGCGGCTGGATCGGTCGCGAGGCCCGCGCCGGCGCGATAGCGGGCCCAGAGCTCAGCCGGCGCCGGGTAGGTGGTGCGCGGCGTCTCGGCACCGGTGAAGTAGTCGATCTCGATGATCTCGGGGCCGTTCGTGGCGTAGGCGAACTTCAAACCGAGCATCTCAGCGTATTGCCGCGCCTGTTGCACGGCATCCGCGGCGCTTTTGTAGCTGGCCTTGGCCTCGACGACCGCGAGGGGGAAGTCGCGCCGATATCGTAGAAGGAAGTCCACGCGCTTTGGTGGCTTGCGCACGAAACCGCCCCCGACCGGCACGATGCGACCATCCGTAACCGTTCGCTGCTCGGCGATCGAGTGGGGATCAGTGTCCCATCCAGCAGACTGAAGCGCGGGTACGACGTAGCGTCGGCAGGTATCGGCTTCCGTTCCGTTCATGCTGCTCTTCGCCCCGGCATCCCGAAAGGAAATGTCGGTTTGCAGAGGTGTTCGGGCGAGTAAGGTAGCTGACAGGAGTAGGAGCCCTGACGACCAGGCGAAGACGTAGAGCGATAGACGGGCCAGCCCGATGGGAGAGCCCCAGCTCCCTGACCGAACGAAAGTCCATCCGCGCTGCCGTTCGCCATCCCGCACAGCAAGAAGGCGTTACACAGCGGCTCAATCTGGCTCGTAATGGTTTGAAGCATCATTTCGCTCTGATTCCTGAAGTGTCGGGGCCTGTGCCGCTGCTGAGCATCACGGCGCGTGAGATTATCGGAGCAGAAACCACCAAACGCACTCCCGGGGAAGCTATAGCGTTGCTCCGGCAACCGCTGAGGGGGGGAATTGGCTTCATGTCCGATAGAGATCCTCAAGGGATAGCAGGCGAATGCGATTGTCCGCCGCTGCCCGAGCAATGAAGTCCGAGGTGAAACCAGCGGAGGAGAAATAGACGTATCCAGCCGACGTGCTCGCGGACAGCGAATCTTTCGCCCACCCTTGCCCCGAGGCGGCGAGGTCTTCAAGATCGCGCAGCAGGTCGGTGTGCACGGAGGCGTCCACCAGCTTGGAAGACCACTTCACCTCTCCCGTTAGAATGCGGCCGTCGTCCAGCCGCGCGACCAAGTCGACCTCGATGGGGCGCCGATTGCGGTCCTTGCCTTCCCAGCGCGCCCAGTCGATGGCCCCGGGGAGGCCCCACACTTCGTGGTGCCGCACGTAGGCCTCGCGGCAGATCCCCTCGAACACCTTGCCCATGTAGTCGTTGAGCAGCGGCTCGATACGCTTGGTCCACACCTGGCGCGCCCCACCCGTCTCCAGGCGGCTGCGATTGGGCTGCACGAACCGGTACCAGAAGCGCACGGCGGGGTCGGCGATGCGATGCTGCCACGCCGCCTTTTCATGCGCGTCGAAGTTGCGGTCGCGGGCGATGAGCTCGAGCCCCTCAAGAACGGCCATACGACGTACCGCATTGGCCCGATCGCCGAGCCCCGTGGCCTGCACAATCTCCTCGAGCTGTGTCTTGCCGCCGGCGATTGCCGCCAACAGGGCGCGATACTCGGCGGGCTCACGGATCCCCTTCTCCTGCTCGATGATGCGATCGAGCTGGAGGTGCACCTCGCCGCGCGGCGACAGCACCGACTCGACCACGCGATCGGCGAGCGATTCTCCGGGCTTGATAGTCGCCAGAAAACGCGGGGTCCCCCCGAAAGTGCCATACACCTGCGCCGCCTCACGCGGAGGCCTGTCGGGCACCATGGCCGCCGCGTCGTAGTAGTCGAAGGGGCGCAGACGAGCCGCCCAGGTCCACCGCCCGTAGAGCGGCCCGTCCCCGGCTTCGAGGCGTTCCATCGTCGCCACTTCGGACCCGCACAACACCAGCATGAGCGGGCGCCCACGCAGCTCACGGTCCCACACGGCCACGAGTTGCGACACGATGTCGTCCTCCTTGGCCATGAGGTACTGAAACTCGTCCAGCACCACCACGAGCGGCTCGTCCGTCGCGAGGTCGGCCAGCAGTCGAAAGACGGTCCGCCAGCTGGGATAGTTCGACGGATCGGTATCGACTCCGTCGCCCACCTGCGCCCGGAGCTCCCGCAGCAGCTCCTGCCGATTCAGCTCGGCCGTGGTGTATGCGGCGAGAAAATAGAAATGCCGGTGGCCCCGCCAAGCATGGTCGAGCAGGAAGGTCTTCCCCACGCGCCGACGCCCGTACAGCAGTGCGAGCACTGGCCGACACTCATCGGCCAGACGGCGCAGCTCGGCTAGCTCCGTCTGCCGGTCGACCAGCTCGGGGCGGCTTGGCGGGGCGGCACTGGCACGTACGCCGCCAGCGGCGCGCTTCGAGGTGGGGCGGGAGGGCAAGGGAGATGTCGGCGGGGAGGGGGCAGCCGAGCTATAGTATGATACACGTAGAGTATATACCGTACGCATATCAGACTCTAGGCACCGCAGCCAACTGACGCTCTAACCTACCGCCTCGCCCGGCCGCCGGCTCGCCGAGTGGCTCCTAGATGCCCGACATTCGCTGGGCGTCCACCGCGGATCCCTCACCGCCCGCGGGGCGCCTCTCGGGCGCCGGCTGTATGCGGTCGAGCTCGTCCATGAGCGCATACCACGACCCCTGCGCCGGGACCCACGAGAACGGGGTGAACGGGACCGTAGTGGCCCCTTTCCGTAGCGCCTCGTGCCAGGCGGTGTCGAGCTCATCGATTGCCGCCGCCATCCCGATCCGGCCGAGGGCCATCTCCAGCGTTCGAGCATCAACTGGGGCGCAGCCGACCATGCCTGCCCATGCAGGTACCAGACGGGCCATGGTGCCGGCGCTCATCGCCGTCGAGAAGGTGCCCCACGGGTGCCGCCCGGGAATCGGAAAGAGGCCGCGCTGACTACACGCCCAGCCCCACAGTGACTGACCGCCATACCTCACGAATAAACCGCGCGATACGCGCTCCGTGGGTGGGAGTCGGTTCAACAACTCATACAATTCAAGCCAGCGGTCGGCTGGCCGCTCCGCGTACGCCGGAAGATTGAGCACCAGCGCCGGATTGTCCGCCTCGGCAGCATCGTCGGGGCAGACCGCGGGCACCGCTGAATCGAGCGGGGGTGAGGGGGCCAACGTCGATGGAGCACTCCCCTGGCGGCGGGTGACGCGCCGCAGCGCCCGCAAGAAGCGACGGCGTGCGCGCGCCTGCTGCGCCCGGAGGTATTCGAGGTCAGCGCGGGGAACGGGCCATCGCCGGGTCTCTGCCCAGGAACACATCGCTGCGGCGGTGACGAGGCCATCGAAGAATTCACGAAGCCGGCCACCGCCGGCTCCAATGGTGTTCACGAGGGGCCACTGGGCGAGGAAACGCTGCTCCTGCCGAGTCACGATCGCGGTGAAGTCATCGGGCCGGAGCGAGAAGGCGATACGAAAGCCTATGGTCAGGCAATTGGCTGGGCGCGGGATTGGGCGCGGGGCGGTGTGAATCAGTTCAAAGCGCATTTGCGTGGCAGCTAGGGGGCGGGCCGGCGCCACCCGGGGACAGGTCGAGAAGAAGGCCGAGCTGGGTGTACGGAGGGCGGAGGCGATGCGGCGGGGGCCTCCCGCATGTCGGGATCGGGTGCCCGCCGCCGTCTGTGCCCGTCGAAAAGGACATCGATGTCTTCGTCGCCCTCGTCATCATCGCGCCGGATCAGGGGACGAGGGTGCAGCTCCTCGAAAATGTCGCGGAGCCACTGCCAGTCGACGGGATGCGCGACGAGGTGCGCCATGAGCGTGACGCCAATCCGTGCCCGGCGCTGCAGCATCGGATCACGTGCCACTTCGCGATCGAACTCTTCGAGCGGAATAGCCCGAAGCCGACGCTCGCTCAACCACAGGGGGAGTAGTTCGCGAATCCGGTTTGCGGGCTGATCGCGCGTGAAGGCCAACCACGGCGACGGCCCCCGGTGCGGGCGTCGCTCGGCGTCGGGGCCACGCGCGTCGACGGCGAACCGCCACGCCGCCTCCGCCTGCACAGTGCGGAAACTGCCGATCGAAACTGGGCGAGACTCGAGGGCCTCAAGGGCTCGGTAGACGTCGAGCCACGACTGCCATAGGGAGATATCGTGGTTGATCATGGCCCACCGTACAACGCAGAGGTAGCAGCCGACAACTGTCGTCGCTTGCGGGGCGATCGAGGCCCAGTCCAAGGGTCTAGTCGCACCGCACAGAACAGAAATTCTGTCACCTAGCGGTGGGACCCGGCTGCGGTTCTCTCCCCGGGATTCGGTGAGGGATCCGCGGGGTGGATCACCCAAGGGCGAATGCTCTCTTCGGTCGAGATCGGGGGGGGCCGGTGTGGCGTGTTCTCACCCCCCGGCCCATGTCTCTGGCGCAAACCCTCGTATTTCGGCCGGCCGGTTTCTCCACGACTCCGAGCATTCGGAGAGGGTGGGCGAACATCTTACGCACTAACCACTTAGCAGACAGTCAGTGGCCTCAGACGATCGCGGCTCCTCGCCACAATGCATGTATCGCCGGGAACGGCGAGCCGGCGATACAAATCTGCGGGACTCTTGGATCGCTGCTGCCAGTGTTGCCGGCGGAGTCATAGCCACTACCGGCGCTCCCAACGAGCACCCCGCGCCATGGCCATTCCGCGAACGGCAGGGGCCGACTTGGTTCCACCTTTCTCTCTCGGTTATGGTCTGGTGTCCGAGTCCGCCGCTTGCAGTTCATTGCGCACAACTTCGGCGCGTCGCGTCATTGTCGATCGGCTGCCACACAGCAAATCAACATATGGGAACACTAGTGAGGGCAAAGACGCCCAAATCGTTGGCGGGCATTTGCGTCGAGGCTTGCAATGCTCACATGGCGGCAACGGGTGCCGCGCTAATCCACGAAGAACGAATAGGCAGAGATATATTCTCCTTGTTACAACGGAACCTTTAAGTTGCTCGACGGAATTCTCCATTGCCGGCCGAAGGTGGTTCAGACCGAGCGGCGTTCGCGATTCACCGCGAAAAAGACCCTTTGCACATCGTAGACATCATGATGATGCGAGGGTATCGCGAAGCACTGCCATCACCGGGCGAGTCCCCCACAAACTGGCCGCCGATGGACCACCGGCCTTTGCTGGAGCATCTTGGCAGCCGCGTGCGTCCACCCGTGGTGGCTGGAGGGATCCGGCTGTCCGCCGGACAAGTTTGCAATCGCGGGGCGATGCGGCGGCGGACGAGCCGCTCCTCGTGGATACGCCAGCCGTTGCGCTCTCGTCGTTGACCAGTCCGGGTTGTTGATGTCCGGCCCCTTGTTGTGCTAGCTGCCGTCCGACGTCCGTCACACCTTCAATTTCACGAATATCGCGGCATGGGTCTTCGTCCGCCGCTTGCTAAGGCTCGACCCGTCGTCCGATAGCGAATGGAGGATTGCTTGACGGGCTTGACCATCCTGACTTTTCCAGCTGCCGAGGCTGTTCACCTCCGGGAGGGCGGACGTCGAAGACCCCTTGTCGCTGATGGCTAGCGGCAGGGGCGGTCGTTGTTGCACAATCGACCGGGGGCTCTATCACCACGGCACCGTCAATGTGTGCGGAGCACAGGACCAGGACTCGTGAGGCACGTCAATCGGCCACTGCGGCGCCCATATTAGCTTCGATAGACGCTGTCCGCCCGCGCCGGGATGAACAGCGACCAACCAAGAGTGTCTGCTGCGCCAAGGATTGCCGGACACCCTCGCTTGAGCAATGCTGTGAGTATCCACCGGGGCGTATTCCTCGAGCAACCCTTCGCATTGGTCAAACTATGACGATCATGGATCGAGATCTGGAGCTACTGAAAGAGCTTACAGTTCGACACCTCGCCTCCAATCCTGAGTTTCACGGCTACTTGTCGGTTGCTTTCGATGACCTGCTCCAATGGGCA
>JBDHVC010000107.1:0-7823 GCA_039809495.1 Sandaracinaceae bacterium
CCGCCGCCGCGCCCGCGGCCGCGCCCGCCGCCCCGGCGCCGAGCGGGACGCCGCTCGCCACGCCCGCGGCCGCGTCCTTCACCGCGGGCGCCGACATCCAGCCCTTCCTCCAGCAGTCGAGCGCGGCGCTCACGTCGGCGGCCTCCGCGCTCCGCGCCGCGAACCCGGGCGATCCCCTCGCGTATCGGCTGATGCGGGTGGGCCTCTACCTCGTGAACCAGGCGGCGCCGCCCGCCTCGAGCGCGCCGAAGACCGGCGTGCGCCCGCCGGCACCGAATTTTCGCCAGCAGCTCGAGACGCTGACGAAGAACGCGAAGTGGGCCGCGCTCCTCGACGAGGCGGAGTCGGGCCTCGCGCAGAACCGCTTCTGGCTCGAGCTCCACCGCTACACCTTCCTCGCGCTCGGCGGGCTCGGGCACGAGGCCGCGGCCAAGAGCGTGGGCGAGGAGCTGGCGCACCTCCTCGGGCGCCTGCCCGAGCTCGCGACGCTCCAATTCAACGACGGCGCCCCCTTCGCGTCGAGCGAGGTGCTCGCGTGGATCGCGTCGTTCGGCGGCGGCGGCGCGAGCGGAGACGGGTCCGCCGCCGCGGACGAGGTCGCCGAGGCGATCGCGAGCGCGCGGAGCCTCGCCGACGGGGGCAAGCGCACCGAGGCCATCGCCGCGCTCCACGTGGCGATCCAGGCGGCGCCCGACGAGCGCGCGCGCTTTCGGCTGCGGCTCGGCCTCGCGCGGATCAGCCGCGTGGGGGCGCCTCGGCTCGCGCGCGGCCTCTTCGAGAGCTTGGCGAACGAGCTCGAGGAGCGCGGGATCGAGGCGTGGGAGCCCGCCTTGGCGGTCGAGACGCTGCGCGGCTACTACGAGCTCGTCCGCGACGAGGCGAAGGACAACCCACGCATGGCTGAGAAGGTCGCGGAGGTGTATCGTCGCCTCTGCCGGGTCGACGTGCTGGAGGCGCTGGCGGTGAGCAGCTGAGATCGGCTCATGGCTCGTGAGCGCGAGGAGAGCCCCCGACGGGGAGCAGAAGAGGCAAGGAGGGAACGATGTCGAAGGAAGGATCCGTCGCGCCGCAGGAGCGGGTGAACATCACCTACAAGTCCGCGGTGGGTGACGCAAAAGAGGAGACGGAGCTGCCGCTCAAGATCCTCGCGATGGGCGACTACACGGGCCGCCGCGACGATCGCCCCGTCGAGGAGCGCAAGCCGATCAACATCGACAAGGACAACTTCAACCAGGTCATGACGGAGCAGAACCTCGGCGTCGACGTCAACGTCGCCGACAAGCTCTCGGCCGAGGGCGGCGGAGAGATGTCGCTCTCCCTGAAGTTCAAGACGCTCCGCGACTTCGAGCCCGAGGGCATCGCCGATCAGGTCCCCGAGCTCCGGCGGCTCCTCGAGCTGCGCTCCGCGCTCACCGCGCTCAAGGGGCCGCTCGGCAACATTCCGTCCTTCCGCAAGAAGATCCAGGGGATCCTCGGCGACGAGTCGACGCGTGATCAACTCATGAAGGAGCTCGGGCTTGGCTCCGAGTGAACCGACCAGAACCGCAGCGTTTCTCGAACCGAGGACTCCATGAGCACGGAACAGCAAGCAGATGGGCAGGTCGCAGTCGAAGAGGGGTCGCTCCTCGATCAGATCCTCTCCGAGACGAAGCTGAGCCCCAGCGACGAGGCGTACGAGATCGCCAAGCGCGGGATCGGCGCCTTCGTCGCCGAGATGCTCGCGCCCAACCGGAGCGGTGAGCGCGTCGACAAGGCGATCGTCGACCAGATGATCGCGGAGATCGACAAGCGGATCTCGGCCCAGATCAACGAGATCCTGCACCACCCCGAGGTGCAGAAGCTCGAGTCGGCGTGGCGAGGGCTGAAGTACCTGATCGACAAGGTCGACTTCCGCGAGAACATCCGCGTCGAGGTCCTCAATTGCTCGAAGGAGGATCTCCTCCAGGACTTCGAGGACAGCCCCGAGGTCGTCAAGTCGGGCCTCTATCGCACGGTGTACTCGAGCGAGTACGGCACGTTCGGTGGCAAGCCGTTCGGCCTGATGGTCGCCAATTACGACTTCGGCCCCGGCCCCCAGGACATGGCGCTGCTCACGAAGGTCGCCTCGGTCGCCGCGATGGCGCACGCGCCCTTCATCGCCAACTCGGCGGCGCAGATGTTCGGCGTGGATCAGTACGAGGATCTCCCGAAGCTGCGCGACCTCCAGTCGCTCTTCGAGGGGCCGCAGTACGCGCGCTGGCACGCGTTCCGCGAGAGCGAGGACGCGCGCTACGTCGGGCTGACGCTCCCGCGCTTCCTCCTGCGGCTGCCCTACGGGCCCAACACCACGCCGACGAAGTCGTTCGTCTTCGAGGAGGAGGTCGTCGGCAAGCACGACGCCTATCTCTGGGGCTCCGCCTCGATCGCCTTCGCGTCGCGCGTCGCGGACTCGTTCGCCAAGTACCGCTGGTGCCCGAACATCATCGGGCCGCAGTCCGGCGGCGCCGTCGAGGGGCTGCCCCTGCACCAGTACGAGGCGATGGGCGAGATCCAGACCAAGATCCCGACGGAGATCCAGCTCACCGAGCGGCGCGAATTCGAGCTCTCGGAGCAGGGCTTCATCGGCCTCGTCTTCCGCAAGGGCTCGAACAACGCGTCGTTCTTCTCCGCGAACTCGGTGCAGAAGCCCAAGCTCTTCGGCAACTCGCCCGAGGGCAAGGCGGCGGAGACGAACTTCCGCCTCGGCACGCAGCTCCCGTACATGTTCGTGATCACGCGCCTCGCGCACTACATGAAGGTGCTGCAGCGCGAGCAGATCGGGTCGTGGAAGGAGCGCTCGGACCTCGAGCGCGAGCTCAACCAGTGGATCGGCCAGTACGTCGCCGACATGGACAACCCGGCGCCCGGCGTCCGGTCGCGGCGCCCGCTGCGCTCCGCGAAGATCACCGTCGAGGAGGTCGAGGGTCAGCCTGGCTGGTACAAGTGCGGCCTGCTCGTGCGGCCCCACTTCAAGTACATGGGCGCGAGCTTCACGCTCTCCCTCGTCGGGAAGCTCGACAAGACCTGAGCGCTCGTCGGTGAGCTCGAGGAGGGCCCGGGACGCCTCGCGCGGCTCGGGCCCTTCGTCGTCGATCGCGCCGTCACGCGGTGTCGGGGCGGAGCAGGCCCGTCCGCAGCGCGTCCCGGGCGAAGCCGAGCGAGGCCGCGCGCGCCTGCTCGGGCGAGGCGTCGGTGCTCCGCGCGAGCGCCTCGGCGGCCTCCTCCAGCGTCGCGCCCTGCGCGATCACGTCGAGCAAGAGGGCGACGGGCGGGGAGATCTCGACCGGGGTGAGGCTGGGCGCCTCGACCGAGATGCGCTCCTCGCCGCTCGAGAGCCGCGCGCGTCGCGCGAGCACGGCGTTCGCGGGGAGCACGAGGCGCTCCTTCGCGAGCGCGTCGTCGGGGAGGCGCGCGACGAGCCCCGCCTCGCGCGCGACCGTGACCTCCTCGCTCGTGAGCTGCGAGAGGGACGGCACGACGTGCACGTCGCGGGCGCGATCGGGGCTCTCGAACCCGACGACGAGCGCGTGGCTCACGTGGGTGATCCCCTGCCGCTCGAACGCGTCGGCGTAGGCGCGCGCGCGGAGGGCGGCGCCCTCGTCGATCGTCCTCGCCGACGCGAGCGCGTAGGCCATCGCGAGCTCGCTCGTGTTGGGGCCCGGCGCGACGAAGGCGACGAACGACGAGGTCGGCACGAGCCGCTCGAGGCTCGCGCGAGCGTCGTCGGGGCGCCCCGGCAGATCGAGCCGGAACGCGAGGGTCCCGCCGGGCCGCGTCACCTCCTTCGCCTCGCGAAAGAGCCGCCAGCCGAGCTCGTCTCCGCGCGCGCCGCCGTGGAGGTACGTCGTCCGCTCGGAGCCCTCCGGCTCGGGCACGAAGGGCGGCTGGCACACGACGAGGTCGAACGCGCGCTCGCCCGCGACGACGCCGTCGACCGCGCGCACGTCGAGCGCCTGCTCGTTCAGCGCGGAGGTCGCCGCCGCGAACGCGCACGCGCGCGGGTCCACGTCGGTCGCGACGAGCGTCGCGCCGCGCCTCGCGAGCACCGCGGCGAGCGAGCCCGGGCCGCACCCCAGATCGAGCACGCGCGCGCCGTCGAGCCGCTCGGGCACGACCGCGAGCAGCTCGAGCGTCGTCGGGCCCGGCGGGATCACCGGCTGGCGCTCCCAGACCGGGTCGGAGGCGACGAGGACGTCGTGGAACGGCGTGATCCGGATCCGGCTCTCGAGGCCGCCGCCCGCTCGCCGGAGCGCTCCCTGCTCGAGGAGCGTCGCGACGAGGCGCGCCCCGAGGAGCCGCTCGGCCCGCTCGAGCTCGACGACGGCGTCGTAGACGAAGAGCCTCGCGAGGAGGGCGGCCCCGCGCGGATCGCGCTCGAGCCCGCGCAGGACGAGCGGCATCCGCAGCGCGTCGTGGCGCGAAGGGAGCAAGCGCTCCGAGGCGAGGACGACCTCGGCGTCGAGCCCGCCCTCGCGCAAGGCTCGCCCGAGCAGGAGCCAGGTGTCCCGCGCCACGGCGGTCGGGTCGAAGCGGTCCATGGCGCGGAGTCTCCGCGATCGTCACGGGCCGGCAAGGCCGCGCCGTTGCGAATTCGACAAGCCGAGATCCTCCCGAATATCCTCGCCGCCAGCATGCGATCATTCGACACGTTCGGGGGCGTCAGAGCCGCGTGGGCCCGATCGACGCGGCCCATGCTCGCCGCGCTGAGCCTCCTCCTGCCCCTCGGCGCGGCCGGCTGCGCCAGCACGGTGCGCGAGGACCCGCCTCCCTTCTGCTCGCTCTCGCGCGCGGGGCAGAGCGAGGAGGCGCGCCGCCGCGATCCGAGCGACGAGGAGCTGCTGCGCCTGGTGCTCGGCCCGAACGCCCGCTTCGACGCGCGCGCCCCCGACGCCGACTGCGCGGGCGCGCCGACGGCCGCCGCGCAGACCGAGTGCGAGCCTCGCCTCGCCGAGCTGCCGCTCGTCTCGCTCAGCCGCGCGTCGATCCTCTCGCGCAGCCTCCCCGACGGCCGGAGGATCGTCTGGATCGTCACGCGCTCGGACGGGCGCGAGGGCGAAGGGCCGATCGCGCTCGTCGAGCGGCGCGAGGAGAGCGTCGTCGCCAAGGTCCAGGGCGTCGTCCGCGCCGACCTCGGCCGCGCGCGGTTCAAGCTGGCGTCGAACGAGCGCGTCCTCGTCGTCGAGTCGGAGCGCTGCGAGGATCCGAACGACCCCTCGAGCTGCGAGCGCACCGCGCAGCTCCTCGTGCGCAACGGCAACCGCTTCGTCCGCGAGCCGATCCGCGATCGACGGACGGGCCGCTGCCTGAACGGCCCCTTCATCGCGCTCTCGCGGCGCACCACGCGGGCCCTCGCCGACGGATGGGAGCGCTCCTTCCTCGCGACGTCGTCGTTCGAGGACTCGGCCGACGGGCTCGTCGTGCACGAGACGGTCTCCATGCGCGACCGCGACCCCGCGCTCGCGAGCGTCCCCTCGAGGCCCTTCCGCGACGTGTCCTCGGATCGCCAGATCGTGCTCGGGAGCGGCCTCGTCGGCGACGAGGTCCCGCTGCTCGAGCGGACGCTCGTCGACCTCGGCTCGGTCGCCGTCCCTGAGAGGAGAGAGCGCGATGAGTGAAGCGAAGGTGCGGATGAGGATCGCCGCCGCCGTGAGCGCGGCGCCGGCGAGGGCGCGGTTCCGGCTGCAGGCCGAGACGTGGGCGGAGCAGTTCGCGCGCGCCTTCGCGGGGCTCGAGGTGGAGGTCCCGGATCTGCTCGGCGCGGGCGCGACGCGCCGCTTCGCGCTGTCCGCGGCGACCATCTCGGGCCTCACGCTCGCGGGCGTCATCAAGAACGACGCGACGCTCTTTGCGCTCGCCGAGCTCGCCAAGCGAGCGGCGGGGACGGACGCGTGGCTCGCCGAGCTCGAGCGCGTCACCGGCTCCGGCATCCTGCTCGCGGCGTGCCGCGCGGTGCTCGCGCCCGCCGCCGCGTCGTCCGACGCCCCCGAGGCGCCCGAGGGGGCGCCCGCGGGAGGCGAGGACGATCCGATCGAGCGCCTCTTCGCCAAGGCGAGCGTCGCGCACGCGCCCGGCAAGGCGGCGCTCGACGCCTTCGTCCGCGCGCTCCGGCCCGCCGGGCGCACGTCCCCCGCCGCGACGAGCGCGGCGCGCGCGCTGCGCGCGCTGGTCGAGGAGGCGGTCTACGGCACCGCGCGCGCCGTGCTCGAGGACCCCGCCGTCGCGCGGCTCGAGTCGCGCTGGCGCGCGCTCCGGTGGATCCTCGAGAACGCGCCCTCGACGGCGGGGATCGCGATCGAGATCGTCGAGGCCGCGCGCGAGGACGCGCTCGACGCGCTCCGAGCGATCGAGCGCGACGACGACTTCGAGAGCCCCGACCTCTTCGTGCTCGCCGACCCCGTCGTCGCCGACCTCGCCGAGGTCGCCGCGTGGGCGGAGGGCGAGCGCGCGCCCTGCCTCGCCGCCATCGAGCCCGCGTTCGCGACGCTCACGCCCGACGCGCTCATCGAGCGGCTCGGCGTGAAGGATCGGGAGAGCGCGACGGAGGAGGCCCGCGCCTACCACGGGCGCCGCGTCGACGAGTCGACGCGCTGGGTCTCGCTCGCGTTCGGCGACGTCGTCGTCCTCGAGGAGGGCACGGGCGCGTTCGAGCGGACGGTCTTCACGAGCCCGGCGCTCGCGCTCGTCGCGATGCTCGCGGCGAGCTACGCGTCGACGGGCAGCTTCGCGCGGATCCTCGGCCAGGTGGGGCAGCTCCGCGCGCCGGGCGTGCACGCCGTCGCGGGCCAGGACCTGGCGATCCCGACGCGGCACTTCACCTCGATCCGCGCGCAGACCGAGCTCGCCAACCTCGGCGTCATCGCGCTCGGCAGCCCGCGCAACTCCGATCGCGTCATGCTCTCGTCGGCCTCGACCCTCCGCGCCTCGCGCGACGCGGTGCCGCTGCCGGCGCAGCTCTGGACGGGTCGCATCGTGCGCTTCGCGGAGTGGGCGCGGCGCCAGCTCCCGCCCGGCGCCGGCGCGGACGAGATCCGAGAGATCTTCGAGCAGGCCGGCGACGTCTTCCTCTTCCCGAGCGTCGGTCGCGCCGCCCGCATCACCGCGACCCTCGAGGAGAAGGACGGCGCGCGCTCCGTCGCGGTCGGCGCGCGCATGGACGGCTCGCTCGCGCTGATCCCGCTCGAGATCGAGTTCGCGCTCCCGATCTGACGAGCCCGGGCGCGCGAGAGCGGCGCGCCGGCGTCGATGGCGATCGAGGATGATCCCCGGCGCCGCGATTGGGTAAGCTCCAGCCGCGGTCGATCCACCGCCGAGGGAGTGCATGGCAGAGCCGGTCGAAGAGGCCATCGCGAGGCTGCGCGCGTCGGTCACCGTGAACCCGAACAACCCGGTGACCCAGCTCATGCTGGGGCGGGCCTACCGCCAGGCTGGGCGGACCGAGGAGGCGCTCGGCGCGACCCGTCGCGCCTCGGCGCTCAAGAAGGGCTACTACGAGGCGCTCGTCCTGCTCGGCGAGCTCTGTGAGGAGCGCGGCGAGCTGAAGGAGGCGGCCTCTGCCCTGGCCGCGGCGGTCGAGGCCAAGCCCGACGCGATCGACGTGTGGCTCCTGCTCGCGCGCGCCCGCGCTCGCTCGGGCGACGACGCCGGCGCCACGGAGGCGTTCGCCCGGGTGCTCGAGGCGCGGGGCGAGGAGGCGGCGCTGCTCTCGGAGGGCGGCCTCGCGAGCCACCGCGCGGGCGAGCACGCGCGCGCCGAGGCGTGGCTCGGCCGGGCCATCGCGCTCACGCCCGCGCTCGCGGAGGACGGCG
>JBDHVC010000108.1:0-7352 GCA_039809495.1 Sandaracinaceae bacterium
GGAGGCGGGTCACGCGCGCGCGCTCGCCGCGCTCGCCATCGGGAACGTCGAGGCCGCGCGCGAGGCCGCCGACGCGGCGCTCGCGGACGCCCCGGACGCGCCGCGCCATCAGGCGCTCGTCCTCGAGATCGGGAGCCGCGAGACCCGCGCGCTCGAGCTCACCGAGGGTGACGCGACGGTGCTCCGGATCGCGCGCGCTCGAGCCCGGTGGGAGCGCGACCTCGGGCGGGACGAGGCCCTCGCCGACGCCCGCGCGGTGCTCGAGGCGAGCGACGCGACGCCCGCCGAGCGCGGCTGGGCGGAGCTGCTCGGCGCGCTCGCGAAGGTCGCGCAGGGCGACACCGTCGGCGCGACGCAGGCGCTCTCGCGCGCGGAGGAGAGCCGCCCGCCGGGCGACGAGCTCTTCGACATCGAGGTGGCCGAGGCGTGGCTCGCGCTCGCTCGGCTCGACGCCGCCGATCGCACGATCGCGCGCTTGGGGACCGGCGTCTCGACCGACGCGGGCCGGCGGGGGCTGCTCTATGCACGCCGCGCGCTCGCCCACGACGACGCCGAGACGGCCGAGCGGATGGCGGCGCTCGCGCCCCCCTCGCCGCGCCGAGCGCTGGTCGAGGCCGAGATCGCCGCGCTCCGCGGCGACGTCGATCGCGCCGTCGCGCGCTACGAGGCCGCGCTCGAGAGCCCCGACCTCGCGGTCGAGGCGCGCTGCGGGCTCTCGGAGCTCTACATCGGGCGGGGGCGCGCCGCGGAGGCGCTCGCGCCCATCGAGCCGCTGCTCGCGCGCGACCCGACCTTCCCGCGGGTCGCCGCGGCCGCCGCGTACGCGCTCGCGGCGAACGGCGAGCGGGCCCGAGCGCTCCAGCTCGTCGACGAGGCGCTCGCCACCCACCCGCGCGAGCCCATGCTCCTCAAGGCGAGGGGGCGCGTGTTCGTCGCAGGGGGGGCCTGGCCCGAGGCGCTCGAGGCGTATCGAGCGGCGATGGAGGTCGACGACCACGACGTCGAGGTCGCGCGGGACCGAGGCGTCGCCGCGTGGCGCGTCGCGGCGAGCCGGCCGAGCGACGCGGCGCTGCTCGAGGAGGCGCGCCGGAGCTTCGCGAGGGCCCTCGAGCTCGTGCCGACCGATCGCGAGACGCTCCTCTTGGCGCTCACCCTCGCGAACGACACGGGCGACGTCGAGGGCGGGCGCGCGGCGCTCGAGTCGATCGATCGGGCCTCCTACTCGAGCCACGAGCTCGAGCGCCAGCGGGCGCGCCACCTCGTGCTCGCGCTCGCCGGCGCGCGGGGCGTCGCCGCCGTGCGCGCCGCGTGCGAGCACTACGACGACGACGCGGAGCTCCGCGTGCGGCTCGGCCAGCTCCAGTACCAGGCGGAGCGCTGGAACGACGCCGCGGACGCGTTCTACTCGGCGAGCCTCCGCGCCTCGAGCGAGCGACGCTACGCGCTCGCGATGCGCGCGCTCAGCTTCGGCCGCGCGCGCAGGACGCCGAGCGTCGAGCCGGCCATCGACATGCTGCGGGTCGGCACCGCGGCCGACCCGCTCGCGCCGCGCGAGGAGGCGCTCGCGGCCCTGGCGAGCGCGTGGAGCGAGTGGCACGAGCAGGCCTACGGCCGCGCGAGCATCCTCGCGCGGCAGGCGCTCGCGCGCGATCCCGGCAACGACGAGGTGGAGCTCCTGCTCGCGTACGCCGACGCGCGCGAGCGGCGCGAGCCGACCGAGCGCATGCGGGCCGCGAGCGCGAGCTCGCTCGAGGCCCTGGGGTGGCTCGCCACGCACGAGGCGGCGATCGCGGCGGCGAGCGAGCGCTGCGACGCGCTCCGGCGCTACCTCGCGGGCGCGCCCGAGGGCCGCTACGCCGCGGACGCGCGACGCGCGCTCTCGAGCTGCCCGAGCGGGTGACCGCGCGACGCGCGCTTCGCGCTACACTCGGTCGAGCGCCCTCGACATGCCGATCCCCGTTCGAGCCTCCCGAGCCATCCTCGGCGCGTCGAAGAGCGCCGCGCGGGGGCGCGCGACGCCCGATCTCCCCTACCGCGCGCGCAAGATCCTCTACGCGCTCGTCACGGAGTACGTCGCGACGGGCGAGCCGGTCGGCTCGCGGACGCTCTCGAAGCGCCACGGCCTGAACCTCTCCGCCGCGACGATCCGCAACGAGCTGAAGGATCTCGAGGAGCTCGGCTGCATCGCGCAGCCTCACACCAGCGCGGGGCGCGTCCCCACGGATCTCGGCTTCCGCGTCTTCATCGACGCGCTCGCGCAGCTCCGCGAGGTGGACGAGCAGGACCGGAGCGCCGTGCTCGAGCGCATGCGGCGGCTGCGCCCCGGCGTGGACGACGTGGTCCGCGAGGCCGCGCGCATGCTCGCCTCGCTCTCCGGCGCGGCCGCGGTCGTGACCCGCCGCGCCGAGCACGAGGCCATCGCCCACCTGCGCTTCATGCCGCTCGACGAGCGGCGCCTGCTCGTCGTGATCGTCGCGCGCGGCGGCAGCGTGCAGAACCGCGTGATCGAGGTGGGCGAGCCCCTCGACGGCGAGGAGCTCGAGCGCATCCACCGCTACCTCGGCGAGCGGATGCGGCTCGCCCCCTCGCTCTCGCTCGCCGAGCTGCGCGCGAGCCTCGCCGACGCGACCGCCAAGGAGCGCGACGCCTACGACGGGCTGCGCCGGCGCGCGCGGGAGATCGTCGACGCCGCCGCCGCCGTCGTCCCCTCCGGCGCGGACGACGTCCTCGTCATCGAGGGCCAGGGCGCGCTCTTCGATCGGCGTGAATTCGCCGATCCCGAGAAGATCCGGCGCTTCTTGCGGACCTTCGAGGAGCGCGAGCGCCTGCTCGGCCTGCTCGATCGCACGATCGCAGCGGGCGGCGTCCAGGTGCTCGTCGGCGAGGAGACGGAGCTCGAGCCCGCGCGCGACGTCGGCGTGATCTCGTCGAGCTACCTCGCGCGCGGCGTGCCCTCGGGCTCGCTCGGCGTGATCGGGCCGAGCCGCCTCGACTACGCGAAGCTGATGCCGCTCGTCGGCTTCACGGCCGAGGTCGTGAGCGACGTCCTCGACGGTCACCTCCTCGACGAGGAGGACCCCGAGGGCTGACCCGAGGGCCGACCCGACGGGCGCCGTGGGCGAGCGAGCCCTCCGAGCGGAGGGTTGGCAGGTCCGCTCGCGGTGTCTAGAGTCCCCCGCGCCCTCCTCCCATTGCGACGCACGACGAGGTGTGACCGTGAGCGACGAAGCATCGGCCGACGAGACTCGACCCCAGAGCAGCCCCCCGCCCGAGCCCGACGCGTCGACGGCTGATCCGGCCCCGCCCGATCCGCTGGCGAAGCTCGCCGAGGAGCGTGATCGGCTGAAGGATCAGCTCCTGCGCACGGCGGCGGACTACGACAATTTCCGCAAGCGCTCCCGCAAGGACGTCGACGACGCCGAGCGCCGCGGCAAGGAGGACGTCGTCCGCGAGATCCTCCCGGTCCTCGACAACCTCGAGCGCGCGCTCGAGGCGGCCGCGACGCTCGCGCCCGACGCGAGCGCCAAGGAGGTCGGCGGGCTCGTCGAGGGCGTGAAGATGGTCTTCCGCTCCTTCGAGGACCAGATCGCGCGCATGGGCCTCGCCAAGGTGAAGACCGTCGGCGAGCGCTTCGATCCGAGCCTCCACGACGCCATCCAGATGGTCGAGACGGACGAGCAGCCGGCGGGGACGATCCTGAAGGAGATCGTCGCCGGCTACCTGCTCGGCGAGAAGCTCGTCCGGCCCGCGATGGTCGTCGTCGCGCGCAAGCCGCCCGCCTCCGCCTGACGTCGCGATTCATTTTCGACAACGATTTCGGTATCGTCGCCTCTCGGTGAGGCTCAGATGGCGAAGGTGATCGGAATCGATCTCGGAACGACGAACTCGTGCGTCGCGTTCGTCGACAATGGCGAGCCCGTCGTGATCCCCAACGCCGAGGGATCGCGGACGACCGCGTCCGTCGTGGCGTTCACGAAGGAGGGGGAGCGGCGCGTCGGATCGATGGCGAAGCGCCAGGGCGTCACGAACCCGCTCAACACGATCTTCGCGGTGAAGCGCTTGATGGGGCAGAGGTTCGAGTCCGAGGAGACGAAGCGCCACATGGAGGCGGTCCCCTACCACGTCGTCCAGGCGCTGAACGGCGACGCCTGGGTGCAGGCCGGAGACAAGGAGCTCTCGCCGCCCGAGGTCTCGGCGCTGATCCTCGGCAAGATGAAGGAGATCGCGGAGGCCTACCTCGGCGAGCCGGTCGACGGCGCCGTGATCACCGTCCCCGCCTACTTCGACGACGCGCAGCGGCAGGCGACGCGGGACGCGGGCAAGATCGCGGGGCTCGACGTCAAGCGCATCATCAACGAGCCGACGGCCGCCGCGCTCGCGTACGGCCTCGACAAGGGCCGGCAGGGCCGCGTCGCGGTCTACGACCTCGGCGGCGGGACGTTCGACATCTCGATCCTCGACATCTCGGACGGAGTCTTCAAGGTGCTCGCCACGAACGGCGACACCCACCTCGGCGGCGAGGACTTCGATCGCCTGATCGTCGATCGGCTGGCGGAGGGCTTCGCGAAGGAGAACGGCGGCCTCGATCTGCGCAAGGACCGCGTCGCGCTCCAGCGCCTGAAGGAGCAGGCGGAGAAGGCGAAGCACGAGCTCTCGAGCGCGCTCGAGACGGAGGTGAACATCCCCTTCATCGCGGCCGACGCCGCGGGGCCCAAGCACCTCGTCACGATGCTCAAGCGCTCGGACATCGAGATCCTCTGCGCGGACCTCGTCGAGCGGACGCTCGGGCCGTGTCGGCGAGCGCTCGCGGACGGCGGCCTCAAGATCACCGACATCGACGAGGTCGTGCTCGTCGGGGGCATGACGCGCATGCCCCTCGTCCAGCGCAAGGTGGCGGAGCTCTTCGGGCGCGAGGCGCACAAGGGCGTGAACCCGGACGAGGTGGTCGCCGTCGGCGCGGCGATCCAGGGCGCCTCGATGACGGGCCAGATGGAGCAGGTGCTGCTCCTCGACGTCACGCCCCTCTCGCTCGGCGTCGAGGTCGGCGGCGGCATCTTCCACCGGCTCATCCCGCGCAACACGACGATCCCGACGGGCGCGAAGGAGATCTTCACGACCTCGGTCGACAACCAGCCCTTCGTCCCGATCCACGTCCTCCAAGGCGAGCGTGAGATGGCGGCCGACAACCGCTCGCTCGCGAACTTCGAGCTCTCGCCGATCCCGCCCGCGCCGCGCGGCGTCCCGCAGGTCGAGGTGCGCTTCGAGATCGACGCGGACGGCATCGTCCACGTGAGCGCGAAGGATCTCGGGACGGGGCGCGAGCAGAAGGTGCGCGTCGTCGCCTCGAGCGGCCTGACGAAGGAGCAGATCGACGGGATCGTCGACGAGGCGGCGCGCTACAAGGACAGCGACGACAAGCGCAAGGAGCTCGCGGAGCTCCGGCAGAGCGCGGAGGCGCTCCTCTACACGAGCGAGCGCGCCATCACGGAATTCGGGGAGATCACGACGCCCGCGCTGCTCGAGGCCGTGAAGGCGGACGTCGCCGCGCTGCGGAGCGCGATCGACGCGGGCGACGCGATCGCCATCCGGGAGTCGCTCGAGCACCTCGAGCTCTCGGCCTACAAGATGGCCGAGTCGATGTATGGGAGCTGAGCCGAGGATGCGTCGAGCCCAAGGATCGTACGCGAGCCTCGGGCTCTCCCTCGTGCTCCTCGCCGGCTGCGGCGGCGCGCCGCGGGGTGAGTCGAGCGAGGAGCGCGAGCGACGCGAGGCCGCGCTGATGCGCGAGGAGCTGCGCGCGAGCTGGACGCCGCCCGTCTTGCTCTGGCAGGTCTCGGTCGCCGCGAGCGATGGGGCGCCGAGCTTCGTCCTCGCCTCGATGCCCTACGGCACCACGCTCTCGAGCGCGCTGCCCGCGCCGCACGACGAGCTCCTCGGCCGCGTCACGAGCCTCGTCGTCGACGTCGATCCCTCCGCGCTCGAGCTGCCCGCGCTCTACGACACCTACCGCCTGCCGCGGCGCGAGCGGCTCGATCGGCTGCTCGGCGCGAGCGCGTGGACGGCGCTCGTGGGCGAGGTGGGCGCGCTCCTGCCCGAGAGCGCGCTCCGCACGATCGAGCCGTGGGTGCTCACGCTCCACGTCGAGCGCGTGCGCATGGCCGAGGCCGAGGCCGACGCGGACGAGCGTCGGCGCGTGCCGGGCGCCGTCTCGACGTCCAGCATGACGAGCGAGCTCGTCGAGGAGGCGCGCCGTCGCGGGACGACGATCGGGTGGATCGACGACGATCCCGCGACCTACATCGGCGATCTGACGAGCGTCGCGCGCGCGCACTGGGTGCTCGCGCTGCGCGAGCTCCTCGAGGACACGGACGCGGCGCGCACGCGCGCCGAGCACCTGCGCGCCGCGTACGCGAGCCGCGACGAGGGCCAGCTCCGCGCCGCGTGCGAGGAGGTCGGCGCGAACGATCCCGACGCGGGTGAGGTGCGCCGCGAGCTCCTCGCCCACCGCGCGGAGCGCTGGCTCCCTGCCGTGGAGGGCCACCTCCGCCACGGCGGGACCCTCGTCGCGCTCGACGCGTGCACGCTGGTCGCCGACGGCGGCCTGCTCTCGCTCCTCTATGGGACGGGGCTCGGCGTGCAGCGCCTGGGCGCGGCGCCGGGCACCGAGCGCCCCTGACGGCGCCCGTCGCGCGAGGCGCGCCGTCAGCTCGCCGGGTGCGGATCCGAGTCGAAGTGCCCGCGGACGACGAGGAGCAGCTCGCCGCGCACGGCGTAGTCGAGCCGATCCTCCGTGTCGAGGGGCTCGCCGTTCGAGACGACGCCCCGCCGCGCGCGCAGGCCGAGCGGATAGAGCGCCTCGGAGAGCCAGACGCTGACGGTGCCGAGGTCGACGAGCCGCTCGGCGGAGGTGACGCCGAGGAAGGCGGTCTGCTCGTACCACGGCTCGCCGATCCGGAACGTGCCGACGCGATGGACGGCGATCGCCTCGAGCGACCACCACGGCGCCACGTACCCGCCGACCGAGGCGCCCCACTCGAAGAAGGCGCGCTGCTCGAGCTCGTCGGCGGTGCCCACGCGCACGAAGAGCCGCGCCGTCACGTCGTCCACGCCGTACCCGAGCGCGAGCGAGGGCGCGAGCGAGAAGGCGTCGGTGTCGCCCGCGAGCTGCGCGCCGAGCGCGAGCGCGCCCTCGAGCCAGAGCGGACCACGCCGCGGCGCGGGCGGAGGCGTCGCGTCCGGTGTAGGCCGGAGCCGGCGCTCGGCCTGGTCGATCGCGGCGAGCGCCGCGTCCGGCGTCGAGAGCCACGCGGGGAGCTCGGTCGGCGCGGCCGTCGTGCTCGCGGCGTCGCGCG
>JBDHVC010000109.1:0-7201 GCA_039809495.1 Sandaracinaceae bacterium
GTCGTTTTTTTGGACTACCGATTTGAGGGAAAAACGATGAAAAGAACAGATAAATTTTTGATGAAATAGTCTTTCTGCATTCCGCAGCGGGTATGAATGACGGTCTCTTTATGATTTGCAAAGATCATAGATATCTACACGATTTCTATTCATATAGAAATAATAAGAACCAGAGAGTAATCGAAGTAAAATTAGGTGGTATCTGAATAAGCTAAGAAACTTTAAATCATTCCCGACTAAATTATCTATGGATTTTAATCAAATTCGATATTTTCTGGCATTGGCAAATACCTTGAATTTTACCCGGGCGGCTGAACAATGTTACGTTACCCAACCGGCATTAACCCAAGCAATAAAACGTTTAGAAACAGAGCTCGGTGGCGAGTTGATATCACGTCATGGCCGTGAAATGGAACTGACTGAATTGGGAAAATCGCTACGCAACCATTTCGAGCAGATCGACCGTACTCGGCACATGGTGAGAAGTACGGCTAAGGCTGTGATCAACGGTGAAATTTCCGAACTCAACATCGGGATAATGTGTACGATTGGGCCGCATAAAATCAGCGGTATGTTTGATGAATTCCAGATGAATCATCCCATGGTCACGCTTATTTTGCACGACGTGGTACCTAGTAGTATTCCAGGGCTACTGCTGTCTGGTGCGATTGACGGTGCTTTTTATGCCCGCCATGAAGCGGCGAATATCCAGTTGAACCATATCGAACTTTTCCGGGAAGAAATGGCTATTACCTTTCCTGAAGGCCATCTTTTTTCTCAGGTGGATGAAGTGCCCTTACGGAATATTGCCAATGAACGCTATATCGAACGTTTACACTGCGAATTCGGCAAAGAATTTCGCGAATTTTTCTTAGCGGAAGGATTGGATCTTAACGTGGTGTTCCAATGCGAACGCGAGGATTGGATTCAAAGTATGGTGCGAATTGGCATGGGAGTTGCCCTTATCCCGCAATATTGCGTGTTGCAGCCTGGCCTGGAAACCAAATCGGTTACCGACCCAGGACTGTCACGGATCGTGGAGTTTGTCGTACCGGCGAATATAAGTGCGAAACCCGCCTTGAGTCTTTTTATCGAAGAAGTTAAAAACTATCAATGGCCAAAAACATAGCCTGTCAGAATTGACAATCACTATCATTTCATATGAACAAGCTGGGCTAAGATTTTTTCGGCAAGAAAATTGGCAGCTATAAACATTGCTTATGGTTAGCTAACAAATCCCTATTTCACAAAACACCCTTCCAGTATTAAGCTCGCCACAACCTCCCGATCAATTTGGACTATTCGGGTAATCAGAATTGAGGTGTATCCCATGAGGAAAAACATCCCGCCGATAAGCACGGCGGATTTATCTCATTTGACAGAGCTTCAACTGGAAGTGACCCAAAACGGCGCTACCGAGCAGCCGTTTCAAAACGAGTTTTGGGATAACAATGCCGAAGGTATTTATGTGGATATTGTAAGTGGCGAGCCGCTGTTTGCCTCGTTCCACAAATATGATTCGGGCAGCGGCTGGCCTAGTTTTTTTCAAGCCTTAGTGCCCAAAAATATTAAAGAAGTTACGGATCGCAGCCACGGCATGATCAGAACCGAAGTGCGGTCATTACGAGGAAATTCGCACCTCGGCCACCTTTTTACGGATGGCCCTGATCCTTATGGATTGCGCTACTGCATCAATTCGGCCGCTTTACGCTTTATTCCGCGTGCGGAACTTACGGTGCAGGGGTATGGCGAGTTCGAGGCAATGTTTCAAAATAATAATAGTTGAAAAAACTATCTGTGAGTTGAGTATAAACAAAGTTTACAACACCACAAACAGGAGAAAATGAGATGAAAAAGAAAAACAATTTTGTCGAAACCACTTTTGCCTTGGGGCTTGCCGCTATTGCGCTAGGCTCGACCAATGTCATGGCGGAAAAATATTTTACGATCAAGGATGGAAAATTGGAACGTCCAACCGGTTATCGGGAGTGGATTTATGTCGGTACTCCATTGACACCCAATGACATGAATAATGGAAAGGCTACTTTTCCTGAATTCCATCATGTGTATGTTGATCCGGATAGCTGGGCACATTACAAAAAAACAGGCGAGTTTCCTGATGGTACGATTACCATCAAAGAAATGACTTCGGTAGGCTCAAAAACCGCAGTTAGCGGTAATGGCTATTTCAGCGGCGAATTTGCAGGGCTGGAAGCGACGATTAAAAGTAAAAAACATTTCCCTAAAGAACCTGGAAACTGGGCATTTTTTTCTTTTAGTACGCCCGATCACAAAACCATACAAAAAACTGCCGCTCCTAAACCGGCTGCGGAATGCAATGCCTGTCATGCGGCCTCGGCAGCAGATGATTTTGTATTTACCCAATATTATCCTGTTTTAAGGTTTGCAAAGGGTAAAGGACAAGCTGCTACAGGTGGCTACCAAGACGTTTTAGAACCAGCGCCTTATAAGTAAAAATTGGTAATTTGATCTGCCGGTCATAACCAAGAACCGGATGTCGGCAATTGTCAACCTCCGGCAGATACCTTCATCGATAACAATAGGACGAGGCAAAATGGCGAACGTAAACTACAAGCGATATTTCAGTCAATTTCTTAAAATCATGGCTTTGAGTGCCTTAACTTTCCAAGTTGCTGCTGAAAATGGCCAACATAATACGGTCATTTATACTTTGACCAATGATCCCATTGCTAACGGCAATGCTGTTGCTGCGTACAACCAAAATAATGACGGCAGTTTAACGCCATTGCCCAGTTCGCCTTTTCCGACCGGCGGCATGGGCTGGAAAACAAAATTTGTGCTTCCCCATTTTGGCCCATTCGATTTGGATCAGGCGATTACGTTAAGTCCCGATAAAAAAAGGTTATTTGCCGTTAACGGAGGTTCAGATACGATTGCCGTCTTCGAGGTGAAGGATGACGGCGTGTTAAAGCCAGTGCCGGGTTCTCCTTTTCCTTCGGGCGGAAAAAATCCGGTTAGTATCGGCTATGCAGGGGATTATCTGGTCGTTGTCAATAAAAATGAAGATCCCAGTCGTGATATGACTACCAGTAAACCGAATTACGCTGTCCATAAAATTGCCGAAAACGGCGCATTGACTCTCGTGCCGAATGGTACCCTGGAATTGAAAACACCTTCGCGCTCGCCAACTCAAGCATTAGTAGTAAACAACCGTTATATTTACGACGGCGATTTCGGTAGCTTTTATTTGCCCGCGCGTGAAGCCATGTGGGGCAAAGCGTTAAATCAACAAAAGCCATCGACAATCAGGGTGCTTGAGCTTTCTGATGATGGCAAATTGTCATTGTTGCAAGAACTAGAAGCCCCGAAGGGGACTTTTGACGGTGGCCTAGACACCAATAAAGACGGCAAACCCGATCCATTAATGTTCGGGCTGCAAGCGCATCCCAAAGAGCCGTTGGTGTATGTTTCCATGGTGACCGGCGCAAAATTGGGCGTTTTTGAACATGACAGCAGTGGTAAGCTCAAGTTTGTAGGCTCAGCGTCTAATAGTGGGAAGCTTATTTGCTGGGTTACCATCAATAAAGCGGGTAATCGTGCTTATACAACGAATAACGGTTCCGACACGGTATCCGTTTACGACCTGAGCGATCCAAGGCAGCCAAGAGAAATTCAACACTTGGATTTAAGGGGGTATGGCGCACCTTATCAACTTGCCCTTAGCCCGGATGAAAAATACCTGTATACCGTAAAACACCGCACCTTTGACGAAACTCCGGTTGGAGATGGCGGCACGCTTAATGTCGTAGAAATCGCTAAGGACGGGAAGATCATAGAAAATAAATATTCGCCTTACAACGTTCCTAATCGCGGAGATCTCTTAGCGCGCCCGCTAGGTCTTGTAACTCGCTGATACTTTGTTTTGTATGCTATCCAATTAAATCAATGCAAAAATGTAGTGGAGTCCACGATGTTCAACAATATTAACAGCCAACTCTTACTGACAATTGCTGCATTGTTGTCAGTTAGTATTCCATTCGGTGGAGCCAATGCCGACAGCAATACACCCGAATTTTCCCCCTATGTAAATTCGTCTGGACAGATTTTCCTTCCGGCGGACTTTCGTCGTCAATTGGTTCATCTCGGTTCGTGGTTTGTGCCGGAAGGCGATGCCGGCGGATTTCACGATGTTTATGCTGATGGCAATGCCGTCGATGTTTACCGTAAAACCGGTAAGTTCCCGGATGGTGCCGCCATTGTAAAGGAGTTGCGTGCGGCTACTTCGGGCAATTATACGACAGGTAAAGGTGTCAGTTATGCCAATAGCACAATTAAGCAATGGTTCGTGATGATCAAAGATACAAAAGGACGGTTTCCAAAAAATGGCAGTTGGGGCGATGGCTGGGGTTGGGCCTTGGTCAAAAATGACGGCACTACTATTAATACATCAACCGACTATAAAAAAGACTGCACTGGCTGCCATACACCCGTTAAAGATAAGGACTGGATATATATTGAAGGCTATCCGACACTAACAACCAAAAAGTGAACCTCAACAAAGAATAAAAGCAAAAAAGTGAAAGGCTGATGGGTTTTTTAAGATCAGTGTTCGATAAGCACTATCCTGGAAACCAAAGAAAAGCATTGTTTTTAGGGTCTTGGTTATTGTCGCTATGCTCATTCGAAACGTCGGCACAATACCGGGTTGAGCTGTCGAACCAAGCATTTTACACCGACGATGCCGCGCTCTTTACCGTTACGCGGCAGCTTTCCTTGCTTGACGATCCGACCCAACCGGCGGTTGATAAACCAACAGGACACTCTGATTTTGTTTATGAACCAACGGCCTCGATATTTTGGGAATTACCGGAAAATTTTGGTAAAACGACATTTTTCGCTAAGGCGGGTGGGTATGTCTATGCCGAGAATACAGCGTTTACCCATGCCGCCTTCCAAACTGCTCTCAGCCATCAATTCGAATCTGATACCACAGTTAGCGCAATTTATCGGTATATTCCGGATCGTTTGTTAGGCTTTAATTCCATTGAGCAAGAATCCGGTGATGCCATCGAAGGCGATGAAAGTTTAACCTCTCATATCTGGTCGATCCATGTTGAACAAAAGCTGACTGATGGATTCGCTATACATGTGTTAGGGCGTTACGGTTTGCGCGACTACGATAATGTCTTTAAGCACCGTAGTACTGATTTTTGGACGTTGGGTACACATTTTGCTGTTGAAATAACTGAAGACACAGAATTGTTTTTTGGCTACCATTTCGAAGACGGCAATGCCCGCAATCGCCGTTCCGTAGCGATAAATGACGATGTCTCCTATCGAACTCATTATGCTTCCATTGAGATCGAAACCAAACTGACCGAGTATTTAAAATTAGCACTGGATTTCGATTTTGAAAAAAATATATATACAACGCCCAATAGGCTGGACGAGCATTTCGGTAATCCCGAGGAAATTTATTTAGGCGGTATAGAATTACGTTATGCAATAACCGATGAGGCACTTATAACTCTGGGTTTAGAACATGGAAGCCGCAAGAAAAAAAATGAAACCGCCGGATTCCATAATAACAACGTATGGCTAGGTCTTTCTTATGCCTTTTAGCTACTCAAACTTAATTTTTATTTAAAAATGCTAAATTTTCTTTTTAAGCATGGAAAGCTAAATATCCCTTGGTGGCTATGGATGGCACAAGGCTCTTTTGTCGCGTTAATAGGAACACTATTTGCCTTGGCAAGTTTGGTAAATACAGAAATTTCTATACTATCTGTCACGGGTTTTTCTTGGCTGGCGATAATAGGCTTATTGATTTTAATACTCGGCATTCTTGAATGTATCGACGCAATCTTTTCTATAGAGATATGTGACTTTATGCAGCGCATGAATGCCGGTGTCTTGGATGTGGTATTTGGCGTATTACTGTTATTTGGCATTTCGGACACTCCAGACCGGCTTAGCTTAATGATTGCTTTGTATCTATTAGCCCGAAGCCTGCTCCGTGCTCTGTTTGCCATAAAATTAAAAATTCCCCAGCTTGGTTTTAACCTGTTGGCGAGCCTGATTTCTTTTCTTCTTGGTCTGATGGTTTGGCTAGAATGGCCTACACATGAAAGCTGGTTTTTTTCGTTCAGCCTTAGCATTAATCTAGCTTTTCGAGGGTTACTCATGATCTTTTTTGGGCTGCAGATCAGACAACAACATTAGTTAGCTTATTTGCAAATTAATTTCAGGTTTATTTCGCAAATAATTAAGTTGAAAACATCAGATATGCACATGTTTTATAACGTTTATTATAAAATCGATACATTTCGGTATCCCACTTTGACTTCGTTTGCCAATAATCCGGTTCTGATCTTATATTTGCAGGCCGTTTGCAGATAATGCTGTTTCGTTGGTGGTTAATCCGGGTCTTATATCCTTTATATTAGCAAGTAAATCAGGCCGAAAATCGCCTTGTTTGCAGGTTTAGGGAGGTTATGTTTGCAAGCCGCTACAGCTAACAATTGATTCGATCAGCCAATCAGTACCTGAACCTGGAATGCTTTCAATTATGCTGTTAGGACTAATATTATTTGGAACAAGGAAACAGTACCTTAACCCGATTAAATTGGCTTCATAATTTTGCCAATCTGAAATCCAGGAGTTCTTGCGGTACACAAGACAGATATAGCTTAATTAATTGGTAGAAGAATTTTCGGATTTCGGATAGAAAAGAACGTCTATAGATTGAATGGAATAATGGATATACTCGCGTCAAAGGAGACTATATGCAAATCAAATACAAAAGGGTAGAGCAGGTACTAGCCCTGCTGCTTTTTCTCGGTATCTCAGCATTTATGTTTCTCAAAGCAGATAAGCTGGATGCAGAAACAAGCCTGTATTACCTGGCTGGAGCAGGTATCCTTTGGGTGATTCCTTGCTTTCTATATGTATTCATCAGGGATGCCATAATTGTCATGCGCTGGAAAAAACCCGCTTTCTCTTTGCCACAGTATGAAAAGGAAGATGTTGAGTTGGAAAAGTTGATGAATGAGGCTACTGATTGGGGGGATGACCCAGGTGACCCTTCTTCGCCAATTTACGCAGGAAATATAGGATTAAGAAGTTTATCTAAAAAATAAATCGAGCACTTCTATTGTTTTCCCTGCTCAATTCCCATTAGTTTCTTTGCTGTTTCCAATTTTGGGTCTTGCGGGTTTCC
>JBDHVC010000110.1:0-6812 GCA_039809495.1 Sandaracinaceae bacterium
TGGGTAATCTTTTTATCCTGGTTAGTTGAAATAGTCATGATTAATCCTTTTTTTGGTTTTATAGCAGTAACGATTTCTCCCATTCGTAATTTAAAGACTTACCTGGTCGAGTAGCCCGAGGATGAAATTCCCTTGGGCTGATCGCTCCGATAATACTTGATGGTATGTTACGAATCTTTATTCATTTAATTGTCCTCCTGATGCCTGTGCCAAGTTATCGGCCAGCGTAGATCTCGTAAGCAACCAATTGATCAAGTTGACCAGAGCATCTTTGCTGCGTTTGGCCGATACCATCCGGTATGCTTCATCATAGATGTCATATTTTCTAGTTATTTTTGGGTGCGCTGCTTCAATGTCAGCGTCTTCCGGTAACGGAAGATCTTCATCCGTCCAGTCCGACAATCTTTTATCGATCTCAGCTTGAAGGTACTCGATAATCTCATTGAGTCTATCGATCTCTGCCTTGAGCGCGTTAATCACTCTCTGTTGGTGTTGCCATGCATCCCATGCTACATCCCTGTCATCCATCAGGCTGAAAGGTATATTTTCTTCGTCAGCCCACTTCTCGAAATCACTTCTGGTTGTCATTTGTCTAATCCATCAATTATTTCAGCAGCAACATGCTACCAATAATAAACTTATTTACTTATTTACTTATTTACTTATTTACTCAATTATGTAAATGAGTATTATCTATTAAAAGTACTCTACCACCCCTTCCTTTTGGTGCTAAATTTTTCTATCGGTCGAGTGGATTCTGATAACCAGATTACACGCTAAACCTCGAACCGCTTCACGGCTGATACGAAATCAAGTCGTAACAGGTACATTGCAAGGTCAATTGCACCGAAGCCGCCTTTTTGAGCTCGCGTGTCGTACCATTTTGCGCCAGTTGCCAGCAGTTCGACATTCCCACCACCGATAGACACGATTACCCGGATCGTTGCTTTGTCCTTAAGCGGACGAAAATCACGGTCGTGTTTCCAGTAAAGTTCCAGGGTATTGAGGACAGCCGGAACCGGCATTTCCCGTAAACTGGCCAGCAATTCAGGAGTGAAGTATCGATGCGCTCTCATCCAGAAATCCCTTCCCCCGAATCTCCCACTCTCTCCGGTCGCTCCGCTCCCTGCGCGCTATACGCTTGCGGGCTACTCGCAATATACAAATTGCGGGGGCTATTCCGGGCTACGCCCGTGCCGACCCTCAATCCTGCGATCAATAAAACTGTCATTCCGAAACTCCAGGGCCGGTAGGCTTCGCCATTAGTAATACGGACGGACCTGTCTCAAGCTCCCCTTTTTCTATATTTTCCTGTAATACGGACGAACTTGTCTCAATGCTCGGTGAAGGCTTGCCGGCGCGGTACCAGGTGGCCCGGCTCATCCCAAGGGCTTCCCAAGGCCGTAGTCGAGCTGCTGAGCGGCTTTCGTATGTTTTCCGATCTACTGCACCCGCTGCACGTCTACTGGTCTCCTTGCGCTTCCTATCGCGTTCTGAGGCCATATCTGTACTGATAATGGTTTGAAGCAGGCGCTGTTCGTCGTCGGTGATCTTGAAAAGGCTGATCAGCGTGTCATTTTTTGGTGTGTAAAGCGGTTCGAAGGTCTTTCCGGCTAATTCCACCTTCCTGCCGGCCTCAAAATCCTTGGCCTTGCTGTAGAGTGTCATCAGCTCTTTGCTGTGATAGTTCCATGCCGGATCGAGTTCGCCGGCTAGCTCTGCCGCTTCATGGTACATCTTGGCGCTATGTGTCGCGCCGGATAACAAAAGGAAATTGAGCCGCCAGAAAAGATGTTGCATTCGCTCTCCTTCCCTGACTCCACCGCGAATAACAGCCAATTTTCGCAAATCCTCCAAACGATCCCAAGCGAGCTGGCGGCCGGAAAAGCCGCGTAAATTACCAGCTTTCTTGGTTCCTGATAGTAACTTAAGCTGCTTGCGCTCGGCGCTGTCCTTACGCTGTTGCTCGATTTTCCAGCGAGCAACTGGTAAAAGTGTCTCTGCCAGAAATTCGAAGCTGTAACGAATTGGTTGTCCTTCTGAGTCTGCAGAAACATGAACGACACGACAAACTTGGCCGCTTTTCGTATTCGTTGTGTTGACCAGGCGCAGAACCCGACTGGCGTCCTTTGCCTGCGGATCAGCGCCCATGACTGCCATTCTATCGATAAGGTAACGCTGGCAGGCATTCCAGCGAGGTAGCGCCTGGCGCGGAATCGTGCCGTCCAGCAACCACTTTGCTTGGATGCCCCGCCCGCTGTAGACCAGCAGTGAGGGCGTCGGGATACCTTCCTGCATACAATGGTACAGGACGGCTGCTGCTAACTGCTCGGGTGTTCGGCCTATGGCCCATGACTCTCGGTAGGTATCCAAATCGGCGAAGAGCAGCCCGATACGTGCCAGATTGACAACACGGCGACTAGGCCGAATGAATTCGGCCTGAGTCAGCCAGCTATCGCGCGATGGATCGACCATGCCCAATATCACGGGCATATCAGTCAGTTTATAGGAATCCTGCTTTTTTCCCTTGTTGTACGGCCCGGTCGATACTAGGAGCGAAAAATAGCCGATTCTGGCCGCATCATGATAGGTGCCAGCCTCATCGGCAGGGCTGAACAGCGTAAGCTGTGCAGATGATATGTTCCTCATAAGCCTCCGTTCTTACTCGCACAAAAAACGCACGAGCACCCTTGCATCCCGGAGACTGACAAGGTAAAATAGCTCATCTTTCCGTTGAGCTGTGCATCTTGTCTATTTCCGAGAAGGTTTACAGTGTTAACAATGCAAAGCCTCCGTGCCACCGGGGGCTTTTGCTTTTTATAGGGCAGACTTCGATGCCACTCGAAGCCTAACCCTTTATCCTAATGTCATTTCCTTCCTTTGTTTTTGTTGCTGCTCGGTGATGCTTCACCGTTCGCAGAGTAAAATCGTTATCGATTCGAGCTTCCCATTCGGTAATGCCCGCTTGCTGCAAAACACTTGCTGCGCCGTCAATACTTCGGAAGTAGCGCGGCCTTACAGCGCGCTGAACTCCAAGCAGCCTATCTCCGTTCGAAAGCCGTAGGACAATGACCAACCCCGCATCGTTACCGGCCGAAAGGACGTAGGCGTGTTTCACGGCTCCTGCTGCGGCCAATTCCCGATAAATGGGCGGTGCAACCAAGGGGAGCGTTTCCAAATCGAAATCAAGAGACTCATACATGAGAATTATTATCTCGTACAGTAAACGTTTGTGCAACTATTAATGTACATGCGCAAATTAGCTATCTTTCTGGTACTTCAACGTAAAACAGTTCTGTAATTGAAGATATACGTGAATGAGTATTAATTCATATCATCAAATGATGCTAATTCATAAAAAGAGGGTAGACCGAACGGATCGGAACCACCCTCATAAATTTTCTAGATATCGGTAGCGTTGTCAGTCTGGAAGCTGTTCGATGTACTCGATTAAAACATCTTTGACGGACTTCCCTTGCTTTGCAGCATAAACTTTGAGCTTGGTATGCAGCTCAGGAGTAAGTTCAAAATTCATACGCGCTTTTACCTTCTGATCAGCAAGGCTGGCAAGGGTGGCAGACTTACTCGTGCGAGCGCTCGGCCGCCCGGCACTGAGAGTGGCTTTAGTGTTCATTTACTCATTCCTTCCAATACTTAATTGAATTTTTGCTTAATCTCGTTTGCCAATTGGCGAACTTCTGCAGCCGCATCGCCATCCGTCTCCATTTCTAGGACGGTCATTCCGGTTACTGCCGTGACGGGATAGCTTACACGCTGAGTAATGCGCGACTCAAGGATGGGCAATCCATAATCTGCAAGGGCCGTGGTAACTTCGCCGCCAATCCGCGTGCCTTTAATAGCTCGTGATACAACAAATGCGGCCTGTAACTTTCCATCCGTAACCTCGATACGCTGCTTGACCAGATCAACTAAGTCCGCCGTCGCCCATATGTCGTAAGGAGAGGGCTGTACCGGTATCAGAACTAGGTCTGCGGCCTTGATGGCCGATACTGCTAGATCGGCCGCCTGGGGCGCGCCGTCAATCACAACGAAATCCACCTTTCGAGCGACATTCTTGATGTCTCGGTCAATAGTTGGCCGGTCGATGCCAACAACGGTCAACGGCTGATCTTCACGCGCGGCTGACCAGTCTCGGGCGCTACCTTGTGGGTCGGAATCGATCAGCAACACGTCCGCACCGTCCAACTGTAGGGCTCGGGCAAGGTGGGTGGCAATGGTCGTTTTCCCAGACCCGCCTTTCTGGTTTAGTACAGCTATGATTTTCATGGCTCCCTCTGTGTAAAAGTGGAAATGCGTTTATACGCATAACATCTTATCATCAAATGAATAAATGAATCAATACTCATTTACACAAATGAATAAATGTTCTTAGTCTTTCTTCGATGGCGGCCATTGTCGAGCCGCGTGAAGAATCCACAAAAAACAGGTTAGATATAGGACAACATCATAGATAATGATGTAATTCTGGTGTGCGACCAGCTCACGGGTGTCGTTGACACAGGCCAACCGAACGATAGTATTTTGTTCGATTAGCTGCTGTGCCTTCTCAAAAAACGACTCATCAAGCGCCTGTGCTTCATGTGGATTATCTACCGCGATATATTCACAGAGTGATCTGCGATATCACGGGTAGGAAGCATCCATCAATAATCGCGATTTTTAACGATTGGCTGGCACCAAAAAGTAGTCTTCAGTACCCCTTTGTCTGGTGTTTATCCTTTGACTGTGATCGTTAATTCCATCAAGCACCTTTTCACCGTATTATAAAAGCGGTACCGCACGCGGCTGCGTGCCATAATACGAGAACCAATCCATAACGATAAATGGCAAAACCCGTCACAAGTCCAACTAAATCTGTCTCTGTCAGAGCCAAGACAAGGGCAGGGACTGTGCCGTCTGAGGCAAGGCTGATCTTTGCTCGCAATTATAAGCGCGAAAGAAAAAAGGCTGGTCTAACGCAAGAGGCCATACGTCACAAAACAGGACTTTGCCAATCCTTTATATCAGAGTTCGAGAACGGCCATACCTCAATTAATATTGATAATATGGCAGCTCTATCAGATGCAATTGGCGTCCCGCTCTGGAAGTTGCTCGTACCATAACCTGATAACCACCTGATTCCACCCGTTCCTTACTAGCTGCGGCTTTCCGTCGCTCATAAAAATATTTACACAATTTAAATTATAGTCTGTACACTATAAAACAAATATCGAAAATACCGCTTATAGCATGGGAGAATTATGGATGAAGTGGGTACCACTACCGACCGTTTGGTCAACCGGCGCGATGAACACAATCGACGTATTACGGATAAACTCGGTCGCGAGTTAGGGACTGATATCTGTGCCCTGCTGGATGATCCAGACGTAAGCGAAATTATGCTCAACCCAGATGGTAAGTTGTGGGTTGAGCGATTTAGCGCTCCAATGCAACAGTTTGGAAGTATGAGTGCTGCTCAAGCTGAATCATTAATGGGGACAGTTGCGTCATCGTTCAAGACGCAGATTACAGAAGAGAATCCGATTCTTGAGTGCGAATTGCCTCTCGGGAAAGCACGATTTGAAGCCTTGATTCCGCCGATTGTATCAGGCCCTTCATTTTCTATTCGTAAACACGCAATCCGGGTTTACACCCTATTTGATTACGTGAACCACGGCATTATGACAGAGGCACAACGTATCGCAATCGAGGCGAGTGTTGCACAAAGAAAAAACTTCATGGTCGTGGGCGGTACCGGTTCAGGTAAAACAACACTCACAAACGCGATAATCCGGTGCATGGTCGATGTTTCTCCCGAGCATAGAATAGTCATTCTCGAAGATACCTGTGAACTGCAATGCACCGCCGATAATTATGTTTCTATGCGCGCGACAAAGCATGTGAGCATGCAAAAACTTCTTAAGGCGACGATGCGGATGCGTCCAGATCGAATTATCGTTGGGGAAGTACGTGACGGGGCAGCACTCGCCATGCTCAAAGCCTGGAATACAGGGCATCCTGGGGGGGTTGCAACCCTTCATGCAAATTCCGCAATCGCTGGCCTTACCCGATTGGAACAGTTGATCGGCGAAAGCAGTGCATTGCCAATGCAAACGCTGATTGCCGAAGCAGTTGATCTTATTGTTTTTATAGAAAAATTGCACGGCGGACGACGTGTTAAAGAGGTCATTCGTGTCGATAGATACGATGGCCGTCAGTATATTACTCATAAATTATAGGAGCAAAATCATGTCAGTAGAAAAACTACTCGTATCTCGATCAAATCATCTTCGAACCGTCTTCCTCGTGCTTGGCGTTTTTACTGTTACGTATTTTCTATTGTCATCGAATCTAGCGTTTGCTGCCGACACGACAGGGGGAGGCGGAGCAGGGCTTCCGTGGGAAGGACCGCTAGACAAGCTCCGGCGATCGTTCAGCGGCCCGGTCGCGTTTGTCATTGCGCTGCTCGGTATCATCGCTTGCGGGTCAACCTTGATATGGGGCGGAGAAATATCAGAATTTACCCGCCGCATCATCTACGTTGTATTGGTGGTCTGCCTCATCGTGTTTGCAAACACACTGCTGACAGGGGCGTTATTCTCAGGCGCAACGATCCCAACTAATGGATTGACCTTAATAACATCGACCAGGATGCTAGCATGAGTGGGCAGGGGCTGCGACAAACGCCATTTCATCGGGCGCTCCACCGTCCGCAACAGATCATGGGAGGGGAACGCGAACTCATGCTCTTTTCAATGCTGATTGCAGGTGGTCTGATCGTGTCGGCAATGAATCTTATCTCAACAGCCATA
>JBDHVC010000111.1:0-6792 GCA_039809495.1 Sandaracinaceae bacterium
GAGCCGCGCCGCGCGCGCCGGCGCCCCCGGGCTATCCCTCGCCGCCGCAGGCCGCGCCGCCGCACGCCACCCCGCCCAAGCCCGCGCCGCCGCAGCAGGCCGCGCGGGAGAGCGCTGGCTCGCCCTACGATCAGTCGGGCACCGCGATGGTGCCGGTGGAGATGCGCAAGCGCACCCACCGCCTCCTGCTCGAGAACCTCGATCTCGCCTCGCTCGACCGCAACAAGATGGACGACCGGGTGATGCAGCCGAAGGTGCGCGCGGCCCTGCGTCGCATCGTCACCGAGCTCGCGAGCGAGCTGCCGCAGGGCACCGATCACGCCGCCCTCATCGACGAGATCACCGACGAGGCGCTCGGCCTCGGGCCGCTCGAGCGGCTCATCGCCGACGACCTCGTCAGCGAGATCATGGTCGTCGACCCCTACACGATCTACGTCGAGCGGCGCGGCAAGATCTCGAAGACGGCGCTCCGCTTCACCGACGACGAGGCCGTGCGCGCCGTCATCGAGCGCATCGTCACGCCGCTCGGCCGCCGCATCGACGAGTCGACGCCGCTCGTCGACGCGCGCCTCAAGGACGGCTCGCGCGTCAACGCGATCATCAAGCCGCTCGCGATCCGCGGCTCGTGCATCACGATCCGCAAGTTCGCGAAGACGCCGCTCACGATGGACAACCTCGTCGGCTTCGGCGCCATGACGGAGCCGATGGCGAAGTTCCTCCGGCGCGCGGTGAAGGCCCGCAAGAACACCGTCATCTCGGGCGGCACCGGCTCCGGCAAGACGACGCTGCTCAACGTGCTGAGCTCGGCGATCCCCGAGGACGAGCGCATCGTCACGATCGAGGACGCGGCGGAGCTCCAGCTCAAGCAGCCGCACGTCGTCTCGCTCGAGACGCGCCCCGCGAACATGGAGGGGCGCGGCGAGTACACGATCCGCGACCTCGTGAAGAACGCGCTCCGCATGCGCCCCGACCGCATCATCGTCGGCGAGTGCCGCGGCGGCGAGGCGCTCGACATGATGCAGGCGATGAACACGGGGCACGAGGGCTCGATGACGACGACCCACGCGAACAGCCCGCGCGAGGCGGTCTCGCGCCTCGAGACGCTCGCGCTGATGAGCGGCCTCGATCTGCCGGTGCGCGCGATCCGCGAGCAGCTCGCGAACGCCGTGAACCTCATCCTCCAGCAGACGCGCTTCTCGGATGGCTCGAGGCGCGTGACGAGCATCTCGGAGGTCGTCGGGCTCGACGACGATGGAGAGGTCGAGATCCACGAGATCTTCGGCTTCCATCGCACGGGCACCGACGCGAACGGCAAGATCGTCGGCGAGCACCGCGCCACGGGCTACCTGCCGTCGTTCGTCGACGACTTCATCGTCCAGGGCCTCGTGACCGACGGCGACTACATCTGAGCGAGCGATGACCGCGTCCACCTCCACATACTTGATGGGCTACCTCGGGGCGCTGCTCCTCGTCGTCGGCGCGAGCCTCGCGGGCTTCATCGTGCTCACCGACCCCGAGAGCGCGCCGCGCAAGCGGTGGGCCGAGTACGAGGCGGCGCTCGAGGCGGAGGTGCGGTTCCAGCTCTGGAGGACCACCGGCAGGTACATCGCGCGCGTCCAGCTCGCGGTCGTCCTCGGCCTCGTGGTCGTCGCCGGGCTCCTCGGGGAGCCGCTGCTCTGGCTGGCGGTCGTCGCCGCGGCCGGCCTCCCTTGGTTCTACATCCAGAGCGAGCATCAGAAGCGGCTCGCGCAGGTCGAGCTCTTGCTCGACTCGTGGCTCCTGCTCCTCGCCAACGCGCTCAAGGCCTCTCCCTCGCTCGGCGAGTCCATCAGCAACAGCGCCAAGCTCATCCGGCCGCCGTTCAGCGAGGAGGTGGACCTCGTGATCAAGGAGATGAAGCTCGGCACGCCGCTCGACGCGGCCATCCTCAACATGTCGGCGCGCCTCAACAGCCGCGTCGTCTCGAGCTCGCTCGCGACGATCCTCGTCGGGCGGCAGACGGGCGGAGATCTCCCCCAGATCCTCGAGCAGTCGGCCTCGACGCTGCGCGAGATGCAGCGCCTCGAGGGCGTCGTGCGGACGAAGACCGCGGAGGGGAGGATGCAGGCGATCGTCCTCGGCGCGATCCCCTTCGTCCTGCTCGGCATCCTGCACCAGATGGATCCGACCTACCTCGTGCCCTTGGTCGAGACGACGACGGGGAACATCGTGGTCGTCATCGCCGCCATCCTCTGGCTCGCGGCGATCCTGATGGCGCGGCGCATCCTCACGGTGGACATCTGAGATGCGAAGGCGCTCGCCAGAGACGCTCGACCCGCGAGGCGCGCGATGAGCGCCACGATCTACGCCTGGATCGCGATGGCGATGATCGCCGCGGGGATCTTCCTCGGCGTCTTCTCGCTCACCTCGAGCAAGCCCGAGGACTCGGCCGTCTTCGGCACGAAGGGCCTGCGCCGCCAGCGCGCGCTCGAGGCCGGCGGGCTCTTCGCCGCGTTCGAGCCGACGATCCGGCTCGTCGCGAGCTGGATCGCCTACTTCCCGCTCGTCGAGCAGCGCCGACAGATCGACGAGCTCCTCAAGCACGCGGGCGACTACCTCGGGCTCACGGCGAACGAATTCTTCGCGCTCTCGTTCCTCAGCGCGATCGCCGGGAGCGTCCTCGGGCTCGCCCTGCTCAAGTTCGGTGGCATGCCCCCGATCCTCTTCGTCGTCTTCGGCGCGATGGGCGCGGCGATGCCCTACTTCCAGGTCACCGGCGAGCGCGACCGACGCTTCAAGGAGATCAACCGCGGCCTGCCTCCGGCGATCGACCTCGCCTCGCTCTGCATGGGCGCGGGCCTCGACTTCCCGGGCTCGATCAAGCAGATCGTGGAGAAGACCCCGAACAAGGAGGACTCGCTCGTCGAGGAGCTCTCCCGCGTCCTGCAGGAGCTCGATCTCGGCAAGACGCGCCGGCAGGCCCTCGAGAACTTCGCCGACCGCGCGCCGACGGAGGCGGTGCGCGACTTCGTCGGCGCCGTCGTCCAGGCCGAGGAGAAGGGCAACCCGCTCGGTGAGGTGCTCCGCATCCAGGCGGGCATGCTGCGGATGCGGCGCAGCGTCATGGCGGAGGAGGCGGCGGCGAAGGCGGCCGTGATGCTCATCGGCCCGCTGATGCTGATCTTCGGGGCCATCATGCTCTGCCTCATGGGGCCCTTCGTCATCTCGACGGCCCAGTCGGGCATGTTCTGATCCGGAGCGCGCATGGAAGCCTACGTCGAGATCATTCGTGAAGACGGCTCGCTCGAGCGGACGCGCATCGAGGGCGACCAGATCACGGTCGGCCGCTCCCCGACCGCCGGGCTGCCGCTCCCCGATCAGCGCGATCTCGAGCCCGAGCACCTCTTGGTCGCGCCGCGCGGCGAGGGCTGCTGGGTCGCCTGTGCGCAGGAGGCGCGCGTCGAGGCGAAGGTGAACGGGCAGAGCTTCCAGCACGGGATGCTCGCCTGGGGCACGGTCGTCGAGGTCGGCAACCTGAAGATCCGCGTCGTCGACAAGCTCCCGAAGGAGGTCAAGGACGGCAAGCAGACCTCGCCGATCGTGCTCGTGGGCGGCGTGGCGGCGGTGCTCATCCTGCTCTGGAGCCTCGGCGGAGAGAGCGGCCCGGCCCTCGAGACGCGGCCCCCCGCGGAGCCGGTCGTGCTCTTCGGGGCCGCCGAGACGTGCCCGGCCTCGGGATCGGCCGTGCTCCGGCAGGCCGACCTCTTCTCCGAGATCGCGCTCGCGAAGAGCGAGCGCTACCCCTTCGACCCCTCCGACGGCGTCGAGTCGGTGCGCCTCTACCGGCGCTCGCAGGCCTGCTACTCGGTCGGCGGCGTCGAGGACGCGGCGACGCAGATGCAGCTCGAGGGGGACTTCATGCAGCGCCGCGTGGAGGAGGACTACGCCGCCCATCGCCTCCGGCTCGAGCGCGCGCTCGCGCACCAGAGCTACGAGGACGCGCTCTTCGAGACGCAGGCGATCCTCGCGATCCTCCGGCGGGAAGACTCGGCGAACCCCTACATCCAATGGCTCACGCGGACGAAGCGCCACCTCGAGCTCCTCGCCGCCCCCGCCCGCGGAGCGCTCGCCTCGTGACGCGCTCGACGCTCGCGCCCACGCCGGTCCTCCTCCTCCTCGTCGCGGCGATCGAGGCGACGGTCGGCTGTGGCGGCGCGACGGCTTCGGAGGAGGTGCAGACGAGCTCGCCGGCGACCGCCGACGACCCGCTGAACGCGGTCACCGCGGAGGAGCTCTTCCGCAGGGGCGTGATCCTCGGGCAGCGCGGGGACTTCGTGCGCGCGGAGCAGTACCTGCTCGCGGCGCGCCGCCGGAATTTCGACGAGGATCGCGTCATCCCGGCGCTGATGGAGGTCTGCGTGCGCGCCTCGCGCCTCTCGGCGGCGATCGGCTACGCCGAGCCCTACCTCGAGAGCCACCCCGCGAATTGGTCGCTGCGGATGCTGCTCGGCAGCATCCACCTCGGCCTCGGCCACCTCGGTGACGCGCGGCAGCACCTCGAGCGAGCGCTCCGCGACGCGAGCGCCCAGGCCGCGAGCCGCGGCGAGCCGGAGCCCGCCGAGCCGCACTACCTGCTCGGCATCGTGCTCCGCGATCAGGCGGAGATCGTGCTCGCTCGCGAGCACTTCGCGCGCTACCAGGCCCTCGCGCCCGAGGGCACCCACGCCGAGGAGGTGCGCGCGATCCTCGACGAGCCCATCCCGCATCAGGCGCACCCCATCCCGCCCCCGGTGCGCCCGACGACGGCGCCCACGCGGCTGCCGAACGCGAGCCCGCTCGGCGGACCGAGCGCGCCGAGCCCGAGCGCGGCGGCGACCGGCGGCGCGCGCACCGGAGCCACGCGCGAGGGCTCGGACGAGAGCGGAGGCCCATCGTGGTGATCCCCAAGGACGTCTTCGATCAGACGCTGCTGAAGTTCCTCGATCCGGTGCGGCCCTTCCTCGACGACCCCTCGGTCAGCGAGATCATGATCAACGGGCCGAACCAGATCTTCATCGAGCGCAGGGGCAAGCTCACGCTCACCGACGCGCGCTTCGCGTCGCTCGAGGCGCTCGTCGCCGCGCTCCGCAACCTCGCGCAGTACGTGGGCAAGCACATCGACGAGCAGCGCCCGATCCTCGAGGGGCGCCTGCCGGACGGCTCGCGCGTCGAGGCGGTCCTGCCGCCCGCGGCGCCCGACGGCCCCTGCGTCGCGATCCGGCGCTTCTTCCGCGAGACGCTCACGGTCGAGAAGCTCATCAACTTCGGCAGCTTCACGCCCGAGGCGGGAGAATTCCTGCGCAACGTGGTCGCCGTGAAGGAGAACACCGTCGTCGCCGGCGGCACGGGCTCGGGCAAGACCTCGATGCTCAACGCGCTCTCGGGCTTCATCTCGCACGAGGATCGGATCGTCGTCATCGAGGACAACCGCGAGGTCCAGCTCCAGCAGCCGCACGTCGTGCAGCTCGAGGCGCGCCCGCCCGACGCGCGCGGCAAGGGAGAGGTCTCGATCCGCCTCCTGTTCAAGGCGACGCTGCGCATGCGGCCCGACCGCATCGTCGTCGGCGAGATCCGCGGCGGCGAGGCGCTCGATCTCGTCCAGGCGATGACGTCGGGCCACGGCGGCTGCATGTGCACCGTCCACGCGACGTACCCCACCGACACGCTGAACCGCCTCGAGACGATGTGCCTGATGAGCGACGTCGAGATCCCGCTCTCGGCGCTCCGCGCGCAGCTCGCCTCGGCGGTCGACATCATCGTCCAGACGGCGCGCCTTCGGGACGGCTCGCGCTGCGTCACGCACATCACGGAGGTCTGCGGCTACGACCCCGCGGCGGGCTATCGGCTCGAGGACGTCTTCGTGCGCCGCTACCACGGCGAGGACGAGCAGGGGCGCGTCATCTCCACGTTCGAGCCGACGGGCTACGTCCCCGAGTGCACGGAGACGATCCGCGGCTTCGGCCTCGATATCCCGCCGATCATCTACCACGCCGCCGAGCAGCGCGCGGCGGCGGGCCTGCCCCCGCTCGGTCGACCGCGCGGGGGCCGCGAGGGCGGCCACTGACGGCGCGGGGCGGCGCGCGACGCGGCCGAGGCGCCGCGCTTTCTCGTGCTACACCCGCGCTCCCCTGTGGCAAGCTGAGCGGCGAGCGATGCAGCGCGCCGAGGTTTCGAGTCTCGTGAGCCGACGTCGAGGAGAGAGCGCGTGAGCTGGGCTCGTGCAACGCTGCGTCGCGGGACCTCGAGCGCCGCCGTGTGGCAGATCGACTCGAGCTATCCCGAGGCTCGGCTCTCGATCGGGGCCGCGCCCAACGCGGGCTGGGTCGTCGAGGCGCCTGGGGTCGCGCTCGTTCACGTCGAGCTCTACTGGGACGGAAACGCCCTCTACGTGGCGGACGCGCGGAGCGCCGGCGACGTGCGCCTCGACGGTCGCGTCATCGGGGCGTGGGAGCAGGTCCGGGGCCGAGGTCAGCTCGTCTTCGGCCACGCCATCCTCGAGCTCGAGACGTCGGTCGCGGAGGTGAGCGCCTTGATCCGCGATCCGGGCACCGCGCCGCGCGTCTCGCTCGCCGGCGAGGCGACGCGGGTCGCGGACGGCGCGCCGCTCGACGATGAGCGCACGCGGGTCGCGTCGGGCCCCTCGGAGTCGGACGACGACGACGTGCTCGAGCTCGACGAGATCCCGAGCTCGAAGGCCATGATCTCGGTCGCGCCCGCCCCCCGCGCGCCGGCGGCGCCCGCGGCGAGCGGCGCGGCGGCGCGGCCCGCGCCCCC
>JBDHVC010000112.1:0-6329 GCA_039809495.1 Sandaracinaceae bacterium
GAATGATGACCGGGATCGACTGTGGCAACGCGACATGGAACAACCGCGGCCAGAATGTCAGTCCGAGCGATTTCGCTGCATCGGACTGTCCGCGTGGCACCGATGCCAATGCTCCCCGCACCACTTCCCCCACCTGGGCGGCCCCAAACGCGCTCAACCCAATGGCCGCAGCCTGAAATCGACCGACATTGGTCGGCACATGCCAGCCAAGGATATCGATATCGATGACGGGGAGGATGTAGTAGATCAAGAAGAGCACGACCAGAATTGGCAAACCGCGGATGATATCGACGTAGAGCCGCAACAGGGTGCGAACCACCCGATTGCCATAGACCAGCCCAACCCCGACGAAGAGCCCGATGATCGAACTGGCGATGATTGCCACCGCTGAGAGTTGCAACGTCAGCTTGAGGCCGATCCAGATCAGATCGCGGTTGTCCCAGACTTGGTTCATGCCACGCTCCACTTGATACGCCGTTCGAGGAAGCGCAACGCCAGGGCGATGGCGTAACAGGTTGCCAGATACATGAGTCCTGCGGTGGCCCAGGCTTCGATGTAGCGGAAGTAGTCGGTGCTCACCTTGCGCGCCGCCCAGGTCAACTCAGGGGCCGCAATGGCGACCGCAATCGACGTGTCTTTGAAAAGCCCGATGAAGGTGTTGCCCAACGAGGGCAGCACCGTGCGGAACATGATTGGCAGGGTGATGGACGTTGCCGTTTGCCAGCGGCTGAGACCGAGCGAAGTGCCGGCTTCGAGATAGCGTTTGCCGACCGAAATGATGCCGGCGGAGAAAATCTCGGTCAGGTACGCGGCAGCATAGATCGCCAGTGCCACGATGAACGTTCGTTCGGCGTCCGGGAGAATCTTCAGCACCCATTCCTGTCCGGTGCTGCGGCGTGGGAAGACTTGAGGGAGGCCGAAATAGAGGAGCGACACGATCAGCAACAACGGAATGTTGCGAATCAGCTCGACATAGGCAGTCACCAACCATCGCACCGGGCGAGGGCCGTATTGCCGTGCGAACGCGAAGAGCAATCCGAGCAGGGTCCCGATCAGGAGACCGAGGATCGCCATCTTCAGACCGAGCACCAGCCCGTCAATGAAGAGCCACTTGTTATCGGTGATGTATTCCCAGCGGAGCTTGTACATCGATCCCCGGGGACCTGTGCGTGAATTCGTGAACCACGGCATGTTTGCCGGGTCGACAGTTGTTGAATGCGCACACTGTAGCCCACCCGGATGTGAAGCTCGCGACCAGCGAAGGGTGACTATCGAGTGGCAACGATATTGGCGCGCCTTGCCTGGATCGCCACGGACCGATGCCTACTTGCGATCCGGCGAAAAATGGAGAACCAACTGAACGACCGGGGGCAACCGCCACCCGGCCGTTCAAAACAAAATCCAGGTTGCCTACTGGTACTCGACCGGGAAACCAATCGGCGGGTTTGGAAGCTCGACCCCAAAGTAGGTGTTGAACGCCGCCCGATAGATCGGGAAGTCGAGTCCGACCATGGCCTGCTGCAGCGCTGTGTTGACGAAATTCAGGAAGACCTGATCGCCGGGCTTGACAGAAGCGGCGTACGACTGCGCGTCCCAGCCTTCTGGAATGGTCTTGTACACCTCGGGATCTTGCGCCACCATCCAGCGACCGGTCGACATGTCGATGCCAGTGGCGTCGACGCGGCCAGAATCGAGTGCTTCGACCGACGCGGCCACCGAATCGAATTGCTCGACGGTGGCATCCGGAACGCCGCGGTGAATCATGTCTTCGGCGGTGACGTTTGCCAGGATCGCGATCGTCAGTCCCTGCCCCTGCATGTCTGCCAGCGAGTTGTACTCGGAGTCTGCTGGCAGCAGCAGGGTCACGCCTTCTCGATAGTATGGGACCGTGAAAGCCACCTGCAGCGCGCGGGCTGCCGTGACAGTCATGAACTGGAAGTTGATGTCGACCTTGTCCGACAACAGGTCGGGAATTCGGGCATCGGCTTCGTGCACAACGAACTCGACGTATTTGCGCGGCTCCTCGCCGCCCATGATCTGTTCCTGGTCGAGTCCAAAGATGCCGCCCGCTAGCAAGAGCGCGAGCGAGATATCGAATCCCACCAGCTGGCCATCCTCATCTTCGAAGTGCCATGGCGGGTTGGTGCTGCCGGTACCGACAACAATCTTGCCCCGGTCGAGGATCTTCCCGAGCAGGCTGTCTGAGGTTGCGTCCTGCGCCATGGCGTGCAAACTCGGCAGCGAAACGGCCGCGGCCGCTCCACCGATCAGCGCGCCCCGGGAGATCAGGTTCCGGCGGCTCGTCATTCCTGGGATCCGGTTTTCTGGCATCGATGCCCTTCCTTTCTGCGCGGCGATTTCGCACGCGCATACGGTCCGAACGACGGTTTCTGACCAACAGTGAATCTCCCTGCATTGTGGGGCGATCCAGATTGTCTGTCAACGCAGGCAAACTACCACGTGAATTGCTTACCATGCCGGAAGAGATGCCGAAGTGGTTCAGGAGCGAGGTCGACCGAACATGGACATCTACCAGAAACTCGGCGTGCAGCCGGTCATCAATTGCGCAACCACCTACACACGGCTTGGCGGGTCGATCATGGCGCCGCATGTAGCGCAGGCGATGGCCGATAGCGCTGGGGCCTTCGTCAACATCTTCGAATTGCAGGAAGCGGTCGGCAAACGCCTGGCGGAATTGACCGGGAACGAAGCTGCCTATGTCAGCAATGGCGCGGCAGCCGCATTGGCGCTGGCGACCGCGGCTGCCGTGACCGGCGACGATGTTGCGCTCATGGCGCGTTTCCCGAATCGGCTCGATGGGCTGAAGAACCAGGTCGTCGTCCATCGCTACCAGCGCAACTGGTACGACATCGCAGTGCGCATGACCGGTGTGGAACTAGTGGAGATCGGTCACACATACGAGACCTATGAGTGGGAACTCGATGACGCCATCAACGAGCGGACGGCGGCCGTAGTCTATTTCGCCGGAACGCACCTGAATCGCAACACACTGCCGCTCGAGTTCGTGATCGAACGGGCGCACGCGCGTGGTGTGCCAGTGATCGTCGATGCCGCGGCGCAGATCCCGCCAGTCTCGAATCTCTGGCATTTCACACGGAATCTCGGCGCCGATGTTGCCATCTTCAGTGGGGGCAAGATGCTGCGCGGACCGCAGAACAGCGGGCTGGCGGTCGGAACTCCCAAAATGATCGAAGCGATGCGGCTCAACGGACCGCCGGTGCAGCGCATTGGCCGCGCGATGAAGATGTCCAAAGAAGCCATGATCGGGTTGCTGACCGCGGTCGAGACGTATCTGGAAGCCGACCATGTCGCCGAGGCGATGGAGTGGGACGCTGTCGTGTCGAGCTGGGACGCCGCGTGGCAGCGGCTGGCGCCACGTTGGCTCTCGATCAGGCGATCTGAGACCGGCGAAGCCGGAGAGCCGATCCCGCGCATCCTCATGCAGGTTACGCTCGATGCGCCATTGACCCGCGACGATCTGATCGCCGATTTGCGCGCCGGAAAGCCGCCGATCGAAGTGGTGGTCGAAAACGAATCGACGATTGCCTTCAGTCCGCACATGTTGCAACCGGGAGAGGCGGAGATCGTGGAGCAGCGCGTCGCAGAATTGATCGCAAGCCACCTGCTCGCGCAGCCCTCTGGAGCCATTGCAGGGGACTAGGCTTTCGCTCGCAAACCTGCTACGATGTGTCCGTACATCCCCGACGTACGGTACGTCCCCCGCCAACCGACCGAAGAGCGTTTTTCGAGCTCATCTGCTTGTGCGGAGGGGGAAGCATGCGTATTCGATTTCTTGGAGCGGCGGCGCTCCTGACCGCAGTCCTCGGGATGATGGGGTATCTCCTGGGCGCGCCGCAGGTGCTGGCGCAAACAGGAACTCCGGCGGCGCAGACCACACCGCTCGCCGCGACGACGCCACAAGTCGAAACGTCGGCCACGCCGTTGGCAGAAACGGCAGCGACGCCAGTGGCCGAGCCGGTGCGCGTGGTGACGCTGGTTGGCTGGTATCAGAATGCCCCCAATGGCGAGTTCATCGAAATTGGCCCGGTGCAGACGACCGACCAGTTGGTGGCCGGTCCTGGCGACCCGACCAGCACGCTGACTGGCACTGCCGATCTGGAGAGCGAAGAGAACAACGGCCTCCCATACATCGAATTGGGCGACACCATTCTTGTTGGCACCGAGATGTTCGAAGGCGATCCCGAATCGGTTTTCAACTGGATCTACTACCAGGGCGATCCGGCCCTGCGCCCAGCCACGCTGGTGATTCCGGTTACCGCCACTGCTGGTCCCTATGAGGGCCGCTCTGGCACGATCACCTTCCTGTCGCGTAGTTCACCGGGCAGTGGAATCGTTGTCATCATGCTCAATCCGGAGGCCGAGTAGGGCTTTCGGCGGACGTCCGCGAATCTGACGCAAGTGTGTGGAAACGGGGCGCCCCAAGCCGCCCCGTGTTTCGTGCCATGCTTGCCTGATACGCGTCGACGCTCTAGCCGGAGGGCTTTCGCCAGAGCGGCTCTTCAACGAAGTGCTTGCCATCTCAACGAAGCGCGACTATGCTGCCTTCGCTGTGCCGAGAAGATCCCTCCACTCCGCCAGAGTCGGGATGACGGCAATCGCACGGCAGGCACGTGTTTCGGCGACCGCTCTAGGCCGAGACCGCCTCTGGCAGCGGGGACATGACCGCGTCAGGATCGAGCCGCTTGAGCATGTCGTAGCCGATTCGGGCGCGGCGCAAGCGTTCTCTGGTCAGGGCAATGGCGGTTGCTTCCAGGTGCGTTCCGGCCGGGTAGATGTTCGGCGCGTTGCGCAGACCGAACTTGAGATAAACCGGAGCGCAAACACGCACCAGCTCGGCAATCTCGTAATGGCGAATGAACCCGCCGATATCGTCAGGAACTTCGACATAGATATCGAGTGGCATAGTGGTTGCCGCGCGGATGGCGGCCAATTGCGCCAGCGAGAGATCGGTTGGAGTGTTGAACGTCGTCAAGCCGAGGTCCTGCAGCAACCGAACCGAAGCCGGATTGGACGCGCCCAGCATGACCGAACCCTTGAGAATCAGGTCCTTTGGCAGCTCTCCGGCCTCCTTCATCTTGCCGAGCACAAGCAGGAGTCCTTCGTCGGTGACGAGCACGCTGTTGATACCGTGCTCGAGCGCCCGCTTCACGTCTTCGACCGCATGGACGAGCTGGTCCGCGCCTCGCGCTTTCGGTCCGGCGATCTTGCCAGCGGTGGAATAGGCCATAGCGCCGGTATCCCAGCCGGCGCGTGGTCCGACGAACAGGCTGATCTCTATGCCGCGTTGGCGTCCGAGCGCCGCCATTTCGTCCAGCTCATCATCGGTCAGCAGCATGACGCCGCTTCCCTGGCTCACCCGATGAATCGGCACCCCGTACTCGTCGGCATATTGGTAGACGGTGCGCAGCGCGTTCGGACCCTCGACTGAAGGAATCTCGATGCGCCATTGGCCGCCGTCTGGGAAGCGCTGATCGGACGATGGCAGGTCGCGCAAATCGTGATCGGGCAGTCCCATGCTCCGCAAGAATGCCTGTGTGTCCCGAATTCCGTTCATCCAATCCCCCTCCAGTGCGTCCAGGCGACGACGATACCGTTCATCACAGCTTTCGCAAGGGTACCGGGAGTCGGGCCTGCTGTGGAGGTCGGCGGGGCAACACGCGAAGACTGCCCATCTCTCCACGCCGGTTCGTCGCCCGATCGCCTAGCGGTCGCCTCCCAATCGGGAGAGCACCGAACGTGCCTGATCCGCGATGGACTCCACGATTTCAGCCGCAGGAAGCACGTCGTGCATGACGCCGACGCTTTGGCCAGCGTACAGAACCATGCTTTCCAGGTCGCCTGTGGTCCGAGCGCCCGGGAAGTCGTCGTGGTAGCGCATGATGGGAATGCCGCGGCTGGTGTGCCCGATCACGTCTCCCTCCCCGGGGCCGCGGCCCGGTTCGGGGCGGCCGGCGTCTTCCCAGAGCTGAAGCGACTTGTTCGGCAACGTGCGCAATGGGGTGTTCGCTGGCCAGCCACCGCGGAAGAGCGTGGTATGGATCGTGTCGCTCGCGCCGGCGTCGATCAAGCGTCCCTGGTAGTCGGCGTGGGCATCCGCTTCTGATGAAAGAACGAAGCGGGTGCCGAGCCAGACGCCAGACGCGCCCAGGCAGAGCGCGGCGGCAAGCCCGCGGCCATCCCCAATGCCACCCGCGGCGAGCACGGGGGTGGGCGCAACGGCGTCGACCATTTCGGGAATGAGCGCCAGGAGACTCGTTTGCCCCTCGACGTGACCGGACGCTTCGTAG
>JBDHVC010000113.1:0-6288 GCA_039809495.1 Sandaracinaceae bacterium
GTGGCACCTTCCCCACCGCCCGCAACCTGATCTCGGCCAACGGTGGATCGGGTATCGTGCTACGTGGCAGCAACAACACCATTCAAGGCAACTACATCGGACTGGCCTCCAACGGCACGACCGGCCGTGGCAACTCCGGAAGCGGCATCCATATTACCGGCGGTGCCTCGGACAACACGATCGGCGGCACCAGTGCCAGCTTGGGGAATGTGATCAGCCATAACGGCCAGAACGGCATCAAGCTGGAGATGGCCACCAGCAAACGCAACCTGATCCGCCATAACCGGATCGGAACAAGTGTCGATGGGGCCAATACCTTGGCAAACATCTACGGCATCGAGGTGCTCGGCGCCACCAACACCGACATTCGAGACAACCTCATCAGCGGCAACACCAGCCACGGCATTGTGCTGGACAATGCCGCCAACACGATCATCGCCGGCAACAACATCGGCCTGAAGGCCAACGGCACCCAAGGTCTGGCCAACGGACAGCACGGCATTTGGGCGGGCAACAACTGTACCGGCACGGTTATCGGAGGCAATGATGCCGCCGATCGGAATATCATCAGCTCAAACGAGGAAAGCGGCATCAACCTTCAAGACAATGCCGAGGGCCTGACGATCCAAGGCAACCGGATCGGCACCAACACGGCTGGCACGGCCGCCCTCGGGAACACCCTGAACGGGATACACGTGCGGAGCGGTTCTTCTTCCATCATGATCGGGGGTACCGACCCCGGGGCGGGGAACTTGATCAGCGGAAACTTGGAAAACGGTATCCGGATCGACAAGGATGCCAGTGCCGTGATCCTTAGGAATGTGATCGGCCTGAAAGCCGATAGCACCAGTGCCTTGGGCAATGGACAGAACGGCATCCACCTCCTGGCCAATGGACTCACCATCGGCGGGACCGGCGCATTCGGGAACACGATCAGTGCGAACCTGGGCAATGGCATCCATGTGGATGATGCCCAAGCAGGCGGGAACAACAACACCTTCATCGGCAACCGGATAGGCACCGGCGTGGACGCCCTGCTCACGCTCGGCAATGGCGGCGACGGGATCAAGATCAATGCCGGGGTGCTAGGCACACGGATCGGCGGTATCGCCGCCGGGGGGGGCAACATCATTTTTGCCAACGTCGGGGAAGGGATCGCAAACGATGGGACCGGCGGCAGCTTCCTGGGCAACGGCATCGACCTCAACGGCGGCCTAGGCATCGACCACGGCTCGGACGGAGTGACGGCCAATGATCCCGATGACACCGACAGCGGGGCCAACGACCTGCAGAATTTCCCCGAGCTGACCGCAGCGTATAACGGTGATTCATGGGCAACCGTCCGGGGGACCTTGAGCAGCACCCCGTCCACAAGCTATCGCATCGAATTCTTCTCCTCCCCCAATGCAGATCCCTCCGGATACGGGGAAGGACGCAATTACATCGGCCATACGGATGTGCTCACCAATCCCAGCGGGCATGCCACCTTCTCGGCACACCTCGGGGGGACAAACCTTCCCGTTGGCACATACGTGACAGCCACCGCCACCAACAACACCACGAACAATACCAGCGAGTTCAGCGCCGGGTGGTTTCAGGCCTGGTCATCGAGGGCACGGTCTTCGAGGACATCAACTTCGGCGGCGGCGCCGGTCGGGACCTGGCCACGGCCCTGGCCGATGGCGGTAGCAGCCGGCCCAATGCGCGCGTAGAGCTGTACGGGGCTTCCGGCAATTTCATCGGGGCCACCACCACGGACGCCGCGGGCAAGTACCGCTTCGAGGACCTGCCCGAAGGGCTTCACACCATCAGGGTGGTGAACAATACCGTGACCAGTGGACGAAGCGGGTATGTTGCAGGGCTCCTACCCGTGCAGACCTTCAGGGTGGAAGCTCCCAATGTGAGCCCATTCGACGTGACGGATGAAGTTGGCGGAAAGGCACCTTCGCTGGCAGATGCCGGGAACGGCAGCACCACCTTGGCCGCTTTGACCAACCCGATACAGACACCTCAATCCCTGAGCCGGGTGTATTTGATCCACAACACGTCCGGCCTGGATTTCGGTTTCAACTTCAACTTGGTGGTGAATGCCAATGATGGTGGAATCGGCTCCCTGCGGCAATTCATCCTGAATGCCAATGCCCTGAATAATACAGGGCTTGCGATCCAAGGACAGGACCCCGGCCGTGACGTGGCCATCTTCATGATCAGCGATGGCCAAGCACATCCGGGCTTGAACCCCGGCATGGCCAACCTGCTGACCAGTGGGGTGGCCCGCATCGCGCTCAGATCCGCCTTGCCGGCCATTACGGAAGCCGTCATCATCGATGGGGCGCTGCAAACCTCGCTCGTGGGCAACACGAACCCGGGTGCCATCGGTACGGGAGGTGTGGTCGGTGTGGATGAACTGGTCCTTTCCAAGTTCGAAAAGCCGGAGGTGCAACTGCATTGCGATGGCAATAACGGACTGGTGATAGCCGCCAACACTTCCGACGTAACGATCGGCAATCTGGCCATCCATGCAGCGAATCACGGCATTGCCGTGGAAAGCGGTACCAGCACTGATATCCTCCTCCATGACCTTGTGATCGGCCTCATGGCCGACGGCAGCACACCGACGCTTGCCGACCGGGTCAATAAGCATGGGATCCAAGTGCTTTCGCCGGCCCAAGCGAGTATCCAACATTGCAACATCGCCTATTGCGGCCACAATGGTGTGGACGGGCAACAACCAGCGAGCACGCTCACCGTGGAAGGCTGCGAGGTGGCCTACAATGGCTGGAACTCAACCAGCTGCGACGGTATCGATGTCGGTGGTATCAATAACACGGTCCGGGGCAACCTCACCTATGCCAATACCACCCCAGGTGCCGTGCACTCGCTCAATGGCGGTGCCGGGGTCGAGGTGGGCAAGCTTGGTTCATCCACTTACGTCACCACGCTCGTTGAGAACAACACCATCCGCGACAACCTGAACTGGGGGGTGAACCTGCGCGCACACGTACATGGGGCGACCGTTGCCAAGAACATCATCCACGACAATGGTGTGGCCGGTGTGCTCGTTTCGGGCGGCTCGAAGGTGGCTTCGGAGAACCGGATCACCGAGAACCACATTTTTGATAACGGCGAGATCGGCATTGACCTGAGCAGCGAACCGAACGAGGATTGGGATGGCGTAACCCTGAACGACCCAGGCGATACCGATGATGGCGGCAATGGCCTGATCAATTTCCCGGTGATCGAGAAAGCCGAGATCATTGGAAGCGACCTGGTGATAACCGGTTTCGCCCTGCCCGGCAGCCTGATCGAGTTCTTCGAGAGTGATAACGACCCCAGCGGCTTCGGCCAAGGCATGCGCTTCCTGTTCGCCGAAAGTGAAGGTAGCGCCGCTGACCAGCTTTCCACCACCGGCAGCTACGGCCCTGGTGCCGTGAACGGTATTGCCCAAGGACAGGACAATACCAATAAGTTCCGGTTTACCATGCCCCTGCCAAGCGGGATAACGGTTGGCAGCCACCTCACCTCCACGGCCACCCTCAGCCAAAACACTTCTGAGTTTTCAGGCCGGGTAACCGTGGTCGAGCCACCCGTCGCCCTGTGCAAGGATGCCACCGTTTATCTGAATGGCAGTGGCAGCGCCACCATCACCGCTGCCATGATCGACAATGGAAGCTACGACCCGGATGGATCGATCGCTTCCATGAGCGTCTCCCCTTCCACCGTGGATTGCAGCCACCTGGGCACCGTTACAGTAACCCTGACCGTGGTGGACAATGACGGGGCCGAAAGCACCTGCACGGCCACCGTGACCGTGAAGGATGATATTTCGCCTTCGTTCACGTTCTGTCCTTCGAACATCACGGTGGATGCTGGCGCCAATTGCGATGCGGTGGTATCATGGAATCCTCCCAGCGCAAGTGATAACTGCGCAGGGGTGATCATCATTCAAACACAAGGCCCTGCCTCAGGAAGCGCCTTCCCGAAGGGTACCACCACCATCGGGTACACAGCAACCGATATCGCGGGGAATACCACTACCTGCTCGTTTACGGTGACGGTGGAGGACAACACCGACCCGGTGATCAACGATTGCCCATCAAACATCACCATCCTCACCAACCCCAACAGCTGCTTCGGTACCGCCACGTGGACCGCTCCTACCGTAAGTGACAACTGCTCGGGAAGCTCAATCGCACAGACCGGTGGCCAGGTCAGTGGGTCCAGCTTCGGCATTGGCGTACATACCATTACCTACACCGCAACGGATGCCGCCGGAAACGAGAGTATCTGTTCATTCACCATCACGGTGGGGAACAGCAATGCGCCGGTAATTATTTGTCCGAACGATACGATCATACCCGCCGACCCAGGGCTGTGCTACAGCAGCGTCTCTGATTTCGGTGAATACTCCGCCCAGATCTTCTGCGGTGGCACAACGCAAAGCTCTGGCTATGATGCCGTACTCCCGTTGGCCGTGGGCGTGCATCAGATCACCTACACGATCACCGCCAGTTCGGGCTCAGCTTCCTGCGTACAGCAGGTCACGATCGTGGATGCGGAGGATCCAGTGGCCCAGTGCAAGGATATCAGCGTCAATCTCGGTCCGGACGGGACCGCAACCATCACACCTGCGATGATGGACGACGGCAGCAGCGACAATTGCGCCATTACGTTCATGGAGGTCACCCCTTCCACCGTTAGCTGCAGCGACATCGGGACACCGGTCACCGTGAAGCTGACCGTACGGGATGCAGCCGGGAATGAGTCCGAGTGTGAATCCACCGTGACCATACTGGACAACTTCCCCGGCGCAACCGCCACCGGCGGCACCCTCACCTGCACTAACGTGACCATCCAGCTGCAGGGCGGCACCACCAGCGGCGTGTCCTTCAGCTGGACCGGGCCCAACGGCTTTGCCAGCACCGATCAAAACCCGGTCGTCAGCACGCCCGGCACCTACACACTGACCGTCACCGGCACCAACGGATGCACCAGCACCGCGCAGGCCGTGGTCGACCAGGATATCGATGCGCCGGGAGCCACCGCCCAAGGCGGCACCCCCACCTGCGATGATACCAGCATCCAGCTCCAGGGCGGCACCACCAGCGGTGTGTCCTTCAGCTGGACCGGGCCCAACGGCTTTGCCAGCAACGATCAAAACCCGACCGTCAGCACCCCGGGCACCTACAACCTGACCGTCACCGCCGCCAACGGATGCACCAGCACCGCGCAGGCCGTGGTCGACCAGGACATCGACGCGCCAGGAGCGTCCGCTACTGGTGGCATGGTTTGTCCTGCTGGCACTATTGGGCTTCAAGGCGGGGGTAACGGTAACTATAGCTGGGCAGGCCCCAATGGCTTTACCAGCACCGATCAAAATCCGGTGGTCAGCGAGCCCGGCACCTACACTCTGACCGTTACCGGCGCCAACGGTTGTACCAGTACTGCGGATGCAGAGGTCATAACGGACGGCATCGCACCCACCGCCATCTGCCAGAACATCACCGTCCAGCTCGATGCTGACGGCCTGGCCGCCATCTCCGCCGCCGACATCGACGGGGGAAGCGCAGACAACTGCGCCGTCGCCTCCATCACCGTCAGCCAAACCAGCTTCGACTGCTCCGACATCGGTCCCAACAACGTCACTCTCACTGTGGCCGATGACGGAGGCAACACCGACCAGTGCACAGCAATCGTCACCGTAGTCGATAACATCAATCCTATAGTAACCTGCCAGAACATCACTGTCAACCTCGATGCCACGGGTAACGCCACCATCACACCGGCGGATGTGGAGGACAGCAGCAGCGACAACTGCGGCGTCGTCAGCAGGACCCTCGACGTGAGTGCCTTCGACTGCTCCAACATCGGTGCCAACACCGTGCAACTCACCGTGGCCGATGCCAGCGGCAACACCGCCACCTGCACGGCCACCGTAACCGTGGTGGACAACATCGACCCCACGATCTCCTGCCCCGCCAACGTGACCGCCACCACCAACAACGGATGCACCGCCACCGGCGTGGCCCTCGGGATGCCCGTGACCGCTGACAACTGCGGCGTGGCCTCCGTGACCAACAACGCCCCGGCCGCATTCCCCATCGGCGTCACCGATGTCATCTGGACCGTCACCGACAACAGCGGCAACACCGCCACCTGCACCCAAACCGTGACCGTCACCGACAACGTGAACCCCACGATCTCCTGCCCAGCCAACGTGACCGCCACCACCAACAACGGATGCACCGCCACCGGCGTGGCCCTCGGGATGCCCGTGACCGCTGACAA
>JBDHVC010000114.1:0-6283 GCA_039809495.1 Sandaracinaceae bacterium
GGTTGTCGACAAACGTCAGCAGCTTCCGCGCGCGCGGCTCCAGCTCGTCTGGGCCCAGGCTCCGCAATGCCCGGATCACCGCTGCGCTGAGCAGCGACACGGCACTGGACCGGCCCTCGGCATCCAGGGTGGCGAGCTTGCCGAAGTCGTTGCCCCGTACTTGCTCGTAGGAGACCTTGCACCGTAGGCAGAACGCAAACGGGGTCGACATAAACCAGGCCCGCAGCCCCGACCTCCCAGGATCGATCGTGCCGTCGGTGCGAACGTAGACGGCGTCGGGCTGGTACTTCTGCTTGGCCTGGGCCACGTCCACGACACCGGTCTGTGGGTCGGTCACGAGCCACGACTCGGGCAGTGCCCCAGCATTCAGTGGGTCGTCCGGCCAGGGCAGATCCGAGCTCACGTACAGGTAGCCGGTAACAGCGTCACCGCCGCTGGCGTCGGCGTCACGGCGGGAGACGAACACGTCCTTCGCGTTGCGCTTCGCCTTCGCCACGATCAGGTACTCCTGGCCGCACTCGCGGCAGAACCCGAGTGGCAGCAGTACCTTCTCTGGTTCACCCGGAACACTGACTTGGTAGGAGGAGGTGATGTGGCGGACATCCTCGGTCTCCAGGGAGACGTAAACTGTGTCACCCTTCGACAGGAACTGATGCAGGCGGAACGCGAAGAACGGTCTGCCTGTGATCGGATCCGACGTGTGTGAACCGGCACGGAGCGTCGAACGGATCGCGTCGCGACAGGTCAGTTCCATCCGGCCCGTGGAGTCGGCGAGTTCGCGGGCCGCGGCGTCGACTGTGGTCGGGGGGCGACGAACGAGTCGCCCCAACTCGGGCTCAGCGGTCAGCCCGAACGTCGACTCCACCCACGAAGTGAGCGGGTCTGAGCGCAACGAGGCACTGTCGGGCGTGATGGTGCCGGCCGCCGCATGGTCGATGGCGGCAGCAAGTGTGACCGGATCATCGGAGGACTCATGGCTTGCTCGGACGAGCGTCTCCCCGATCACCCGGTCTGGGGTGACCTCCGACCCGAAGAGCCGCGATGCGACCCGGGCAACTACCCCGCGTCGGTCATCCAGGGAGCCCTCGCTGGACATCGTGGCGCTGGTACCGATGACCTGCAGATTCTCGCTGGCGCACTGGTCACGGAGTCGGCGGATCAGCAGCGCAACGTCGGCTCCTTGGCGTCCGCGGTAGGTGTGGACCTCGTCGAGCGCTAGAAACCGCAGACCCTGCGCAGCCCGCACGAGGTGCTTCCGCTCATCCGGTCTGGTCAGCACCAGCTCGAGCATCACGTAGTTGGTGAGCACAATGTCGGGCGGATCCGCCAGAATCCGTCGACGCTCGTCGGGCGACTCCTGGCCGGTGTAGCGGGCAAACGTCACCGGCTCAGAACCCGGGGGATAACCGAACCGGAGGAACTTCTCCAGCTCCCCGACCTGAGAGTTCGCCAGCGCGTTCATGGGGTACACGACGATCGCCTTCACCCCTGGCCGTCGCCGCCCGCCGTTCGCGTCGCGGTCACGTAGCACGGCGTCCACGATGGGCACGATGTAGGCCAAGGACTTGCCCGACCCGGTGCCGGTCGTCAGCACATAGCTGCCCCCGGTGGCAGCCTCGATCGCCTCGCGCTGGTGTCGGTGCAGCACGATCGGGTCGCGACCGGGATCGGCCATGTCGGTCTTCCGGCGGAAGATGCGCTCGCACTCTGGATGTAGCAGGCCTTCGGCCACGAGCTCGGGAACTGAGCCGCCGGACGCGAACGACGGATTCAGACTCAGCCACGGGTCAGGCCACTGGGCACCCTCGTCGAGGCGCTCCTGAACATATGCAGCGATGCGCCGGTTGCGGATCTCGACGAACCGGGACGTGAACTCTCGATACTCCGCCAGCACCTCGCCATGGACCTTGAAGACGTCCACAATCCTCCGGTGGGCTCGCAGGCTGAAAGAATAGTTCAACGACTATATCGACGGCCCCTGACGTGCGCACATCCGCTTCGAACGAATCGGTGCATTGCCGCGCGATCCTGGTGGTCGTCGCCCCGGATCCGGCAGTCGATGGGTCCGGGTCAGGCGGCATGATGAGCCCGATCGCGTACCAGACCATGGCACCGACCTGGAAGCCCCACAAAATGAGTTCTCCACGGCTTCTTGTGGACCACACGCACGGGGCTTGGATACGACCGGCCACCGGCTGACAGGACGGCACGCCGTGTAACGGGAGAGTGTTACGCACGGAACAGTGGGAGCCCGGGAGTGCGATTCCCCGGGCCAACCGACCCTACATCGGTTGGTCAGGACTGAGTTTGCGAGAATGCGGCGTGGTTCGGAACAGATCGGCGTCACGTCCCGCACCCAAGAGGGACAACGCCTACTCGGCTCTGGCAACAGAGCTTGACCTGAAAGCCGCCCTCATCCCGGGCCTTGAACGCAACGATCTCCTTCCACCCAGGCCCGAGGATCGTGCCGGGGGTCAGGTCGCGCAGCGGTTTGTGGCTGCCCTCGAGACGCTTGTGCTCTGCGGACGCTACGAGGCTGATCGAGCTGTGTTGGTCCCGGTTGCCAAGGTCAACTACGCCACACGTCCAGCCGCTCTCCTCACCGCTGCCGACCGAGTCGTCTACCACAGTCTCGTTGAGCCACTCCGCGCACGGTTGGAGAAGGGTCTCGTGTCGTCGACCACTCTGCTCTGGCCGCGTGCGGAACTGGTTGGCAAGCAATGGGCGTCTTTCGAGAGGTCGCCCATGAGTGTGTCTGGCAACTACATCGTGCGGGCCGACGTAGCTGGGTTCTACGAGAGTATCGATCACGAGGTGCTTGGCGATCGTCTGATCAGATTGACCGGCCGAGTTGCGCTCGTCGACTTGGTCATCGACTTTCTCGGCCAGGTGATGGGTGCTCCGCGGGGTCTGCCGCAAGGTTTAGCTGCCTCGGACGCGCTCGCGACCGCGTATCTTTCGACGGTCGATGCAGGCATGCTCAGACACGGGTATGCATACTGGCGACACGGGGACGACGTCCGTGTCACTGTCACTGATCACGATGCGGGTCGGCGGGCGGTGGCCCGGTTGGAGAGCCTCCTTAGGGCTGTCCGCCTACTGCTCAACGCGGACAAGACGCGTGTGCTGAAACGGGCGACCTACGAACGTCAATCGGGTCTGATCGATCTCGAGCGCCAGCGTGTCCGCGACGAGTTGACCCTGACCCGCGAGAAGGAGCTGCTCGCTGGCGCTTGGGCTGACGACGATATCGAGTCCCTGGTCGAGCGTGCAGGGATCGACACACAGACCCAGTGGGATCTCTTCTACCACGGATCTCTTGATCTCGAAGACATCGCTGATCAGCTGCGGCCCCACCTCAACCCAACCGATGTTGAGCTGGCCAAAGCGATGTATCGGAACGCGTTGGAGCGTGCACCAGACAAGGGCGGCATGGGCGCCCTTGGCTCGGAGGAGTTCCATGGCATGCTGTCACATTCGCTTACCACGCTCATCGCATCCCGAGACTCGATGCCGTTGACCGACGTGGCCGGTCTTATCGCCCGATATCCCTCGGAGACGGAGTTGCTCGCCACATATCTACGTGCCGTCGCTAGTACGGAGCCCGCCGCGGTTTGCGGCCAAGTGCTGGCCGCGATCGATGGCTATGCGACGGGATGGCAGCAGGCCTGGCTCCTTGGTGCGCTCCGAGAGGTTCTCGAACAGGCGCCCGGTCCCTACGCCGATGCCTGCGTCGAACGAGTCCTGGCGATTGCACGAGACGAGGAATCGCCGTGGCTGGCGAGAGGCGAAGCGGCAAGATGTCTTGGTGCAGCGCGGCGCTTGGACCAAGAGTTGCTGTCTCGACTTTGGGGCGCCGCACCGACCGCGTTGCGGTCTGACCTCGCTGCTGCCGTTTCCGTGGTGACTGGTTCGTCTCGCACGGACCGTCCTGCCTGGGCCGAGGCGTTTCTCGATTCGCTGCAGGACGATCCGATGCTCGCCGTCGTGGTCCAGCGGGCCCAGTCCCTTCGGTGACCAACGCCCAGGGTAGTGGCCAGCGACTTCGCTCAAACTCGCGCCAATCTCGGGATTGATCACAAGACTCGCTCTCGGCTGGTGGTGGGTGGCGAGCTGCCCGTGCGGCGCCTACCCGATAGGTCTCGCGGTCAAGGTCTGTCATTGCTTGGTAGGCACCGGCCAGGTTGTTCTGTGTCGTTAGGGTGTTCGGCCGACTGCGGAGGCCTCGGCGGACACCATGGTCACCGAGGTTGGCAGCTCAGTCGCTAAGGTTTAGTCCACAGCGGTCCGCGACATGGAGGCAGCCTGGATGACTGTGAATGAGGTGGTGTGGTCGGCTGCCCCGCACACGTTAGTCAAGCACCGCGTATATGAGGCCTACCTGAGCAAATGGATGCCAATCATGATTCGGGGCTGGGGGGCTGATGTCACCTACGCCGAGGGCTTCGCGGGGCCGGGCATCTATGCCGGGGGTGAGCCAGGGTCGCCCGTGATCGCCGTGCGTACTCTTCTTGATAGCCCTGTGCTACGGACACGTGCTCGTCATCTGCGGTTCCTGTTCGTTGAAGAACGCCGTGATCGGTCCGACCGGTTGAGGCAAGAACTTGAGAAGTCCACGCGTCCTGTGCCGCTGAACCCAGATCCACCGAGCCTTTTCTGATCGGCGTTTCGGGTTGATTCTGGCTGGTGATTGTTGAGGGCGGCTGGGAATGGGCGTGACGGTGTCGCCGGTCTGCCCGGCGTTTCCACTGTCGGTTCCTCTGGTTGGGCCCTCGGGGTGGGGCGGGTGGTCAGGCGGCGCGGGCGAGGGGTGGCCCGGTCGCGCCGTCGAACACGGCCTGCCATTGATCGGCCCAGGCCCAGTCTCGGGGCAGGTGCAGGATCGTCTTGCGGGCGGTGGTGGCGATCCGGGCGGGCAGGTTGATCAGCTGGGCGCGGAGGGTGGCCCAGCGGGCCCGGGCGTGCTTCTTCCCGGCGAGGACGCCGATGGCGCGGGCCAGGTTGAACGCGATCACCGCGTGCGCGAGCCAGGCCGCGTTCGCCCCGTACTTCCCCGACGGTAGGTGCGCGAGTGGCCCGTCTTTCAGCTCGGCGATGACCTGCTCGATGAGCGCGTGGTCGCGATGGTGTTGATCGGCCGCGATCGTGGACAGGGGCGAGTTCGTGATGAACGCGTGGTGCCGGTGCGCGGCGAACAGCTCGCCCTGCACGGTGCCGTCCGACGCCTGGGGCTGCAACCGTCGAACGCGCCGCACCACGAGCCGGCACGGAACGCGTTGGGCCTTCTTCTTGCTGGAGAACGCGGTGAAGCAGGTTTCGGCGACCTCGGCATCGGATACCCAGTAGCCGCCGTCGGGGAAGGTGTCGTCGGCTTCCCAGACCGCGTTCGGGTAGCGGATCGGCGTCCACGCGTCCTCGCCGATCCGGGTGATCGCGGCCTGCACGGCGGCGTTCATCCGGGCCGTGATCGAGAACCACATGTCGTTTCTGATCATGGCCGTAACCAGGTCGTGTCGGTAGAACGCCGAATCCGCACGACCCAGCAGCCTCGCGGTCACCCCGGCCCGCCGGATCGTGGTGACGGCCCGGCCGAGGACCTGCGCCGACCCCGACCCCGACGCGGTGTTGCCCTTCCGCAGCGACGACGCCACGATCACCGGCGCGGCCAGCGGCGTCGAGGCCACCGCCAGCATCGCGTTCAGCCCGTACACCCCGCTGTAGCCGTAGGCGGCGGCCTGCTTGGCGTAGCCGTGGACCTCCCGGATCGTGTCGTCCAGATCGAGGAACGCGATCCCCTCCGGATCGGCACCGCCTGTGATCAGGCCCGGCACCACGGCGGTGAGTCCGGCCAGCAGCCGCGAGGAGACCGCATCCAACTGCTTGACGTGGCCGTGGGTGAACGAGCGCAGGAACGTCCCGTAGGTCGACGGCGCCCGGATCCCGCCGAACAGCCGCGGCATCCCACCATGCCGCAGCAGCCCCAGGTCATCGATGCTGTCCGCGCCGGTCAGCATCCCCGCGATCACCCCGGCCGCCTTCGGCACCGGGTTCGGGCAGTCCACGCTCAGATGCTCGGCGAGCAGGTCATGCAGACCCGCCGACTCGCCCAGCCGCAGTGCCGGGACCAGACCGGCGCAGCCCACCAGATTCGGATCATCGAACACCGGCACAACCGTGTGAGATGCTTTCACTTACGAGGTGTCCCCTCTGACTGGTAAGAATCATGGCGTCGTAACCACCATTCTCCCTGGTCAGAGGGGCATTCTCGTTCTACGCCACACCC
>JBDHVC010000115.1:0-6257 GCA_039809495.1 Sandaracinaceae bacterium
CGCTATAGTCCCTTACTGCGAACGCCAAGCGAAATAGCGCCACCCCGTACTGTACTGCTGGTTGAATTGCTTAGATCCCGTGAGGAAAGATTTCTCCACCGAACCTTTGAATATCAAATCTGCTCTAGTGGCGTGAGTCGCGTTCTTTTTCAGCGAGTAGACCCACGCGAACCCATTAATGATAAGACCGTTTAGTTCAGGAACGGGGTTCGTCTCTCCGACTCCTGGACACACTTTGGGAACGTAACGAAATCCTTGTCCACCATCTACCCACTGAGACCATAGCCAGTCGACATTTCGTTCGACCGCTTGGATGATCAGGGGGTCCTGACGAAAGTTGATATATATCTGTATCAATGCTTCATTGAGCATACCGTCCATGTAGTTAAGTGACTGATCACAGTAAACAGTAAAACGATAAGACCCGTCGCTTTCTTGAGCCCCGATGGCTGCAGTGTAGGCCTCAGAAAGTTCCTGAGCAAGGACACCCGGTGAATCGCTCAATCTCCAAGCCCAGAGATGAGCCATGAGTACCCGGCTACGAATACGGTTTTCTATACTCCCATGGTCTTTTCGGCCAAGCCCTAAACGGACGCGAAAGTACCATAGTGTTTCAGTAATCTTGCTAATGGCGTATCGAGATTGTTGATCGCCTGTCAGCAAATAGTGAAGTCCGAGGCCATCTACTTGAGACCAATGCGGAGAAGTGCCATAATTGTTGGCTTCCAAATAATCTCGACGGTAGCTGAGCAAGAGACGAGTCGCGCGATCCCAATACTCCGGACGGCCTGTTCTCACCCACATTGCGTAGTATGCTTGCACTCGGTCATAGTAGTTTTCACCCCATCCATCGCCATAATTGGCGTATAGGATATTTGAGTACTTGGCAAAGTCGTCGTCGTACCTCTTTGCCAGACCTCCAAAACGGATGTAGCTTTCCGCCGCCGTTAAAGTCGGACCGACAAGATCGGTTGAAACAAGATAACTTGGGTCAGTGGGGAGAAGGACAGCCGATGGATCGCCGATCCCTGAAGCTTGAATTGCAGGATCGATAGTCTGACGATCTGTTGTGCCTATTACAATGTCGGCAGAGACCGGGGTCGAAATTGATGGGTATGGGAACTGAATCAACACAGCTCGTAGGCTGCCGTCTTTGTGACGTCCCGCTAGTTCACTGGAGTGGATTCTTTGCTCAACCGAGCCTATAAAGACTCGAATGCGGCGCGACATGCCAGGTGCTACCAAGCCCGGTGGCAGAGGAATCGCATTGGAAACCAAAAGACTCCCATTACCTTGGTGTCTCGGAATGAGAGATGCACGGATTGTAAGGTCTTCTGGCGTATGCTCCACACCGTTCACGCGGACCCAAAGGGTGTCACGTTGTACTTCCTGATCAGTAGCCAGAATTGCGACCCGTCCTGGGGTGTGCGCTGATATCTCTCCCAAGAGAGAGACAGAAGCGATCGATGGGTCTAGTGACTTGTATTGAACAGCACCGATTCCTCCGGATGCTTGAACAGTAGTAACCTCACCAACCTTCATTGCAATGGAATCAAACGGAAAATGAACGGGCAAGGTGCTGACCTTTACAGGCAAATGACCACGTGCACCAGTCAAATCGACAAACTCGATAGTAGTAGTTCCTAGCCCAATGGCTGTCACCAAGCCAGTCGATGAAATGGTCGCGATCGCTGTGTTAGTGCTGGTACCCTGAGGATGGTACCTATTTTCTGCTGGAGCAACCCGTGCGGTTTCTCCGATCTGCTTGAACAAGAGTGTATCAACTCCAAACCCAAGTGCAGATGGTCCACGGCCGACATGAACGACTATTGTATCTACGCCTGATGAATTCGTTGTATTACATAGAAGGAGTGTTGCCCCAGAAGACTTCGCCAAGACAAGCCCCAGTGATGAGACAGTCGCGACGTTGGTATCGACAGATCGAAAGTCCGGGACACGCCCGATCCTTCTCAACTCTCGAAAAGTTGTCGGGGCGCTAGGTACCTGATAAGTCCCCCCTATGGGCATCGAAATGCTTTGCATCTGGTATGCAAGTGCAGGCACGTCCCCTGTTCTGATGCTTGCCTTCGAGGCAGGCTCAAGAGTACCCGCCGAATCGCACCCGGTGGCAAGAATGATCGTGAGAGCAAGCGCGTTCATAGTACGAACGTTACGGCAAAACACAGAATCCTCCAACGATCTGGCACCTGATGCACGCGCGAGTCCTCATCGACATCGCTAAACTCCAGAGCGTGTTCTATAGGGAAGAATCACGCCTGTGATTCCGGTAGACAAACCAGAGCCGGCCTAGTGTGGACATGACGAGTCGCTGGCTACCCCGCAACCTCCCAACGGCAAACGATTTCGTGCTATCTTTGCTCCCCTCCGCAAGCCACGGCCAATTCACACCAGGCAGGGATCGCTTGAGCCAAGATAAGCCTCGCATTCTATACATCTATCCAGAGACGTACGGGCCGTCCCACGAACCTCGCCGTAACGCATTGTTTTTTTTAGGCCAGCGCCTGTCTGGAGACGTATTGGCTGCCATGATGGCAGGAGAGAGAAGTACTGCAGAAGGAATGCTGGCTGGGGCGCGGGCCATCGGAGGGTTCCGATTCTTGTCATATCGGATCCCGAGAGCTCCCAAGCTAATCAAGAAGCCACTGGAAGGAATGAAGTGCTTATTCCTCGCATTCAAAGGGAGGGTTAGGGGAGGGCCGTATGACGCTGTGGTGTCACATGGGATCTACAGGACATCTATCATTGGCGCTATTCTGGCTCGATTATGGCGTATTCCTTTTATTGTCGAAATTCCTGGTCACCCATTGAAGGGCTTGGAGCTCGATCGGTCGTTTTGGGGGAGAATTAAGCTGTTAGCTGCTCCGCAAATAGTGCGTTGGGTTCTTGGGCAGAGTCATGCGATACGCCTGCTCTATCCTTCACAGCTTGCGGACGTCCAGTTCATACGAGCCGAAGATCTCAACACGCGCGCGCATGTTTTTCACGAATTTGTACCAATCTCACTTGTTCCCCGAGGGACAGTATCGCGAAACCACGAGATTCTTTTTGTAGGTTTTCCGTGGCACCTGAAAGGAGTTGATGTGCTAATAGCAGCCTTCTTGAGACTGGCCGACGATTTCCCGGATCTCGTACTCCGAGTAGTTGGATATTGCCCTGACCTAAGTTATTGGCAGCAGCTTGCGATGTTTCACCCAAGAGTTGTCTTTATGGGGCCCAAGCCCCATGAGGAAATCCTAAAGATGATAGGAGAAGCTGCGTTGTTCGTGTTACCCTCACGAACAGAGGCCATGGGACGTGTCCTCCTGGAAGCTATGGCTGCAGAAACACCGATTGTCGCATCTCATGTAGATGGTATTCCACACTACATTAGAGATCGCATTGATGGACTTCTTTTTGCAAACGAGGATATCGCGGGATTGGAGATGGCGATACGTACCGTATTGGGGGCCCCTCAGGAGACGATGGCAAGGGTAGCGAAGGCAAAGGAGAAAGTTGAGAATACGTACTCAGAAGAGCAATACGCGACTGCTTTCTTTGAAACTGTCCAATCCGGAATTCGAAGATTTAGGCTGGTCAGGGTTTCGTCTGGTCTACCCCCGAGTCCTGATCAAGCGTGACTCACCAGAAGGCGTAGTGGTCTACCCACCCGAAACCTAGCCCGGCACGCCTCACGAAATAGCAGTACGCTAGGGGCTGGCCGCGAGCCCCCCAGCCAAGGGCGGACGCGGCGGATGCGGACGAGCAAGTCCAGCCCGGAGCAGATCGCCCAAGCGCTGCAACAAGTCGAGAGCGGCAGCCTTTCGTGGAGATCTGCCGCAAACTTCAGGAGTCTCTACGAAAAGTGGTGAATCCAACCCAGCGACGGACGTGGGGCGCTGGGTGCAAGAGGCGTATGCGGTTTCGACGCTGGCGGCATCGCGCGCTCGAGCGTGTGGTACGCGAGCATGGCGCCCCACCGCAGGAGGCCATCCGACGGCGGCTGCGCGGAGCTGGCCCAGACGCGCGTGGCCTACAGCTATCGGCGCCTCCATGTGCTGCTGTGCCGCGAAGGCTGGCCCATGAACCACAAATCAGGTCCAACGGTTCTATCGAGACGAAGGCTTGACACAACAGCGCCAGCGACCGAAGCGGCGCCACGCGCGATGCGCCTGCTGCCCGGGGCCGCGAGGCATCATTCGCGACCCGCTCGCGGATGGGCCCACGTTTCGCGTGCTCAGTATCGTGGATCTCTACACGCGCGAGTGTGTCGGGTTAGTACCCGCTGCCTACGCGCAGATGACGTCGTGGCGGCGCTCAGCCGGCTGCGGGACGAGCGCGGCGGCCGGCCGACAACGGCAGCGAGTTCGCGTCCGTGGCACTCGACCACTGGGGTTATTGGAACCAGGTCCGGTTGGACCTCCGTCGCCCCGGTCAGCCGACCGACAACACCGCCATCGAGAGCTTCCACCACAGCTTTCGACGCGTGCTTCACGCAGCATGACTCTATCGATCTCACCGACGCTCAGCGGAGCATCGAGCCGTAGCATCGGAATACAACAACGACCGACCCCCCAGTGGCTTAGACAACATGCCACCGGCCCGCTAGTATTGGAGACAGTGGCGAACATGCGTCCGTCAAACACCATCGTGCGAATCCGATCCTCATGGACAAGACGAGAAGAATTCTGCTCATCGCGTACCATTTCCCTCCATCTCCGGCAGCGGGAGCACATCGTTGGGATCTATTGACTGCGATAGGTCTTGCGCGAGGTTGGCAGTTTGATGTTGTGTGCTGCGAAGTGGGAGTTCGTAGATCCCAGCTACGAAACGGCATTGTAACGCATCCCCTTCCCCATAGATCGCATTGGCTAGAAAGGTGCCGTACGATCGCCTATCGCATTGGGGAGCATCTAAGGCTGCGCCACACGCGTGATTCACAGCGACCGATAACTGAAAGAGGGAGGAAAGATTTCTCTGCTACGGTTGAGTCTGCCGTGCTCACCAAAGACATCCCAACACTGTTCTCCTTGAATGGTATCAAGCGTGCTTTCAATTCTTTCTTTTACTATACGCCTCATCTCCAATGGATGCTGGACGCAAGGGTATTGGGGTGCAAGCTCGCAAAGACGCAGCAATACGATATGATCGTATGCTCATCTCCACCTCATATCACTTCCCTTGCGGCAGCCTATATAGCAAAGGATGCCGGCATTCCTCTAGTTCTCGATTTTCGCGACCCTTGGTCCGCTATGAATGTCGTGCAGCCGGACTACGCCTCACCCGTGTTCTTATGGTTATCAAAACTTCTCGAGGCAACAGCCGTCAAGCATGCCAACCTTCTGGTGATGAATACCAGCAAGGCTCTCGAGGCAACGAGGCGCACATATCCTGAGAAGAGGATGATCGTCGTTCGCAATGGAGCTAACGACTTAAAGATCCCACCTCAGGTGAACCCGCGTCGGCGTTTCGAGATGCTCTACGCAGGCGCGATATACTTAGATCGAGACCCCCGTCCATTTCTTCGGGCTGTTGGTCGGTTTATCCATGAGATAGAACCATCAATCGATTCCTTTCATGTTAGATTTGTCGGCGATGTTCTTCGGTACGGGCATATAGCACTGGATGATTTCGTAAGGGAGATCGCTATCAGCGACTATGTCACAATACAAGAACCAATTGGGAGAGAGGAACTGTCGTCGTTGTTGTGTGGTGCATCGGTTCTTGTCAACCTTCCGCAAAGTGCCGAGCTGTGCATTCCAAGCAAAATTTACGAGTACTTTGAGTATTCTAGCTGGATCCTCGCACTTGAGAAGCCTGGAAGTGCAACAGCAGAGCTTCTTTCAGAGACGACGGCTATCGTCTGTCCACCGGACAACATCGACAAGATTTACGATGCAATTTGTAGTTTCTATGAGCGATTTCTCACAGGAGAGCAACCTTCGCGAATGATGGATTCAGTGGATGTCGGGATTGGCGCCCAAGCATCTATACTCTTTGATGCTCTGGAAAGACTGGATTCACTTGCTCCATAGTCGTGATTTCTCCCCAAACTTAGTCTAAGTCGATCTGTAGACTTTCCCTCCAGCGGGACAGTTGAAAGTTGGACTTCGATGGCGATGGTAGTTGGTGCGTATATAGAGTGTACTTAACGAGAGATGCGTTGAAGACTTGGCGATGGTTCGCTGAAGTCGGAAAGCGTTACGCGGCAAGCACGGCCTCCAGGCATGCGAGGAGGGTGTGGACTTGGGGGCGATAGC
>JBDHVC010000116.1:0-6089 GCA_039809495.1 Sandaracinaceae bacterium
ACCTTGGGCTGCGGCACCGCATCGAGCCTCCTCGGGACCCAAGAGGGTGCTCAAACGAGCACGGCGCGAAATCGAGGATCAGGGCAACCGGTTCGTGCTGTGAGCGAGCGTTCCGGCTGGTCGAGACGGCTGGTTGCGCGCACACTCGCGTCATGATGGGTCGGCGTGAGGTGCCCGCGTTGGGGTCGCTCTGGCTGCGCGCCATCGACGACGTCGCGCGGCGGCTCCTCGGCGCGGAGGATCGCGGCGGCGCGGCGCTCGCCGACGAGGTGCGCGCGCTCTCGAGCCTCTACACGCGCGAGCGCGCCGAGCTCGGCGAGGCGAGCGGCCTGCGAGCGGCGCGGCTGCGCTTCTTCTTGCCGCGCGATCTCCCGAAGATCGAGGGGCCCCTCTCGGAGCTCGCCGCGCGCGGGCTCTTGCCGCGCCACCGCGCGTGGCGCGTCGTCGACGTCGGCGCGGGTTACGGCACGAGCACGCTCGGGCTCGCGCGCCTCGCGCGGCGGCTCGGGCTCGCCGACGTCCTCCACGTCCGCGCCATCGACGCCGACGCGCGCGCGCTCGAGGCCTTCCGCGCCCTCGCGGCGGCGACCCGCGAGGGCGGGCTCCTCGCCGAAGAGGCCGTCCCGATCGAGCTCGAGGCGACCTCGGGCTCCGTCGCCGTGAGCGACCCACGCGGCCTCGTCGCGGGCGCCGACCTGGTGCTCGTCGGCCTCGTCCTGAACGAGCTCTTCCCGACGCGCCCGGCGAGCGGTGGCCCCGACGCTCGGGGCGAGCTCGCGCGCCTCGAGCTCCTCGAGCGCTGGCTCACCCGGAGCGCGAGCGCGATGGCGGAGGGAGGCGCGCTCGTCGTCGTCGAGCCGGCGCTGCGCGAGCCGACCCGCGCGCTCCAGCGGCTCCGCGATCGGCTCGTCGCGGGCACGCTCGACGTCCCCTTCCCCTGCACCCACCGCGCGCCCTGCCCGCTCCTCGCGCGCGAGCGCGACTGGTGCCACGCGAAGCTCCCGATCGGCCTGCCGAGCCCCCTCGACGCGATCGCGCTCGCCGCGGGCCTGCGCCACGAGGGCCTCTCGTACTCGACGCTCGTCGTCCGCAACGCGCCCGCGCGCCCGAGCGAGCCGCGGGCCGCGACGATCGTCGGCGGACCGATCGCCAGCAAGGGCAAGGTCGAGCTGCACCTCTGCCACGAGGGCGGGCTCACGCACCTCGAGTGGCTGAGCCGTGACGGAAGCCCTCCGCCCGAGCTCCACCGAGGCGCGCAGCTCACGCTCGATCGACCGCTCGCTCGCGCGCGCGCTCGCCACGGGCGCGACGTGCTCGTCAGTCGTGATCCCTGATCTCCGACCCCGCATCGCGTGCGGGCATGCCGCTCGCACCGAGGCCCCCTCACCCGCGCGAACCTCCTAGGAGCCACATGCCAACAGAGCGCCCCATCCCCGAGATCACGATCAAGGCCGACGACGAGGTCGCCAAGGGCCGCTTCTCGAACCTCGCGCAGGTCGGGAGCACGAGCGACGCCTTCTCGCTCGACTTCGCCTTCATGCACGGCCGGTCCGGCTGGCTCCTCGCGCGCATCCTGATGTCGCCCGAGCACGCCAAGCGCTTCCACCGGGTGCTCGGCGAGACGCTCGCGCGACACGAGGAGGCGTTCGGCGCGATCGGGGAGGCCCCCGAGCTCCAGTGACGGCGCCCCCGCTCGCCCTGCTCCAGCCAGTTCCACATTGGAACGTTCCTCCGCGCGGAGGGCGGGACGTCGCCACATCAGGGACCTCGCACGCGGCACGACTGCTGCTATCAAAGGTCGAGAGGGAGCCGTCATGTCCACGATTCACGCCGGAGATCGCGTCGCGCAGATCGTCATCGACTACCCGTCCTGCGCGAAGCTCTTCACGGAGCACAAGATCGACTTCTGCTGCCACGGCGAGGTGACGCTCGCGGAGGCGTGCGCGGCGAGGCAGCTCGACGTCGAGGAGTTCCTCGCTCGGCTCCGCGCCCAGGCGACGTCGAGCCCCGAGGCCGAGACGCTCGACGTCACCGCGATCTCGACGCCCGAGCTCGTCGCGCACATCGTCTCGCGCCACCACACCTATCTTCGGCGCACCCTGCCAGCGCTCGAGGCGCTCGTCGCGCGGGTCGCGGGCGTGCACGGCGGCCACAACCCGAAGCTCCCCGAGCTGCTCGACGTCTACCGCGAGCTGCGGGCGGCGCTCGAGCCGCACCTCGACGAGGAGGAGTCGGAGCTCTTCCCGCTCTTGATGGCGCGCGGGGCCGACCCGACGGCCGTGCGCGAGGGGCTCACGAGCATGCGCGAGGAGCACGAGGAGGTCGGCCGGATGCTCGATCGGCTCCGCTCGCTCGCCGACGACTTCACCGTGCCCGACTGGGGCTGCGGCAGCTATCGGATGATGATGAGCGAGCTCGCCGCCCTCGAGGAGGACACGCTCCGCCACGTCCACCTCGAGAACCACGTGCTCCTGCCGCGCTTCGACGCCTCCGCGAAGCCGTCCTGATCCCGGCGGCGTCGAGGGGCCCGCTCACGCGCTCGCGCGAGGCGTGAGGGTGGCTCGCGAGGCTCGACGCCCGCTCGGTCTTCCCCGCCGCCGACGAGCGCCGGTGTCCCTCGTCGCGCGGCGGCATCTCGCCTCGAAGGGAGCCATGTCCGAGCCCGATCCCCGAGCCGATCTCCGACGACGCGCCGCCGACGAGCGCATCCGCGACGCGCTCGTGGAGCTGAAGCAGGCGAAGGATCACCACGCGCGCGGCGCCTCGGCGGCCGGGCTCACGAGCGCCAAGCGGGCCGCGGGGATCGCGCTCGAGGGGGCGCTCCTCGTCGCGCCGAACCGCGCCTGGGGGCGCTCGCACCTCGAGCACCTCGCCGCGCTCGCCTATGACCGCTCGACGGCGAAGGGCGTGAGCCGGGCCTGCCACGCCCTCTTGCGCGCGAGCGGCTGCGACCTCGAGGTGCTCGATCGCGCCTTCGACGTCGTCGCCCACGCGTGGTTCGTCGTTCACCGCGACGATCCGGTCCCGCCCGCTCCTCCCGCGGAGATCGCGGAAGCCGCGAGCGGCCTCGAAGGAGGTCCCCGCCATGAGTGATCCCGTCTACCCCACCGCAACCCCCGCCCACGCCGAGCAGCGGCGCGCGCTCGCGCCCGAGACCGACAAGGCCTTCCGCGACTTCAGCCGCCAGGTCTTCGCGGAGGGCGCGCTCTCGACGAAGACGAAGCAGCTCATCGCCGTCGCCGTCGCGCACGTCACGCAGTGCCCCTACTGCATCAAGGGCCACACGCAGGGAGCGCTGCGACACGGCGCGAGCGAGCAGGAGATCATGGAGGCGATCTGGGTCGCCGCCGAGATGCGCGCGGGCGGCGCCTTCGCCCACTCGGTCGTCGCGCTCGAGGCGATGGCGGAGATCGAGCGGCGCGACGCGGCGAAGGAGCCCCCGAAGGAGGGCTGAGCGCGCGGCGAGCCCGGCGCGCTCACGCGTCGCATCTTCGGGTCGCAGCGAGTCAGCAAGTGTGAGAATCTGCACGCCGTGGTGCGGTTTTCATTCGCCATTCTCCTGGTCGGCTGGCTGCTCTCTCCAGCGTCGGTGCCCGTCGCGGCGCAGAGCGCGCCCGTCGCGGAGGCGCGTGAGCGCGTCGCGCGCGGCGAGGCCCTCTTCGAGCGGGGCGACTACGACGCGGCGCTCGTCGAATTCGAGGCCGCGTACGAGCGCATCGGCGAGCACCCAAGCCGCTACCTGATCCTCTACAACATCGGCCAGTGCCACGAGCGGCGCTTCCGCTACGACGTCGCGCTCCGCTACTACCGCCGCTACCTCGACGAGGGCGGCCGCGACGACGAGGGCAGCGCGGGGGTCGAGGAGAACATCGCCGCGCTCGAGGGCCTGCTCGCGCACGTCACGATCTCGACGCGCGCTCCCCACGCCGAGGCCTTCGTCGACGGGCGCCTCGCGGGCGAGGCGCCTGGCGAGATCCGCGTACCGGCGGGGATGCACACGATCAGCGTCCGCGCCGAGGGCTACGTCCCCGCGGAGCAGGCCATCGAGGTGCCCGCCGCGGGGAGGCTCGAGCTCCGCCTCGAGCCGACGCTGATCGCCGAGCGCTACCGCGGGATCTCGCCGGCGTTCGCGCTGAGCGCCGCGGGGCTCGCCATCGCGTCGTTGGCGATCGGCGTTGGCTTCGGGATGAGCGCGCTCGACGCGCGAGCGGGGATCGACGAGCGCCTGCGCGACGGCGTCGATCGCTGGTCGGTCACGAGCGACGACGTCGCTCACGTCCACGACCTCGCCGTCACGGCGGACGTGCTCTACGGCGCGACCGCGGTCTTCGCGCTCACGGGCGTCGTCCTCGGTGTCGTCGCCGACTGGAGCTTCGGCGTAGAGGACGCGCCGAGCGCGAGCGCGCACCTCTCCCTCGGCCCCGGCTCCCTCTCGCTCGCGGGGTCGTTCTGATGCCCAGCCCCGCGGAGCTCGATCACGACCTCACCGCGGATCTCCCGGACGATCCGCTCATCGGGACGGTGATCGACGGCAAGTACCAGATCACGAGGCTCCTCGGCGCGGGCGGCATGGGCTCGGTGTACGAGGGCTACCACCGCATCATCGGCAAGCGCATCGCGGTGAAGGTGCTCCACCGCGAGTTCTCATCGAACGCCGACATCGTGCGGCGCTTCCAGCGTGAGGCGCGCGCGGCCGCGTCGATCGGCCACTCGCACATCGTCGAGGTCTACGACATGGGCACCATCCCCGGCGGGGGCTTCTTCCAGGTGCTCGAGCTGCTCGACGGCAAGAGCCTCGCGGAGGAACTCCGCGACGCGGGGCCGTTCAGCTACGCGCGCATGGTGAACATCGTCGCCCAGATCGCCGACGCGCTCCACGCGACACACGAGAAGGGCATCGTCCACCGCGACCTCAAGCCCGACAACGTCTTCCTGATCGAGCGCGATCGCGAGCCGGACTTCGTCAAGCTCCTCGACTTCGGCATCGCGAAGGTGCTCGACACGACCAGCGGCTCGCGCACGAAGACGGGGATGGCGATCGGCACGCCCTCGTACATGTCGCCCGAGCAGGCCCAGGGCCAGAGGGACGTCGATCATCGGACCGACATCTACTCGCTGGGGGTGATGGCCTTCGAGCTCGCGACGGGGACACGCCCGATCGACGCCGAGTCGTACGCGGTGATGCTCATGCGGATCTGCACCGAGCCGACGCCGAGCCTCGCCACGCTGCGCGACGATGTCCCCGAGGGGCTCGACGCCGTGATCGCCAAGATGACCGCGAAGCGCAAGGAGGAGCGCTACGCGAGCTGTCTCGAGGTGAAGGAGGCGATCGCGCCCTACGCGGCGCTCGCCGAGGCGCCGAAGCTCGCGGCGAAGCCCTCGCCGCTCTCGAGCCGCTCGGAGCGCGAGACGCGCCTCGACGGGGGGCAGACGCGCGCCCTCGAGCCCACCCGCACGCCGACGCCCGTGCCCGAGGCCGTCTCCGGGGCTCGGCCCGCGGCTGGGTCGACGTCGGGCTCGTCCGCCACACCCGCACCGCTCGTCGAGGGGGCGATCCCCGCGGCGCCCGAGCCCGCCCGCGGCGCCAGCTCCGCGCGCACGATCGCGATCGCGGCCGTCGCCGCCCTGGCGCTGACCGTCGGGGTCCTCGCCTACGCGTGGCCTGGCGGAGAGCGAGACGCGCCTGCGCCCGCACCGGCGACCGCGTCCAGCGAGGAGCCCGCCGCGAGCACCGACGTACCGATCGCGATCCAAGCGACACCGTCCGGGGCGCGGCTCTTCATCGACGGGGTCGAGGTCTCGAACCCCTTCGTCTCGACGACGGCGACCAGCCCGGAGCCTCACCTCGTCGAGGCGCGTCTGGGCGGCTACGTGACGGCCCAGCGCGCCATCACGTTCCGCGAGCCGCTGGCGCTCGAGCTCGCGCTCACGCCCGACGCTCCCGCCGCGGAGCCGCCGAGCGTCGAGGGGGGCGACGGCGCCCCGGACCCCGCCCCTGCCGCCAGCCCGGCGCCGTCGAGCGATCGGCCACGGCGAGCCGCGGCGACGAGCGCGCGCGCGACGGCCGTCGAGGCGACCCCTGCGACGAC
>JBDHVC010000117.1:0-5823 GCA_039809495.1 Sandaracinaceae bacterium
GAACGTCATCGACATCACCCCCAAGCCGCAACGGAGGAAGCGGCCCGCATGACCGTCAGTTTCGGAACTACACCCAATCGTCACCACGCCGCGCCCGCCATGACCGCCGCAGCTCGCGCCTCCAACGGCGCCTTGAGACCCAGCTTCTCGCCGCGCCACGCGCGGTGGTACCGCTCGACGAAACGCCGTACGGCATCGCCTAGCTGCTCTACGCAGATGCCCCCTCGAGAGACGTGAAATCCTGCGGGATTGAAGGCGGTCATCACCTCCGCCTCCGAGGTCAAGGAGAAGCGCCCCACGCCGCATCGAGCGCCTTCAAGAACACCTCGAGGGGCTGCGCCCCGGACACGGCGTACTTGCGGTTGAAGAGGAAGAAGGGGACCCCGCGAATGCCGAGCTCCCGCGCGAGCGCCATGTCCTCGACGACCTCGCGCTCGTACGCGCCCTCGCGGACGACCTCGAGCGCGCGATCGCGATCGAGCCCGACCTCCGCCGCGAAGGAGGCGAGCGCCTCGGGCTCGGCGACGTTCGCGCCCTCGGTGAAGTAGGCGCGAAAGAGGCGCTGCATCAGCGCGTGCTGCTTGCCCTCCTCGAGCGCGAAGTGCGAGAGCCGATGTGCCGCGCGCGTGTTGACGGCGCGCACCTCGTCGAGGTGGTACTCGAGCCCGAGCGCTCTCGCGCGCTCGGTGATCTGCGCGTTGAGCGCCGCCGCCTGCGCGCGGGACATCCCCTTCGCCCTCACGAGGAGCTCGGTCGCGTTCATGTCCGTGTCCGGCGGCAGCTCCGGCATGAGCTGAAAGCTCCGGTAGCGGGCCTCGACCTCTCCCTCGTGCGGAGTCGTGGCGAGCGCCTGCTGGAGGAGCGCGTCGCCCATGTAGCAGAAGGGGCACGCGATATCGCTCCAGATCTCGATGGTGAGTTTTTCGGTCACGAACATCCTCCGTCGAGGTCAGAGGCGCCGGCGTCGTCGTCTGCGTCGGTCATCAGTTCTGCCTGGGAAGGTGTACCGCCATCGCGGAGCTAGCGAGCGCTCCACCACGCGGCGATCGCGGCGCGGAGCGTTCCGTCCGTGTGGCCGCGGATCCCGATGAAGACGACGTCGTCGTCGGGCCGCGGTGGGCCGACGGACGCGACGGGGCAGAGGACCACCGCCTTGGGCAGAGAGCCCTCGAAGGCGTCGGGGCGATCGGCGAGATAGCCGCGCATCTTGTGGTGCGCGTCGGCGAGGTAGCTCCGGCTCGTCGAGCGCTTCGCGTCGGCGATGAGCTCACGCGTGTGGCTCCCTCTCCGGAGCTCGAGGCGGAGGTCGGGGCGGAGGGGGTGGCTCGTGCCGAAGTAGTGCCGCATCAGCTCCGCGTGCACGCCCGGCGCGGCAGCCTGGTCGTAGCGCAGCAGGAGCGTGAAGCCGTCGCCGTCCCAGCGCGCGACCTCGTCGCGATCCGCGGCGACGAGGCGATCGACGCGGCGCGCTGGTGCCACGATGCCGTCGATGCACTCGATGATCGCGATCAGGGCGAACACCTGGAAACGCAGGTCGGCGTCGAGCGGGACGAGGGCGAAGCGGGCGAGCGCGTCGCGCAGGTGCTCGCCGTCCGGCGTGGGCAAGAGGGTGTCGTACGCGTCGAGCAGGCGCGCCGAGTGCCGAACCGTCGAGTCGTGGTGAGCCCGCGCAATCACCCGCTCGCTTGGCTCGGGGCGCCGCCCCGGCAGATCGCGGAGCGCCGAGTGGCGGATCGCCGCGCTCGCGAGCGCCGAGAGCTCGTGGAGCGTCCGCGACCAGCCCTCCCGCGCGACGCCTTCGACCCGGAGCACGCTCGTCGTCGTCCGCCAGACGAGCTCGAGGGCATACCGCACGACGATCATCTCGGGCGTCTCGAGCGTGCGGCGCCGCGAGCGTGCCGCGATCCAGGTCGGATCCCGCGTGGCGCTCCGGATGGCGAGGGTGCGCGCCCAGTCCACGCCGCCCCTCGCGGCGCCCCGCCGAAGATCCGTCACCGTCTCGGAGCGGACGCGGAGCCTCCGCAAGAAAGCGGGGATCTCGTCCACGAGCCACGCGTCGATGTGGCTCTCCGGATCGAGCAGGAACGCGAGCGACGCGAGACGCGCGAGGGTGCCGGGCTGTCCGCTCAGGCGATCGAGCGCGCGCTCGACGTCGTCGGTCGGCCGGCGCGCGCCCGTGGCGTCGTGGAGTAGGTAGGCGACGAAGCGCTCGGCGAGCCAGGGCTCCCACTCGCCCGAAGCGAGCTCATCGTCGCTCGACTCGCTCGCGGTAGCCAGCGGCGTCTCGAGGCTCGGCGAGCTCTCAACCATGGAAGCGGAGGTGCGGGAAATACGCCTCGAAGCGCTGGAGGACGAGGTCGCGCGCTGCGACGTCCGCGACGAAAACGCGAGCGAGCGTGTCCCACGCGCGCTTGGCGTCCGCCGCTTCGAGTCCATCGAGCTGCGGCAGCACGAAGAGCTCGACGCCCTCGGCCACCGCGAGGTCGGAGGCCCCTCGTTGCCTCGTGTAGGAGAGGATGTCGCGCATCATCGCGGCCCCGAGCGGGACGATGCCGCCGAGCCCCTCGGCGCGCGTGAACACCGTCGACGCGAGCTCCGCGTACCTCGGGTCGAGCCCGAGCCGCTCGGCGTCGGCGCGCGCGATCGCGCGGAGCGTCGCGTCCTCGGGCGCGGGCACCTCGAGGATCGCGAACCTCCGGAGCAGCGCGTACGAGAGGCGAAAGAGCGTGGCCTTGTCGCGCACGTTCATCGTCGCGATCACGCGGAACCAGTCGCCGGGATCGTAGACGGAGCCGCGACCGATGCGGACGGGTTTGCCGTCGTCGTCGGTGTAGGCGGTCTGCGCCTCGCCGCCGGCGAGCACGGTGAACGCCTCGCCGAGGCACTTGTCGACGTCGGCGCGGTTCAGCTCGTCGAGCACGAGCCAGCGCTTCTCGCCGATCGCGCGCGTCAGCACGCCCGGCCGAAACGTGAGGCGCTGATCGGCGCGCTGCGTCCAGCCGCCGATGGTGTCGTAGGCCGTCCAGTCTGCCGACGCCGACGCGAAGAGGGGCGTCGAGAGGCCGTATACGTCCGCGGCGTGCTCCGCGAGCGCGCGGCCGATCGCCGACTTGCCGGTGCCGGGCGGGCCGATCAGGAGGAGGTGCTTGCCCGCGTTCAGCGCGGCGACGCACTTCGGGAGGAGCGCGGGCTCGAGCAGGAGATCGCCGAGCGCCACGTCCTCCGCCGCGAGGCGCGAGGGTTGAGGCGTGAGGGCCTCTTCCTTATCGTCGGCGTCGGCGTCCGTGGGCTCCCGGGTGTTGTCCGCATCGAGCGCGCGCTTGAGCGCCGCCGGGAGCGCCTCGAAGACCTCGCGCCCCTTGGGGCTCAGGCGCCATCGACCGCGCTCCCCCTCGAGGAGCTCCATCGCGCGGAGCCAGTGCGCGCGCCGCGCGGCCTGCACGGAGTTCGTCCACGTCACGCCGAGGCGACGGTTCAGATCCTCGAGCAGCGCGTCCACGTCCCCGTGCTCCGAGCGTCCGAAGAAGGCGAGCGTCTCCTCGAAGCCGACGTAGTGGGCGACGAAGGACCGGTAGAGCACCTCGGCCGAGTCGCTCTCGAGCAGCTCGGCTCCGATCGGCGTCACGCTCCACCGATCGTGCGGACCGCGCTGCGCGAGATCGAGGTGGCCCAACAGGCGCCAGTAGATGTCGATCCGCGTGAGCGTCAGCCCACCTCGCTCACGCATCCATCCCTCGAGAGCCCTCGTGCTCGGTGCCTCGTCGGCGATGAAGCGGAGCGCCTCTCGCATCCCCTCGACCTGCGCCGTGCCGGCGCCGAACCAGAGGAATAGTGCCGTGCGTCGAGCTCCAGCTCCGGGGGCGATCGCGATGGGCGCGGCGGTGCTCGGCACGCGGATGGCGAACGGCGCCTCGCCCTGGATGAGCTGACCCCGCCCGCGATCGCGCAGGACGGCCTTGATGGTGTTCACGATGAGGAGCCTCCGGAGCACCTCGGTCGACGCCGGCGTCCACTCACGCGTTCGGAGGTCGTAGGACCCGATGTCGACCCGCGCGCCGCCACCGAGCCCGCTCTTCTCGCAGAGGTCGCGGGCTCGACGGCCGAGTTCGGCGTTGCCGATGCCCGTCTCCTCCTCGGCCGCGCCGCGCTCCAGGAACGAGATCCAGACGTCCACGACCGCGACGCCGTCACCCGCGCGGATCGCGTCGCGCACGTCCCACTCGACCGTGGTCCACGTCATCTCGCGGGCCCCGTCCACCGTCACGACGCTCAAGCCCTCGGTGTGCTCGCGGTCCTCGGCATAGCCCCTCCGCGTGATGTTCCCGGTGATCCGGCGCATCTGCAGGCGTAGGGACCCTCGCGGCCACGAGACCGTCACGTCCGCTCGATCGTCGCTCGTCGTGCCCTCGACACGGAGGCGCGTGCCGTCGATGACGAGCTCGTCGGGGAGCGGCCCGCGGAGCATCTTCGCGATGGCCTCGCGCGTGACCTTCCCCGACTCGGCGAGCGTCGGGAGCGACGCGGCGGAGCTTCCCGTATCCGGCATGGCGACGAGACTACACGGCCCACCGTCGGATTGGGCGTGGCTCGATCATCGGGAGAGCCCAGCGCGTGATGTGTCTCGACGACACGGTTTCGGGATGGCAACCGAGCTTCGTCAGTTCACCCACTCTCTGACCGTCATCCCCTCGTCCCCACGCGAGTCGCGGGGCGTGTCGATCAGCGGGCTCGGCCCGGAGGTATGCGATGGCGAAGCGGAAGAAGAAGCTCAAGGGTCGCGCGCTGGTGGAGGAGCTCGGCCTCCGGTGGGTGGAGGAGGACGGGCGGATCTACGTCGAGGCGCGGAATGAACTGGTGGACTCGCTCGAGGAGGCGGGCTGGGAGCCAGAGGACGAGGAGAACGCCGACGAGGAGGAGCAGGAGGCTCTCGACTCGCTCGAGCCGGCGGTGATGGAGGAGGGGGACGCGCGGCCGACGCGCAAGGACGTCGGCGCCGAGCCGGACGAGGGCATGGACGAGGACGAGATCGAGTCGTTCTTCGCGGACGTCGACAGGGGCCTCGACGCCTCGGAGGTGAGCTGGAGGGTCCTCTTCTCCGAGCGCGCCCGCAAGGCCATCGCGATCGTCGAGCTCGCGGGCGACACGTTCGAGCACGAGCTCGACGGTGTGAAGACCCTCGCGGAGGCGGCCAAGGCCGCGCACGAGATGGCGCTCGAGCAGGCGATCCTCATCTACGAGACGGTGGTGTCGTGATGGGCGGCCTCGCTAGCTCGTTCGGGCGAGCGGTGAGGTGGGGGCTCGCGTTCGTGTTCTTCTCGATCCTCGGGGCGTGTCACCCGTCCGCACATCTCACCCCGTGGTCGTCGGGAGCGTTCGCGTGGGGCCGGATCCATCATCTCGTCCAGGACCACCGTCCCGACGGTAGCGTCGTCATCAGCGATCTCTCGTGTGAGCTGGGACCTAGCGATGGGACGATGGAGTGCTTCGTCCAGCCCGTCCGGATTCTCGAGCGCGCGAGCACGAGGCGACCTCGCGACGCGCGCGAGGAGATCGCGGGGGCGCTCGGCTCGTGTCCCATTGAGCGGGTGATGATCCAGTCCGGGACGGCCGCCGCGGGCTATTGGGTGTTCGCGTGCGGGCGGCAGCGGTTCATCCAGCGGGTCGACGGAGCGTGGGTGGACCGGACGCCAGCGGGGGAGGACTGACTCGTCGTTGATCATGGGCGCGCCCGGCGAGCCGCTGCTCGGTGACCGATCAGCGACGCCAGGGTGCGCCGTCGTGGGATCCGTGCTTCGGCGCGGCCGTCAGCCGCGCGCGGCCTTG
>JBDHVC010000118.1:0-5791 GCA_039809495.1 Sandaracinaceae bacterium
AACCGCCGGATGCGGACCCGCTTGTCCGGTGGTGTGGCAGGGGTCCCGAGGGATTGCCTCGGGCCCCTATGCCGATTCGCCCAAGAGCAGGGGCATCGTCGCGAGCGCGTGCCCGCCGCGCGCGGACGCGCCACGATCGGGGCATGTCGGAAGCGGACGAGACGCCGAAGGAGCCCGAGGACCGAGCCCACGAGACGGCCCGCGACGAGGAGCCGCGGCGCAGAGCGCCGAGCGAGGAATTGGAGGAGGCGGTCGAGCATCTCGGCCGCGCTGTGTCGTCGCTCCGCGACCGCTTCTTGAGCGACGCCAAGATCCAGGAGACCGCCGAGAAGGCGCGCGAGGGAACCGAGAAGGCGCTCCGCGAGGCGAACGTCGCCATCGACGCGCTCGCGGCGGACGCGGGCCGCTCGATCGACAAGCTCACGAGCGAGGCCGAGAAGGCGCTCCGTGAGGCGCGCCAGTCGGCGGCGCCCACGATCCGCGCGGGCCTCGCGCGTCTCTCGTCCCTCTTCGGAGGCGACGCCGATCCGCTCCCCCAGGATCCGGACGCTCGAGCGGCGGACGCAGGAGCGCCGGAGCAGAACGATCCGCCCTCCCCGCCCGACGCCGCCCACCCCGAGGCGGAGGCGAGCTCGCCTGGGACGAAGCCTAGCGACGACTGACGGCGCGCATCGCTCGACCTGCTCGGTCGAGCCAGCGTGCCTCGACTCGACGGATCACGTCGAGTGAGGCGCGCTGTCAGCGGCCGGGCGAGACGACGACGGTGCCGCCGACCCGCGCGCCACCACGCGGCCTCACGACCACGGAGCCCGAAGGAGGCTGAGCCGGCTGGACGACCACCGTGCCACCCGAAGGGCGCGCGGGCTGGACGATCACCGATCCCCCCGAAGGGCGCGAGGGCTGGACGACCACCGTGCCACCCGACGGGCGCGGAGGCTGGACGACCACCGTGCCACCCGACGGACGCGAGGGCTGGACGACGACCGCGGACGGCCGCGGCTGCTGGACGACGACCGCGCCGCCCTGGTGATGGCCCCAGCCACCGTCGACGTAGACGTAGCCGCTCCCCCGCTGCTCCCAGCGAGGCTGGATGTAGACGTAGCCGGGCCGCGCCTCGACCCAGTAGCCATCCACCCAGACGTACTGCGCGCCGTTCCACTCCCAATGCCCCTCGACCCACTGCGCGTTGGCGTACGGCTGTGGAGGGATGTAGGCGGCCGCCACCGGCGCCGGTGGGGCTTGGTAGATGACCCCGGTCTGGACGGTCGCGTAGGCGGGGGTCGTCGACCCGACCCGCGCTCGATAGGTGCCGTAGCAGCCCGTGCTCACCACCGCGATTGAGAGTGCGACGCCGGTGATGGCGAGGCGCGCGGCCCTCGACGTCGGGGCCAGAGTGTTCGCAGTCATCGTGTCCTCCTGTTCACACATTCCTCGGGAACCGCAAGAATCCGCTCTCCGAAATGGCTGGGCGGCGAGCACGCGAGCGCCTAACGCAACCGATGTGCCTGACCATCGAGCCTTGGGCCGTGTACCTTTCGGGCCTCGTGGCCGGAGCATGCATCCTCGGACGGTTCGAGCGCTGCGAGGATTCGCATGCGAGACACGAATCGCCTCGCGCGCCGCGCCTCGCGCCGAGCATCGTCTTCGGCCTCGCGAGCCTGATCACCCTCGGCTGCGTGGGCGAACACCGGATCCTCGACGACGGCTGCATCCTCACGGACGAGGCCCCGATCGCCGAACTCCTCGGGGCCACGCCGCATGGCGTCGTCCTGGTCGGCCGCCCCGAAGCGCTCAGCGTGGCGTGGTCCGAGCCGTCCGGCCTCTTCGCCGCTCGCCTCGATGGAGCGGGCGAGCCGCGTCGCCTCGGCCCCGCGTGCGACGCGGGCCTCGCGAGCGAGGGATCGCTCCTCGCCTGCGCTCGGCGCGGTGACGATGACAAGGCGCAGCCCGGGCAGGTCGAGCTGATCGACGTCGACGAGGGGCGGCCGCTGGCCGTCCTCGACGGAGTCGGCCCCGACTCGTCGGGTCTCGACGTCGCGCAGACGCCCGAGGGCTGGGCGCTCGCCTGGAACGACGCGCGAGGGACGGACGCGATCGTGCGCCTCGCGCGCGAAGGGCGAGAACCCATCCGCCTGTCACGCGCACACGTCCGCGCCGGACGCCCGACCCTCGCGCTCGAGGCGACGCCGACGCCGCACCTCGTCGTCGCGTGGCCCGAGTCGTGGGTCGGTCGGACCGGGCTCGAGGGATCGCTCAGGCTGCTCGAGGGCGAACGCACCGCGGACCTCGAGCCGCTCACGTTCGACGCGGCGAGCCCGACGCTCGCGCTCGACGCCGAGGGCCGCGCCGTCCTCGCGTTTCGCGACCGGCGACCGCCTCGCTCGCGAGCGAAGCTCTACCTGCGAAGGCTCGATCGGCGCGAGCGCTCGCACGAGGGGGTCCCGGCGAACGCCGAGGGCGCCGTGAGCGTCGCGCCCTGCGGCGGCGCGCTCGTCGTCGTCGCGCCTCGGACCCACTCGCGCAGCGAGCGGCTCGTGGCCGTCCGCAGACACGACCCGATCACGCTCGAGGGGGCCGGGCCCGAGCACCAGATCTATCGCTTCGGCGCCGCGTTCGAGTACGCGGACGTGCGCTGCGTCGGCGAGGACGCCCTCATCGTCGTCGCCTCGCGACCCACGGTCGAGAAGCCGACCGGGGTCGTGAGCCGCGTGCGCTTCACCTGCGTGACGGGCGAGCGGCGCTGACGGCGCGCCTGCTGCGTCGGCGTGCGTGCGTGATAGAACGCGCGCGATGTCGAAGAACGCCGACGAATCGAGGTCCGAGCCCGCCGATCCGCGCCGCTACGATCCGAAGGTGATCGAGCCGAAGTGGCAGGCGTTCTGGGCGAAGGATCAGACCTTTCGGACGCCCGATCTCTCCCGCGAGCGGGGGCGCGAGAAGGCCTACGTCCTCGACATGTTCCCGTACCCGTCGGGCGCCGGGCTACACGTCGGGCACCCGGAGGGCTACACGGCGACGGACATCTACGCGCGCTTCCTCCGCTCGAGCGGGATCGCGGTGCTCCACCCGATGGGCTGGGACGCGTTCGGTCTCCCCGCCGAGCAGTACGCGATCCAGACGGGCACGCACCCCTCGATCACGACGCGCGCCAACATCGACACCTTCCGCCGCCAGATCCAGGCGCTCGGGCTCTCCTACGACTGGGAGCGAGAGATCGACACGACCGATCCCGCCTACGTGCAGTGGACCCAGTGGATCTTCCTCGAGCTCTTCCGCCGCGGGCTCGCCTACCAGAGCGAGGTGCCGGTGAACTGGTGCCCCGCGCTCGGGACGGTGCTCGCGAACGAAGAGGTGAAGGACGGCAAGAGCGAGCGCGGAGGCCACCCCGTCTTCCGGACGCCGCTCCGCCAGTGGATGCTCCGCATCACGGCGTACGCCGATCGCCTGCTCGAGGATCTCGCGCTCTGCGAGTGGCCCGAGGGGACGCGGATCATGCAGACGGAGTGGATCGGCCGCAGCGTCGGCGCCGAGGTCCGCTTCGCGATCGCGGGCCACGAAGACCGCGCGCTCGAGATCTTCACGACCCGCCCTGACACGCTCTTCGGCGCGACGTTCATGGTCATCGCGCCCGAGCACCCCCTGCTCTCCGCGATCACGACGAGCGAGCGCCGCGCCGAGGTGGAGGCCTACGTCGCCCGCGCGAAGAACCGATCGGAGCGCGATCGGCGCGAGAGCAAGGAGAAGACGGGCGTGTTCACGGGCGCCTACGGCGTGAACCCCGTCAACGACGCGAGGGTGCCGATCTGGGTCGCCGACTACGTGCTCTACGGCTACGGCACCGGCGCGATCATGGCGGTGCCGGGGCACGACGAGCGCGACTTCGCCTTCGCGAAGAAGTTCGGCATCGACGTCGTTCGCGTCGTCGCGCGCGATCCCTCCGAGAAGGACGCGCCGCTCGACGCGCCCTTCGTCGAGGACGGCGTCGCGGTTCACAGCGGCGCCTACGACGGACTCGAGACGGCGGCGTTCAAGGAGCGGATCGCCGCCGATCTCGAGGCGAAGGGCGTCGGGAAGAAGCGCGTCGAGTACAAGCTCCGCGACTGGGTCTTCTCGCGTCAGCGCTACTGGGGCGAGCCGATCCCGATCTACTTCCCGGTCGAGCTCGAGGACGAGGGTGGCGATCCGCGCGCCGGCGCGAGGCACACGATCCGCTTCGATCAGCCGATCCCGCTCGATCCGAGCGAGCTACCGCTCCGGCTCCCTCGGCTCGACGACTACCAGCCGGGCGAGGATCCCTCGGGCCCCCTCGCGCGCGCGCTCGACTGGCGCTTCTTCCAGCGGGACGGCCGCTGGTTCGCTCGCGAGACGAACACGATGCCGCAGTGGGCGGGCTCCTGCTGGTACTACCTGCGCTTCATCGACCCGCACAACGGCGAGGCGGCCTTCGATCGCGCGCTCGCGGACGCGTGGCTGCCGGTCGATCTCTACGTCGGCGGCGCGGAGCACGCCGTCCTCCACCTGCTCTATGCGCGCTTCTGGCACAAGGTGCTCTTCGACGCGGGCTACGTCTCGAGCCCCGAGCCCTTCAAGAGGCTCGTGCATCAGGGGATGATCCTCGGCGAGGTCGAGCACACCGCCTACGTCGCCTCCGGCGGGGGCTTCGTCTCGCGCGAGCACGTCAAGGAGCGCGTCAACGACGCGGGCGAGGACGAGCCCTTCGACGGCCGCACCGGCGCCACGCTCACGACGAGGAAGATCCCGCTCGAGGACGTGACCAAGCGCGGCGGCGAGTTCGTGCTCCGCGAGCACGCCGAGATCGTGATCGACGCGCGCGCCCACAAGATGAGCAAGTCGCGCGGCAACGTCGTGAACCCGGACGCGATCATCGAGGAGTTCGGCGCCGACGCGCTCCGGCTCTACGAGATGTTCATGGGCCCGCTCGAGGCGACGAAGCCTTGGAACACGGACTCGATCCAGGGCGTGCGACGCTTCCTCGATCGCGCCTACGCGGTGGGGACGCGCGCGCCCGCCGCTGGTCCCGCGCAGGCCGCGCTGCTCCGCACGATGCACCGCACGATCCGCAAGGTCGGAGAGGACATCCGCCTCCTGCGCTTCAACACGGCCGTGAGCGCGCTGATGCAGTACGTGAACGAGCTCTATCCGCTCGAGGCTCCCCCGCGCGACGCACTGGAGACGCTCGCGCTGCTCGTGCACCCCTTCGCCCCCCACCTCGCCGAGGAGCTCTGGGAGCGGCTCGGCCACGCCCCGTCGATCCAGCGCGTCGCCTGGCCGAGCTTCGATCCCGCGCTCTGCGTCGCCGCGGAGCTCGAGATCCCCGTGCAGATCAACGGCAAGGTGCGCGGGCGCGTGACGGTGCCCGCCGACGCGTCGGAGGCGACGCTCCTCGAGGCCGCGCGATCGAACGAGGGGGTCGCGAAGCACCTCGAGGGCAAGACCGTCGTCAAGCAGCAGTACGTGAGCGGCCGGATCCTGACGCTGGTCGTCCGGGACTGACGGGACGCGTCACGGCGCGAGTCCGTCGAGCTGACTCCTGCTCTCCCTTCATGGTCGGAGGGGCCGCCCCAGCCTGACCGATCCCCTCGTTTCGAATTCCGCAATTGTCGTGGAATTTTGGGTATGAGGCTGCTGTTGTCGGCCTGAAGGATCCCCTTGGAATTTTGGCTGATTCCCGGGCGTTAGAGGGGCATGTCGCTCCACCGCCGCCGTCTCCATCGCCGTCGTCCTCGTCTCTCCGTCCCGCCTCGGATACACCGTCGCCGCGCCCGCGGGC
>JBDHVC010000119.1:0-5215 GCA_039809495.1 Sandaracinaceae bacterium
TCATCGGGTCGTCCTCCTTTCCAATCTCGAGCGCCTGTGGTTGGCGCAAACCCCCAAACGGGCAGTTATTTCAGAAGTTACCCGGCACTCATGAGCCGGGTGTGCAAACATCATTTCATGGAATCCGCCAATTGTCAACTGGTTGTATGGGATCAAAACGAAGACGACACGAATCCCCGCACGTTACGTCTTCCTGCGCTCCGCGATGAAGTCAGAGTGCGAGCCAACCGCCGCAAACCGCTCAACCGCAAGCACTCCGAAGACCCCTCCTCCTGATGCCGTGTTCGGCCCAACCAGCACCGACGGCCCTACAATGCCGAGGAGACGGTGCATGCCATCACTGCAGATTGGGAGCGAATCAATGGACGCTGCGCAAACCTACGCCGCATCGATGCGTACTCGGCTCGACACCCTCGCGGTCGAGCAGCTCGCATCGATCGAACTCGCCGCGACCGCAGTCGCCGACGCGATCGGCAACGGTCATCGCGTCTGGATCGCGGAAACCAGCCACGGATTGCACGACGAAGGCACCTTTCGCGCCGGAGGTCTGATGGCGGTGCATCGATTGAGCGATCCGGTCGGCATCGAAGGCGGCGATGTCGTGATCATCCCAACCAATGCCGGAACGACGCATGCCACGGTCGATTTCGCCCTCATCGGCAATCAACGCGGCGCCACCACCGTGGCGCTCACGCAGGTTGCATACGAACTCGATCCCCGCCTCACACCAGAACATGCCAGTGGCAAACGGCTTAGCGAAGTCGCCGCTATCGTCATCGATCTTGGCGGTCGATATGGCGACACCGAACTCGACTTCTCCTGTGGCGCCCGCAGCTTTTCCGCCATTCCTGGTTCCGGACTGGCCGGCATGCTCGCCATGTGGATGATCTTCGCGCGCGCTATCGAACTGCTCTGCGAGCGCGGCACACCCCCGCTCATCTGGGACAGCATGCAGATGCCCGGCGTCCACACAGAAAACCTGAAACGGTTCGCCGGTTATCGCTCATCCCGCATCGGCTACGCCGCAGAGGAATGACTCCCATCGTGTGGACTATCCCTTGAGCGCTCCCGCCGTCAGTCCGCGAATGAACTGTTTGGTCAGAAGAACGTACGCGAGGATAACTGGCAGCGCGGCCACCATCACTCCGGCAAAGATGTACCCCCACTCGGTGGAGTAATACCCGCGCAGGTTGTTGATGCCGACCTGAAGAGTTGGCGTGCCCGGCGACAAGATGAGGGCCAGGAAGAATTCATTCCAGATCGAAACGCCATTCAAGATCGCGACCGTTGCGAGCGCGGGCTTTGTGAGCGGCACCACCACATCCCAGAACGCTCGAAGCTCACCCGCACCGTCCAGTCGAGCGGCTTCCGCCAATTCTCCCGGCATCGTATTCATGAAACCCGCCATCAGGAAGACCGAAAACGGCAACCCCAATGCGGTGTAGAGCGTGATCAAACCAGCGTGGGTATTGACCAGATGCAGTGCCTTCATCTGGAGCAGGCTTGGCAGAATCGTCAGTTGAATGGGTATGAGCAATCCCGCCAGGAAGTAGAGATAGATCGTCCGGCTGAAACGAAATTGATATCGAGTGAGGCCATATCCCGCCAAACACGAAAGCACCACGATCAGCGGCACAGAAACAAAGGTAACGATGACACTGTTGCGGGCATAGTCGGCGATATGCGCTTCACGCCAGACACTCGTGTAGTTGTGCCATTCCCATTTGGCGGGAAGTCCGAGCGGGTTGTCATAGAAGTCGAAAAGCGACTTGAACGACGCGAGAAATGCCAGGACAACTGGCAGGAGAGCGAAGATGACGGCCAGAATCAGCAACGCGTGAATGGTAATGCTGACTAGTGTGTCCTTCAGACTCCGCCGCTTCCGTGACACAGATGCGGGAAGTGTGCCGGCGTCGATCGCTCCGCTGCTCACATCGCCACCTCACGCCGGCGAAGAATGATCGCCTGAATACTCACTGCCACGATCAGGAATGCGAACATCACGACTCCGGCCGCTACTGCATACCCCTGCCGGTACTGCGATCCTACGATCCCCCCAAGCCCAAATGCCTCGCGATAGATGACCAGACTCAGGACGTCAGTCGTTCCGTCGGGAGCGCCTCCCGGGCCACCAAGCACATAGGGAATATCGAATGCGCGAAACATCGCGATAAAGGTGGTGATGGTGATAATGGTGAACGCTGGTGCCAGCATCGGAAAAGTAACCCCGCGGAAAACCTGCCAGCTGTTGCCTCCGTCCACTCGGGCCGAGTCCTTGAGGTCGGTCGGCACCGATTGCAGCCCTGCGAGGTAGATCACGATCGGCACACCGATGTGTTGCCAGGCTTGCACAATCCAGATGAGTTTGAAGGTGAGAAATGTATCGGCGAGCCAGTCCCGCTGCCACTCCGGATGCCCGAGATCGACGAGCAGCGGGTTCAACATTCCGATGTTTGGTCCAAGAATGATCTGCCAGATATAGGCTGTAGCAACCAGGGAAACAATCACCGGCAGAAAGAGCGCCGAGCGGTAGAACTCGTGCCCACGCAGCTTGGTGTCGAGCGCAAGCGCAATCGGCAACCCGATTGCATTCTGAATCACGAAGATCGCAAGAAAAAGCTGAACGTTGTTCCAGAGTGCATCCCGAAACTGCGGATCACGCAGAATCTCAGAGTAGTTGCCCGCGCCGATGAAGTCGGTGGCAGGACCGAGACCGGTCCAGTTGTAGAGGCTGTAGCGAAAAGCTGCTCCTGCCGGAAAGATGACGAACATCGTATAGATGACAACTGCCGGAAAGATGAACGCAATGTATGGACGCTTCGGATAGGTCAGCGTCAGGAAGAACGCACTCACCAGGACGAACGCACCCAATGTGAGAAACGCGTACCGGCTCTCCAGGCGATTCATCAACAGCAGAGCGATCAGCAGAAGCACCGCTGCCGCGATTCCGAGCACGAGTGCCAATCGGTCGCGGTTCGGCGCCCGCTCGGCCTGAGGCATGGCTATCGCCATCGATCACTCCGGAGTACGCAAGCAGTGGCAGCGCGAACGCTTGCGCTGCCACTGCCGTTGATCGAGTTAGGATGCCGGAGTGGCTACCGGAGCGTTGGCAAGTTGTTCGTCAACCGACGCCTGAAGCTTAGCGGCGAACTCGTCTGGCGGAGTGTCCGTGTCGAACGCAGAGTTGCCATCGGTGGTCCAAACAGTGCCGATGTTCAGTGTCGGCCACCGTTCATACCAAACCGGGATATCCAACGGGGAATTGACCATCTCGGTCAGAATCGGGTCGCCTTCCGGCTCGACACCTTCGACCACCGGCAAGAGCTTGATGTTGCGGTTCATCGACTGTGCGCCTTCGGGTGTAGCCACCCAATTGAGGAACGTGATCGCGGCGTTCATCTTCGATTCGTCGATCGCGGGGTTGATACCGTACATGACCGACATGCCCGTATTGGTGACCTGGGAGTGGTCCGCATCGGCAGCTGGCCAGTAGAAGAATCCGAGCTGCGCGTCTGGATCGATCTCGTAGTATCCGGAGAGGTCAGCCGAACCACAATCCATCATGGCCGTCTTTCCGGTGGCAAACAGCGCCTTTGCCTCCGCGTATGGAGTGCCGAGGAAGTTCTGCTGATAGAACGGCACCCAATCCCGCATCTCCTGAACAACGGCCACCATGTCAGGGTCGGTGAGCTTCTTCTCGCCCGAGAGCACCTGCTCGAATCCCTCGGTGCCCAGCACCGACGACGCCAGACCAATGTAGTTGAAGTACGTCAGGCTTCCATCCTTGGCCGCGATCGAGTAGGGCGTAATGCCCGCATCCAGCAACTGCTGCATGACCGCGCGGAACTCCTCCCACGTGGTCGGTTCTTCGGTAACTCCCGCCTCCTCGAACAGATTCCGGTGATAGCAGATACCGACCGTGTACCGGCCACTCGGCGATGCCCAGACCTTGCCGTCGATCGTGACAGCATCCTTGGCAACGTCGATCACCTGCGACAGATCGACGGAGTCAGTCACGTCCACCAACGCTCCGGCGTTGACGTAGTTGTTCATCTCTGGCTGAGCCGGAACCATATAGAGATCTGGGCCTGACCCCACATTTAGCGCCGACTGAATCTTGGTCTTGTATTGATCGTTGGTCGTCATTTCGACCTCGACCTCGATCTCGGGGTGCGCCGCGTTGAAATCCGCCATTACCGCCTTGAAGGGATCCAACAATTCCGGAAACTGCCCCCAGAAAGTGAGTTTGGTGCTTTCCTGGTTGCGCTGAAAGAAGGGAGTGGTGGACTGAGGCGCCGCGCTCGCGGGAGTGATTTGACTAGCGAGCCCGATTCCGGCTGCGACGCCGGCCGATTCCAACAAGTGTCGTCTCGAAATGCGATGGTTACGCTGATCTTCCACGTTGACACCTCCACAGACACCATTGACAGGAACTGTCGAATTCCGCGTTTCGGCCCGATCTCCCTCCGCTTCGCCCCAAATCGGAGCGCTGCGCTCAAACAAACTGAGCTGGCTACATGCGTCCACATTCTTGGCCACAATTCCCGGGATGTCAACAGGTTGACCAAAGCGCTTTCACGATCTTTCATCACCTCACTTCGTTCAACGGGATTCCAGCAGCGGCCTTCCAGCGAACATGCAACAATCTTCCGGACCTGGGAGTTCGTTCATGTTCTCGACCATCATCAGCGCGTTGTTGCCAGTGGTGCTCACCATGATGCTCGGCTATCTGGCCGGGCGGCATCACGATTTCACCAGCGATCACGCCGCGGTGCTCAACCGCCTGGTCTTGCTCTATGCGCTACCGGCCGATCTCTTTGTTGGGATGGCAACCACCAGGCGATCGGAGCTGTTCGACGACCTCCCGCTCATCGTCACGGTCGTCTCCGCCATCATCATCAGCTTCGCGGTCACGTTCGTTTACTTCCACCGCATGCGGCGCAAAGATGCTGGCGCCTCCGCTCTCTACGCGCTTGCGGTGTCATCCCCATCGGTGGCGTTCGTGGGCAACAGTGTGCTGGGGTATCTCTATGGGGAACAGGACAGCGCCATTCCCATTAGCATCGCCACCCTGGCGATCAATCTCTGTCTCGTTCCGCTCTGTCTCGTACTGCTCGATGCCCAGGCGTCCGCTGGCCATGCCCAGCATCTGGACGCGCGCACCCTGGGGAAAGGACTGTTGGCCGCCCTCAAGCAACCGATGATCTGGGCGCCG
>JBDHVC010000120.1:0-5135 GCA_039809495.1 Sandaracinaceae bacterium
GGCGCGGGCCTTGGCCGCGTCAACGTCCGGCTCGTCGTCCAGAAACTCGAACTCCTGTTCGGGCGATGGTGGCGGCGCGACGATTTCCTCGTGCTCGGGCAATTCCGGCTCGCGGCGGATGCCGGCATTGGCCGGATCGCCCTCGGCACCGTTTCCGGCGTTCGTCGCGGAACGGCTTTCTGCCGCAACCACGCGGCTCGACCAATCGTCGGTGGATGAGCTGGGCGCCAGCGGAGCGGCGACCTGATCGGGCGGGCTCAGGATGCGTTCCTGCAACCGCGCGTCCTCGAAATAGCGGGCCTTGGTCGCGCGGATCGGCGGCGTGCCCGCAACCATCACGATTTCATCGGTAGGCGGAAGCTGCATGATTTCGCCGGGGGTCAGCAGCGGCCGGGCCGTCTCCTGCCGCGACACCATGAGATGCCCGAGCCATGGGGCCAGCCTGTGCCCGGCATAGTTGGTGGAATCGCGCAGCTCGGTCGCGGTGCCGAGCGCGTCGCTTACCCGCTTGGCGGTGCGTTCGTCGTTCGTGGCAAAGCTCACGCGCACATGGCAATTGTCGAGGATCGCGTTGTTCGGCCCATAGGCGCGCTCGATCTGGTTGAGGCTCTGCGCGATCAGGAAACCTTTGATGCCGTAGCCCGCCATGAAGGCGAGCGCCGATTCAAAGAAGTCGAGCCGGCCGAGCGCCGGAAACTCGTCCAGCATCAACAGCAGCCGATGGCGCTTGCCGGAGGTGGTCAATTCCTCCGTCAACCGCCTGCCGATCTGGTTGAGGATCAGGCGGATGAGCGGCTTGGTGCGGTTTATGTCGGACGGCGGCACGACCAGATAGAGCGTGACGGGCTGGCGGCTGCCGACCAGATCGGCAATGCGCCAGTCGCATCGCGCCGTCACCCGCGCCACCACGGGATCGCGGTAGAGGCCGAGAAACGACATGGCGGTGGAGAGCACGCCCGACCGTTCGTTCTCGGATTTGTTCAACAGCTCGCGCGCCGACGACGCGATGACGGGATGAACGCCCGCCTCGCCGAGATGCGGCGTGTCCATCATCGCGCGCAAGGTCGCCTCGACCGGGCGGCGCGGGTCGGACAGGAAGTTGGCGACGCCCGCCAAGGTCTTGTCCTTCTCCGCATAGAGAACATGCAGGATCGCGCCGACAAGCAGCGAATGGCTGGTCTTTTCCCAATGGTTGCGCTTGTCGAGGCTGCCTTCGGGATCGACCAGAATATCCGCGATATTCTGCACGTCGCGGACTTCCCATTCCCCTTGCCGGACCTCCAGCAGCGGGTTGTAGGCCGACGATCTGGCGTTGGTCGGATCGAACAGCAGCACGCGGCCATGCTTCGCGCGGAAGCCCGCTGTCAGCGTCCAGTTCTCGCCCTTTATGTCGTGAACGATGGCGGATGCCGGCCATGTCAGCAGCGTCGGCACCACCAGCCCGACACCTTTGCCGCTGCGCGTCGGGGCGAAGCATAGGACATGCTCGGGACCGTCATGGCGTAGATAGTCCCGTTCGTATCGGCCGAGCACGACGCCATCGGAGCCGAGCAAGCCGGCGCTGCGGATTTCCTTGTCCTCGGCCCATCGCGCCGATCCGTATGTGGCGACGTTGCGCGCTTCCCGCGCCCGGATGATCGACATGAAGATGGCGGCGGCGATGGCGAGGAAGCCGCCCGATACCGCGATGATGCCGCCCTCGACGAAGATCGCGGGCGCGTAGGCGTCGAAAGAAAACCACCACCAGAAGAAGGCGGGCGGATAATAGACCGGCAGGCCCGCCAGCTCGAACCATGGTGCTCCAAGCTGCGGCTGGAAGCCGAGGCGGAACGCCGTCCATTGCGTCGCTGCCCACACCATCACCAGAACGATGGTGAAGACGACAGCGATTTGACCCCAAAGGATTCGGCCTCCGCGCAATGCAGGCTCCAGTCGGCAAAAGAGACGGAGCCGATCAGAGAGTAGGCAAAATCGGGACGGGCAACAGGAAAGAGGATGCCGGAGGGCTGCCGGATACTATCGGCGGCAAATAGGACGGGTCGCCTTTGCCGTTATCGTGCCGGTCGAGTGCCATCGAGGAAACGATTGGGCGAATCGCCGTCACGCTTCATTTTGCCTGCGAGGTTGAGTAGATTTTTCAGTGCGGAGCTGCGATTGAACGGCGACCAGACGGCTGTAAAGGCAACCGGCTCCGGTTCATCGAGGAAGGGCAGGAAGACGATGCCGGTCGTCGGCAATAATGACGTGGCCTCGCCGACGATAGTGATGCCGAAGCCTTGTCCGACCATAGATAGCAGCGTGCCGCGCCCCACATCAAAGCGCAGGATCGACGGTGCGGGCCAACGCCCGGCAAGGCGCAGCACGATATGGTCATGGACCTGCGGGCCGGTGCCACCATAGCGAACAATGAAAGTCTCGCCGACCAGATCGGACCAAGTGATTGCGGACTGCCCGGCGAGGCGATGCCCATCCGATAGCACGGCCACCAGCGGTTCGGTCCAGATCGGTCGGGTATGGCAGTCGGGCATCTCGGGCTTGCCCGCGACGAACGCCACGTCGAGCTGGTCAGCACGAAGCTGCATCACCGCATCGCGGGCCGTGCCTTCGGTTATCTCGACCTCAATGCCGGTATGGGCTTCCCGATAATGACGGATCAGCTCCGTGAGAAAGCTGCGTGGGATCAAGGCATGGATGCCGATGCGAAGCCGGCCACATTCTCCTTGAGCTGTCATGCCGGCGGTCTTCACCGCGTGATCGAGTTGATCGACACCCGCCGTGACACGCTCCATGAAGTGCCTGCCTGCGTCTGTTAGCCGAACGCCCCGCGCATGGCGCTCAAACAGCAGGATACCAAGGTTATCCTCCAGCGCTTTCACACGCGCGCTGACGCTCGACTGGCTGACGCCGAGTGCCTTGGCCGCATGCCGAAAATTCAGATGCTCGGCGACGGCGATGAACTGAACAAGGGAAATGAGCGGTATCCTGCCAGACAGGATACCGCCATTCACGAGGTTTCGATGGTTAGTGCGCCGCATCGGAGCGGGCCTGCCACCAGTCGTCGGTTAGACGACTGGCGACTTCTCGGTGGCAGTCCCACGGAGCCGAAGGAGCGCCAGCCCCAACGACACCAGCACTGCCATCGCCGTGGCGTAACAGATCACCGGCCACGCTGTGTCACCGTTTAACAGCGTCACCGCCAATGTCCCGACAATGCTGACTATCAGGCTTTGAACGCAGAAGTAGAACGCGACCGCTGATCCTGCGATGTCGTCGAACTCTGCCAAAGCGCCGTTCGCGGTAACGGACACAGTGAAGACAATGGCGACCGCCATGACCCACATCGGCACGATGAAGGTGAGGAATGACGGCGAACCGAAGAGTTCGCCGATCCCCAACAGGACCGCCCCGAAAACGAGCAACGCCATTCCACGCGCTACGCATCCCGCGATGCCCCATCTGGTGACAAAGGACTTCGCGAAACGAGTTGTCACGATCATTACAAGCGCGACAGTGGCGAAGGCAAAGCTGAATCCGATCTCGGAATATTCCGCTTGGCCTATGAGCACACGGGGAGCCGTCGAGAAGAAGACGAAGAAGGTGCCCATACCGGCGCTAAAGCCGATGGTGTAAACCCAAAAAGCCGGACTCGCGAAGATCGGCAAAACAGATCGGCGCGTCTTCGCTTGATCCAGAGGGCGGGTTTCGTGCCACCTGAAACCCGCATTTAGGAGTGCGAGCATCGCCAGTATAGCCAAAGCAATGAATATCGCCTGCCATCCCAAGAACTCGCCGATCAACGCTCCGGCGATAGGGCCGAGCGCAGGTACGAACGCCAGCATCGAACTGAAAAGGCCGTAGATGACGACACCCTCAGGACGACTGGCATAAACGTCGCGAACCGTCGCGAACGTCGCCACCAGCATGGCCGACGCGCCGACTGCTTGAAGCAGACGGAAAGCGACAAAGGCTGGTGCAGTTGAAGACCAAGCTGCTCCCAGAGACGCAATGACGAAAGCCGTTGCGCCCGCAAGTAGAATTGGCCGTCGCCCGATGCGGTCTGAGAGCGGACCAAAAATCACCTGGCCCACACCGAGCATCACAATATAGAGGCTCAACGTGAGTTGGATCATGGCGGGCGTCGTGTTCAGGATGCCGGGCATCGCTGGAACGACGGGGAGATAAATATCCATCGCCAGTGAAGCGAGGATGTCGAAGGGAGCCATCAGCAGTAGGGCTGCCGGCAGCGTATAGGCCCATGCAGGGCGTGTGATGGTCATGATAAGTCAACCGCTCGATTAAGAAATCTCGGGCGGCGTCTGCACATCAGCAATCACATGGGATTGGTCTCACAGAGCGCCGCAACAACAATTTTGCTGTTGCGGCTTACTTGTCTGCTGACTTTGGATTTCCCATGCTGACCACTCCACGATCACAAATTTGACTAGCTATCACTTATACGATCAGCTGTTGCCTCGCAATGCCGTATCGCTGGCTCGTAGCCACCCAATCCCCCGCTGTTGACGTTCCCGTCATTCTTGGCCGTATGAAACCCCTATGCCTTGCTTTGGCGGTTGGCTGGAACGGGCAGAGGTTCAGTCGACGCGGATCAGCCGACCCATTTCTTTTGCGAGAGAGAGCAGATCACGGAGCGCGGCGCTTCGATTGAACGGCGACCAGACGGCGGTAAAGGCAACCGGCTCTGGCTCATCGGCGAAAGGCAGGAAGGTGATGCCGGCAGTCGGCAGCAGTGCCGTCGCTGCCCCGACGATGGTAATGCCGAATCCCTGTCCGACCATGGATAGTAGCGTGCCACGTCCTACGTCGAAGCGCAGTATCGAAGGCGCGGGCCAGCGCCCGGCAAGGCGCAGCACGATATGGTCATGAACCTGCGGGCCAGTGCCACCATAGCGGACAAGGAAGGTTTCGCCGACCAGATCGGCCCAAGTGATTGCCGGCTGCCCGGCAAGACGATGCCTATCCGGTAGCACCGCTACCAGCGATTCAGTCCAGACCGGCCGTGTATGGCAGTCGGGCAGCTCTGGTGTGCCAGCGACGAACGCCACGTCCAGCCGGTCGGCACGAAGCTGCATGACCGCATCGCGGGCCGTGCCTTCGGTGATTTCGACCTCGATGCC
>JBDHVC010000121.1:0-4939 GCA_039809495.1 Sandaracinaceae bacterium
GCGCGCGCGTGACCCGCCTCCGCGGCGCGCGGGCCGCGGCCGGGGACGAGCGCGCTCGCGTGCGTCCGCGCGAGCTCCGGGTCGCCGGCCGCGATCGCGAGGTACGTGCTCGCGATGCGGTGATCCGAGGCGTTGTCCTCGCCGATCGGGTGCTCGCGCAGGAGCGCCTCGGCGCGCTCGCGTCGCGCGGGCTCGCCAGCGAGCGCGGCCATCGCCTCGAGCCGGGCGCGCAGGGCGCCGTCGGCGCTCGAGCCCTCGCCCTCGAGCTCGCGGAGGGCGTCGTCGATCGCGCCGATCCGCCCCTCGCGCTCGGCGATGGCCACGCGCTCGTCGATCGCGCGGCGGTGGCGCAGGTGGATCGCGAAGAGGATCGCCGCCGCGACGGCCGCGAGGGCGAGCGCCGCGAGCGTGGCCCGCACGACGCGCCGCCGCCGCACCTCCTCCCGCGTGAGCGGGACGCGCTCGATGCGCGGGATCGCCTTGCGGACGCTCGCGCGCACCTGGAACATGTCCGAGGGATCGCGGCGGCCGCCTCGAAGCGAACCCGTGGGCTCGTCTCCCTTTCGTTCGTCCTCCGTGCTCATCCTCGCCTCGCGCCGAGCGCCGCCCCGACGCCGTCGTCGCGTCGCGATGATGCCTGCTCCCGGGGGCTCGTGGCCAGCCGGAAGCCGCGGCCCCGCCCTGGCGCTTGGCGAGCCTCGCTCGGTTCGTGTACGATCCCTGGTGCTCGGTGGCGCGCGCGCGAGCCCGCGTCCTCGAGCGACGCCGACACGGCGGATGGGCAAGAGCCACTCGATGCCCCGCAATGGTGCGAAAAGGACCGCGAGCCGCCCACGACCGAGAGGTCGCGCGCGCTCCGCGTCGATCACGCCGTGCTCACCGTGGGGAGCTCCAGCGACGGCGCCTCGAGGTCTCGAGGCGCTCGCCCAGGCGAGCTCCCCCCGCTCACGAACGCCTCGACGTGAGCCCGACCCGCGAGCGCGCACGCGGCCTCCACGCCGCCTCTGCGCGGACGCGCCGCCGTCGGAGCCCGGAGGCGCCGGCACAGGCCGGGGGAGGAGACGCACAGTGAACAGTAGTCGTTGGATCCATCGTTCGTTCGAGGCTCGATCCGGGGAGGGCACCGCGTAGCGCTGTTCACCCCATCGTTCCTCCGAAGGCCGCGGTTCTCTCGAGGATCGCGGCCTTCGCCATGCGCGGGCCCGCCGCGCTCAGCGAGCCGCGCCGCCCGCGCCCGCGTCGCGCGGGTGGTCCTGCGCGGCGAGGACGCCGACCGCGTCCACGCACACGTCGCCCTCGCGGTTCGTGTTCTTCACGCGCACGTAGCGGAACTCGGTCTGCTCGAACTGATCGACGTCGATGGCGATGGAGCCCAGGACGTCGATGCCGATGGGCGTGCGATCCTCGCGTCGGACGACGAGCACGTCGACGCGGTAGGGCGCGGACGTCTCGGAGACGACGACCTGGAGGTCGGCGGCCGGCGTTCCGTCGGTGTGGATGTGGAGCCCGGGCTCGAGCTCGAGGAGGATCTTCCCGCCGGGCTCGATGACCGCGCAGCGCCCGTCGGGAGGGCCGAGGACGTTCGTGACGTCGCGCGTCCCGGCCTCGCCGCTCACCATGTGAAACCAGAGGTGGGGCTCGGACGTCGCCGCCGCGCCCGCGTCGAGCGCCCCCGCGTCGCCCGCGTCGAGCGCGTCGAGCCCCGGCGATCCGCCCCGCGTCGCGAGGAGCGCGGCGCCGAGGGCGCCCGCGAGGACGAGGCTCGTGATCACGGCCCAGGGGAGCCACGAGCGCCGCATCGGCAGCGCGAGCGGGGCCTCCTCGCGCGCCTCGAGCGGGCTCGGCGCGCTGGGCGTCGCGGGCATCGTCTCCGCGTCGCTCGGCGCGGCCCGGACGCGCTCGCCCGAGCCCGTGAGGGGCGCCTCGCCGGCGCGGGCCCCGAGGAGCTCGCGGAGGAACGCGCGCACGCTCGGCGTCCGCTCGCTCGGCTCCTTCGCGAGCGCGTGCTGGATCGCGCGCCGCTTCTCGTCGGGCAAGAGGCGCGTCGTCGGGAAGTCGTCGAACGAGGGCAGCGGCTCGGTCATGTGGGCGCTCGCCCACTCGAGCGCGCTCTTCGCCTTGAAGGGCCGCTCCCCCGTCAGCATCTCGAACGTCATGAGCCCGAGGGCGTACACGTCGGCCCGCGCGTCGACCGTCTTCGCCGAGAATTGCTCGGGGCTCATGTACGCGGGCGTGCCCACGACGACCCCCTCGCTCGTGATCGACGCGCTCTCCGCGTCGTCGCTCCGCTTGGCGATGCCGAAGTCGAGCACCTTGGCGAACTCGCCCTCGTCCGGATCGTGCGCGAGCAGCACGTTGTCCGGCTTGAGGTCGCGGTGGACGATCCCCCGCCGGTGCGCCTCGACGATCGCCCCGCCGATCTGCGCGACGAAGCGATCGACGACGGCGTGGGGGAGCGGCCCCTCGCGGATCGCCGAAGCGAGCGTGCGGCCCTCGACGTACTCCATCGCGAGGAAGAGGCGGTGGTCGGGCAGCTCGCCGAAGTCGTAGACGCGGATCGTGCTCGGGTGGGTGAGCTGGACCAGCACCTCGCACTCGCGCGCGAAGCGCTCGCGCGCGATCGTGTCGTGGCCGCCTCGGAGCACCTTGATCGCGAGCGGGCGGGTCGCCGCGCCGAGCTGCTGCTCCGCGTAGTAGACGCGGCCCATCCCGCCCTCGCCGAGCACGCGGACGACGCGGTAGCGACCCTGGACGAGGGTCCCGAGCAGCGGATCCTCGCTCGCCTCGGACGCGAGCCGCGAGCCACAGCGGGCGCAGAACCGCGCGTGGTCGGCGTTGGCGTACGAGCACGCGCGGCACGCGGTCACCATGGAGGGCGTCAATCTACACCGGACGCGCGCCGAGCCGAGAAATCCGGGCAGGCTCGAGGGCTCGCCCCCGCGCGCCGTCTTGGTGCTAGTCCTCCGCCCATGAGCGACGTCCACGAAGCGATCCGGGCCCTCGTCACCTCCGAGCCGGTCGTGCTCTTCATGAAGGGCAACCGGCAACAGCCGCAGTGCGGCTTCTCGGCGAAGGTGGTCGACATCCTCGACGAGCTGCTCGACGCGTACACGACCCGAGACGTCCTCGCGGACCCCGCGCTCCGCGAGGCGATCAAGCTCTACTCCGACTGGCCCACCCTCCCGCAGCTCTACATCCAGGGGAAATTCGTGGGCGGCGCGGACCTCGTCACCGAGCTCCACCGCTCGGGCGAGCTCGTCGCGCTGATCCAGGCCGCCGTCCCGGGCGCCGCGCCCGCGAAGGAGGTGCGCCCCGAGGTCGTCGTGACGGAGCAGGCGGCCGAGGCGTTTCGTCGCTTCTCGTCGCTCCCGCACCCGAGCGTCCGGCTCACCATCGACGCGGACTACGACATCGAGCTCGAGCTCGAGCTGCCGCGCCGCCGCGACGTCGTGCTCGAGCTCGCCGGCATCCGCCTCGCGATGGATCGCCGCTCGGCCGAGCGCGCGAACGGCGCGACGATCGACTTCGACGCGGAGGCGAACGGCTTTCGCGTCGAGAACCCCAACAAGCCCGCCGCCGTCCGCTCGCTCTCCGTCGCCGCGTACGCGGAGATGCGCGAGCGCGGCAAGCCGCACCTCCTCCTCGACGTCCGGCCGCCCGTCGAGCGCGAGCTCGCGTCGATCGACGGCTCCGAGCTCCTCGACGGCGAGATGATGGAGCGGCTCATGGAGCTCGATCGCGCGACGCCGATCGTCTGCCTCTGCCACCACGGCATCCGCTCGCTGGACGCGGCCAAGCAGCTCACCGCCATCGGCTATGGCGAGGTCTACAACCTCGTCGGCGGCATCGCCGCGTGGAGCGCCGAGATCGATCCGAGCGTCCCGACCTACTGACGGCCGCGGCCGCGCGCCCCGACGCGCGCGCTCGCCCCCGAGCGGGCTTTTCGAGCGCGCCCCGAGCGCGCTACGCTGCGGGGGACTCGATGTACGAGACCTTCGAGCGCGCCGGCAGCTACGTCCTCCTCGAGCGGATCGGGATGGGCGGCATGGCCGAGGTGTTCCGCGCCACGTCGGCCGGCGTGGCGGGGTTCGAGCGGCTCGTCGCCATCAAGCGCATCCTGCCGAACCTCGCCGCCGACGAGGACTTCGTGAAGATGTTCGTGGACGAGGCGAAGATCGCCGTCCAGCTCCAGCACCCGAACATCGTCGAGATCCTCGACCTCGGGCGCGACGGCGACGACCTCTTCATCGCGATGGAGTACGTGAACGGCAAGGACCTGCGCGCGATCCTCGACGTCGTGCAGGGCGCGCCGGGCCGCAAGCTCGCGATCCCGATCACCGTCTTCGTCATCGCGCGCGTCTGCGAGGCCCTGCACCACGCGCACTTCGCGCACGGCCCGGCCGGGCAGTCGCTCGGCATCATCCACCGCGACGTCTCTCCGCAGAACGTGCTCGTCAGCTTCGATGGCGAGGTGAAGGTGACGGACTTCGGCCTCGCGAAGGCGGCCGGGCGCGCGGTCCAGACGCAGGCGGGCGTCGTCAAGGGCAAGCTCGCGTACATGAGCCCCGAGCAGCTCCGCGGCAGGACGATCGACCACCGGAGCGACGTCTACGGCGTGGGGATCCTGCTCTGGGAGATGCTCACCGGCGCGCGCCTCTTCCTCGGCAAGACCGACCAGGAGACGCTCGCGCGCGTCTACCACGCCGAGGTCGAGAGCCCCCGCGCGTACACGCCCGAGCTGCACCCGGAGCTCGAGCAGATCGTCCTGCGAGCGCTCGCCAAGGAGCCCGACGATCGATACCCGACGGCCGAGGAGCTCGGCGAGGAGCTCACGGCGTATCTCTATGGCGTCGGGCCGTCGATCGGCACCGCCGGCGTCGGCGCGTTCATGCGCCAGCTCTTCCCGCAGGCTCGCTCCGAGCGCGTCTCCGAGCTCCCG
>JBDHVC010000122.1:0-4828 GCA_039809495.1 Sandaracinaceae bacterium
GCGTGACGCGGGCGATGACGCCGGCGTCGACGCGGGCACCGACGCGGGCGTGGACGGCGGCTCGCCGGACGCCGCCGCGCCCGCGCGCGACGGCGGCGACGACGAGCGCGACGCCGAGCCCGGCCGCGACGCCGAGGTGAGCGAGGACGGCGGCCACGGCGGCGACGCCGGCGCGCCGCGCGCGGATGGTGGAGCGGCCGCCGATGGCGGCGAGGCGGACGGCGGCTGAGCCGCGAGGAGACGGATATGTCGGCTAGGTTGGGTTGGGGTGCTTGCTTCGTTCTCATGACGCTCGTCGCGGGCTGCGGCGACTTCGGGGCCCCGGTGCCCTCGCCCGCGCCGAGCTCCATCGCGCCCAGCGTGGGGCCGAGCGTGGGCGGGCAGCTCGTCGCGATCCAGGGGCGCGGGTTCAGCGCGGGCTCCGCGGTGCTCTTCGATGGCGCGCCGGCGACCGACGTCACCGTCGTCTCGAGCGCGCTCATCACGGCGCGTACGCCAGCGCACGCGGCGGGGGACGCGGCGGTGCTCGTCCTGGACGCCGTCGGGCGCTCGGCGCCGCTCGAGCTCCCCTACACCTTCGTCGACAGCCTCTCGGCCGAGGGTCGACCGCGCGTCGTCAGCGCGATCTCGACGAGCAACACGAGCGTGCGCGTCGTGTTCAGCGAGCCCGTGCGCGACGCGGCCGATCCCGAGAACTTCAGCGTCACGCGCCTCGACACCAGCGCGGAGGCGGCGCGCCTGCCGATCGTCTCGGCGAGGGCGAGCGAGGACGGCGTCTGGGTCGAGCTCGAGACGCGCTCGCAGAGCGACGTCCTCTATCGGCTCACGGCGGCGAACATCCGCGACCTCGACGGGAACCTCCTCGCGCCGCCGGAGGTGCTGGTCGATCCGACGACGACGACGTTCGCCGGGACGCCGCCCGGGATGAGCGAGCTCCGCGACGGTGACGGCGACGGCCTCTACGACCACGTCGAGCTCGCGGGCTGGACGGTCACGGTCTTCCTCACGAACGGCGACGTCGTCCAGCGCACCGTGACGAGCGATCCCGAGAACCCCGACACCGACGGCGACGGCCTCGGCGACGGCGACGAGCGCGTGGCCGGGACGAACCCGCGGAGCTCTGACACCGACGGGGACACGGTCGGCGACGACGACGAGTGGAACGCGTGGTGGAGCGATCCCTGCGACCAGGACTCCGACGACGACGGCCTCGCCGACGGCATCGAGCTCTGGCTCGGCACCTCGCCCATCCTCGCCGACACCGACGGCGACGGCGTCGATGACGAGGCCGAGCAATTCGAGCTGAGCCGCAACCCGCTCCTCGCCGACCTCCCGCGCCCGCGCATCGTCGTCGGCGGCTACGACCTCCAGGTCGAGATCCAGAACAGCTACACCGACGAGACGGGGACGACGCACTCGAACGAGACCAGCGCGTCGACGAGCGTCTCGCAGTCCGAGGCGAGCTCGCTCAGCCGCAGCGACACGCGGAGCACGCAGGCGGAGAACCGCTTCAGCCAGAGCCTCGGCGTCGAGTTCGGCTTCGGCGGGGGGCCCACGGTGTGGAGCGGCAAGGTCACGGCGAGCGTCGGGTTCGAGCAGTCGCGCGCCGAGGGCTACAGCTCCACCGTGGGCAGCGAGTCCTCGCGCCAGGCGACGCAGAGCTGGGACCGCTCGGTCTCCGAGGGCTTCGAGCAGAGCGAGAGCCGCTCGGTCACGCGCACGATCAGCTCCGCGCGGATGCTGGCGACGGTCAACATCGCCAACGAGGGCTCCGTGCCCTTCACGATGGAGAACCTCGAGATCTCCGTGTTGCGTCAGGATCGCGGCCGCGACGGCACGTTCCGCCCCGTCGGCACGCTCCGCCCGCGCGAGCCGATCTCGATCAACCTCGGCCCCCTCGATCCAGAGCGCGGCCCGATCGTCTTCGAGAATTCCGAGATCTTCCCGAACCTCGTCGACGACCTGCTCCGCGATCCGACGGGCCTCGTCTTCCAGGTCGCGAACTTCGACGTGACCGACGAGGACGGGCGCAACTTCGCCTATACGTCCGCGACGGTGAACAGCCGCACGGCGGGGCTCACGATCGACTACGGCGACGGCCGCGTCGCGAGCTACCGCGTCGCGACGCACAACTCCTTCGACGAGCGCGGTCAGCCGCGCGGCATCTCGATCGCGCGCGCCCTCGAGATCATCGGGCTCTCGGTCACGCACGACGACGACACGCCCCTCCCGCTCACGCCGCCGCGGGGGGGCTGGCCCGAGGCGGTGCGGGGCACCCTCGGGACGCTCACGAGCGACGACGGGGTCGAGCGCCTCGTCCGCGTTCGGGAGGTCCAGAATTCCCTGGACGGCGCCGAGAAGCGCTTCTGGACGGTCTTGACCGACAACACGACGCTCTCCGCGGACACGAATTTCTCCGACATCCAGCTCCGCGCGGGGCAGAGCTACCTCCTGCTCTACGCGAGCGATCTCGACGAGGACGGCCTCTTCGATCGCGAGGAGCTCCTCTACGGCTCGAGCGATCGGCTCGCGGACACCGACGGCGACGGCCTCTCGGACCTCGAGGAGGTGCGCGACGGCGTGCCCGTCCGCGTCACGACGCGCCCGCCCTACCTCGCCTTCTCGAGCCCGGCGCGCGCCGACTCCGACGCGGACGGCGTCTCGGACACGGCGGAGCGCCTCGCGGGCACCGACCCGACGCGCGGCGACACGGACGGAGACGGCGTCTCCGACGGCGTGGAGCTCCAGGAGGAGGATCTCGAGATCACGCTCTCCGACTTCGACCTCGACCCGACGAACGATCCGCTCCTCACCCTCCGCCCCTACAGCGACAACGTGCTGCTCGACGGCGGCAACCGCGCGTTCGACGGCGTCGTCTCGGGCGACGACGTCCTCGTCGCCTCGCCGACCGATGGGATCTGGCTCGAGGCCGGGCCGAACGGCGTCATCGACTCGACCCCGGCGGGTGACGACCGGGTCGTGCTGCTCGCGGCGATCGCGCCGGGGCCCGACGGGCTCTGCTCGACGCTCAGCGTCGCGCCCGGGAGCGACGACGTGATCGTGCGCACCGGGGCGGCGGCGCCCGATCAGCGCTGCGTGCACGCGGGCCTGGACGGTCGCCTCGAGACGCTCCCCACGGGTGACGACTTCGCGCGCGCCCTCCACGACGGCCGCTTCGTCCTCGATCCGCGCTCCGCGGACACGGACCTCGATGGCATCTCGGATGGCCGCGAGCTCGCGACGGGCGGCAACCCGAACGCGCGCGACGCGGGGAGCCTCATCGACAGCGACCAGGACGGCCTCTTCGACTCGGAGGAGACGAACGGCTGGGACGTCGTGGTCGACGGCGTGACGCGACACGTCACGTCGAACCCGCTGAGCCCGGACACCGATCGCGACGGCGTGCCCGACACCTACGAGAACATCCTGCGCACCGACCCGCGCAGCTCCGACACGGACGGCGACGGCCTGCGGGACGGGCGCGAGATCGCGCTCACGGACCCGTGGTGGACGTTCACGCAGATCGTCGCGGCGGACACGCGCTGCCGCGGCGCGCTCCACTGCTCGTTCACCGAGTCCTCGAGCGCGACGCACAGCGATCCCCGCAGCACGGACTCCGACGGGGACACGCTCTCCGATCCGGACGAGATCACCGGGTGGAGCGTCACGGTCTTCGGCGCGACGTCCGCGCGCGCGGTGAGCTCGAGCCCGGCCCTCGCGGACACGGACGGCGATGGCCTGCGCGACGACGGCGAGCGCTCGCGCGGCCTCGATCCGCGGAGCACCGACACCGACGCCGACGGCACGAGCGACTCGCGCGAGCTCACGCCGCCCTCTGGCTTCACGACGCCGCGCGACCCGCTCCGGCCCGACCGCTGGATCGCCCTCACGGCGAGCGTCGTCGTCGGCGGCGACTGCGAGAGCGGGAGCAGCGACGGCGGTCAGTTCTACGGCACCATGAGCTCGAGCCCCACGGGTCGCGTGTCCTACGACTTCGCCGCCTGTCGCGACGTCCCCGAGGGCCGCGCGTGCCGCGCCGTGTCCACGACGCGGAGCATCCTCTCGCAGGGCGAGAGCTTCACGATCATCACCTCGGGCGTCTACGAGGACGACACCACGGGTGACGACCATCTCCCAGACACCGCGACGGGCCCCTTCAACTACGCCGGCGTGTCGGACTGGACCACCGAGCCCGTGCGGATCGAGATCCGAAAGGACGATGGGTGCAGGCTCACGGCGACCGTCGTCTTCGAGGTCCAATGAGAGCGAGCCCCATGAGCCCCCGCCGCGCGCGCCTCTGGGCCTCGATCGCCTCGATCGCCTCGATCGCGCTCGTCTCGTTCGCCTCGGGCCCTGCGTGGGCTCAGCAGGCGTGCGGCGAGCTGCGGCTCGACGGGGCCGCCGACACCGCCGGCAGCCCGGAGGTGACGTTCGTCGAGGGCTGGCGCGAGGGGCTGCGCGCGATGAGCGCGTGCCTCGAGGCGGCGCCCGAGGATCGCTGCCTCGAGATCCAGGGGCAGTACGACGACCACAGCTTCGCGCCCTCGATCGAGCGCGCGCTCGGGAGCGCGGAGGCGGCTCAGCGCGAGCGGGCGCGCGCCCGGGCGCAAGCGGTGATCGCGGAGCTCGTGGACCTCGGCGTGCCCTACGCGCGGCTTCGCGAGCAACCCCCGGCTCGCGCCGCGAGCTATCGCGGGGCGCGCGTGCGGCTCGTCGCGGGCTGCGCGCCGCCCGCGCGCGACGCCGCGAGCGCGACGGCCGCGCCGACCGAGCTCCCCGCGTGGCTCTCGACGCCGGACGCGGCGCTCGCCGCGATCGACCAGGCCGA
>JBDHVC010000123.1:0-4720 GCA_039809495.1 Sandaracinaceae bacterium
GCTCGCTTCGATCGGGATGATCTCCTTTCGGCCGGACTTGCACCGGCAAGGTCGCGCCCATGCTGGGCGCACAAGCGCGGAGCGCGCGGGCTCGAGGCCACGCGCGCTCCGCCGCGGGGAGACTTCCGAGGGCTCAGAACTGGACGCGCGACATCCGCGCCGAGAACTGCGCGAAGTCGATGGCGGGGAAGCCCGTCGGGAGGAAGCCGCCGCTCGTGTTGAAGCAGGCGATGACCTGGGTGTTGAAGCACTCGTTGAGCGTGGTGCGCTGCGGCGAGCCCTCGCCGAAGCCGTTGAGGCAGGTCTGGAGCGCCGTCATCTCACCCTCGCAGCGATCGGGATCCGTGGTCCGATCGCAGACCAGGAAGGGCGACGCGCTGTCCGGGCAGACCTGCGAGAAGCAGTGGAAGCGCTGGATGTCGAAGCACGTGCCGCAGTCGAGCGGGATCGAGGACGTGCCGGCGGGCATCGTCACGCTCGGGGTGGTGTCGGCGCTGAGGGCGTTGCCGAGGCAGGTCCCGTCGTCGCCCTCGGGGCAGGCGTTGATCGCGGCGAGCGTCGAGTTCGCGCAGCGCGGCATGCAGCTCGCGGGGACCGGCGCGATGCTCGTCGCGGTGATGCCGTCCCAGGCCGAGCAGGTCGTCGTCGATCCGCCCGAGTCCCGTCGCCCCGCGTCCGTCGCGGTGGGCCTGCCCGAGTCGATCAGGGTGATCGTCCCGCTATCGGTGACGGTGGTCGTGCCCGCGTCCGTACGATCCGTCTTGGGGCCGCCACAGGCCGTGATCAACGCGCCACCTACGAGGATCCAGAACACCTTCTTCATCGTAGCCTCCGCAAGCCGCGCGCCATGCGCTCGGCGGTCGAGCAAGAACCCACGTACATCGTGGGAGCGCGCGTTCTAGCGGACCCCTCTCGCCTCGCGCAAACCAACTTCTTCGGCGCTCGTTGCGACATGTGCGAAAACTCACTTCCATGAGGGAAGGTTCCCGCGTCGCTCGCTCGCGCCTCGCGCGGGGCGGCTTGATCTCCGCGGCTCACTCGACGATCCTCCTCGGGTCGTCTGCTCGATGCGCATGGTTCGTCGCTCGGTCGTCGATCGATCCGCTGCTCTTGACGAGAGGTACCTATGACGTCGTCCGCTTCAAGGTCTCGCTTCCATGACTTCCTGCTCGTCGCGCTCGGAGCCGCGCTGCTCTTCGCGTGGGGCTGTGACAACCGAGGCGGATCGACCCCCGCGCGCTGCACGCCGTCGTGCTCGTCGGTCCAGATCTGCTGCAGCTCGAGCGCGGGCAACCGGTGCATCGATCACTTCTCCGATCCGGCCAACTGCGGCGCGTGCGGCAACGTCTGCGCGGCGGGACAGATCTGCGTGAACCGCGCGTGCACGAGCACGTCCACGCTCCCCGACGCCGGGCCCATCACGGCGGCCGACGCGTACTACAACCCGGGCAGCTGCTCGCCTGCGTGTAGCGCGGACTCGATGTGCTGCGGCTCGACGTGCGTCTCGCGCACGGGCGGCGTGAGCGCGAGCGATCCCTCGTTCGCGAACTGCGGCTCGTGTGGACGGGCGTGCGACGCGAGCGTCGCGAACCACTGCGGGCGCCCCGGCGGCGGCGCGACGACGGTCTGCATGTGCGGCAACTACCAGGCGTGCAACGCGGCGCGCGGCGAGAGCTGCGGCCTCGGCCCAACGGGCGAGTACCAGTGCCTGCGGAGCGACACGCCCGAGAGCTGCGGGCCGTCTCACACGGCGTGCGCCGCGGGCGAGAGCTGCGAGGGTGGCATGTGCGTGTGCGGCTCCACCGGGCGTCCCTGCCCGACCGGGATGATCTGCGCGGGCACCACCTGCCGTGACGTCTCGAGCGACCCGGCGAACTGCGGCGCCATCGGCCACGCCTGCATGGCAGGCGAGGAGTGCGTGAGGGGGAGCTGCTCGTGCCCCGGCGCGGGGCGAGCGTGTACGCCGGCCGACTCGGGCGGCAGCGGCGGGCTCCCCATCGGCGGGGGCACGCCGAGCTGCAGCACGGACAACATCTCCGAGTGTGGCGGCGGTGGTGGCTTCCCCATCCCGGGCATCCCGGGCTTCGGCGGGAGCTGCGGCGAGGTCTGCTGCCCCGGCACCGGCTGCGTCGCCGTCGACAACAACAACTGCGGCAGCTGCGGCATGAGGTGCGAGGGCGAGGAGACCTGCGGGACGGGCTTCGAGTTCCCGGGGCTCGGCGACGCGGGCTTCCCGTTCCCCTGAGCCGCCGCTCGCGCTGACGTACGGAGAAGGCCCCACGAGGGGCCTTCTTCGTTTGCGAGGCCTCGTGAGAGGAGCGCGGCCTCGCGGTTGACCCCCTCCTCGATCCGGAGTAGCTCGCGCGGTCTTTCATGGCGGAACGCTCGTCGAAACGGCACGGATCCCGCGCGAGAGGCGCCCCTCTGCTCGGCGAAGAGGCGGCGAGCGTCGCGTCGCGCGCACCGGGCGAGGCGGCTCCGAGGGTCGAGGCGCTCGATCCGAGCTTCCAGCTCCACGTCCCCCAGCGCTCCGGGGCCTCCTTCGAGGGTCCGCTCGATCTCCTGCTCCACCTCATCCAGAAGCACGAGCTCGACATCCTCGATCTGCCGATCGCGTTCGTCGTCGAGCGCTACCTCGAGTACCTGACGATGCTGGAGCGGCTCGATCTCGACATCGCGAGCGAGTACCTCGTGATGGCGGCGACGCTCGCTCATATCAAGAGCAAGATGCTGCTCCCGCCCGATCCGTCGGCCTCGGACGACGAGGACGAGAGCGGCGAGGAGATCGATCCTCGCGCCGAGCTCATCCGGCGCTTGCTCGAGTACCAGAAGTACAAGGACGCCGCCGCGCAGCTCCTCGCGCGTGGGGTCGCCGGGCGCGACGTCTTCACGCGGGGGATGGAGGCGCCGGAGGCGAGCGGGCCCGCGCCGCTCGCGAGCATCGAGCTCTTCAAGCTGCTCGACGCCTTTCAGGGCGTGCTCACCCGCAGGAAGGTCGAACTCGCGTTCGAGATCACCGCGGAGGGCGTGAGCATCCAGGAGCGCATGTCGTTCCTCACCGAGCGGATGCGGGGGAGGCGGCGCTGCACGTTCGACGAGCTCTTCGACGACGTCCGCACGGTCTACGACGTGGTCGTCACGTTCCTCGCGATCCTCGAGATGGCCAAGCGCAGGCTCGCGCGCATCTACCAGGCGGACGTCGTCGGAGCGATCCACCTCGAGCTCCTCGTGACGGAGGTGGAGGCGGGGAGCCTCGACGACGTCGACGCGTACGAGGGCGGCGCGCTCCCGCTCGAGCCCGACGACGACGCGATCGACGAGAGCGTGGCCCGGCCGGACGAGGATCCGCTCGGCGAGGCGCTTGATGCGGACGAGGACGACATGCAGGATGCGCCGCCCAGGCCGTCCCAAGCGCCCGCGCCGCGCGGCGAGGCCTCGGCTCTGGACGACGAGACATGACGCGGAAGCGACCGACCCGACCCGCTCGCGAAGAGCCCGAGACCGACCCGGCGTCGGAGCCGCCCGAGGGTCGAGACGACCCGCCTCGCGCCGCGGCTCCGATCGAGCCGGCTTCCGGCGCCGAGGCGCTCGCGGAGGCGGAGGATGCGCCGGAGGGCGCGCCGCCGTCGGGCCTCGAGGAGCCGAGCCCGAGCGAGCCATCCACGCGCGACTCGGTGGGTCCCGACGAAGGAGGGGCCGAGGCGCCGGGGATCGACGAGGTGGAGGAGGAAGAGGAGCTCGAGCTCATCCCGCGCTCGCGCCCAGGGCTCGAGAAGGCGCCGCCGGTGCCCGTCGGCGAGGGGCACCTCAAGGGGATCCTCGAGAGCCTGCTCTTCGTCGCGGACAAGCCGCTCCCGGCGGGGCGGATCGCCAAGATCGCGCGGGCGAGCGCGCGTGAGGTGCAGCGCCTGCTCGATCTCCTCGTCGAGGAGTATCGGGGGCGCGGGATCGAGCTCGTCGAGGTCGCCGGGGGCTACCAATTCCGCTCGTCGGTCGAGAACGCCCCGTTCGTCCGCGAGCTCGTCGCGCAGAAGCCGGTGCGGCTGACCCGCGCGCAGATCGAGACGCTCTCGATCCTCGCCTACCGGCAGCCCATCACGCGGCCCGAGATCGACGAGGTGCGGGGCGTCGACTCCGGGTCGGCGTTGAAGGTGCTGCTCGACAAGGGGCTCGTCCGGATCCTCGGGCGCAAGGAGGAGGCAGGGCGACCGCTCCTCTACGGGACGACCGCCTACTTCCTCGAATTCTTCGGCCTCCCGAGCCTCGCCGATCTCCCGACGCTGCGCGAGTACTCGGAGCTCTCCGAGGAGAGCCGCGCGCTCTTTCAGCGGCGGACGGGTGAGGCCATCGAGGAGATCGCGGACATCGACGTCGAGGCGCGCGCGTACTCGGACGAGGAGATCGATGCCGAGGAGGCCGAGGCGGCGCGACGGCTCCACGGCGAGCCGGAGCCCGACGCGCAAGGAGAGCTGCCGCTCGAGGGCGAGGACGTGGAGACGGCGTCGGAGCCGGACGAGCGGCGATCCCACGACGAAGAAGACGACGGCGACGGCGAAGACGAAGACGAAGGCGAAGACGACGAAGACGAAGACGAAGGCGAAGACGAAGACGAAGGCGAAGACGAAGACGACGAAGACGAAGACGACGACGAAGACGACGAAGACGACGAAGACGACGAAGACGACGAAGACGACGAAGACGACGAAGACGACGAAGACGA
>JBDHVC010000124.1:0-4639 GCA_039809495.1 Sandaracinaceae bacterium
CAGAAGACGGGCTTGAATACTTGCCATTTGAAGTTCCTCAGTGGCTCGGGAAATTCGTGGAACTGATACAGGCTAACCAGAATTAGACGACAACCACCAGCCGCGCGAACACCGCCTAAACGGCCAACGCCATAACCACCAGCCGTTTAGCCAAACCTAAAAAATACCGGATAACCCATGTCAAGACGAGCACGCAACCGGCGCGACAAGCGCCAGCCCATCCCCGACTTTGACCAGCCAGCGCAATGACAGCAGACACCATCATCCTTGACCGCATCGACAAGATGGCGGCCACCGTCGCCCTGATGGCACGCGCACTGGGCACGCGCATCACGCGCGAGCAGCTCGCGCAGCGCCTGGGCATACACCGCAACACCCTGCGCCAGCGCCTGGCAAGCGATGGCACCATGCCACGCCCCGGCAGTGACGGCAAATGGCTGCTGTCGGAGGTTATCGAATGGGAGCAGCGCCAGCACTGAGCCGGCGCGCCATCTCAGATCCGCGCGGGTTGTAGTAGACGAGCGCCCGCGTGGCGCTTGACCAGCCGAAAATCTTGCACAGCGTGAGCACATCCACGATGGGCGCCAGGCGGGTCGCCGCGGTATGGCGCCCATCGTGGAAAGTAAACCCCTCCAGCCCGGCGCGCGATCGGTACTTGCGAAACAGCGCGTCCAGCGACTGCGCGCGCAGCCCGAATACCGTCACATCGTCCCAGCCGCGCATGGCCTCTATCGTGCGCCGCGCTGTTGGCGACAGCGGCACCTCCCGGCCCTTGCCGGTCTTTGTCTTGCCTGGGTGCAGCACGACAAAATCAGGCCGCACATCCACCCACTGCAGCCCGCACAGCTCGCCCGCCCGCATGCCAGTTTGCAGGGCCAGCACAAAGCACCAGGCCACGGCCTGCGACACGCTGCGCACCGACGCACGGCGTGACCACTGCATCACCCGCAGCATGCGCCGCACCTCCCACGGGGCAATGATGCGCTCGCGATGATCCGGCTCGGCCGGCCTGCGCACGTCTTTCATTGGGTTGCTTGGGATCCATCGCCACTCCCGACGCGCCACCTCCAGCACATGCGACACCAGCGTCATATCGCGCAGCACAGACCCGCGCGAGTTGACGGCCAGGCGGGCGTCACGCCACGCGGCGAGGTGCTCAGGCCGCAGATCGGCCAGCCGCGCGCGCGCCGGAAAGTCGGGGTGCTTGGCAAATGCCGCCAGGCGCAGCAGCTCTTTGGCCTCGCCACGCTTGGTAGGCGACACCTCGCGCCCGTAGCGCGCCAGGGCATCAGCCAGCGTCTTGACCTCGCCCATGCCGCCGCGCCCCTCGGCCAGCAGCTGCGCCTTGCGCTGCGCAGCCCACTCCACGGCCTGGCGCTTGGTCGGCAGCGTGGCAGCGTCGCGCGTGCCGCGCACCTCGATCTGTACGCGCCAGGTGCCGGCCGCTGTCTGCCTGGGTGTCGCCATGGATTGGGGGGATGATTGCGGGGATTTTGGGGGCGCGCATTGTGCAAAGCAGTGCAGCCGGCGCACTGTAGCACCGCTTGACCCGGCCCAAGTTGTTGTTTTGTGCAGGATTGTGCAATTGCCGCGCTGCGCATGCACCATGGATGGTGCCCCGAGCCGGGGCCGGAGTGCCGCATAAACAGGGCGTTCCCGGCAAAAAGTGGGGGCAAATTGCGGGGGCATTTGCGCTGATGGCCCCCAACAGATGGCGGCTATTGTCTCACGGCGCCCTCAACGCCAGACCGCCAGCACGCGCTGGCGTACTCCCGGAGGTAGGCGAGCTTGGCGGCGTCCGACTGGACGGACTCCCGTAGATTGAGAACACGCCCTGCAGTATCTCCATCGAGCGCGACGGCTCCATCGCCCACGCTGCCGGCGCCGGCATCTTGGGGCACATCACCACGGGCTGCACAGGCGGTACTGCGGGTGATGATGCGCACCCCACAAGCGCCAGCAGCAACGCAAGCGCGCAGGCGGTCAGATTCGGATTTGGCATGGGTCAGCTCCTTGTAAAACTGGGCGTCCTTGTCGGCCAGCTGCGCATGGGCGGCCAGCTCGTAGCGGGCCACGGCAGCGCGCGCCTGGGCGGTCTTGTCGGCGATGGCCTGCAGGGTCTTGGCATGGTCTGTTTTGAGGCCGGCAAGCTGCTCGCCCAGGCGCCAGGCCTGCACCTGCCAGGCGCCAGCAAAGGCCAGGGCGCCGGCCAGCAGCGCTGCGCCGGCGTGGGTGTAGAGCGCCGGGATCATGCCCACACCCCCATCAGCTCAGCGCCAGCCTGGCGCACGGCCGCGCGGCGCAGCTTGGCAATCCGCTCGGACACGACTTGCTTGCTGCAACCAAAAATAGCAGCCAAGTCCTTGAGCTGGTGCTCGTGCCGCAGGCGCATCAGCAGCGCATCGGCGTCAGGTGTCCACTTCATGCTGCCTCCATCGTGCCGCGCACAGATTCCGCCCAGTCAAGCAGGCCGGGCGCCGGGTTGCGTATGCCATGCGCACGCTCAATCGCACGCGCGAAGGCCTGTATGTCATCGGGCCGCCAGCTGCGCAGGTGCTGGTCGGCCAGCAGGGCGATGCGTTCGTGTGCCAGCGGCACCTGGCGCGCCAGCTCGGCCACGGTCTGGCGGCGCACCGTGGCGCGCAGCAGGTCTATCTCCATCGTGGCCTTGTCGCACTCGCCCAGCAGGTAGGCGACCTCGCGCTGGGCGGCGGCGCAGCAGTCACTCATGGGGCGGTGGCCAGGTGAATGGCGTGGCGCAGCAGCGGCCACAGTTGATAGATGCCGTAGCCCAGCAGTGCGCCGGCACCGGTCACGGCGGCACCGGCTGCCAGGGTGTAGGGCAACAACGCCGGGCTGGTGAGGATGGTGCGGCGCGTCACTGCCACCACCTCCACCAGTAGCCAGGCCACCACATCAAGAACAGGATTGGGCTCATGTGACTCCCTCAGTTGTCGGCGGCGGCGTGATCAAGGTTGCCGGCCACGCGGTTGACCCAGCCGCGACCGAAGGTGCTGAAGGCGGTCAGCTTGGCGTAAAAGCGCAGGCGCTCGGCATTGAAGCGCAGCACCAGGTCGGCGGGCTGGGCGCGCTGCACGGCTGCAAGGGTGACGGGGCCTATCACGCCATCGTCTGCCACGCAGGCGGCGCGTTGCATCCAGCGCACCGCGTTGCCGATGCCGTGGTTGACGGCGGCGTCCAGCGCCTGGAAGGCGAATTCACGCGGCAGCTCATCGCCGCGCACGCGCTGCCAGAAGTCGCGGCGGTAGATGTCAACGGCCTGGGCGCGCGTCAGGTTGCGGATGTCCACGCCGGGATAGCTGCGTTTGGCGATGCCGTATTTGGTCTCGCCGCCCGGGTCGCGCGGGTCGTTGACGTAGCCGCCCTCGTGCACCAGCACGCGCTCGATAAAGTAGTCAAACATCCCCATGGCGGCGCCCTCCTTTTTTGGCTCGCAGACGAAAAATGATGGTTTTGTAGGCGCTACCCAGCGCGTACAGCGCCATGGCGGACGCCACCAGGGGCTCGTGCGGGTAGCCCCAGCCGTGGCGCCAGACCAGGCCCATGCGCCAGGCCGACCAGACGGCGAACAGGGCCAAGGCCAGGCGCTGCGCCAGATTGGCCTGAAAAGCCCTGCTGAAGGCGCCCACGGTGCAGGCCGACAAAAAAACGGCGTAGGCCAGCACGACGAAGCCGCCCCAGGCGTCCATGTGTTGCACATGCTGCATGTCAACCCTCCTTGGGCGGCAGGCCCAGGCGGGCGCGAAGCCAGTCGCGCACCATGACGGATAGGCCCATGTCGGCCCAGGTCTTGAAAACCGAGTCGACCACGGACATGCCGAATAGCCCGACCAGGAAGCCGCTCAGGCCCTCGCCCATGCCCAGCATGGTGGCCAGGTGCTGGGCGCCGTAGTAGCTGGCCGCGCTGCCCAGCGCCACCATGGCCACGCGGCGGGGCCAGGGGGCGTTGATCCACAGCATGGCGCCGATGGAGCCGATCACGCCCGGCATCAGCTTTTGCACCTCGACCGGCACATTGATTTCTTGTGAGGCCATAGCCCTCCCATGGGTTGTTGTTTTTTCAGATCTCGATCACCACCACCGGCAGCGCCGGGGCCTGGCCGATCACGGCGCCGTCCTGCACGTACACGACATCGCCCTGCCCCGCTGCCAGCGGATTGCGCACGCGCGCCTGCGCGCCGCCGGGCATGGTGACCAGGGCGGTCTCGTCCAGGTAGACGGTGGAGACGGTGGCCGTCAGTACGGGCTGACTGGGCAGCAGCTCCATCAGCCGGGTGTAAAGGGTGGTGCTCATGGGTTGACGGCCTCGCGTTCCACGGTGATGGTCTGGCGTACGGTGGGTAGGCCCGCGGTGACGCGGATGCCGCGCACCAGGCCGCGCCAGGTGTGGCCGATGTCGTTGACCTCAATGAGGTAGCCGGGCTGGATCAGGCCGGGGTTGCTGCCGCCGGTCAGCAGCGGCAGGGTCATGGTGTGCGTCAGCTTGCCGCCGGCGGCGCCCAGCACGGCGCGGCCGCGCTGGCGGGCGGCTACCTCGTGGGGGATCAGCGCGTCGGTCACCTGGGGCGCCAGCAGGTCGCCGGCCGTGCCGGTGCGTTTGACGTGGCCCAGCACGCCC
>JBDHVC010000125.1:0-4390 GCA_039809495.1 Sandaracinaceae bacterium
CAACGTCAGGATCGTCCTGGCCAGGAAGCAAAAAAAGCACTTGAGCATTTCACAAACCTCTACACCTATTTTAACCCTAGAGATCAATGGAAGGCTATCGGCTACGACATCCGCACGGGCTCGAGTGGCGCATGGCCTTACAACAGCTCGAACGAGGGCAAGGCAACGATAGCCGCCGTTATGCTGGCTACACTTTCAGATGGCGACAGGCTAAATGACCTGCTGCCAGGAAACGAGCTGGCTGGCAACGTCCCTGCCGAGACTGTTATTCGTCACCATCCACCGGAGAGTCCAATGCCAGATCGTACATATCTGGCGGTGCCTTATTCAGAAAAGGATCAGGCCAAGGCGGCCGCCAAACAATCAGGTTTCAAGCTCGAATGGGACAAAGAGAGCAAAGCTTGGTACGCGCCAGCCGGTGCTGATCTTTCTCGGATGGAGCGTTGGAAGGAAGGCAACAAACGTGTTCAGCCGCTCATACCAGAAAGTCCGGAACAGCAGTTCGCTAACGCGTTGAAAGCGGCCGGCTTATTGCTCGACGATGCTCCAATCGCAGACGGTAAAATTTACCGGGTGAAGGTGGTCGGTGATAAGGGCGGTGCGACCAGTGGTGCGTATGCATTTCACTTGGAAGGACGCATACCAGGCGGTTTTATTCAGAATCACAAAGATGGTAAACCCATCAATTGGAAGTACCAGGGCACAGTAGCCTCAATCAATACCGAGGAACGCGCACGCCTGAATCGTGAAGCTGAGGAACGTTCTGAACGTCGAGCAAAGACGACCGTGGCCAAGCATGAAGCCATGGCAAAGATCGCGCAGGCAATATGGAACGAAGCGCCGGCAGCGACCGCAGACAACGAATACTGCAAAACCAAAAACATCAAACAGCCAGGTGAAAACGGCTTACGGGTGGTTCCGCAAAAAATATCCGAAGAAGCACAGGCCGCAGGCGTGAGGATTGCCACCAACGTGAAGCAGGCTAAAGCCATGCGTGAAGCCGAGCCAGATGCCCGCATTTTTCTTGCGGGAGATTTGCTCGTTCCCGTAATGGGCGGTGACGGCACAATCCGGTCAGTCCAGAGTGTTAACACCAAAATGAAGGGCTTGATGAAGGGTGGCCAAAAAACAGGCAACTTTGCCGTTGCTGGCACCGATAGTCTTAACGGCTTAAGCCTCGCGCTTCACAAAAACCCGACCATGCCTTTGGTTATTGCAGAAGGCTATGCCACGGGTGACACCGTGGCCCGCATTATGGGCCATCCGGTGATTGTCGCGTTTGACAGTGGCAATCTCAATGCGGTTGCTCGCGATTTTCGCGAACGTTGGCCTGAACGAACTTTGTTTTTTGCAGCAGATAATGACCATGAACGCACGGGAAAAAGCACAGCATCTCGGCAAACCGATGTAAATGTCGGGATTGCAAAAGCCCTGCAGGCCGCCGAACAATACGGTGGAGGGATTATGGCACCTACGTTTTCAACTACCGACAAAGGTACCGATTGGAATGACTACGCAAATCAACATGGAGATGATGCTACCAAGAAAGAGCTGGAAAAGCGTGTTGCCCAAGCGAAGGCAGAAGCGGCCATAAACTACGACCGTATGATGTCACTGGCGAGAGAACGCGAGTCCGAAGCGCGAGACAACCTCGACACCACAGCAGATGATGTTTTCGTGGCACAGGAGCGATCAGCAGCACAAACCCTCATGGCATCGGCCGCAGCCGGCAATACCAAGGCAAGAGCCGACGCCAAGGACGCCTTAACAGCGAACGGTAAATCACATGCCGGCATGTCTGCAGTCACCAATCTGGATCGTAGCAACGCCAGGCAGGGCGACGTACTAAAAGAGCAGCGCCAAGCTGTGCATGACGGAAATAACGTCAGCAGCGAAGGCCCGCGCGCAGCAACGACGGTTGCGGCCAGCACGGAAAAACCAGCCACCCGCAAACGGTCACGCGGCCATGGCGTAGAGCTTTAATGACCATTCCCGCTGGCAAAGCTGGCGGGCTTTATAATCTTTTTTGGGCACCAAAAATGAATCGCTTATTTTTCAGCGGCAGGTGTAGCCGGATAATAAAGTCAGTAATAAATTGTGGTTTATAACCGCAATATTGTGTCTTTCCTTAATCCCTAGGAAAAATAATGTTGGTAACTTTTATCAGCTATTTTGTGAATTTTTTACTAAAATTGTCCTAATAAAGTTTGTAACTATATTTCAGAGTTACCATTTTTATTTAGGCTATTTGCATTCTAGGGTTGGAATTCATCCATTCTAACCCTTGATTCTTAGTCGGACAAAAAGCTGCTTCTGGTTGGATTTGTCTGTTTTTCATCACCCTGCGAGAATCTAACATTGGTTGGATTCTCAGACGCGCCCTCTCTCGCGTTAATCCAACTCTCCACCTTCTGCCTGCCTCAACAATGTCGGAATGTGAGGTCCATACTCGACCTTGCCTCGTCCTGCTCGAATACCACTGCCGACCTTGCGGGCTTCTTTGGAGTACAACGTCTTTGCACGGATGATGTCGTAGCTGTAACCCCGACCTAACCGGTTGGACATCTTGATCAAGCCGTTAAGTCCTTCGGTATACCCATTGGTGATTGAGAACGGCGCATCCCAGTAGGCAAAGATGTCGTCGTAATGGTTGTGTACCGTTTTCACCAGTTTTTTGAAAGGCTCCATGCCATAAGGCGGCAGGCTGTTCTCCCAAGCCTCAAAGGCTTTCTGAGCACTCTGCTTGTCGGGTTCGTCGTAGATGCAGAAGAAGGCCTCCTTGAAGTCATAGGCCACGGCAAGTTCTGGGATCGCCTGCTTCACGATCTCCAGCGCCTTTTGCTCTGCGGTCGTCAGGTTGCCGGGCCGCTTCAGGGTGAGCCAGCGAATGGACTTTTTGACGTAAATCCGATCTTCTTTGCTTAACTGTGCCTGATAGCTCTTGCGCTCCGCTTCCAAGGCTTCAGAGGCCATTTTGACGACATGGAACTTGTCGATCACCAGCTTGGCGTTCGGCAGATACTGAGCAAACGAACGCTTGAAGGGCCGCCACATATCAGTACAGACCCATTCCACCTTGTCAGCATCCGGCAAATCCTTGAAGAAGGGCTTCAGGTGCTCTTGAGTACGATGTTCCAACATATCAAAGACGTTGTTGGTTGCCAGGTTGGTGATTACACAGCGGTAACCACCAGCCAGGTTCACTTCGTCGATGCCCATGATGACGGGGGTTTCGTAGTGTACGGTTTGCGATAGTTCGTCTATCAGGTCGTGGGCAATGCTTTTCACGGTGTTCACCGCAACGCCGGTTTGCTCTGCCAGAGCACGGAAGGTGGTTCCCAGGCACTGCTGTCGGATGACATCGACCAGCCGTTTGGTGGCTCGGCGTTTGTCATCTCAACTCCGGCATGGCCATCTTACCGCATGCCTCACAGCGAAAGCGCGGGCGCTGCACTTCAAGGCGAACGGGCTCCATGTACAACGGCGTGTCCATGAACTTGTTTTTGCGCTTGCCGTGCTTGTGCATGGGGATATTGCAGTCCCCACACAGAGGCACCTCGACCGTTTCCGGCTCAGCAACGATCACAAGGCCCTTGCTTTCATGGCGCATATCCACCGGCTTGATGCCTGGCAGATTCAGCAGGTCAAGCATCGGCTTAATCCATATCCAGGTCGATGGACTTGCCTTCGTGCAGCAGGTCATACACCACGTCAACCAGCGCGGTCATTCCCTGGCGGTCAGACTTGAGCACTTGGGTGGCCAGCTTCTGGTGGCTGGACAAAGCACGCACTACCGCTTGCTGAACAGCACCGGGGAGGTTGCCTTTCATGGCCTGTTCGCGGGTGTTGCTTTCCACCTGAGCCATAACCACATCGCTTTCGCCAGCGATTGAAAAGATCTGATTCACGAAGGCCACCTGATCCTGAATCGGCGTTGCCTCACCAAACAGACTGTTGAGCCGCTCAATAATCTCTTTGACGAATTTCGGCTTGTCGCCTGCCACACCACCACCGCCTGCACCTACCGGTTGCAGTACCGGAGTTTCGCCTTCGTCTTCCGCGTTATCTGAACGAGCATTGATGTCAAAACCGGTGAGCACCAGGCCGGTCAAGTCCACGGTTTCAGGTGCTTCGTGCAATAGACGCTTTTGCAAGAGCTTGGCGAAGGCGGCGAAGTTCTCCAGCTCCGGGTCGCCAAAATCAATCAGTTGGGCGATATAGGAGTAGGTGCGACAAAAACGCCCCAAATCCGACTTGAAGCCAATCAGCGCCTTGATTTGCTCGGCGTACTCATCCTGATGGTGATCGGCAGACTTCATACCCGCCTCATCACCCTTGGCGCGGGCCTTCTCAAAAGCCGCTTCCCAGGTCGCCATGCCATTGCGCAGCA
>JBDHVC010000126.1:0-4329 GCA_039809495.1 Sandaracinaceae bacterium
GACCCATGACTCTACCGCACCCTAACATATCGTAGTTGATAGCTTTTTTAAGTGCCAACAGACGACGAACCGTGACAACAGGGAGAGGCATCAGTCCAGCGATCGCGAGGCCGGAGGCGCCCCAAATGTGCCCGCAGATGAAAAAGCTAGGTGGAAGAATGAATACCGCCAATAGACCATTCTCAGCAAAGACTCGATCCTGACCTGTGGCAATGAGGGCATTGTCCATCGCCGTCGCAATTGGTACTACTGCAGCCTGCAAACACATGATCTGAAGAACAGGGATAAACGATTCCCAGTGAGAACCAAAAGCTCCGTTAATAAGATCTTGTGCCACGAGAGCGAGACCAGCGAATATCGGGAACATAATGAGGGCAATCATCGCACAGAGACGATCCAGAAGTCTTGCAATCTGCTCATGCGACTCACGTACATTCCCGAACAGAGCTGTAGACGCGAATGTAACAATCCCTGAGAGTTTATCTACAGGCGAACGCGCCAGGTTTGCCATGAAGGAGTATCCCCCAAGAGCCTGGGCCGATACGACCAAGCCACCAACCCACGCATCAGAACTCTGTGCAGTAAAGTTCGCCATCGACGCAGTCAACAAGCGACTGGTTCGTGTGCGAATCTTCTTCCATAAACTAAGCTGCGGACGGCGCAGTGGGATTTTTGCAAACAACAGTACAGCGAGAGTTCCGACCAAAGCACCAGATAGGTACCCAATAACGAGGGCCCAATATTTCCAACCCGCAAGTGCTAGAGAGAGCGTAGAAATCGAATCTACCAGAACCCGAAGCACCTCAACTCCAGCAATCTGCCGGAATTGCATTCTCCGACGAAGTAGCGCGGTGGGAACCAGCGATGCTCCTTCCAAAAGGAAACCTGCCGCGAGCACCCACATCACATTCGCGAGTCCAGCCTGCCCGTAGATGGACTGAACGGGAAACGCTATTGCACAAAGAAGCACGCCGATGAGAGCAAATGAGCAAAGCGAGAACCCGTATAAGCTTCCGTATTCCTCGGTAGTGAAGGTGGGTCCAAGTACCACCGTATTTGATACCCCCCCCTCCGCCACAATACGTCCGAACTTAGTGAATACAGAAATGAGAGCCAAATAACCGTAGTCTTGCGGAGACAAAACTCGCGCGAGAGCAATAGAAATCGGCCATGTGACGAGCAAAGGGATCCATCGAGACACAGCCACCCAGCCAGTCCCACGCAAGAAGGCTTGCTTGTCGATTAACCTCTTAGCACCCTCTCTATTCTCGACGCGTACACCTGCAGAAGCAGGGTTGCTATCTGGCGCCATTGATCGCAGCACCTCTCGATGAGGTCTTATACCGAAACTGGTCGAGAGAACGATCTTGAACTTCGAGGAGCGCACGAGAGAGTGAACTCAAAAGCACCGTAAATCCAAAGATACCAAACAGAATATAGCTGTATCCATGGGAGAGGAAAATGATGCAAACAACGTAACCGACTAGACTTGCTAAATACTCAGGTCTATGCACGCGGCTCTTCCAACTCCAGAATTTTGCCGCATACTTTCCGTAGAGAGCCAGAAGCCAAACCAGAAGACCAAAGCCCAACAGACCAAGTTCTGCAGCGACCTGAACGAAAGTATTGTGAGCCGTGTGCCAAGACCCCCTGGATCCTTGTACTCGGAAATCATCGCCGATTTTTGCCTCAAAGGTACCGGCTCCAATTCCCAACAGAGGACGCTGCAGAGCGAACACTATGCCTCGCTTCCATAAGTATATGCGCCCAGAGTTGCTGGTTGAATTGTAGTCGTCCTCTAGAGAAAAGAGGCTAGCTGCTCGGTCGCGCATAGTTGCGGGGACAAGCGGCCATGCAGCGGGGAGAGCGATCGACAGTACCACCCCAACCAAAAGTACCGTTCGAGGCTGAAAGGCCAAGAGGAACACCAGCATCCCTCCGACAAGGCCAATCAGGCCTCCACGAGACCCCGTTTCCATCAGAGCGACACACAATACTGCAGCAGAAAGACACGACGAGATCCGGGAATACCAACGACCTCGGAACATTGTACCTATTGCGATAGGCATGGCGAAACAAAAGAGAGCTGCTAGGTCATTTGGATCATAACTTCCTTTGCTAGTTAACCGACTCCCCGCTACAACATCACCGTTGACGAGAAGAACCGCGGCCGTGATCGCTGTAAACCAAGCAGTCCATCGGAATACGTTATCAACATCCCGTATAGTGGGTCGAGTCAGACCTACCACGATAACCAACCCCAATGCCCAAGGCAACACCATCATAGTAGATAGCGTTCTTCCTTTCCAGATAGAGAATGGGAAAGACAACGCTACGACAATCGCGTACATGACTACCAAGCGAAAAGGGAGTGACTTCCATAGGCGCGCCCAGGCTACGGGTCGGGTTTGAATCAAATGCGCGACAACCCCAGCCAAAGTGGAAACAAAGACAGGTTTCAAGATGCGTATCGGCCCCAATAGCTCCCCAATGCGGACAGTGGTTAAGGCCACGACTGCGATAGCAACTACGGCAGACATTGCCCAATATCCACCAGCATTCTGGACAGAGATCCGCGGAAGGGAGCCGACGCATGGAAGACGCCGCGCCCGTGTTGGCTGGTACACCTTCATGATCGCACGCTTACGTCGTACTGTATCTCAAATGGTGGGATATGAGATGCTGGAGAAGTCCCGCCAGAAAGAGAACGACACCAAACCACCATAGCTCGCAATCCATCCTCTAAGCTGACGGGAGCAGAGAACCCTCTTTCCCGAGCTTTGCTTGAATCAAATTGAGTCTGATCCACCACCAACTTCCGGACCCTCGTACGACTTATTGCAGTTCGCACTCCTAGCATCCGAGAAGAGAGCTCGAAGGGCATTGCCGCGACAAGAGCCAACCATAGCGGGATGCCAAACGACGGTAGCCGTACACCAGCGAAATCGGCGAGGAGGCTCGCAATCTGTCGACTAGTAAGATCAGGGCTCTCGACCCAGTTGTACACATCAAATCCCTCACGGTGTAAAGGCCATACCCACCAGACAAAATCGACTAGGTTGCGGACGTAGGAGAGACTCTTTCTATTCTGCGAGGGGCCGACATGGATATATCGCCGATTCGCAATCTGCTGAATCAACGCATACATGTTGGCGAAATTTCCTTCACCGAAGGTAACGCTGGGCCGAATCACTAACACCGAAAGGTCGTCGTGGTGCGCGGCATCCACCAAGAGCTGCTCGCTTTGCAGCTTACTCTTTCCATAGGGGCTTGTCGGTCGTGGCGTCGTTGTCTCTGTGGCCGGGTCTACGGTCTCACCATAGATTGCCGCAGACGAGAAGAAACATATTCTTCCGACTCCATATCTCTTCATTGCACTGAGAACATTCTCAGTGCCATCGACATTGACCGCGAAATAGGTCTCCTCGGCGATCCCACTGTCATGATGGGCCGCCGCCAGATGGAGGACCTCAGTACAACCATCCATAGCCAAATCGACAGCGCGGGGGTTTCGTACGTCCCCAATGACTACCCGAGTGGGTCGTAGGTCCGGAGCAGGCTCATGAAGATCAAGTACCACATATGGCCGTCCTGCGGCTTGAAGACGCCGGCAGAAGTGGGTTCCAATGAACCCAGCGCCACCTGTGACCAATAGTGGTCCAAGGTGGCTAGTTAAGTCGCTATGATCTGGCTGCGTCACTCCGCCTAGTCCGCCCATTCAGGAAGAACCCGCGTGACCTCACCACGAAGCACGGTCGACACCCTGTGAGCCAGCGCATCCTCCTCGAAAGGTTCATTGGCACCAGCGAGCTGACCTCCAGACAAAGGCAGCACAATGCGAACGAGAGCTTCCTCAGTACGTCCAACCAGCGCCGCGTCACGCATAAGTTCCCATTTCACGGAATACTCGCTGGCACTGATACGTCCCCGTCCCTGATACCAGTAGTATACTAGCGCACGCGTACCCTTATTCGAGAGGATCACGCGATTGATGGTCTCGCCAGCCTTTCCACCCGGCGCCGCAATGGCCTTCGAACTCATGATCTCCCACCCTGCCCCCGGCAAACAGTTCTTCGGCGAATGGATGGACTTTCCCTGCACCTGCTGATCGTAGTACCCCACGTACGTCGTGAACACCGGCATCGAATCCGGTCCGTATACCCGCATCATGTAATCCGTCATGCCGGCCACTTTCCGTTCTTCCTCCGGTACGATCATGTCGCGGCCTTCATAACCGGCGATTGTCCTCGGAATGCTGTTCATCGGCGCCCGCGGCTCCACCGCATACTGCTCCCGCATCCCCGAGATCAGCAGCACACCGAGCCCCAG
>JBDHVC010000127.1:0-4268 GCA_039809495.1 Sandaracinaceae bacterium
CGTTGTGAAAATCTGACCCAGGCATTGCCTGGCGCGGGCATGGGCTGCTGCTGCCAAGCGGCGCAGGGCGCGCGCGTCGTGGCGCAGGGCGCGCAGGGTGTAGGGCAGGGCGCCGCGCTGCTGCCAGTGGTCGTGCAGCTGGCGCAGCTGCGCGGCCTCGGCCAGGTGCTCTTGCGCACGCTGCAGGTGCATGTGCAGGCTGATGGAGTCGGTGATCACGCGGCCTCCCGCATTTGCTCGGCGATGGCGGTTGCGGCGCTGCTGCCAAAAAACAGCAGGCCGCCACGGTTGCGCAGCTCCATAACCAGGCGGTGGGCGTCCTGCTTGAGCGACCAGTAGCCGTCCCAGATTGCATTGCCGTCGCCTTCGCCGTCTTTGTGGGCGTCCATGCGCATGTACATGGCGTGCAGCTTGTCGGCGCTGGCCTGGGCGCTTGCGGCCATGCGCAGGTACAGGCGGACGCCGGGGTTGGCGAGGGTGCCGGTGGCTGCTGGTGTCTGCGTTGCGTTCATCGTTGGCTCCTTGTTTGGGTGCGAATAGATGAATAGTAGTACACCTTCTACTTGAATGCAACAGGAATACTTCTATTTTCTTGATAGTGTGAAAAAACAACAGCGCTACTATTGGCGCACGCCTTACGCCCGGGTGACGTAGCGGTGTTTGGGCGCGGTGGCGTTGGGTTTTGTTACGCTTGGCGCCGGGCAATCAGTCTGGCTATGCAACAGGAGGGTGTATGAAGATGGTGATGCGCCGCGCGGCTTGTGCGGGCGTGCTGCTGGTGGGGGTGGCGTTGGCGGGGCCGTCCTGGGCCGTCAACAAATGCGTGGGTGCCGATGGCCGGGTGTCGTTTCAGGATGCGCCTTGCGCCGGGGCGGGTGGCGCCATTGTGGTGCGGCCTGCCAGTGGCGCGGCGCCCCGTGTGCAGCCGGCGCCGGCGCCCGCCCAGGGCGGTACAGGCAATGACGCGGCCAGGCCCGCGCCGCGCAAGGAGGGGGCTTTTGGCGAGCGCTGGCAGCGCCGCACCTATCTGGAGAACCGGGGCGTGCCTGACGCCATTGCCGAGCTGGAGTGGCTCAAACGCGAATGCCGGCGCAAGCTCGATGAACTGGAGGCGCGCAAGGATGGTGCCAACAACAACCTGGCCGGGGCCACCTACATGCAGTCACTGTCGGCGCAGATGCAGGCCGAGGCCACCATGTGCGACGTGCGCACCCGCGAGGCGCTGGCGCGCCGGCAGGCCATGGAGGCCGAGCTGCGCGCGCTGCAGGACGCCCGCTAGGGCATGAAAAGCCGCCTCGGTGGGCGGCCGGGCGGGTGGTTGGCGCTAGGGCTTGCGTGCGCCGCGCTCAAATAGCTTGGCGGCGGCGCCCATGACGGGCACGCTGAGAAAGCCCAGTGTCACCTTCCAGTCGGCGCCGATGTGAATGCTCCAGATCGCGGCGCCCAGGCAGGCCAGGATCAGAATGGCGCCCACGATGCGCCCGCCCACCTCTACGGCGACTTCGCTGGTGGCGTAGGTTTTCTCGATGCCCAGGCGGGCGGCCTGTTCTTTCTCGCACATCACCATGATGCGCTCGGCGCCGTTGGGGATGATGCGGTCGAATTGCTCCAGCGCCCCTGGCGGTGGCAGCGGCCCCTGCCATTGGGCCGATACGATGGATGTGCCGTTGGCCGTGCCCGGCGCCTTATCGGGCGTCTTTGGCGGCCTGGCGGTCATGTTCGCGTTGCATCACTTTGCGCATGGTGCTGCCCACGCGCTCCACGTCGCCGCGCATGCGCTGCAGGTCTGTGCCGCTGGGGCGGTGTTGAAAGGTGGGGGCCGAAAATACGGCGCCTGTCACCCCCAGGCCGCTGAGAAACGCGGCCAAGAATCTGGCGTGCTTGTTCATCGTTGACCTCCTGAGCCAGTGATTGTAGCAGCGTCCCTGGTGCGGCCCGCCGTCACAGTTTGGCCCCTACCCACACTGCCCGGCCTATCAGGGTGGCGCCCTCATCGAAGGCAAAGTCAGGGAAGGCCTGGCGGTCGTCGTTGTCCGAGCGTGCTACCCACTGCCCGCCGGCCTGCACCACGCGCTTGACCACCAGGCCGTTGCCGGGGCGGTGAAAGACGTAGATGGCGTTGTTGCGCGGCTCGCGGTTGGCGCGGTTGACCAGCAGCACGGCGCCGTCGGCAATCGTGGGCTCCATGCTCACGCCCACCGAGCGCAGAAAGTCGCGCCGGAACTTCAGGGCGCCCAGCTCTTCCTCCAAGTAGGGCACCAGGCCATGGCCGGCGGCGGCCTTCACGTCCAGGCGGCGCACGTCGGCAAATTCTTCGTCGGCACTGCTGTCCATGGCGTGCCGGGCCAGGCCCTCAATTTCTGCGGCGAGGCGTGGGCTGAAGTCGCGTATTTGACATTCAAGGCCGTTAGCGAACGCGGTTGCCGTTTTCAGGTTGAGCGGTATGTCACCACGAAGGTATTGCCCTACAGCGCTTTGGCTGCCTATGCCCCACCGCTCCCCGAAGTCCTCTTGCGTTCCCCGCTTTTGCCGGGGCGTGTCGGCCCATAGTTGACGTAGAGCCTTTGACTCTTGCGCTTTGATGGCCTGGGCGATGGCCTGGCGTCCTGTTTCTTCCATTTTCAGACAGTAGCTGTCCTGCTGTCATTGGAAAAGAAGGAGAACTGTTGTATATTAAGAGTAGCAACACTTCTTTTTGTACCATGAACTGCATCAAAACCATCCGCGACAAGCTGGGCATGACCCAGGCCGCGCTGGCGCATGTGCTGGGTATGACGCAGGGCAACGTGGCCTTCTACGAGCGCGGCCAGGCCGTGCCCCCGCCGGTGGCGCGCCGCCTGATCGGCTACGCCCGCAGCCAAGGCCATGCGCTGGGCTATGAGGACGTGTACGGCCCTGTTGATTCTGAAGACAATCAGCCCACAGCGCCCGCCAATCAAGCGCCAGTAGCTATTAAAAACGAAGCGCAGTCGGCGCAGGGGGTGGCCTGATGGCGCGCTTGTCCGTTGCCTGCGACGTGGCTCGGCTGTGCGCCGACCTCGAACTGCTAGCGCAAGCGGCCGAGCGTTCTCTGCAGATCCGCGAGCGACTTCTCGATCTTCTGGATGGCGGCGCGCAGCTGGTGCGCGTCCACGCTGAAGGCCTGCCGGCAGGCCCCGCAGGTGAGTTTCGGATTCAGTTTCAGCTGGCCGATGGTCTGCGCGACCTCGCGGCGGCAGTGCGGGCAGGGGAGGTTGATGGTCTCTTTGTCCAGCAATCCGGTCATGGGCGTCCCTCTCAAAAGGTGTTGTGAAGTGAGACTTGCATTGTCTTTCGTTTGCGGACGCCCACCAATGCACGCTGTGGATCGCATCCATAAAGCGCCAACAGCTATCAAAAAAGAAGTTATCGAGGGAGAAAACTTTGTCCGAGCATCTGCTGCTTGCGCTCATAGAGCGCGCTGAAACCTGGGCCACGCGCGCCGGCACCACGCTGCGCCGTCGCCAGTCATGGACTCCTGCCACCTTCACGACAGGCCGCCGCCCTGAAGAGCGCGCCCTGCTGTCCTGCGCCGCTGAGCTGTACGACCTGCTGGGCGCCACGCCCGAGGGTTGCCTGCTGCTGGTCGAGCTGGGCCTTGACCCAGACGCCGGCGGCGCCGCGCTGCCCACGCACGACGGGCTGCTGGCGCGCCTGGCTGAGCACAAGGCGCGTGCGGCCGCTGTAGCTGTTTGACGCAAAGGTTTTGAAGTCATGAAGGCAACTATCTCCATCCCCCCAGGTCTTGCCCATGTCGAAGGCGAGGCCATGCCTGACACGCCGGCGCCCATGAGCGTGCCCGACGCCATTTACCACACGGTGCACGGCTACCCCGGCGGTGTGGCCGCCCTGGCCGCGCGCATGGGCCTGCCAGCGGGCACGCTCAACCACAAGGCCAACCCGAACAACGCCACGCACTACATGCGCCCCGATGAACTGGTGGCCATGCAGCACATGAGCGGCAATGCCATGGTGCTGACGGTGATGGCTGCGGCGCTGGGCTACACCGTCACGCGCGCAACGCCCGACCAATCGGGCGGCCGCCCGGTGCAAGCGCTGGTGCGCCTGCAGGTGGAGGTGGCCGATCTGCTGCGCGCCGTGGCCGACCCGCTCGACCGCCTGGACGCCCAGCCCACCGACTACATCACCGGCACCGAGCTGCGCCGCGTGGAGTACCACGCGCAGGAGCTGTCCGCCGCCCTGGCCCACCTGGTGGCCAGCCTGCGCGCGCGCATGCGCCCGGCGCCCAA
>JBDHVC010000128.1:0-4196 GCA_039809495.1 Sandaracinaceae bacterium
CCCGGCGCCGCGGGGGGAGCGGCGACGTCGCCGGCCGGCGCGGGCGCGCGGACGCCCGGAGGCCGCTCGGCGGGGTTGCCCGAGACGGCGCGCGGCGTCTCGCCGCAGCCCGACGTCCACGCGAGCGCGAGCAGGAGCCAGCGCGCGAGCCCGTGGCTCCTTCGCGCCGTGGTGCGCACGCGCTCGACCGAGAGGCTCACGCCCGCCGTCAATCGCCCGTCACGATCGAGGCGATGCCCCGCCCGCGCGCGTCGGTGTCGAGCACGACGAACGTGACGCGCCCGTCTCGCTCCGCGGCGAGCGCCACCGGCCCCGAGACGCGCGCGTCCTCGGGTATCGGCGTGAGGTGATACCCCGCGCGCTCGAGCGCCTCGCGATAGAACGGCTCCAGCTCGAAGCCGGTCGACGACGAGCCGCTGTACGACACGACCCGCTGGTGGCTGCCCGTCTCGGACGCGTCGATGACGCGGAGCGAGCGCGGCGGCCGCGGGATCCCAGCGACGTCTCGCCCCGGAACGTCCCGGTTGCCGTTGCCCCCGGTCAGCTCGTCGAAGTTCAGGGAGCCCGTCGTCCAGAACGTGAGGAAGTGGACGCCGTGCCCGTCGTCGAGCTCGCGCGCGTAGACGTAGCGGAGATCGCCGAGGTCGTGGAGGTCGTTCGAGCGCTGGAACCGCGTGGCGCGCTCGACGAGCTCGCTCACGCCGATGTCCTCGCCGAAGTCCAGGCACCCGACGGTGCCGGCCCGCTCGCCCTCGTTCCGGAGGACGAAGAGGTCCTGCGCGAGGGAGCGCCGCACCTCCGCCTGGAGCCCCGCGTTGTGCGCGTGGCAGCGCCGCTCGAAGTCGTCGAGCACGGTGTCGAGCGAGTCCTCGGTCGTCCCGCTCGTCAGCATCAACGTCTGGCCGTTCACGCGCAGCTCGCGCGGCTCGTCCTGACGCTCGGCGTGCCCATAGCGCATGAGGTTCTCGCCGAACGAGAGCATCTGCTCGGCGATCTGCCCTCGCGCGCGGGCGTAGCCGAGCCCGAGCACGACGAGGCCCAACGCGGCGAAGAAGGTCGCGAGGCGCACGACCCGCATCCCGCGCGTCGCGTGCAAGAGCTGCCAGCGGCTCGGGCGCGCGATCCGCCGCGACGAGGCCCGCCCGCTCGTCCTCGCGGCGCCCGCGCTCTTCGTGTCGATCGGCTCGTGTTCCATCGTTCCTCGCTCCTCGGATCAGATGGAGATGGAGCTCCACAAGCGGCTGATGAAGTTCGTGATGTCGTAGTCGCTCAGGTCCTCGTTGCACATCCAGAGCGCGTCGCCCCGGTAGGAGCGGCTCGAGCTGCCGAGGATCGGCGGCTGGCTCACGGAGCCGCTCCGGCTCACCCGGAATTCCTCGAAGAAGAGGTCGAGGAGCGAGCCGAAGATCGGCGCGCTCGTGTCGACCCCGCCGCCGCTCGAGGCGCTCGCGACGCGCGTCGGAGACGCCGGCGTGCTCTGGCATCCGTCGTACGCCCGCTGCCACGCGCCCTCGCGCAGCCGCGTGTTCATCTCGATGATGTTCCGCCCGAGCATGAAGACGTAGAAGACCGCGCCCCAGATGATGAGGAAGGCGGGCGTCATCATGATCGTCTCGGTGCTCGCGGTGCCGCGCGTCTCGCGCAAGAGGCGGAACCTCCGAGCCCACCCCGCCCGCGCGGGGGCTCGCCTCGGGAGCGTGCGATGCTTTCGGCTCTTCGTCATCGTTCGTCCCCTCAGTGAGCGACGAGATCGCTCAGCACGCTGAGCGCCCCGGCGACGGCGCCGAGCGAGCTGGGGAGCGCGTCCTCCATGCGGTAACGCCGCATCCGCGCGCGCCAGAGCGAGTGCCAGAGCCACTCCTCGTGGCGCATCGCGCTCCTCGTCTCGAGGTAGTACTCGGCCTGCGCGAACGTCACCTCGTTCGCGAACTCGAGCGAGTCCGAGGCGTTCGTCGCGTCGCGGCCCCAGCTCGCGACCTTCACGCCCTCGCGCGTGAAGCGGTACTTCGGCTCGCCGAGCATGTAGGCCTGGAGCTGGAACGGCTGCTCGCCGAGCCAGTCACCCGGCGGGACCCGCTGAAAGCCCGCGTCGTCGCCGCAGTAATGCCGAGCGCGCGGCGTCATCGCGATCGGGGGCGTGACGATCACCGCGCCCGCGAAGTAGAGCGTCCAGCTCGTCTCGATGGCCGCGGCGATCGCGCCGAGGACCGCGGCGGGCGTCCGCACCCGGTGGTCGCACGGCCAGTTGGAGTCGTCGTCCTCGGCCGCGAGGCTGTTCACGAGCGCGGGCCAGGGGATCCCCAGGTAGGTCGTCGGCGCGTACTCGCTCGTCCCGTACTCGACGACGCGCGCCTGCGCGAGCCGCGGCGCTCCCTCCCGCACGGCCACGGCGATGCCGTGCGTGATGGAGGTGAGCCGCTCCATGTAGTCCTCGATGTCGCTCGCCGTGTCGTAGGCGTCGACCGCGTCGACCCCGTGCATGAACGCCTCGGGGCAACCCACCATGCCTTCCGTCGCCGCGCAGACGATGCCCGCCGCCACCGCGGCCGCGGCGATGACGTCCGCCGCGATCATCATCGCCGCGCCGATCACGGCGAACGCCGCCATGATCAGGTTCAGGATCGCGAGGATGTTCATCGCGCGCGCGTGGACGACGGCCGACATGAACGCGGCGGAGTCGGCGGCGTCCTGCATCCGCTCGCGGTGGATGATCACGTTCGCGGTGCCGTGGAGGTAGTAGAGGACGCCGACGGCGAGCGCCGCCATGAACACGCCGAGCACCATCGTGGCGCCCGACTCGTCCGAGAAGAGGCTCCTACGCGTCGTCGCGCGGGACTTGGGCGCTCCCTCGGGAGCGCTGCTCTCGGTCGCGTCGACGAGCCTCTTGAACATCGCGATCCTCCACCTCGGGTCGGCCCGCGAGGGCGCGCGTCGCCGAGACAGCCTGGAACCCAGCATGTTGCGTGCCTCCCGCCGCCGCGGTCAAGCCTCGGCGATCCCGCCTCCATCGACGTCGCGCGTCGCGTGGCTGGGGCCGCCGATCCCCATCGCCGGTCACGCGCCGGTGTCCAGTGACCCCACCTCGGCTCGGAGCCGGGCGCTCACCAGGCGAGGACGGCCGCCTCGCCTCGCGCCGCGATCAGCGCGTCGACGTGCGCGAGCAGCGCCCGCCGCCGCTCCTCGAGGTGGGCGAGCTGCTCCTCGTCGAGGAGCGGCGCGAGCGGATCGGCCAGGAGCCGCGCCCTGAGGCTCGCCCCGTCGAAGCGCCGCACCCCCCGCACGAAGCTCGCCTCGAAGCGCTCGACGAACGCGAGCCGCAGATCGAGCATCGCGACGCGCGCGCGGCGGCGCGCGAACCCGGCGGCGTTGTCGAGGTAGATGAGGGGCCCATCGAGCCCGCGCGTGCGGACGTTGGTGAACCGGCCGCCCCACCGATCGGCGTTGTGGATGAGGAAGTCGAACGCGACCAGGCTCGAGAGCTCGGCCGCGCGGCGCTCGCGGTCCCACCCGAGCGCGCCGCCCATGGCCGGGCCGACCTCCTCGGCGTGTGGCGTGATCCCGAGCTCGTCGAGGGGTGGCGCGGGGCTCCCGTCGAGCTCGCGCGCGGCGAAGCCGTCGGCCTCGAGCAGGCGCCGCATCGCGCGCTGCGAGACGAAGGGCGAGGGCCCGGCGCTCCGCCCGTCGAGGCGCAGCTCGGCCTCCCAGCCCGGAGGCGGCGCGATCGGCACGAGCCGCTCGTCGATCCACGCGATCAGCGCGCCGCGCACCGCGCCGTCGTCGCCGACGATCACCTCCGAGGCGCGCGGATCGCCCGCGAGGGCCGGCTCGAGCAGCGCCCACGGGAGCGCCCGACCGGTGCTCGGCGCGGTGCGCCCGAGCCCGAGCTCGCGGTCGAGGTGGAAGGCGGCGATCTCCGCGTTCCAGCGGGTGCCCGAGAACGTCTGCTCGGGCTTGAAGTAAGCGCGCGCGCCGCTCTCGAGCGTGACGCGGAACGCGACGCTGCGCCCGCCTCGCCCGCGCTCGACCTGGACGACCGCCTCGCTCCGCAGGCGCTCGAGCACCCGCGCGTCGTCCCGCGGATCGAAGAGGGTGCCCGGGGCCTCGCGCGCGCGCCGAGGCTCGCGGCGCCGGAGCGCCGCCGCTCCGCCGGGCGGGTCCGAGCCGACGCCGTCGGGGCGCGCCTCGCTCGCGGCGTG
>JBDHVC010000129.1:0-4157 GCA_039809495.1 Sandaracinaceae bacterium
TTCTCGAGGTCGCGCGCTTCTCGCGCGAGGGGGGAGGCATCCGCGAACGCTAATCGGAGCGGAGCGCGAGGACCAGCGCCCCGAGCCCGCGCCCCAGCTCGGCGCGCGGTTGACAGCCCCGGGCGCTCGGACCCATCCTCGCCTTGAACGAAGTTCAACAATGAACGGGGCGCGCGAGGGCGCGGCGCGAGGTGCTCATGCAAGCGAACGAGGCGACGAGGGGCGAGGCGAGCCGAGGGGCCGCGAGGCAGAAGGGCGCGCCGAAGCTCCGCGTCCGCGCGATGGGTTATCGGTTTCGAGAGGCGCGGATCCCGCGGCTCTGGATGCTCTCGAGCCCGCACCTCACGCACCTCTCGAACGCGCTCCAGCTCCTCTTCCCCGCGGGCGAGCGCTTCTTCATCCGCTCGGTGAAGCACTACGAGGACCGGATCACCGACCCGGAGCTCCGCGCGCGGATCAAGGGCTTCTACGGGCAGGAGGGGCGGCACGGGCACGAGCACGAGCGCTTCTTCAAGGTGCTCGAGGATCAGGGCTTCGAGATCCAGAGCTTCGTCTCGCGCTACGAGGGCCTGGTCTTCGAGACGATCGAGCCCAGGCTCTCGCCCTCGCTCCGGCTCGCGGTGACGGCGGCGCTCGAGCACTTCACCGCGGCGATGGGCCGCAACGCCCTCTCGAGCGACTTCCTCGACGACTCCCACCCGATCCTCGCGGACCTCATGCGCTGGCACGCGGCCGAGGAGATCGAGCACAAGGCCGTCGCGTTCGACGTGTTCGAGGCCGTCGATGGGCGCTACTCGGTCCGGATCCTCGGCCTGCTCCTCGCGGTCCTCGGCCTCACCTACTTCTGGTCCGAGGGGACGCGGCACTTCCTCGCGGAGGAGGAGGAGAAGTTCGGGACGGATCTCGAGCTCGCGCTCGCCAGCGCGCGCGCGAACCCCCACCTCCAGCGCGAGAAGGCGAGGCGGCTCGAGATGTTCCGCACGGCGATCCGCGCCTATCTGCGCCCGGGCTTTCACCCGAGCGACGTCGACGACTACGACCTCGCGAAGGGCTACCTGACGAGCATCGGCCGCCTCGAGGGCTGACGGCGCGGGGCGGCGCGGGTTCGCGCCGCGAGCGAGCGCGGCGCGTCGTCAGGGGACGAGGACGATCACCTCGTCCGCGGCGAGCAGCCAGACGCGGCCCGCGCCGTCGACCTCGACGTCGCGCAGCTCGGCCGTGGGCAGGCCCACGACGATGTGGCCGCTCGCGTCGGTGCTCGTCGCGCCGAAGTAGCTCCACGTCCCGCCCGTGTTCTCGAGGAGGCCGTAGCGTCCCGCGGCCCAGAGCGAGCCGCGCGCGTCGATGGCGAGCGCGAGCGGGCGATGCTCGCGGACGATCGCGGGCATCGCGTAGTCGAAGCGCCGATCGGCGTAGCTGCCGAGCCCCTCCGCGGACGCGATCCACATGTTGCCCGCGCCGGTCGCGACGTCGGTGACCACGTCGCCGCGCACGCCGCGGCTCTCGTCGAAGGTGATGGCCTGGAAGGGCTCGACGCGGACGGCGCCCGAGAGCGTCGCGAACCACGCGTTGCCGTCGGCGTCGAAGGCCACGGCCGCGACCTCGTCCGCGAGCGGGAGCCCCTGGCCCTGCGCCGCCTCGCGGTGGTGGTAGGCGACGCCCTCGCGCTCGGGATCGATCACGGCCACGCCGCGCATGCGCGTCCCCACGCCGTCCTCGCGCGTGACGCGGAGCGCGAGCCAGACGCGCCCGTCGTCGCCCACGCCCATGAAGGGGATCGCGACGAGGCCCGGCACCTCGAGGGTGCGCTCGACGAGCGCGCGGAAGCCGCTTCCGTCCGCGACGAAGACGCGGACGGTGCTCGTGCCGCGGACGAGCGCGGCGAGGTAGGCGCCGCGCGGGCCGCTCGCGAGCGCTTGGGGCGCGAGCTCCTCGGGGAGCGCGAGGCGTCGCAGCCGACCGTCCACCCACTTCGCGACGTCCCCGTCGCGCCCTCGCACCCACACGCCGCTCCGCATGTCCGTCGCGACCTGGAGATCCTCCTCGCTCACGAGCGAGCGCGAGCGCAGGGGCACGAGCCGCCGCGCGTCGAGCTCGACGATGCCGCGGTTGGCGATCGCCGCGAACGCGGCGCCGCCCGCCTCGATCGTCCGGTAGGCGCCGGGGGGCATGCCCACGTCGAGCGCGCGCGCATAGAGCGGCGGCGCGCTCGAGGCGCTCGCGCTCGAGGCCTCGCTCGAGAAGGGCTGGGGCGCGCGGAGCACGTCGGCGGCCTCGATCGCCTGCGGCGCGGGCGCGGCCGAGGCCGGCGTGGCCTCCGCCCGGAACGAGCGGACCTGCGCGCGCGTCGAGGAGAGCGCGCGGAGCGCCGTCCCGCCCCCCGTCGGCGCGATCTCGAAGAGGCGCTCGTCGGTGACGAGGAAGGTGGTGCGGCCGCCCGCGACGAGGCCGGCGATCCGCTCCTCGACGGAGGGGAGCGCGTACGCGTGCCAGCTCTCCCCATCGAAGAACCCGAGGACGCTCTTCGCGGGGCCCGAGAGGATCGCGAGGATCTGGCCGGGCAGGACGGGCACGACGCTCCGCACGTAGGGCTCGGGCATGCCACCCGAGATCGGGTGCTCGCGCACGACGTCGCCGTCGACGTAGAAGAGCCCCTGCGCGGAGCCGGCCCAGAGCGTGCCCTCCGGGGTGGGCGCGAGGGTGGTGCACGGGAAGCGCTCGCCGAAGAGCTCCCAGCCGCTCGCGCCGCGTCGCGCGAGGCCCGAGAGCGTGCAGGCCCAGGCGGTGTCCCCGACGACGGCGAGATCGGTGATCCGCGCGAGCGGCGGCGCGCCCTCGATGGGGCTCGCGTGATCGCCCTCGACCCGCACGAGCGCGCGATCGACCGCGACGAGCAGGCTTCCGTCCGCCTCGACCGCGACGGCCGTCACGTCCTCGCTCGGCAAGCCCTCGGCGCGGCCGAGCCGCGTGGGCGCGCCCTCGCCGCGGTAGACGAGCAGGCCGTCGTCGGTCGCGACGTACGTCACGCCGGCCGCGCGCGCGACGTCGCGCACCTCCTCGATGTCCGTGAATTCGAGGACGCGACGCGGCCCGCTCGGGGTCGCGAGCGTCGGGTAGGCGGTGCGCGGCAGGGCCGCGGGGCCGCACGCGAAGAGCGCCGGCAGGCCCCCGACGATCGAGCCGAGGAGGAGCCACCCGAGGCGACGCGCGGGGCGCGGGGAGAGGTCGTCGAGCATGGCCGCGTGCATATCACGCGCGCGGGATCGAGGGCGATCGGCACCGCTCACGCGTCGGTGCGCACCAGGCCGCGGATGAAGAGGCCGATGCCGAGCGAGAGGCCGACGATGAGCCAGAACGAGGTGGGCTCGGGCAGCGCCTCGAGCCCGCTCGTGAGGTTCATGCCGAGGACGGAGCCCACGGCGGTGATCGGCAGCGCGAACGCGGCGAGGAGGTTCAGCCGGTGCGTCTCCTTGGCGATGCGCGTCGCGAGGCGGGCCTGCTCCTCGGTGTGGCGCGCGATGGTGTGCTGCATGCCGTTGTCGGCGTCCTCCGCGATGCTCTCGATGACGCGCTCGATCTCGTAGGCGCGGTCGCGGACGGCGAGGACGTCGCCGTCGTCGGGGAGGGCGTCGCGGAGCTGCGCGACGACGAGGTGGAGGTTGCGCGCGTAGCGCTCGAGGGGCCGCGCGACCCGGAGGATCTCGAGGTAGTCGCTCGAGCTGCTCGCGCGCTCGACGTCGTCGTCGAGCTCGTCGACCGCGTCGGCGAGCTTCTCGACGAGCTCGCGCAGCGTGCTCGGATCGTCGCGCCCGGGGAAGCAGCGCCAGTGGCCGCTCGGCTCGCGCCAGAACACCGCGGCGTGCCGCTCGCGCACGTGCGGCTTGGGGAGCTGGTGGAGGATGAGGAGGTGCTGGCCTTGGTGCGAGAGCAGCCGCTGCCTCCCGACGCGCGTGCCGATCTTCGACCTGATCTCGGGCGGGAGGGGCCAGGTGTCCGGGACGATCTTCGCCACGACGCGTTTCTCTCGCGGAAGGCGCGCGGCGTCGAGCCCCACCGTCCCGGCTCCCCCCGAGCCCGCGCGGTTTGCCCCGCGAGGTTTGCCCCGCGAGGTTTGCCCCGCGAGGTTTGCCCCGCGAGGTTTGCCCCGCGAGGTTTGC
>JBDHVC010000130.1:0-4125 GCA_039809495.1 Sandaracinaceae bacterium
ATGTGGATACGAAACAGGAGGGCACGGAGGCCCTTTGCTACGACCATACCGCGTCGCAGAACTCCGGCCTCAGAACTCCGGGCTCCGGACTCAGGACTCCGGACTCCGGACCTCACCCCCCGCATCCAGCCGTTTCACCAATGTCTTCGGCGCCACCAACCGATAGCTCTCCTCGATCAACGAGCAGACGTAGTCCAGATCGGCGCTTCCATCGAGCGTGACCCCGATCCATCCCTTCGGTCCCACATACGGCGGCGCGTAGAACGTTTCCGGATCGCCGGAGACCAACAACATTTGCACGCCGGGAGCAGCCTTGCACCAGATCGAGGGCCGCTCGCCGTCTCGTTCCCGCGGCATGGCGAAGATCTTGTTCCGCACCCGAAAGGTGGGGCGCTCCCACGCTTCCACCTCATGCGCCTCTGGCAGCGACAGGCAAAACACGCGAATGGCGTCGAACATGGGGCTCGATTCGGTGATCATCGCACTCCCGTTCTCGCATGCAGACCGCATGCGCTTTCTACATCTGCCTGGACCTTGGACCCTGGGCTCTGGACCAAATACAGTAGCATCCCACCACACGGTACCCGTCGAGCGCAACGCCGCGTCTGAAACAGGAAAAGAGAGGAACACCGATGTCCATCGCCACCGAACCACGCGATCTCAACCGCAACGGAACGATCGACATCTACGAAGACCCCACCGCCCCGATCGAGGATCGGATCGAAGACCTTCTGGGCCAGATGACCATCCCCGAGAAGGTGGGCCTCATGTTCCATCACATGACCCTGTTCAATGCCCCCTTCCCCCTGCCTCCCTCCATGGATCCAGCCCATTTCATCGTCGAACGGCAGGTGAACCATTCCGCCTTCTTCGGCGCGGGCACGGCGGTGGAGCTGGCCGAATGGCACAACGGTCTGCAGCGGCTCGCCGAATCGACCCGGCTCGGAATCCCGTTCACCCTTTCCAGCGACCCGCGGCATGGCGCCGGAGCCAACCCCATCGGCATCGCCGGGAGCCAGGCGTTCTCGGTCTGGCCGGATGCTATTGGCCTGGCTGCCGCGCGTGACCCGGAACTCACCAGGCAGTTCGCCGATATCGCCCGGCAGGAGTACACCGCGGTTGGTATCCGCGTCTCCCTCCATCCCCAATCCGATCTCGCCACCGAACCGCGCTGGGGCCGCATCTCCGGCACCTTCGGCGAGGATGTCGAGGTTGTCTGCGATCTGACCGAGGCCTACATCCGCGGCTTCCAGGGCGAAACCATTGGCCCAGGGAGTGTCAGCTGCATGACCAAGCACTTTCCCGGCGGAGGACCCCAGAAAGACGGCGAAGACCCCCACTTCCCCTATGGTCGCGAACAGGTCTATCCGGGTGGCGGCTTCGCCATCCACCTGAAACCGTTCGAGGTCGCCATCCGCACCGGCACGGGCCAGATGATGCCCTATTACGGAATGCCGGTGGAAACCGAATGGGAGGAAGTCGGCTTCGGATTCAACAAGGGAATCGTCACCGGTCTGCTGCGCGAGCAGCTCGGTTTCGATGGCATCGTTTGCACCGACTGGGGCCTGATCACCGATTCCGAACTCGCCGGAAAGCACCTTCCCGCGCGCGCCTGGGGTGTCGAGCATCTGGAGCCGATCGAACGGGTCTACAAGGCGATCGATGCCGGGTGCGACCAGTTTGGCGGCGAGATCTGCACCGATCTGTTGTTGGCGCTGGTCGAGCAGGGCCGCGTCACCGAAGCTCGGCTGGATGTCTCGGCGCGCCGCATTCTGCGAGAGAAGTTCCGCCTTGGGCTCTTCGACCAGCCGTATGTCGATGTCGAAGCAGCCTCCCGCATCTGCGGGAACGAGGGCTTCGTTCAGGCCGGTATCGCCGCCCAGCGCCGCTCGCTGGTGTTGCTGAAGAACGAGGAGATTGCAGGCGATCCGGTCTTGCCGGCCGCGTCCGACGCGCTCCTCTATATCGAGGGGATCGACGAAGTCACCGCGGCCGGATACGGCGTGGTGGTCAACACGCCTGCCGAGGCCGATCTGGCCATCGTGCGCATTGGAACCCCCTTCGAGCCGCGCTCCGGACTGGCGTTGGAAGAGCTCTTCCATGCCGGGTCGCTTGCCTTCGACCAGGCGGCCCTGGCGCACCTGTTGGAGATCGCCGCCGCGGTCCCCACCGTGGTCGTCATCGAGCTCGATCGCCCCGCCGTCATCCCCGAGCTCACCGCCGCTGTCGCCGGACTCATTGGTGTCTTCGGCGCGTCGGATGCGGTCGTGCTCGATCTCATTTTTGGCAACTCCTCCCCCACGGGCAAGCTCCCCTTCGAGCTCCCATCATCTATGGAGGCCGTCCGCGCGCAACTCACCGACCTTCCCGCCGATTCGAAAGATCCGCTCTTCCCGCTCGGCTTCGGCCTGAGCTATGCGATGGGGGCCTGAGATACCTGCGGTCCAGGGTCTCAGGACCGCAGCCGGTACGGCATCACCAACAAGTCGAAGATCTCACCCAACCGGGAAACATGCGGCACGTTGCTCGGCGTGGAGGCCCATCGCACGGTTTCTCCCAGCGATGCGGAGAACAACGCCCGCGCCAGCGCCGCCGGATCGATGCCCGCAAGCTCGCCCATTTCTACTGCGGCCCGGACCAACCGCTCCATCTCATCCAGATAGATCTGATTGAGCGCCTCGTACCGGGCGGCAAACTCGGGGTCGCCACTCGACGTCAGCATAAAGGCCAGCAGATTGGCCTGAATTGCCCGGTCGGCGCTGATCTCCATCCGCTCTTCCGGTGGCGCCACGAACCGCGCGCGCAATGCCGCCAATGGCGATGGCGCATCGGTTTCCACGATCCGGTAATCTGCCGCTCTCACCACCAGCAGCCGATCGAGAAAGGCAAGGAGCAGCGCCTGTTTGGACCCAAACCGGCGTACCAACGCCTGGCGAGTGCACCCGACCTCGGTGGCAATCGCTTCCAGTGTGAGCGAGTCATATCCAGTGCGTTCGATGAGAGCGTTGGTAGCGCGGAAGATGGCGTCGTCGGAAAAGACGCGCGGCCGACCGACGTCACGACGTGGGGACATAGAACCCTCCGGTGGGCGGGCATGAGCTTCCGGGGCAGCATGGCTCAGTTCCGCGCCGCAAGGCGCATCGTAGAATTTCGTGAGCGGGCGTGATCGAAACTAGTTTACTGCGTAGGTGGTTTGCAGGCAGAATTCCCGACCGGTTTGCCCAAACTCCTCACTGATGCGGTTGAATCCCCAGCTCCCGCGCCACCATCTCCAACGCCGCGATGTGCTCCGCCGGCGTGCGATATCCGGCGCCCATCGTGTTCACACACAGATGCGTTGCTCCCAGGCGCCGCCATCCTTCCACATGGGCATGCCAAACATCGGGCGAACCGCTGTTCACATCCAGCCTTGGTTCCAGCCCGATCTCAGCCGGATCGCGTCCCGCTTCGCGGACATAGGCCCACAGTCGCTCCAGGGCCTCCGCCATTGCGGCGTTCGGTTGCCGCCAGGGAAACCAGCCATCGCCATATGCCGCAATTCGCCGCAACGTTGCCTCGGCATATCCGCCGAGCCAAATGGGGATCGGCCGCTGCACCGGCAGCGGATTCAGCCCCGCCTCCACCACCTGGTTCCATTGCCCGTCGAAGACGATCGACTGATTGGTCCAGAGCGCCCGCAGGAGCTTCATCTGTTCCTCGGAACGGACCCCGCGATTGGCGAACGATTCACCAAGACCCTCGTATTCGACCTCATTCCACCCGACCCCGACCCCAAGCCGAAAGCGGCCGTTGCTGAGCACATCCACTTCCGCGGCTTGCTTGGCCACCAGCGCCGTTTGCCGTTGCGGCAGGATCAGCACACCGGTCACCAACTCGATCCGTTCGGTCAGCGCAGCCGCGTATCCGAAAAAGACGAACACCTCGTGAAAGGGATCCCGCAGCGTATACGGCCCGCTGAACGTTGGGCGATGGGTGACATCAGCGCTGAGCACATGGTCATAGGCCAGCAGATGGGTATAGCCCAGCCCTTCGACTGTCTGGATGTATGCCTTGATCGCGCCGGTATCGTTGCCGAATTCGATCTGCGGGAAAACCGCGCCAATGCGCATGGTTCGTGCTCCTTCG
>JBDHVC010000131.1:0-4105 GCA_039809495.1 Sandaracinaceae bacterium
GATCGGCTCGAGGTGGCGCGGGATCTGCTGCATGAGAGCGGGTCGATTTTCGTGCAGATCGGGGATGAAAATGTGCACCGGGTAAGGGCGGTGCTCGACGAAGTGTTCGGGGATGAGAATTTTGTTGCTCAGATCAGCACAAAGACATCGGGAGGCTCGACGGGAGTCTATCTCGCTGGAGTTGTGGACTACGTGCTCTGGTACGCGCGTGCGCACAACGCAATGAAGTTCAGATCCATTTTTAACACGAAAGAAGTTGGTCAGGCCGGTGCTGAGAAGTACAACAGGGCACAGTCGATAGACTTGGTGCGGCGACCACTTTCCTATGTCGCCGCAGATGGCTCTCAGTCTATTCCAGAAGGAACTCGCGTCTATCGGCAAGACAATCTGACAAGCCAAAGCGTCGGTCGCGACAAAGGCGATGGTGCGGCGTCTTGGTTTCCGGTCACTATTAGAGGGCGAGAAATCAAGCCTTCGTTGAAAGTTCGATGGAAAACGAATGAGCAAGGGATGGGGCGCTTGCTCAAAGCTGATCGCGTTGAGATCACTGGTGACAGTCTCGCATACGTGAGATTCATTGACGATTTCGCAGCAGCGTCGATCGGAAACATCTGGACAGACCTGGGCGGAGTACAAAGCCGGAGCGACCCAAAAGTATATGTTGTACAGACTGCTGCATCTTTGATCCAACGATGCCTGGCAATGGCCACCGACCCCGGCGACCTCGTCCTCGATCCCACGAGCGGTTCCGGCACCACCGCCTACGTCGCCGAGCAGTGGGGGCGTCGCTGGATCACCATCGACACGTCGCGCGTTGCGCTGGCACTGGCCCGCGCCCGCATCATGGGCGCGCGCTATGCGTCATACCTGCTTGCCGATTCACGCGAAGGGCAGATCAAGGAAGCCGAACTCACGCGTACCGCGCCATCCACCGCAGCCACGACCAGCAACATCCGCCATGGCTTCGTCTACGAGCGCGTGCCGCATGTCACGCTCAAGTCCATCGCCAACAACGCCGAAATCGACGTCATCTGGGAGCAGTACCAGCAGACGCTCGAACCGCTGCGCGCCGCACTGAACACAGCGCTCAAGAAGAGTTGGGAAGAATGGGAGATCCCGCGCGACGCCGACACCAAGTGGCCAGCCGCCGCGAAGGACGCCCACGCACAGTGGTGGGAAGCCCGTATCTCTCGCCAGCGCGAAATCGACGCCAGCATCGCCGCCAAGGCCGATGTGGAGTACCTGTACGACCGTCCCTACGAAGACCGCCGAAAGGTGCGTGTGGCCGGCCCGTTCACCGTGGAATCGCTGTCGCCACATCGCATGCTGCCGGCCGATGAACAGGAGGCGTCGAACGGAGCTGTCCTGGAACGCATGGCGGGCTACGCGGTCGGGCGCGACTTCCCGTCCATGATTCTCGAGAACCTGCGCTCCGCTGGCGTGCAGCAGGCCGCGAAATCCGATCGCATCACGTTCGCGTCGCTCACCCCCTGGCCCGGTGACCTGGTCTGCGCCGACGGACGCTACCTCGAAAGCGGCACCGAGAAGCGCGCGGCGGTGTTCATTGGCCCCGAGTTCGGCACCGTGACGCGCGCGGATCTCGTGCAGGCCGCCCGTGAGGCCGCCGAAAGCGGGTTCGATGTGCTCATCGCCTGCGCCTTCAACTTCGAGGCCCGCACCACCGACTTCTCCAGGCTCGGCAAGGTGCCCGTGCTCAAGGCGCGCATGAACGCCGACCTGCACATGGCCGAGGATCTCAAGAAGACCAGCACCGCCAACCTGTTCGTGGTGTTCGGCGAACCCGACATCAGCATCAACGATGCCGACAACGGTCGCATCCAGGTGAAAGTCAACGGCGTCGATGTGTTCGATCCCAGCAGCGGCGAGGTGCGTTCCGATGGTGCCGACGGCATCGCCTGTTGGTTCATCGACACCGACTACAACGAAGAGAGCTTCTTCGTGCGGCAGGCCTATTTCCTGGGGGCCAACGATCCCTACAAGGCACTCAAGACCACCCTCAAAGCCGAAGTCGACGCCGACGCCTGGGCTTCGCTCAACAGCGACACATCGCGTCCGTTCCATCGCCCGCAGTCCGGCCGCATCGCCGTCAAGGTCATCAATCACCTGGGTGACGAGGTGATGAAGGTGTTCCGGGTCTGACCACGACCATGACACAACCGTCTTCCAGCACACGCATGTTGCGATCCATCGACTCCTTCTCCGTCACAACGGTGGTGCGCGCGCTACGAGCCATCTCGATGTCTGACAAGGCGCTCGCGATGCTGGGAGCCCAGGCTTCGGCACCAAACAGGGCCATGAGCCGCATCGAACTGGCCCGCAGCGTGGGCGGGACGAGCGTAAATGTCAGCAACTCGGTGTACGGTACTCTGGCCACCAAACTCGCAACGGCAATCGACCCCACATTGCGCAGCGAGTGGAAGCCCGACCGCGGCGCGCAAAGTGACTTCGTGATGTTTCTGAATTGGGCGCCGCGGCGTTGGACACACCCTTCCGAGGGAGAGACGGATGCCTGGGTCTTTGTCATGCGGGAGACATTCGCCCGAGCCCTGGACGAACTGGGCGTTGCCGCCTACACGCCGCTGGAACCGGAGATTGCGCGCAAGCTCGGCACGGTGCCAATCGCTGAAGATGTGCCGGATCCATTGGACCCACTTCCCTCCATCGCGGCGTTCGACATCGATGATGCGACAGACGATCTGGATTCATTGATGGAGACCGAACGGGAGGAAATCATTCTCGCCCGTCTGGGACAGGGCATCTTCCGCGAGGAACTGATGAATCTGTGGACTGGCCGATGCAGTGTCACCGGCTCGAGCATCAAAGCCGCCCTGGTCGCTTCGCACATCAAACCATGGCGTGACGCCACCAATCCCGAACGCCTGAATCGCCACAACGGGCTTCTGCTGGTTGGTACGCTCGATCGTCTCTTCGACGTCGGTCTCATCACGTTCGAGGACGACGGAACGATCCGCATCAGCAGGCATCTGCCCCAACAGGAATACGAGGTCCTGAACCTCACACCGGCCATGTCATTGCGCATGGTGTCCCCCGAACATCGGCAATTCCTCGCGTACCACCGCGAGCACATCTTCGCGGACGCCTGAGCGCAACCAGCATAGCCCCCATGCAATTCCTCATCGCCGACACGTTCACCAGAGCGCTGGCCAGCCTCACCACCGAGGAACAGAAGGCCGTCAAGCTCACCGTGTTCGATCTTCAAATGAATGCCGCGCAACCGGGCTTGTCCCTTCACAAGCTCGACCGGGCGCGCGATAAGCAGTTCTGGTCGGCGCGGGTGAATGCCGATCTGCGCATCATCGTCCACCGGACCGACGCCTCCCTGCTCCTCTGTTACGTCGATCATCACGACAAGGCCTACGCCTGGGCAGAACGACGGAAGCTCGAAACACATCCCAGCACTGGCGCGGCGCAGATCGTCGAAGTGCGTGAATCGGTGGTGGAGATTCCGGTGCATCGCCTCGTCGATGCGCCGTCTGTACCTAACACCGCGTATCCGGCACCGGCAGCGCCTTTGTTCGCCACAGTCGCCGACACCCAGTTGCTGGAATACGGCGTGCCGGCAGAGTGGATCCCGGAGGTACGTTCGGCCACTGAAGACTCGATCTTCACGATCGTCGCAGCGCTCCCATCCGAAGCGGCGGAAGCGCTGATCGAACTGGCCACCGGCGGCACACCGAAGCCGCGACCGGTTTTCACGGCCGATCCCTTCGCCCATCCGGATGCGCAGCGCCGCTTCCGGGTGATGCAGAACAAGGAGGAGCTGGAACGTGCGCTCGAGGCGCCGTGGGATCAGTGGGCCATCTTTCTTCACCCTGCCCAGCGCGAACTGGTGGAGCGCCGTTTCAACGGGCCGGCACGCGTGGCCGGGTCGGCCGGCACCGGCAAGACCGTGGTGGCGCTGCACCGGGCCGTTTCACTGGCCCGCGCGAACCCTGCCGCCCGCATCCTGCTCACCACGTTCTCCATTCCCCTCGCCCGCATGCTGCGGCAGAAGCTGCGCATTCTCGTGGGCAAGGATCGAGACATCAGTGACCGCATCGTAGTCGATGCGCTCGATGAAGTG
>JBDHVC010000132.1:0-4041 GCA_039809495.1 Sandaracinaceae bacterium
CACCCGCCAAGAAAGCACGACGGAGATTCCTGGATCGTGAGCATGAGCGCAGCGTCCGAGACCCCCGGCAGTCCATTATGCGTGAGAAGCGAATCAATAGCATCCCCGCGGTTCAGGCAATATCGCACTCACTTCGAGACGTTGACCTACTCCTGGAAGCGGAAACTCCTGGGATCTACCGACTGGTAGGTGGGCAATCGGAAATTGTAGGACGTGCAATTGCTATGGCGAAGGATGTAAGGGCTGAAGTGGGTTCGACAAGCTGTCCACTCTGTCCACAATCCATTTCGACCGGTCGATTCGACTCGAACCATCAGTTCCAAGCGCTATACAACATTGCACCTATTGTGCCGGGGCATGTGTTGGTTGCGCCATTACAACACAAACTCTCGCTCCGAGATCTCGACGCCCGAACCCGGGCAGAATTCTTCGAGTACGCCTTCACAATCACCGAGTGGATTCTTCGATGGACGGATTCTGAGCAGTACGATTGGGCCCTTCAAGACGGCATCGACGCTGGGCAGAGTCTGGGACACGTCCATTTGCATATCATCCCGCGGAAACCACAAGATATGGATAGGCCGGGGTCCTGGTTTACGTCCCTGTACGGACCCTCAGCTGCCGCGCCTGATAGTGACGAGCGTCCTCGCCTCTCGGATGATGAGATGCGTGAGGCAGTACGAAAGCTCCGGTATGAGTGAGAGGTTGTAGTTCACTGTGATGATCTACTGGCCAGGTAACTTACCAGGCTGATTACGATAGATGCACAAGAAAGTATTCCGGTTATAACAAGCGCGATAATCGCGATCCTAAGTTGCCCAATGGTTGCGGCGAGAGACTTCCCCGCCAATCGGCTCTGAGCGGCGACATTTAGAATCCCGTCCAAACTGTCAATGCGCTTGCGTAGTGCGGATAGCTTATTGGACAGCCCGCGTTGCTGCTGGAGTTGAATTAGCACTAGACGTGTGAAGTAGTGATTTACCCATAGGTCGATGTTAAGGCTTTCATCGATCACCAGAAGTAGACGCCGCAATAAGAGAATGTCGTCAACGAGAGTTTCTGGCGGAATTCCTGGCTCTACATCGCGCACATTTGTGGATTGAGTTTGGTGTGTCGTGAAGTCAATGAGCGAAACGCGTGAGACCGTGAACGAGAATAGGGTGATCAGGTCTTCGATATACATCGAGAGGAAGTTGGTCGGATCCCAATGTCCCGGCGCGACGACTAGTGTCGTGCCTCGAACTGTGGCATACAACTCGTCGGACTTGTAACCGAGACACATGTTCCGCAGCTCTTTCAGTTCCTGCTCTCTGTAGTCATTTGCAGAGTTCGTACGTCGCAGGACTGCCGCGAGGGCTGGGTCTGACGCGATTTCTTCGTGTGTTGACTTGGCGCCATCGGCTGTACGCATGCTTTCGGTCACTATTAGTACGTGCGCGCATCCATAACGTCTCAGAATCGACGTTGGGTCGTTTATCAGGTCGGGTACAAAATCGTCCGCACTCTCCGCCAAAGGCGAAATATCGGTGGCGTTGGCTCGAAGTACAGCGGAGAGTTTCTCGCCGGCGGCAATCTGAGTTAACCGCGGAATTGCTGCCGTGAACTTGGCGAGGGAGTCTATCGCCATACCATCGCCAGTGAACTCAAAACCGAGGACCCAGGTTCCGTCATCATAAATGCTTAGTGAACACTCTCGGAATGTAACGGGCGTTGCATTTGCAGGAGCACCTCCAATGAGTTCGTGCAACGCACAAGATTCTCCAACGCGCACCCTTGGGGTTGCACTACCGAGTGCAGATGAGTTGGGCTGCAGATATATCTCCGGCACGACCTGTGTGAGGAATGCCGGCGATAGTACTGTCTTATTGAACTGGGTGTATGCCGCCCGATTCCGTAGTTCAGCAGGATTCTGATCATGACTGACGTCTGTGAAGGGGCCAACGCCCGCGGGAAAGAGGAGTTGATTGCGATCAGCGACCTTCGGTAGGACTGATCCCATCCGGGCTCGTTCCTGCTGCACACGGCGTGACGCCGTCTCGCTCATGGCGGACGCTATGTCGATTGCCTGGAAGGCGATCAGGCGAAACGGACCGACTGTAGCAATGGGCTGATCCGCGTCAGGACTTTGAGGCGCCGTCGTGCTGGGGGTGTTGGTTTCTTCAGGAGTCATAAGTCGCCCTCTTTCGCTCGTACATTGTCGAGGCATATCTCAGCCGCTTCTGCAAAGTCAGCTGCAGTCGCGTGGTTATTGCCACAGTCGCATATGGGTAGGTATCTGTATAACCAGATCGCAGCAATCCCGAGCTGGATTGCCGGGACGCAATCCTCGTCATGATCATCGCCGATTGAAGTCAACTGCTGAGTCGGTTCCTCGGATATTCGAATAGCTTCCTGAAGCAATTTAGGCGATGGTTTGTATGCACGAACCGATTCAGAGGTCACTACGGCACTGAACATGGGTGCAATCGGGTGAATCGCCTGCCTGACCAGATCGTCATCGGAGTTCGTCACAAGAATCAGTCGATAACGGCTGTCTCTAAGCCTTTGGAGGCCCTCGATCGCACCCGTGGTAAAGGGAGCTCTTGTGAATGCCCTCAGCAACATATCGCCAAGATTGTCTGCGGATCCGACCCCGAAACGCGAGCAAAGCATCTCAGCTACGTTGTGGAACCTGACTCGATGTGTGACGAATTGGGCGTCCGGCGCGGGTGACGTTGACTTGTGAAATTCACGGTGCGCGGCCCGCACAAGTTCGGACGGAACGCCGAGCGATCCAAAGTATGATTCCGATGCAGGTGCTAGAGCTGGGGGTTCGAGTACGGGGCCGTAGCAATCGACAAGAACGGTTCCCACGCGCGGCATACTATCGGCGCAACGAGGGAGATGTGCTGATTGCTGGAGTTTTGTGACACGTCAGATCTGTAGTTGGCGGGTGAGCGAGGACCGGCCCGCAGCGAGCGCTAGCGAGCGAGGACACGGACCGCAGCGTCGGCGAGCGTAGCGAGCCGCTTGACGGAGTACAGAAACTACTCACGGGCCGCTGCTGAGGCAGACCGATCGGCGTCTGCGCCGTAGGGTCGCGGGTGTGGAGTCAGTCGTTTCGTGGGCGCGCAGGACGGCGGAGGATCATCTCGTGTCGCTCGGGCGGCGGTGGGATCACGTCGCCGCTGTGGGCGCAGCAGCTCAGCGGATCGCTGGTGCGTTTGGGGAGGATGGGGACACGCTGGTCGCTGCTGCCTTCCTGCACGACATTGGTTATGCGCCGGAGTTGGCGGTGACCGGCTTCCATCCGCTCGACGGTGGACGGTTCGTCAGGAGCAAGGGTCACGAGCGTCTGGCTCGGCTGGTCGCCCATCACTCGGGCGCACGGCTCGAAGCTCGTCTCCGAGGGATCGACGGCTACTGCGACGAGTTCCCGTTCGAGGACGGTCCACTTGATCACGCGTTGACGTTCTGTGACCTCACGACCGGCCCCGACGGGCTACCTGTGTCCCTTGAGCGTCGGGTGCAGGAGATCAGCGAACGGTACGGACCGGAAGCGGTAACGGCGCGTGCGATCACTGCGGGTGTGCCGGAGTTCGAGCGGGCGTGCCGACTGACCGAGCTGCTCGTCGCGGGATGGGTCGACTAGCGAAGCGCTGGGCCTCGGCCGGCCAGGTAGTCGGTGATCCGGAGCCGGATGGATTCGACCATGGGCAGCTCAGCGACTTCGGCCGGCGTGAAGTACCGGACGTCGTGGGATTCGTCGCTGACAGTCAGCGTGCCCGCCACGGGACGTGCGGAGAAGCAGATCGAGAACTCCTGACGCACTTCGCCATCGTCGTAGGCGAACACGTGACCGGGGTCGCTGTAGATGCCCACGATCCCTTGCAGCTCGACGTCGAGACCGGTCTCTTCACGGACTTCGCGGCGGGCACATTGGCTGATGGTCTCGCCAATGTCCATGGTGCCGCCCGGCAGGGCCCAGAGGTTGTTGTCGGTCCGCCGCTGCAGGAGGATCATGCCGTCATCGTTCGTGACAACCACCGAGGCCGCGGGCAC
>JBDHVC010000133.1:0-3938 GCA_039809495.1 Sandaracinaceae bacterium
ACCACCACCGTCCCGCTCGAGGGCGGTGGCGCATGCGTGACGATGACCGTGCCGCCGCTCGAGGGCGGTGGCGGCGGTGCGGTGCGCACGCGCGTCGAGCCCTCGACGCGCACGCTCGCGTGACATCCCGCGCCCACGAGCGCGAGCATGAGCGGCACGAGGAGCGTGATCGGGCGAGCCATCGAGAGCGAGCGACGCGGCATGCGATTCTCCTTGAGCGGGAACGGTCGTGAGCGGAGACGACGTGGCGCCCGGGTCGGTTCTTCATCCCCGGCGCGGCCCTACGACGAGAGCCCCGCCTTGGCGCGGAGCGCCTCGAACCCCGGCAGCGAGCGAACGTCGGAGAGATCGGCGTCGGTGTCGAGCACGCTCGGATCATCGAGGCCCGCGTCGAGGGCGCGATCGAGCCAGCGGAGCGCCTCGTCGCCGCGCAAGAGCTTCCCGAACGCGCAGGCGACGTTGAACGCGTCGGCGCCCAGGCCGAACTGCGTGAAGAGGAGCTGGCCGAGCTCGATCGCCGCCTCGTACCGACGCGCGGAGAAGAGATCGGCGACGACGACCTGGAACGAGCGCGCGCCGATCTCCTTGGCGACGTCGCCTCGCTCGAGGAGCCGTCGGATCGGGGCGACGACGCCCGAGAGGGCCGCCGCCTTGCCGAGGCGCGACGCGACGAAGTCATCGGAGCGGCCGACGATCCCCTCGGCGAGCAAGGGCACCGCCTGCTCCGCCTCGCCGAGCTCGAGCCGCAGCGCCCCCTCGAGGAGCGCGTCGGGGAGCTTGCCCTTCGGCAAGAGCCCGAGCGCGCTCTTCGCGCCGCGCGCGTCACCGGAGAGCAGCCGTCCCCACGCGAGCAGGTGGAGCACCTCGTAGCGCTGGGCGTCGGACTCGACGCGCAAGAGCAGCGCCTCGCCCACCATGCGCACGACGAGCGAGCGCCCCTCCTCGAGCGCTCGCCAGCCCCGCTGGAGCTCGGCGTCGAAGCTCGCGGGCGCCGCGCCCTCGCGAGCGGGCTGCGACGCGGGCGGGACCGGCGTGGTGGTGATCCGACGCCGCGCGTTGCCGACGCGATCGATCCATCGCCCCGCCGCTTGGAAGTGCTGCCAGTTGACGAACGCGAGCTGCCCGAAGATCGCGATCATGAAGATCTGCATCAGCGGGATCGACAGCGCGACGAGCGCCGCCGCGAGCACGAGCGAGGCGAGGTGCGCCCAGCGCACGCCGCGGACGCCGAAGAAGCGCTCGAGCGCCGTCCGCAGCATGAGGCCGCCATCGAGCGGGAAGATCGGGACGAGGTTGAAGATCGCCCAGCCGAGGTTCACCCAGACGAAGTCGTCCATCGACGAGGCGAGCATCGGCGCGAGCGCGATCGGCGTGTACATCCGCCAGAGCAGGACGCCGCCGCCGAGGGCGAGCCCCACCGCGGGGCCGGCGAACGCGACCAGGATGCTCCGCCCCGCCGAGAGCAGCCGCCCGCCGCCGAAGTGCGTCACGCCGCCCCACCCCACGAGCTCGACGAAGGGATCGAGACCGAAGCGACGCGCCGTGAGGGCGTGGCCCATCTCGTGGAGCAAGATCGCGACGAAGACGAGCACGACGTAGATCGCCACCGACGCGTTGAGCGCGCGATAGCGCATCCAGCCCAGGAGCAGCCCCACCGCGAAGTGCATCGGGTGGACGTAGACCGGGACGCCGAAGAGATGGAAATGCGGCTCGCGCTGCACGACGAGCAGCGTAACGGCCGCTCGCGCTGCACGCCACTACCCGCTCGGGAGAGGAGGCCGACCGAGGCGACCGGCCGTGGCCGTCGTTCGCCGTGGTACTCCTGCGGCGCGCCCTGTCCACGCGCACGAGGAACGATCATGGCCGACGATTCGACGATCACGCCCGCCCCGCTCACGAGCTTCGAGACCCACCCGAGCCGCTATCGTCACTTCCAGCTCGCGATCGAGGGCGAGCGCGCGACGCTCACGATGGCCGTCGATCGCGACGGCGGCTTTCGTCCGGGCTACGAGCTCAAGCTGAACAGCTACGACCTGGGCGTCGACATCGAGCTCGCGGACGCCGTCGCTCGGCTGCGCTTCGAGCACCCCGAGGTGAAGGTCGTCGTCCTCCGCTCGGGGATCGATCGCGTCTTCTGCTCGGGCGCGAACATCTACATGCTCGGGACCTCGACCCACGCCTTCAAGGTCAATTTCTGCAAGTTCACGAACGAGACGCGCCTCGCCATCGAGGACGCCTCGGCGCACTCGGGGCAGAAGTACCTCGCCGCCGTGAACGGCCCCTGCGCGGGTGGCGGCTACGAACTCGCGCTCGCCTGCGACGACATCGTGCTCGTCGACGACGGTAATTCGGCGGTGAGCCTGCCCGAGGTCCCGCTCCTCGCCGTCCTGCCGGGGACGGGCGGGCTCACGCGGCTCGTCGACAAGCGCAGGGTGCGCCGCGACCTCGCGGACGTGTTCTGCACGACGAGCGAAGGCGTGCGCGGCAAGCGCGCCCTCGAGTGGGGGCTCGTCGACGCCATCGCGCCGCGCTCACGCTTCGAGGAGGTCGTGAGCGAGCGAGCCTCGAAGCTCGCTCACGAGGCGGAGGCGGTGCGCCCGAAGACCGCGCGAGGTCCCGGCGTCACGCTCGAGCCGCTCGAGCCGACGATCGAAGGCTCGAGCTACACCTATCGCCACGTCTCGCTCGCGGTCGATCCCGCCGCGCGCACGGCGCACCTCACGGTCTTCGGCCCGACGGGCGACGTCCCGAAGACGCCCGAGGAGATCCAGCGCGCGGGCTCCTCGCAGTGGTCGCTCCGCGCCTTCCGCGAGCTCGACGACGCGCTCCTGCGGCTGCGCCTCGACCACCTCGACGTCGGCGTCGTCGTCCTGCACACGAGCGGCGACGGCGCGAAGGTCATCGAGACGGATGACGCGCTCGCCCAGAACCGCGCTCACTGGCTCGCCGCCGAGATCCTCGCGTTCCAGTCGCGCGTGCTTCGCCGGCTCGACCTCACCAGCCGGAGCCTCTTCGCGTTCATCGAGCCGAATTCCGCGTTCGCGGGCTCTCTCTTCGAGCTCGCGCTCGCGGCCGATCGCGTCTACATGCTCGACGACGAGGACGCGTCGGTCGCCGTGAGGCTCGGGAGCGCGAACGCCGGCCTGCACCCGATGTCCCACGGGCTGAGCCGGCTCGCCGTGCGCTTCCTCGGCGATCCGGCGCACGCCGAGCGAGCGCTGGCCGAGCGAGGGCCGATCCCGACCGGACGCGCGCTCGCGCTCGGCCTCGTGACGATCGCGCCCGACGAGATCGACTGGGACGACGACGTGCGGATCGCCATCGAAGAGCGGGCCTCGCTCTCGCCCGACGCGCTCACGGGGATGGAGGCGTCGCTGCGCTTCCCTGGCAGCGAGACCTGTGACTCCAAGATCTTCGCGCGGCTGAGCGCCTGGCAGAATTGGATCTTCCAGCGCCCGAACGCGGTCGGTCCCCACGGCGCGCTCACGAAGTACGGCCAACCCGAGCGCGCGACGTTCGGCTGGACGCGCTGCTGAGCCAGCGCTCGAGGCCCGTCGGCGTCGGTTCGCGGCTCGAGCAGGCGCCGTCACGAGCCTCGCCCCGCCCAACGAAGCGCGAGCCCCGCGACCAGGGGAGGTCGGGGGCTCGTGCTCCGTCATCCTCGCGCGCGAGCGCGCCCAGGCTCAGTAGTCGTCGTCGTCCTTGAAGCGCTTGTCGCGATCGGGGTCGTTGCGCCCTCCGGGTCGGCCCGGACCGCGCGGCTTCGAGTAGTCGTCGCGACGACCACGGCCACCGCCACCGCCACCACCGGAGCCGCCGCCACCACCGGGACCGCCGCCGTAACCGCCGCCGCCCGAGTAGCCGCCGCCACCGCCGCCCGAGTAGCCGCCGCCACCGCCGCCCGAGTAGCCGCCGCCACCGCCGCCACCACCGTAGCC
>JBDHVC010000134.1:0-3934 GCA_039809495.1 Sandaracinaceae bacterium
CCTCACTTGCGCGACCGATGTGAGGTTCGGCCCCGGATCCTTCGCCAGCCACGTCACGTCCGTGCCCGGCCAGCGACGCAACCCCAGCCTGTGGGACGACGACAAGTTGTAGACGTAGGGGCGCCCAACATGGTCCAAAGCGACCATAGCCGCCAATGCCGAGACGGCAGTCGTCTCGGTACAACTGCGGGTGAGCATAGGCACATCAACCACGGCACTACCGACTAGGTGGTGAACCACGGCGACGTCTGGCCGACGCCCCAGAAACTTGGCCTCTCGCGGCCGAGTGAGCGCAACCCCGAACGACACGCCCACATCCCTTACTACGGGCAGGCTCAAGACACTGACGCGGAGAGGTCCAGACACTTGAACAGTTCTACTAGATGCCAGGCGGCCTCCCTTCGCCAGCTCCCCCTTAGACGTTCGCCCACAACTTTTCCTGCACGGTGTTTGAAGGGGGCCATCCCTGCGTGGTCGACTCTGCGGGTGCCCTTCCCCGTGCAACCCATCGATGTCGGAACATCCTCATGGATCGGTCAACGCTCTACCAACCAAGATCGTGTCTACGCAGATCAAAGCACCATTGCCCTCTTTGACGGGATCGGCGGTCGAGCGATCGGCGAAGTCGCAGCCACACTCGCTCTAGCTGAGACCCTCCGCGTTTCAGCGATTGACCGAGTAAGCACCCAGCTTGACGTCCTGCGATGTCTCCAACAGGCTGACCACACCGTCGCAACCTTCGCCGACGAGCTAGGGGTGAGTATCGGCACCACAGCTGTCGTTGTCCTCTTCTTCGTCACGGGTAGGCGGCTCTCGTGTCAACTCGGCTGGGCAGGCGACTCCACAGCGCTTCTCGTCCGGGACGAAGGAATCGTCGACCTCACAGCCGCTCCCCCAGAAACTGACCCCGCCGCCACGATTTACCACGGCCTCACAAGTTGGATCGGAACTGGTGACCACCGCCCGCCCACAGCCGCCGAGCACAGCCTCTACCCGGGCGACATCCTCATCCTGGTAAGCGACGGCGTCACTGATGTCCTCGACCCCGCGGAGATCGGCCGCATAGTGATCGACTCGGACACCGCCCAAGACGCCGCCACAGCCGTCACCTCCGTAGCGCGCGACCGCGTCACAAAAGACAACGCGTCCGCAGTGGTCGCACGCGTCCGACCCGGCGACCAAACTTCGTCCTCCATCTCCTTCTCCCCTGCAGCCACGACGCTCACACCCAACGAGGCACCAGCCGTGGTCGATCAGGTCTCGGCATCCAAATTGGCTAAGACAGAATGGCAATAGCTGTGGACGAGGACTACATCAACATTCTCGGGCGAAGACTAGACCGGCGCTACGATCAAACAAACACGGCGACCCTGGACGGGCTTCCCCCAACCAACGAGCGATATCACACATTCCAGCTCTCCTCGTCGCCGGATCGCCCTCACCAATCGATACTGCTTGGACAGGGGGCCCTATTTGGTCCCGTGATCGAAGCGGTACTTCAAGACGGCACTCCGGTTGCAGTCAAGACATATGTCCAAACCAAGGATGAATTCACACACGAACTATTGACTCAGAGCGCCGCTCACGAATACCGCCGCGGTCAACAAGACCTCGGCCCGCGGTTCGTGCGGGCACGCGCCCTCTTCGAAACGATGGACCAGGACCAAGGTCCAGTCTTCCTCCTACTGATGGACCTAGTCGAGGGCGTTTCTCTACTCCGACTTCCCAACGGGGAAATCGACCATTCGACACAAATAGCCTGGACCCGCGACGCACTCGAGGCCCTCGTCAGCATGGTGAATCATCACCTGATACAGCAGGATATTAAGCCAGGCAACATCATGGCCACCAATAAAGGGCTCGTATTTATCGATCACGGCTCGGTCAGGGCAGAATTAGCTGCGTCAGTGCCTAACCTCCAAAGCACCGCTGTCTATCAAGCACCAGAATTCAATACCACTAACGAATTCACCATCGAGACGATGACCTTCAGTATGGGCCTGACACTCCTTGAAATTTTCACTGAAGGAGAGCCCTACCTGGAACCTGAGTATAACTTGAAAACCGCTTCTCTGACGGGACCACGGCGAATCAATCGCCGAACGAGACACGGACAGCTCAACCTTGACGACCCCCGTCTCGACCCGCGGGTCCAATCGCTGATCGCGTCCATGACGGAACGCGATCCCGCGAGACGGGGAAAACCCCATGATCTCTATGCCGCAATCGCGGATGACCGAACTCTGCCGACGATGGAGATCCCGGTCCAGCGCGCTTCTAACGCCGAGACATCCCGAACCCAGGAACCCGACGTCACACCTGAACTCGGTGAGCCCAAAACTCTGCACTTCGAGCCCGTCAATCCGCCCGCGGCCAATGCCCAACCAGACGAACTGATGGTGGGCACACCGCTCGAACAACCCAAATTCGTCGATGTAGAATCATTCCCCATCGTTCCCCTCCGCAATGGCACCGCACCTCGTGACCGAATGATCGACTTTGCGGGCGTCGATTCGACACACGTCCAGATCGGTTCTGAGCGCCGCAATTACCGATTCATCGGAATCGCCCTCATGGTCTATGCCGTATACATTTTCTTCGGAGTTATGTCTGTCGGCCACCAAATGACCGGAGACTGGAGGGTCGGCTTCATCGGGGCCGTCACAGTTGGGCTCCTCCTCGGCCGTGCCCTCGTCAACTTCGACCGCAGCATCGTAAACACCGTCACACCCAACTTCAAGAACCTGGACGCAGGTGAACCGGACAAGAACCCCATCCACTACGGATTGCGATTCTGGCTCACGATCCTCATCCGCGTCTTGACGACAATACTCGTGGCATTCCTCATCGGCGAGTCCGTAGCTGTCGAGATCTTCCATCGCGACATCGCGGCCAAGACCTCCGAGTACGTACAAGCCGATCTCAAGAATCTCAATAAGACAATCCAAGACAAATACGGTACCTTGCCACCCAAGTGTAATTTGAAGAATCCTGATAAGTGCCCGAAAGGCACAGGCCAGCGGGGGAGTCTCGCTGCCGCCATCGCAGCCGCTCGACAGCGAGAAGAAGACGCCAGGAAACTCCCTGGCCAACTTCGCCAACAAGCCGAAGATGAAAGAAAAGGCAAGGGGCCAACGGGAGACAAGAATTGTGGTCCCCGTTGTAACGAATTACTCGATGCAGCAGACGAGGCGCAGAAGACTTACGACGACAAGAAGATCGACCTAATTGAAGACATCACAGATGCCGAAACGGCCGCCAGTAAACTCGAAGACAAAATCAATGATGAATTCAAAGCGCAACGACAAGACATCGAAGACGCCTCGGGACCGTTGACCCAATCGCGCGCTTTGTTTGACCTGATGAGAACGGATCGGATGCTCCGGATTAAGAGCATTTCCCTGATCGCAGTTTTTATGACTGTTGAGCTATTTGCTGTTCTCATGAAAATTGGAATGTCCGGAAATTCGTACGAACGCAGCCAAGCTCGGAGAGCTCGGATCGTGGAGTTCGGCGATATCCAGCAGACCGGAGTCGACCGACAGCACATACGAGACGCCGCGGACGCCAACAAAGAACTCCAAACATACGTCATATCCCTCAATGCCGCATTGAAGACCAACTACCTCGAGGAGCACGCTGCACGGCTGCCACACCGTGACCCACCCGCCTCAGCGAGTGGTCCGGAGCTTGCCCCCACCGTCGCCTTCGCACCGCCTCCGACCGTTCCGCTCCGCAATCCGCCGCCACCTGGCTTGGCTCGCACCCTTCCTCACGTATCAAAGTGGCCGCCCACCAGCATGAACCCAAACTGAACGCTCTGTGTTGCGCGCTTTGGCCCTGGCGCGGGTGGCGCGTCGCAGCATCCGTTCCTCGAGCGCGGTGATCTCGTCCTGGAGGGCGAGGTAGCGTCGCGCCAGGGTCCGCAACGCGT
>JBDHVC010000135.1:0-3891 GCA_039809495.1 Sandaracinaceae bacterium
TCGGCCTGGGCTCGCGCCGCGGCGGCGGCCTGGGCTCGCGCGTCGGCCTCGACCTGGGCTCGCGCCGCGGCGGCGGCCTGGGCTCGCGCGTCGGCCTCGATCTGGGCTCGCGCGTCGGCCTCGGCCTGGGCTCGCGCGTCCCGTCCCTCGGTGGGCGCGCCCTCGGGGAGAGCGCTCGCGACGCGCGCGAGCAGCTCCTCGAGCGGCTCGGGGGCGGGCCTCCTCCGGCTCTGGATCGTGCCGAGCAGCGCCTCGAGGCGCTCGACGCTCGCGTCGCTCACGGCGCACCTCCGACTTCCATCGTCTCGTCGATGGCGAGGCGCGCGACCACGCCCGCGACGTCCTCGCCCTCGCGCGCCCAGCTCCAGACGGTCTCGGCGATCGGGGGGGAGACCAGGATGAATTGCGCCGCCTCCCCGATGGGTACGCAGGCGACGTCGCGCTCGGTCACCGCCGAGAAGAGCCCGCCGAGGAGCGCGGCGAGCGCGAGCTGATCGGCGTCGATCGTCGGCGCCTGCTCCACGCGCGCGACGAGCGCGTCTCCGAAGCGATCGAGGTGGAGGCGGCCCCACCCGAAGAGGCCGAGCACGCCGCCCACGTGCTCGACGATGGTGGCGAGCGCGAGCTCGTCCGCGCGCAGCCCGAGCGAGGCGCGCACCTCCTCGCCGAGGTGGCGCCCGAAGCGCCGGACGACCGTGAGATCGCCGTTGACGACGGCGGCGCCGACGAGCGGCGCGAGGACGCTGTCCGAGAGCAGGATCGCGCGCCGCCCCGTGCGCGTCGTCACCTGCCCGGCGCGGAGGTCGAACGTGAAGAACGCGCCGGCGTCGAAGCCCGGCTCGCTCGCTCTCGGTTCGGTCGTGGTGGGCTCGCTCATGGGCTCCTCTTAGGGGATCGTCCTCGCCGTCCGCTGGCTTCTCGCGGGCGCCTCGGCCGCCCCGTCGCGAAACGCGGGGCGAGCGCGAGTGTCCTTGGTAGAAGGATGCACCCTCCGATGTCAACTTCGCTCGAACAGGCCCTCGCGCGAGGCTCGAGGGTGGCGCTCGCGTGGGTCGTCTCGCTGGGCGTCGCCTCGGCGAGCGCCGCGGCCGCGCAGGCGCCCACGCCGAGCGCTCCGGCGTCGAGCGCTCCGGCGTCGAGCGCTCCGGCGTCGAGCGCTCCGGCGCTGACGCCGGTCGAGGTGCTGACGCGCGGGATGAGCGCCTACGCCGAGGCGATGGCGGAGGGCGCCGTCTGGCGCGGGGCTCGCGTCCCCTGGCCAGCGGCCAGCCCTCGCCCGGAGGCGACGCTCGTCCGGGGCTCGACGGACCACCCGCTCGCGCTCCACGCCGGGCCTGGGACGCTCAGCGCTCCGCTCGCCGAGCGCTGGATCGCGGCCCTCGATCGGGCCTACGAGCGCCTCGCGGACGAGGGCTGGCCGCTCCCCCCGACCGACGGCGGGCGAGGCGACACCGACGGCTTCGACGTCTACGTGCTCGACGAGCCGGTCGCGCCGGCGCTCCCCGATGGGCTCGGTGACGAGGACGCCGCGAGCCGCCGGACGCGTCGGAGCGCGGCTCGGCTCGACGTGCCCTGGTACGACAGCGGCGCGGCCGACGGCGTCCACGACGCGGCGCTCGTCCACGCCGTCGTCGCGAGCGACGTGCCGCTCGATCGGCTCGAGTCGTGCGCGGTCCAGCTCCTCGCGAGCGCGGGGCTCTTCGCCGCCGATCCGGCCGAGGCCGAGAGCCTGCGCGAGGGCACGGCGGCCTGGCTCGCGTGGGCGACGACCGGGCAATTCGGCTGCGACGAGGACGCGCTCGTCCGACAGCAGAGGGCGAGCTTTCGCGCGTTCATCACCCCGGATCCGCGCGACGGCGAGGGCAGCGCGATCGTCCTCGGCGCGCTCGCCGCTCGCCACGACGGCTACGAGACGGGGTTCCTCCGCGACGTCTGGTGGATGGCGCGCCAGAAGACGCGCGATCACGGCGATCTCCGCGCGGACCCCGACGTGCTGCGCGTGCTCTACCAGGCCTCGCTCCTCGCGCACGATCCGCTCGATCGCGCGATCGAGGCGATGGCGGTGGAGCGATACTTCGGGGGGGATCGCGCGGGCCGCGCGCGCCCTCACGTCCCCGCGCTCCGCGCCCTCCCGGGCGACGCGCTCGTCCCCGTCTTCGTCGCGACGAGCTGGGAGCGGCTCCCGCGCTCGCTCGTCCCCGCGCTCGACGCGCCGCCGATCTACCCGTGGGGCAGCGCCTACGCGCGCATCGACGTGAGCGGCGCTCCGCCGGGATCGCGGCTCCGGATCTGGCTCGACGGCGAATTCGGCACCGAGTGGGCGCTCGTCGCGGTGCGGCTCGACGCGCGCGGCGAGGAGCGCGGGCGCACGCGCGCGCCACCGACGCGCAACGCGCGCGGCTTCATCCCGCTCGAGCTCGGCGCCGACACGGCGGAGGTGCTCGTCGTCGTCACGAACCTGCCCGACGACCGCGATCCGAGGGACGCCGCCCCCGCGACGAGCCGGGACCTCCAGGTCAGCGGGCGGCTCGAGCGGACGGGGCTCGACGCCGACGCGCCCGGCCCGGGGCCCCACGGCTTTCGCCTGATCGTCGATCCGGGCGGCTGACGGCACGAAGCGGGGCAAGGGATCCGTGCCGCGACGACGCGCCTCGGCCGGCGCGATGAGGCGAGCGCGAGCGCCGTCAGCTCCGCGTCGCGGCGAGCGCGGCGAGGATGCCGCCCGCCGCCTGGATCCGGACGAAGGCGTCCTCGTCGTCGAGCGCCTCGCGCACGTCGATGGGGCGCAGCGCGTCGCGCGCGAGCGCGCGGACGGCGACGCGTCGGAGCGCGGGATCGCTCGCGCGGGCGTCCTCGCGGAGCCGCTCGATCCCGCGCTCGTCGCCGATCGAGGCGAGCAGGGCCGCCGCCTGGACGCCGACCATGCCGTGATCGTCGGCGAGCACGCGCGCGAGGGCGGCCTCGGCGGCGTCGCGCCTGGGCTCGAGGAGGGTGCGCGCGAGGGTGAGCCGCACCCCGACGTCGGGCTCGCCCTCGAGCTGCCGAGCCAGCTCCTCGAGCACCTCCCGATCGCCGCGCGTGGCGTCGCTCGAGATGAGCGCGAGCGCGGCCTGGGCGCGCAGGCTCGGCTCGGAGAGCGTGAGCCCTTGGACGAGGTGCAGGCGCGCGATGGCGAGGTCGTCCGGCGTCGGGACGGACGTGGGCCCCAGGCGCGTGGCGAGCAGGCGCGCCGCGTCGAGCGTGCTCGCGCTGGGCGGCGTCTCGAGGATCGAGAGGGCGGCGCGCCGCCCCTCGTCGCGCTCGGCGCGGAGCAGGGCCTCGAGCGCGGCCGAGCGCACGCGCGGGTCGGGGTCCGAGAGCCGGTCGCGGAGCGCGCGGACGGCGAGCTCCCCGAACGCCGCGAGCGCGCGGGTGACGGCCAGGCGCACCTCGATCTCGGGGTCGACGCGCGCGCGCTCCGCGAGCAGCTCGAGGGCGTCGCTCTCGGGCGCGAGCTCGCCCAGGCGCGCGCACGAGGCCGCGCGGAGGGCCGCCGACGGATCCGTGCAAAAACGGGTGAGCGTCTCGCGATCGTCCTCCGCGCTCATCCCGAGGACCGAGGCGAGCCGCACGCTCGCGTCCGGCGAGTCCGAGAGGCCGCGCAGCACCCGTCGCGCCGTGCGATCGCCGACGCGCGCGAGCGCGGCGAGCGCCTCGATCGACGCGGGGCCCGTCCCTCGCGCGATCGCCTCGAGCGCCTCGCGCCCCCGCGTCCCCGCGAGGGCGAGCTGATCGATCGCGGCCTTGCGCTCCGCGCCGTCCTCCGCGCTCGCGGCCGAGACGAGCAGCGCCTCGGCGACGTAGCCGAGGAGCGCCGCGTCGTCGCCGCCATCTTCGCGGAGCGCCTCGTAG
>JBDHVC010000136.1:0-3667 GCA_039809495.1 Sandaracinaceae bacterium
TGGAGACGGCGGCGGTGGCGCGACATGCCCCTCTAACGCCCGGGAATCAGCCAAAATTCCAAGGGGATCCTTCAGGTTGTGGCGGTGTCAGCGCCTCGGCGAGCGGCGGGACCGCGTCGTCCCGCGGCCACTCGACGGCATCGAGGGCAGCCCACGCGGCGAGCCCGCGTGCTTCGGGTGCGCTCTCGATGATGCGTCGAGCGAGGGACTCCAGAGGTCGCGGGGATGGTGAGACTGGCATGCTAGTTTCAGCGCGAAACTGCCGTCATGATTCGCGTCGTAACTTCTTCGGCGGCGGGGCTGCACGGCGCTCCCCCCTCACGCCGAGTGACGGCGCGCCCCGCCCGACGTGATCCGTCGATGACGATCGCGCCGTCAGAGGTGATGTCGGAGCAGCCAGGCGTAGATGCTCTCGTCGTAGGGATCGTAGCCTGGGTCGATGTGCCCGTCGGTCATCGCGGTCAGATCCCAGATGGGGACCCACGTGAGGTCGTCGTGCCCGCCGATCGAGATGACGGTCAGTCGCGCCGGCTCGTCCGGCGAGCACGCGTTCACCTTGTCGCGCGCGGCGGCGGCCATCGTCACCGCCGTGCGCGGGTTGGGATCGAGCAAGCCGTGGAAGATCCACACCGGGCGATGCGCGAACGCGCACGCGGTCCCGGCGCCGTCGTTCGCCGAGACGGGCACGTACGCCGCGACCCGCGCGCCTCCGTTGCGCCCGTAGCCCCAGGTGGTGAACCCACCCGCGGAGAGGCCCGTGAGATATCGGCGGCTCGTGTCGATGCGATAGTGGGCGTCGAGCCAGTCGAAGAAGGTCTCGAGCTCGCTGTTCGTCGGGAACTCCGGCATGCCCTCCGCGGGGCGGGGATCTTGGGCCGCGATGATGATGAACTGGTAGTTCGCCGGTGCGGGCAGGTGCCCCAGGTTGATGACCTTGGGGAGCCCACGGTTGAGGATCCGTGTGAGCTGACCCGAGCCATCACCGCGCTCACCCGACCCCGGAAAGGCGATGATCGTCGGCCAGAGGTAGTCGGGGTCGTCCTCGTACGTCGAGGGCAGATAGACGTAGTGTCCGTAGGGCGGGGCTTCGGCCGAGTCGCGCCGCACCGCGGTGAAGGTCCCGTAGGGCGGCGGCCCCGCGTCCCGCCCTGCGTCGGGCGGCCCCGCGTCCCACGCGCTGGCGTCCGTCCCCGCGTCCCCTGCGGGGCTCGCGTCGATGGCGCCGCCGTCCTCGGCCGCGATCGCCCCGTCCATCGCCGCGTCCCGCTCGGACGAGCCGCCGTCGCGTCGCGCGCCCGCGTCCTCCGCGCGCGCGTCGCCGAGGTCGCTCGGAGGCTCGCCATCGCCGCAGCTCGCGAGGGCGAGCGCCACGGAGAACAACGACGCGAGCCGCCACGCTCCGATCGCGACGCCACGTTGCGCCACGCCGTTACTCATTCGATCCGCGCTCTCCGTCATTGCTCCTCCGAGGACGAGGAGGTCATGAGGGCTCCTCGTCCGCGAAGGCTATCGACGCGCCTCGCTCGCGACAAGGCAGCGCGAACGCGGTGGGGCAGGCGAGGGTCTGGGCTGCGTCGCTCGCTCGTTCGGCGGGCCGTGATGGGTGACTCGGCGAGGCTCACGACGCGAACGCGTCGCGTTCGTTCGCGCGGTGAGCTGGTCGTCGGGCGAGGGGAGCATCGACCCGAGGGGCTCGAACGCATTAGGCTCATGCACGCGAGCGCGAGGCTCGTCGGAGGTGTGAAGTGAAGGTCGACCTCTTTCGAACGAAGGCCGAGGACTGGGACACCCGCCCGACCTCCGTGCAGATCTCCGAGGGCGTGTGCCGCGCGATCGAGGCGAACGTGCCGCTCGATCCGTCGATGACGGTGCTCGACTTCGGCGCGGGGACGGGGCTGCTCTCGGCGCGGCTCGCCAAGCGCGTCGAGCACGTCCTCGCCGTCGACGTCTCGCCCGCGATGCTCGCCAAGCTCGCGCAGAAGCCGGAGCTCTCGGGCAAGGTCGAGGCGTTCTGCCAGGACCTCGTCGAGGCGCCGCTCGGTCGGCAGGTCGACCTCGTCGTGAGCGCGATGGCGATGCACCACGTCGAGGACACGAGCGCGCTCCTCCGCGCGCTCTACGCGCACCTCCTGCCCGGCGGGCGGGTCGCCCTCGCGGACCTCGACACGGAGGACGGAAGCTTCCACCCGAAGGACGTCGAGGGCGTCTTTCATCACGGCTTCGATCGCGGCCGGCTCGCGGAGCAGCTCACCGAGGCGGGCTTCACGGGCGTTCGGGTGGAGAGCGCGTGCGAGGTGACGAAGGAGGAGCGGCGCTACCCGATCTTCCTCGCGCTCGGGCGCAAGCCGAAGGGCTGACGGCGGGCCGAGGCGCCTTCGTCACGACGGCGTGCGCGCGATCATCGCGACGACGTGCGTCGGGCGGCCCTCCGCCGTCGCGGGGAAGGCCACGCGCTCGAGCGCGGCGGCGACGCAGGGGAGCACGCGATCGAGCGTGGGCTCCATCGTCTCGAGATCGGCGCGCGCGACGCCGGAGGCGTCGACGAAGATCGAGGCGCGGATCGAGCCCGAGGCGCTCGGGCCGAGCACCTCGCGGAAGCAGCGCTCGATCGCGGCCCGATGCGGCGCGAGCGCGCGGCGCGCGAGCGAGGGCGAGAGCGGCCCCGAGGTCGTGTGGACCGTGACGCGGATGGGGGAGGGCTCCTCGACGCGCGAGGCGCCGGGCGCGCTCGGCGCGGGGGTGGCGCTGGGTTCGTCGGCGCTCGAGCGTGGCTCCTCGTCCTCGGGGGCGACGGGCACCTGCCGATCCCGCAGCGTGTAGTGGGCCGTCTCGCCGCAGCCCGCGGCGAGGGCGAGGGCGAGGGCGATGGCGAGGGCGCGGCGGTGTCGAGCGACGCTCATCGCGATCGCCCCGCGAGCGCCTGCGCCTCGAGGATCTCGCGCTCCTCGAGCGTCACGCCGGCTCCGGGGTCGAGCATCGAGGCCGTGGCGACGACGGCGTACACCGTCTCGAGCAGGAACCGGAGCAGCGTGTCGCGGTCGACGGCGCGCCGCTCGAGCCAGTCGATCGTCGCGGCCTCGACGAGCCCGAGGTAGCTCCGGACCGCGAGGCGGAAGACGGGCCGCGGGCTCGACTGCCCGAGGTTCTCGAGGACGCGCGCGAGGATGCGCTCGCGCGTCTGGTCGACGATCTCGGTGACCTCGGGGTCGTTGCCGATGCCGCCGCGCAGGAGCGTGAGGAACGCGGCCGAGTGCGTGGACGCGAAGTCGAGGTAGCCGTCGAGGCCCGCGCGCGCGCGCTCGGCGGGAGGGAGCCGATCGCCCACTTCCGTCGCCGCGACGAGGCGCTCGGCCGACTCACGCACGATCGCGACGTAGAAGCCGCGCTTGCTGCCGAAGTAGTGGTAGAGCAGGCCCTTCGAGATGAGCGCGGCCTCGGCGATGTCGTCGATCGAGATCTCGTCGTAGGCGCGCTCGCCGAAGAGCCTGCGCCCGAGCGCGAGGAGCTGCTCGCGGCGCGCGTCGAGGTCGAGGCGCCGCGAGGCGGGCTCGGCGTCGGAGGGCTTGCCCGCGTGGCTCGCCCGGCCCCGGCTCGGCCGCGCCGTGGCCTCCGCGCGCGCGGGTGAGCTGGCTCGGCTCGCGCTCGCGCGCGCTCCGCGAGCGGTTCT
>JBDHVC010000137.1:0-3579 GCA_039809495.1 Sandaracinaceae bacterium
TTCTACTACATGATGTGGCTGGGCGTATACATTTTTGGTGTTTACTGGGGTGGTAGCTTCTTCACGGAGCAAGATGCCTCCTGGCACCAAGTGATTATTCGTGACACCAGCTTCACACCAAGTCACGTAGTCGTATTTTACGGATCATTCCCGATGTACATCGTCTGCGGTGTTGCAACCTATCTGTATGCAATGACCCGTCTGCCGCTGTTCAGCCGTGGAATTTCCTTCCCGTTGGTAATGGCTATTGCCGGTCCTTTGATGATTCTGCCAAACGTTGGTCTGAACGAATGGGGTCATGCTTTCTGGTTCATGGAAGAACTGTTCAGCGCTCCGCTGCACTGGGGTTTTGTAGTGCTTGGCTGGGCTGGATTATTCCAAGGTGGTGTTGCTGCTCAGATCATTACCCGTTATTCCAACCTGACTGATGTAGTCTGGAATAATCAAAGCAAAGAAATTCTGAATAACCGGGTTGTAGCTTAAGTTTAATCTGGTATACCCCTTGAAAAGCGGCAAACCGTATTTCAAGGGATAGAAAAGAAATAACTGGCAGACGTTAAGAAATTAACGTCAGCCAGCCGGTAATCGGAAATGCGGTACCTTAAATAAAAAGAGGAATCGTGATGTTAACTTTAAATTATAAGAGGGGAGGATAGGGTGAGTATATTTAGAACAGAAGAGATCCTGAAAGCGGCCAAGATGCCGCCGGAAGCGGTCCATATGTCTCGTCTGATCGATGCGGTTTATTTTCCGATTTTAGTTGTTCTGCTGGTAGGTACCTACCACATGCACTTCATGCTGCTGGCAGGTGACTGGGATTTCTGGATGGACTGGAAAGATCGTCAATGGTGGCCGGTAGTAACACCTATCGTGGGAATTACCTATTGCTCAGCAATCATGTATTACCTGTGGGTAAACTATCGTCAACCCTTCGGCGCCACACTGTGCGTAGTATGTTTGCTGATTGGTGAATGGCTGACCCGTTACTGGGGCTTCTACTGGTGGTCACATTACCCGCTTAACTTTGTAACACCGGGTACAATGCTTCCAGGCGCACTGATGCTGGACTTCACAATGTACCTGACACGCAACTGGCTGGTAACAGCACTGGTTGGTGGTGCATTCTTTGGTCTGTTGTTCTACCCTGGCAACTGGGCAATCTTTGGTCCAACCCATCTGCCAATCGTTGTAGAAGGAACCCTGTTATCAATGGCTGACTACATGGGTCACCTGTATGTCCGTACAGGTACACCAGAATATGTTCGTCATATTGAACAAGGCTCATTACGTACCTTCGGTGGTCATACAACTGTGATTGCAGCGTTCTTCGCATCATTCGTATCCATGTTGATGTTTGCAGTCTGGTGGTATCTTGGAAAAGTATATTGCACAGCCTTTTTCTACGTTAAAGGTAAAAGAGGTCGTGTTGTACAACGCAATGACGTTACAGCATTTGGTGAAGAAGGGTTTGCAGAGGGGATCAAATAAAATGGGTATCAAAAACCTTTATAAGCGTGGAATGATGGGACTTTGTGGCGTTGCTGTATATGCAATGGCAGCACTGACCATGACAGTAACACTGGATGTCTCAACAGCAGCAGCCCACGGAGAACGCTCTCAGGAACCGTTTCTTCGCATGCGTACAGTGCAATGGTATGACATCAAATGGGGTCCTGAAGTAACCAAAGTTAATGAAAATGCCCAAATCACCGGTAAATTTCACTTAGCTGAAGACTGGCCTCGTGCAGCAGCAAGCCCGGAATTTTCATTCTTTAACGTAGGTAGCCCGAGCTCGGTATACGTTCGTTTAAGCACGAAAATTAACGGCCATCCATGGTTCATTTCAGGTCCTCTGCAAATTGGCCGTGACTACGAGTTTGAAGTTAAGCTGAGAGCCCGTATTCCAGGACGTCATCACATGCACGCCATGTTGAACGTTAAAGATGCAGGTCCAATCGCAGGTCCCGGTGCATGGATGAACGTTACCGGAAGCTGGGATGATTTCACCAACCCACTCAAACTGCTGACGGGTGAGACAATTGATTCCGAAACATTTAACCTGTCAAACGGCCTGTTCTGGCATGCTGTCTGGATGACACTGGGTATATTCTGGATCGGTATCTTTGTTGCCCGTCCGATGTTCCTGCCACGCAGCCGGGTACTGCTTGCTTACGGTGATGATCTGTTAATGGATCCCATGGACAAGAAAATCACCTGGGCACTTGCAATCCTGACACTGGCTCTGGTATGGGGTGGATATCGTTACACAGAAACCAAACATCCCTATACCGTACCTATCCAGGCTGGTCAATCCAAAGTTGCACCACTGCCAGTAGCACCTAACCCGGTAGCAATCAAAATTGGAGATGCCAATTATGACGTACCAGGACGTGCATTGCGTGTAACAATGGAAGTAACCAACAACGGTGATACTCCAATCACATTTGGTGAATTCACCACAGCAGGTATTCGTTTCGTTAACAGTACTGGTCGTAAGTATCTGGATCCGAAATATCCGCGTGAGCTGATCGCAGTAGGTTTGAATTTTGACGATGAAAGCGCAATTCAACCTGGTGAAACCAAGCAGCTGAAAATGGAAGCTAAAGATGCATTGTGGGAAATCCAACGTCTGATGGCGCTGTTGGGTGACCCGGAAAGCCGCTTTGGTGGACTGTTAATGTCTTGGGACTCAGAAGGTAATCGCCATATCAACAGCGTAGCTGGCCCGGTGATTCCAGTCTTTACCAAGCTTTAATAAACAGTACCGAGGTACTGCGTATTAATTAATAAGAACCGGTACATCACCTGTCGCAAGACAGAGATGTACCGGTTTTTTTATTTCTATCCTGATACGCTGGTTTTGAAACAAAGTACCAGACGGCCTGTCGAATTCGGTATCTTGGGTACTGAATTGAAAGGAATTATAAAAATGAGAAGAGAAGCTCTGCTGCAAAAGCAGAAAAATGGCTATTTGTTAAGACAAGCGCAAGGAATTACCATGCTGAAGCAATCAGTACAACTGGCTTTTATGACTTGTGTTCTTGCTATTCTATGCTACACAAACACCGCTTTGGGGCACGGTCGTGTGGCACTGGAGGAAGACACCTGCGTGCGCAAGATAGGTGACAACATGGTGCATCTGAACACCTATCAACCTCAATTTGATAAAGGCGGGCATTATTGCACAGAAATCCCGGTGGCCGGGGACACCTATCTGGTGGTGGATCTGATCGATCCGGACATACGCGACATGCCGGTGGGTATGAAAGTATTTAGAGGTGAAGAAAAAGAAGGAGAAGCGATCATCCAGGTAAATGCAGCGCATCACCCGGATGGTGTTATTAATGGAATAGGCAGACTGGACAAAGGATTATATTCAGTAGTAGTGACAGCAGAAGGCGTGCCGCCACTAAATTATTACTACCAGCTGCGGGTTGAAATGATTGACTATGGCAAGGTTGCCCGCACCTGGGCAGGTCCGGTCATTGCAATCCTGTTCCTGAGTTGGCTAATGTATAAATTGATACAATCTGGTCGCTTGAGAAGCTGGTTTAAACCTGAAGAAGACTGACAAACTGT
>JBDHVC010000138.1:0-3577 GCA_039809495.1 Sandaracinaceae bacterium
CTGATCTAACAGGCACTCGTCAAATCGGGTAACTGTCAGATCAGATCTCAACTACTACACATAAGGTAAAAGGCGTCAAAGAACTCATTGAAGTCAGAAGCGCTCATATCCTTTACCTACTACCGTATTCTCCAGATCTCAATTCTATTGAACAGATCTTTGCAAAATTCAAGGCCCTTTTGAGAGAGGCCATGGCACGATCATTCGATGCTTTGTGGAAAACCATCGGCAGCATACTGCCGCTCTTCGCAGTATATGAATGCAGAAATTACTTCCTGAATTCAGGGTATGAACGTACTTAAATGCACAATATTCTAATTGTTGTGAAGTGGCGTCGTCATAGGTGTGGGTAGAGCGGTTGCGGCTTTTAATGGTATCTATCCAGCTTTCGCCATTTACTATCAGCCCGTGTTTGAAAGCTTCGCGAATCGTATCGCGCGAACTGGTCAGCCCGTAATGACCTTGATATTCGAAGTAATCCTTCATTACATTCCAGCCAAGCTCCTGAGTAAATTCAAAGGCTTTGATAAGATCTTGCTATTCGAGTTGTGAAAGTGGGCGCTGCGCGCGCAAGGTTATGGCATCGTTAGTTGTGCTAATACCCACTGGTAACTGGCCAAGCGCTGTTGCCAGAGAATGTCCGGAATTTATGATGACATAGTGTCCTCTCTTTAGGATGGGTCAGGCAGTAAGACATTACACTCGCTATAGTCGCTGACGCGCAAGTATTTGTGATAATCACCTTGTTAAACAGAAATTTGGTGTCTAAATTTGATCAATGAAGAGTATAGAAATGGAATGGTCATCTTCGTTGAAGAAAAAATGCTCCCGGCTATGACATAAAATGAACCAACGTATTTATAACAATGATGGTGTCCAGGCTTTTCTTTTTTGGGAAGGATAGAATGTCGTCGAAGAATGCAATCTACGCATCACAGGGGTATAGGAAAGATATACAGGGAATGCGGGCGATCGCGGTTCTGATGGTTGTCGTTTTCCATACGGGCTTCTCCCAGTTGTCAGGCGGCTATATTGGTGTGGACGTATTTTTCGTCATATCAGGATTCTTGATAACAAGCCATCTGGCTGGATCTTTGGATAGGGAGAATTTCAGTCTCGTGGATTTTTATGCTAGACGCATACGCAGGCTTTTGCCGGCCTCATTTGTTGTCTTGGTGGCTTCGGTGCTGGCAGCGCTTATATACATGCCTGCGTTTACGATTCCGAGAATATTCAAGGATGCGTTCGCTACCGCACTTTACATGCCAAATGTGCTGTTCGCATGGCGCGGCACGGATTATCTGGCTGAAGGAGAACCATCCGTATTCCAGCATTATTGGTCGCTTGGCGTAGAGGAGCAATTCTATCTGTTCTGGCCGCTGCTGCTGTTTGCCTTGTATTGGCCGCTGAAAGGCAGGCATCCTATGCTGCTTTTGGCTGCCGTATTAGTTATCACCCTGCTTTCGCTTGCTTTGTGCGTCTGGGCTACGTCTTGGCGACAACCTTGGGCATTCTTCCTGCTACCGTCGCGTGCCTGGGAGCTCGGCGCTGGTGCCGTCATAGCCTTGTTTCTCAGAAACGCCGGAAACTTTACTCTATTAAAAAGTAGGGTGATGGTTATCGTCGGCTGGGCATCCTTATTGGTATTGATTTTCGTAGCATTCAAATTTGACAAGGAGACCATATTTCCCTCGTATAACGCGGCAATTCCCGTGCTGTGCGCGGTTGGGCTGATCCTGTCTGGAGTCAACAGCCACTCTCATGGTGTGGCGTACTTGCTTGGGATTGCACCGCTCCAGTTCATTGGCAAGATATCCTATTCGATGTACCTGGTTCATTGGCCTTTGATTATGATTCCGCATCAGGCAGTGGAGTTGAGCAGCGGTAGCGAACTTTCGTTGTGGAGCCGGGGCGTAAGAGTGAATGGAAGATCACCGCATCTACGCGTAGTAGTTTTGCCTCGGCGGTAATGGCTTCATTCGTAATTGCAATTATCAGCCTGGCAGCCGCCAGGCTATGGGAATCCATTCCATTGCATTCAGGACGACCTGCTGCCATTGTCGCACTCAGTCCGAACCCTCAAGGTGGTATTCATGTTCCCAGTAATGCTGCCCCTCCCCTGCGATCGGTTTCCCGTGACAATCCAGTCATCTACGAGAATGGTTGCCATAGAGAATTTGATTCAACCGATTCTTCCGGCTGTCGCTATGGTGACGCGACCGCAGCAGTTAGTACACATATTCCTGTGGTGGCGTTATTCGGAGACTCGCATGCGGCCAATTGGTTTCCAGCATTGCAGAATCTTGCCGAAAATGGTTTGATTATGCTCGATTCGAACACAAAAAGCGGTTGTACGGTAGTTGATGGTCATATTTTCTTACGTGAAGTACGTTACTTGGCCTGCGAACACTGGCGCGATGGAGTCATGCAGCGGTTTTTACAAATACCACCAGACATCGTGATCGTTGGATATTTCATTCGTGAGGACAGGTATCCCGGCTGGGTAGATATGTTCTCCAGCCTGCTCCGTAAGCTTCGCTCTCATAGCCGCGTTATTGTGATGGCGGATGTACCCGCTTTCCCATATGACCCTGCGATTTGCTTGTCCGCAAACCTGGACAATGCTATGCGCTGCGCAATGCCTGCTGCACAAGTGTTAAATGCAGCTTATGCGAGTGTTGACAAAGCAGCAGCTTTGGCCGCAGGCGCGGAGTATTTGGATCTGAATTCCTATATTTGCAATGAGCTTTGTTTTTCTGTAATCGGCAATGTGCTGGTTTACAGGGATTCTCATCATTTGACGGCTACATTCAGTCGGCAAATGGCAGATATACTTGGGGATGCCATTTTTCATAAGCTTGACTATACTTCTCCTGAATAAAAATTTGATTTAAGTTAATGTGCCAGTATCGTGAATAGAATGGGCATATGTCATCGCGCTATCACCTAACCGATCGAGCTCGCTAATTTTTAGATAACATACAAACCTAGGATAGTCAGTAGATCAGAAATGCCAAAAACCCTGTTGAGCCTAGGGAGATGCCTGCAAGCATAGTGAGCTGGGCGAGTTGTTGTGCTGTGAAAAACTATACTCCAACCAGTTGTCCCGGAGTGGCGCCGGGAATTGGCTGAACGTGGCGCAGATGGCTTGAAAAATCAACTCCAGGCCCTGCACCGAAGAATACTGCCGAGCAAAAACGTATCGAACAGCTGGAAAAAGAGAACGGCGTCTGCGTCAGCGATTGAAGTCAAAGGCGGCTGCTTTTTACTTCATGGAACCTTGGGTCTGCTTGAAGAGCTTCGAGGAGAGGTTGACATGTTCCGAGGGAAATCCTCACAAAATCTTGTTCAGGCATTCTCATAATCTCTATTTACCTATACTGCCTCCTCGTTTTCCTGTTTTTCCAGGGAATTAGCCGAAATCTGAATTGCGCAATAATGATGTGCGTGGCTGTGTAGCCTGATCAGATTTGCTGGATGGCCAAAATTGGTGTGAAGCCATGCGTATGACCGTGAAGTGGTTTCCATGCTACGCTAGTTTCTGTTGATCAACGTGTGGAAGGGAGGAGATGAATGG
>JBDHVC010000139.1:0-3535 GCA_039809495.1 Sandaracinaceae bacterium
CCTGAACGATTTCCAACACCCCAGTCAGGCTGCCTGACAAATCCAATAATCGCGTCCGAGAAACACCGGGCAGCCCATGCTCCAAGACTGCACATTGGCCTTGTCCCCGCCGTTAGCGAAGCTGTACGCCTGCGAGGTCAACAACACCCCAGCATTGTTCAACTGCGACGAAATCGCCGCAACCCGTGAGGAATTGTCGTACCCCCGGGACTGGATCACCCCACCGGGATACACCCGCGCCGTCATAGCCGGGGAGAGGACGGCAGGGCCGGTCCCATAAGGCTACTTGGGAGCAGGCGGATCCATTCGCTTAATAATCCATAGAACAAACAGAGCACCCAGCAATCCGAGTGCAGACGTTGACCATAAAGCCGAAACGCCAGTCGTCAGAGCTCCAGCTAATGAGATCCCGAAAATCATCAGAAATAGCCAGAGCGCAAGAGCAAGTCGCTTCCTGGTCATCAGGCATCAGCAGGGCAGGTGGACATAAGGCCATCGAACGACATCACTGTAGATAGTAAGCCGCCAGTGAACACTGTGGCCCCTCCAACTACCAAAATTGTAGACGTCAACCCCGTAGGTATCTCTCCTATGAGGCCTGCAGTTACACCTGCAGCTCCACTCGCCATGCCGAATATCCCAAATCCGAGGCCAGCTGCGTTTCCAAGGCACCTTTTCCAGTCGGTTTCTCCCGATGGGTCTACGCGGTTGCATGTATTCCCACTGGCATAGAGGTAGGTGTTCTTTTCTTTGCCGCTCGGGTCGGGGGTGGTGAACCGTGCGGTGGTGGGGTTGTACCATCGGACCCCGAAGCGGGTCAGGCCGGTGGTCTTGTCGAGCAGGCCGCCGGCGTAGCGGTGGATGTTGTAGCCCGCGACGGTGCCGGTTTCGGTGGTGGCGCGGGGGATGCCGGTGGGGTCGTAAGCGTACGACGCGATCAACGCCCCCGCATCAGAGACCAAGCCGATCACCGTGCCAAGCCGGTCGGTCAAGTACCAGGCCTGCCCCTCAGGGGCGACATAACCGATGTTCGTCCCCGAGGGGTGGGTGATGTACCGGACGGTCTTGCCAGCCACGACCTGGGACGACAGCGCCAACCCCAGAATCGAGCGGACATAGGTCGCCCCGTGCGCCGACAGCACCTGGTTATACATCCCCGGGTTGGTCCCGCCGTAGCTGAAGGCCAGGCCGGTGCCATTCACGGTCATCGAGGTGACGTTACCGACCGGGTCGACCACCTCACCACTGCGGGCAGGGACTGCAGAGTTCGCGGGCCCGGCCGGGACGGACAGCTCAGCACCGTTCTTGTCGTAGGAGAACGCCCCGTAACTGTTCGAGGTGAGTTCCGAGGCCTTGTTGTAGGTCGCGGTCTCGTTCCCAGTGGCCCCGGTGGTGCCGGTCCGGGTCACCGAGGTGCGGTTGCCCATCTGGTCCCAGCCGTACGCCCAGGACGCGACCGTGGTGCTGCCAGACTTCTCGGTCACGGCGGTCACCCGGTTCAACGCGTCGTAACTGAAGGTCTGCGTGGCCCCGTTCACCGGGCCCGGGGACAACGACGCCGCACTGGTGCTCCAAGACTGCACATTGGCCTTGTCCCCGCCGTTAGCGAAGCTGTACGCCTGCGAGGTCAACAACACCCCAGCATTGTTCAACTGCGACGAAATCGCCGCAACCCGTGAGGAATTGTCGTACCCCCGGGACTGGATCACCCCACCGGGATACACCCGCGCCGCTTCCAGACCGTTGTTGGTGTACGAGAACTTCACACACCCCGCCTGCCCCTGATTCACCAAACTCGTCCCCGGCGCAGTGGTGTTACCCCATCCCCAGTTACAGGTAGCGCCGTTGAAACCGATCGCCGAGACCCGGTTGTGCCAGAAATAGGAGTACGTCGTGACAGCGCCAGTGTCATCGGTGTGCGAAGCCAAGTTCCCATTCGCCTCATACGTCGCACTGGTCGTCTTCCCAGCCACGGTCAAACTGACCTGCCGGTTCTGGGAGTCATACGTCATCGTCGCCCCATCGTTCCCGGTCTGGTTCCCATCAGCACCCCAGGAGTAGCTGATGCTCTTGGCGCCGGTGATCGCCGTGACGTGATCACGATTGTCCCAGGTATAGGTCAGGGTTTGACCCTTGCCGTCGGTGGCGGTCTTGACCCTGCCGAACCCGTCATAGGTGAACGTGCGCGCCCCGAGCAGGGTGGTGTCGCTGCCGGTGCTACTAGTGAGGTTGCCGTAGCTGTCGTAGGCGTTGGTGACCTTCCACCCGCTGGTTTGCCCGGCCACCAGGGGCTGGGTCGCGGTGCACACCTGGCCCTTCTTGCCCCCGCACGCGGTGTCCGAGCCGGTCGCCCCGGAGGTGGCCTGGTAGGTGTATGTGGTGGTCGCTGCCCCAGCGCTGCCTGCGCCCTGGGTTTGGCTGGTCATGTTCCCCGCGGCGTCGTACACCATACCGGTCTTGTTCCCGGCGGCGTCGGTAATGCAGGTGACCTTGTCGGTGCCTCCGGCATCAGAGCCGCACCCGGGCTGGGATCCATACGCCAGGGTGTTCTTGGCCCCGGTCGGGATCTGCACCTGGGTGGGGTTGTTCGCGGTGTCGTAGGAGAACGTGGTGACGTTCCCCCCGGTCCCACCGCTACCCATCGCGTCCGTGGTCGTGGCGACGGCGTTGTTCGCGGTGTAGCTCTGTGACTGCACATTGCCGTACGGGTCTTGGACCCCGGTGCGTTTCTTGGCCGAGGCCAAGTTGTGCCGCCAATACCCACCATTGGGGTCGATCTGGGTGGTCTGGGTCCCGGTGCCATACGTGAACTGGGTCTTCCTCTCGGTGCTGCCGTCCCAGCGGGACACGCTGGCTGCGCGCCCGGAGGGGTCGTAGCCGATGGTGACCTTCACCGAGCGGGCCGTGATGATGCTGTTCAACCGGCCCGAGCCGTCATACCCGTAGGTGGTGGTGTTGTTGCCGGCGTCCTTGCTCGTCGCCAAGCGGCCGTTGGCGTCGTAGGCGTAGGACGTCGAGCGCGTCGAGCCGTCCGTGCCCGTCTGGGTCGCGGTGATGGCTCGCCCGTTGCTGTAGGCGAAGGTGACGGTGCGCCCGGCGGCGTCAGTAATCTTCTTTGTCGTGCCGTCCGGGTTGGCCTCGAAGCCCAACCCGACACCGTTGCTGTCATAGATGTTGCCCAGCATCCCCGAGGCCGCGAAGTCCATCGTCATGCGACTGTGCTGCGCGGTCAACCGGTAGGTGCCATCGGAGTACTTGGTCAATTTCGCGTTCAGCCCCGCATCGCCGGTCCCGCTCGACCCGGTCATCGTGAAGTAGGAGATGAACCCCGACGGCCCGACCAGGTAGACCCGGCTGAGCGAGGCATCCTCGACCAGGCGCACATCGGAACCCACCCCCAGCTTCCAGGCCTGCCCGAACGTGCCGGTCGCCTGGGACAGCGAGTTGTACCAGCGGTCCAACCGGACCCCCACCCCAGGAGCATTCGACTTCAGGTCGGTGTCGCGGACCATCACGTTGCCGTTGGCGACGTTGA
>JBDHVC010000140.1:0-3530 GCA_039809495.1 Sandaracinaceae bacterium
CGGAGGGTTGGATGCATCGTTCTTCATCATCCACTACCTGCAACCAGGCACCGGACCAGGTTTGCACACCCATCCCTATCCCGAGATCTTTATCACGCTCGAAGGTGAGGCATTGATGACGCATGGGGACGAGCAACAGGTGGTGCGGGCTGGCGACATCGTGATCGTGCCCGCGAACACGCCGCACAAGTTCGTCAGCCAGGGAGATGTACCCCTGAAACAGGTGGACATTCACATCACCGACAAGATGGTGCAGGTCGAACTGGAATAGCGCAAGAGGGATGCGCCGATTCTCGCTTCCAACGCTCGGCCACAGCGGTCAAAACGTGAATTGCATGGAAAACGCCGCTCCGTTGCCGGAGCGGCGTTTCCGCATGAGGTCAGCTTCCGCCACCTCCGCAGTTGTAGACCCTGATTTCCGTCGGATCTCCCGGCTCGAGCACGACGTGCCCTTGCTGGTCGAGCGATTCTGAATCGATCAGGCAGGGGGTTCCCCCTTGCTCGGCCAGGGTGTAGGGCCCAGCCACTCCCGAGCCGGTTGCTGAACCGTTGGCATCGGTCGTCATTTGGATGATCGCGCCCACGGCGCCACCGGCCGGCGTCAGATTGAAATTCACACCAGCTCCGGCCGGGGTGCACTGCGCGACGATGACCGGTGAGGACGGGCATTCGAACTTCAGGACCGTTACCTCGACCGGCGCCGAAGGAACGTCATACCAGGCGCATTCGAGCTTCTCGCCCGCAATCAACGTGATGCCGATCTCGCCGTTCGGTCCTGCATAGGAGAACGGTGTGAACGGGTACTGAAGCTGGAACTGCCGCTTGTCGCTCTTGCACGTCCAGATGAACGCCGAATAGGTGTCATCCGGCAAGGATTCGACGATCAGGTATGGTCCAGCCTTCAGGTTGGTCCAGGTCGCCTTGCCATCGTCGCCGGTGGTCTGATCGACCGGATCCGCATCCGCGGTGGAGAGGTCGGTCAAGCTGTAGTCGATCCCACCGGTCAAATCGGTGCAATCCTGCTCGACATCGGCATCCTCGCCGTAGAGGTCGAATCCTTCGGGGCAGGTGTGCTTGACGATGATCAGCGTGACTGGAGCGTTCGGGCTCCCAGGCTGCGAAGTCGTTCCGCCGCCAACCGGTCCGCCCGGCTTGGGTCCGGTTGGAGCATTGGATGTGAGCGGCGGAGGACCACCGGTCCCGCCACCAGCAGCTCCACCGCCGGCGCTCCCACCACCGCCAGACGTTCCACCGCCAGCAGTTCCGCCGCCAGCAGTTCCGCCGCCAGACGTTCCGCCGGATGTGCCTGAACCTCCAGACGAACCCGAGCCTCCAGATCCGCTCGATCCACCCGAGCTCGGCGGTTCATAGCCGGTCGGGAAGTCGAACCAGTAGCAGGTAATGACCTGGCCCCAGTCGACCTCCAGCCAGAGGGTGGAGCCGTCGAGATCAGCCTTCTGGTAGTCACCCGATCCATAGGGGCCAACCCATTGGCAATAGACCACTGCGCCGGAATAGCCGCTCGGATAGGTTTCCGTCCAATACCAGACGCCCGGCTGGAGGTCCTCATAGAGCCACTTGCCCTGATTGTCCGTGGTGGACGACGACGGCGATTCGCCTTGCGGACCCCAGCCATATTCGACGCCAGGGCCCGGCGCAGTGCATTGCGCCAGAAGTTGGTGGTATGACCAGTTCCAATGCGCGGTCTGATCGCAGTTGTACTTGTAGATCCAGACCTGCGGGTAGTCGTACGGCTTGTTGAACCACTTGCAGTAGAGATACTGGTTCGGTTCGACCCAGATCCCGCTCAGCGCGCCGTCGCTATCCAGGAAGTACTCGTCCCAGGTGCTGGGTTCGGAGCCATCGGACGAGAAACCACAGTAGACGGCAATCGGGGTGTACCCGTTGGGAACCTCCCAGAAGTAGAGATCACCTCCGGAAGGCACGTCGCTCCAGCTCGCTTCTCCGCTTGCATCGGTCGACTGCGATTCCTCATAGCCATACGGCTGGTTGTAGAGGTCGAATTCCACGCCCTCCGGGCGCTCGGTGCAGCTCGACTCGTAGTACGACAGATCGGACGATCCGTAGTCGAAGTCCTGCGGGCAGGTGTACTTCCAGATCGTTACCCAACCATACTCGGTCGGCACATCGAAGACGAAGCAATGGAGATACTGGCCTTCCGGCAGATCGACATGCCAGCCATCGGTGTAGTCGTACTCGTCCCAAGAGCTCGGGAGCGTTCCCGCGTTCTGGGCGACCACGCCGCAGAAGATCTTGCCGACCTGATATCCGTCAGGCGGCTGCTCATAGATCGTGAGCGATCCTGCCGGGACATCCTCCCAGGACGCGGCTCCAGAGCTGTCGGTCGTCTTCCCGCTGGAATAGCCGCCCGATTGGATCTCGAAGTAGACGTCCGGCTGCCACGACGTGCATTCGGAGTACAGGTAGTCGTAGCTACCGTCATACCAGTCGAAACCTGGTTCGCAGTAGTACTTGTAGATGTACACCGTTCCGTAGTCGTACGGGACATCGAAGATGTAGCAGTAGAGGTACTCGCCCTCCTCGATCGAGACGTTGTACCCGTTGAAGTAGTCGTACTCATCCCATGAGGTGGGAGGCACGCCGTCCTGATCCGAGTACCCGCAGTAGACCCGGCCAACAAGGTAGCCGTCGGGAATGTCCTCCACGATCTGCAGATCGCCAAGCGGCACGTCCAACCACGTCGCCGCACCTGAGCTGTCGGTGGTTTGTCCCTGCGAATAGCCGCCGTTGTGGACTTCGAAGTAGACGTTCTCGTGAGGCGAGGTGCACTCGGCATACAGGTAGTCATACCCGCCACCCTGCCAGTCGAAGTCCGGCTCGCAGTAGTACTTGTAGATGTAGATCGTGCCATAGTCGTACGGCACGTCGAAGATGTAGCAGTACAGGTAATTACCCGGCGGGGTCGGCACGTTCCAGCCATCCGAGTAGCTGTACTCGTCCCACGATGTCGGCGGCACACCATCCGTGTCGGAGTAGCCGCAGAAGATACGGCCGACCTGATAGCCATCCGGAACGTCTTCCCAGAATGACAGGTCGCCCCACGGAACATCGGTCCAGGTTGCCATACCGCTGCTATCGGTCGTCTGTCCCTGGGTGTAGCTGCCGCTGTACGTCTCGAAATAGACGCCCTCATGCGGGGTCGTGCAGCTCGAGAGCAGATAGTCGTACCCGCCATTCTCCCAATCGAACTCGGGAGCGCAGTAGTACTTGTAGAAGTAGACGGTTCCGTAGTTGTACGGCACGTCGAAGACGTAGCAATACAGGTACTTGCCCGGCGGGGTCGGCACGTTCCAGCCATCCGAGTAGCTGTACTCGTCCCATGACGTGGGTAGTGTCCCGTCCGTGTCGGAGTAGCCGCAGAAGATGCGGCCGACCTGATAGCCGTCTGGCACCTCCTCGTAGAACGAGAGCGGACCCCACGGGACATCGGTCCAGGTTGCCATGCCGCTGCTATCGGTCGTCTGCCCCTGCGTGTAGCTGCCGCTGTA
>JBDHVC010000141.1:0-3529 GCA_039809495.1 Sandaracinaceae bacterium
ACCGCCACTACTGCCGTCGCCGCCGATGCCCGTGAGCCCGTCGATGCCCGTGAGCCCGTCGATGCCGCTGCCACCGCGGACGAGGACACCCGGCTGGTCGAGAGCCTGCGGCAGCCCGCGGCGCAGGCATCCTTCCACTGGATCCAGGACGACGCCGAGCTGCGCCGCATCATCGAGAGCGGCGACCTCGGTGCATGGCGGCTGTTTCTCCACCCCGAGCAGCGCGCGTACGTCGAGGGCGCCCGCCCGGGCACGTTCCGCCTCGCCGGAGGCGCCGGCACCGGCAAGACCGTCGTCGCTATCCACCGGGCCGCTCATCTCGCCCAGGCCGACCCGAGGCGACGCATCCTGCTCACGACCTTTACGCGCAACCTCGCCGACGACCTCGCAACGGGGGTGCGGCAGCTCGACGAGACGATCCCCCAGCCGACCCGCCTCGACCAGCCGGGCATCGTCGTCAAGGGCATCGACCAGGTGGCCTGGGCCGTGGTCCAGCAGGCGGGCGATGGGGTCGCGGACGCCGTCGCGGCGGTGCTCGGCGTATCCCGAGCCGGCGTGCTTAAGTCGACTCCCGATGCCGTGTGGCAGCAGGCCATCGACGACGCCGGCGCCGAGCTCCCGCGCCAGCTCGCGACGCGAGCCTTCCTGGAGGGCGAGTACATCCAGGTCGTCTTGCCCGAACGGATCACCGATCTGGCGGGCTATCTGAGGGTGCGCCGGGCTGGTCGAGGCGTCGCCCTCGACCGGGCCAAGCGGGCCGCGGTGTGGGCCGTGATCGAGGCCTATCGGACGCGGGCGCGGGAGCTGGAGACCACCGACTACTACGAGAAGGCCGCGATCGCGGCGGCGTGGCTGGCCGGGCAGGGGAGCAAACCCTTCGACCACGTGGTCGTTGACGAGGCGCAAGACCTCGCGCCGTCCCGCCTGCAGCTGTTGCGCGCGCTCGTCACGGAAGGTCCCGACGACCTTTTCCTGTGCGAGGACTCCCACCAGCGGATCTACGGTCAGAAGGTGGTCCTGTCCCGGTGCGGGATCAACGTGCGTGGCGCCCGGTCCCGTCGGCTGACGCTGAACTACCGCACCACCGCGCAGAACCTCGGCTGGGCCATGGGCGTGCTCGACGGCGCGGAGTGGACCGACCTGGAGGGCGAGGCGGAGGAGCACCGCTACCACTCTGTGCGCTCCGGCCCGGCACCCCAGATCGTCCACGCGCCCACCCTGCGGGACGAACTCGACACTGCGCAGGCGGTGATCGAGGCCTGGCTACCCGACCCCGACCTGTCCGCTGCGGACAACGCCGCCGTCCACCGGGCTCCGGCGCCGGAGGCCATCGCTGTGTTGGTGCGCGACAAGCACCGTCGCGAGAATGTGGTCAGCGGCCTCGCCGAGCGCGGCGTCGAGGTGAGATCGGTGGACCGCGAAGGCGTGCGCCCCGGGAAGCCGGTCGTCATGACGATGCACCGCGCGAAGGGGCTGGAGTTCACCCACGTTCTGCTGTTTGGGATCGCCGAGGGGGCCATCCCAAGGTCGCTGCGGGATTACAAGGTGAGCGATGCGGATTTCGCCGACGCGCTGCTCAGGGAGCGTGCCCTGCTCTATGTTGCCGCCACGCGAGCCCGCGACGTCCTGGCGGTCACGTGGAGTGGGAAGCAGTCTCCTCTCTTGGTAACGGCGCGCTCGACCTGACGCTGTTCGACCGCCTGGCCGGGCATGGGAGGACCCCTGGTGGGCGTGCGCATCATCGACGGACTCCACGACGAGCGTCGCGCGTGCCTGCGAGCGCCGCGACGAGAGTGGCCCCCCGAGTTGCACAGTCTTGCGGGTCGTTGCAGCGAGGATGTGCTGGCCGTCGTCGGTGGGTTCTGGCGCCGCGAGGATGGTCTGGCCGGCGATGCGCATGGTGACCTGCCGTAGGGGGCGTCAGGCGCGGCTGATCCTGCGCAGGCTGGTCCCGATTTGGGATTGCAGGTTCCGGGCGATGGCCAGCGCGGCCACGACGACGGTCAGGTGCGCCTTGATGGGCCTTGATGGAGTGTTTGGTGTGCGTGAACAGCGGTCGGGCGCGTAGATCGGTCGTACTCATGCGAAGAGCCAGTTATGTTCGACCAGCCAGCGGGATCTGGCTTCGGCGCAAACCACGGAGCGTGTTTGTGAACAGGTTGTCCCCGAGCGGGTGAACAACGCAGCTGTCAACGTTATTGATTCTCTCGGCATCCACCCGCACCGAGTCACTGAGTTCAGGCCAGGTCTTCTCGGTGTACCGTGCGAGACGGCCTGGGCAATTGAGCTCCTCCGTGCTACCTGGCCGCCTTTGGTGCACCACCTCTGTCCCGTGGGGAAAAGTGCATTGCATGGTTGCTCCGTTGTCTGCGCGACACCACCGTAGGGCGGCTCCGGACGAAGTCGGCAGCATTTGCTTCAGGGAGCTGCTGAGGGTTGCGCCGGATAGGCCCACGGTGCATCCGTGCGTCTGACTTGTGGATACCACGAGGTCGGGCCGCAGGACGTCGACGGCGCTGCCGCCAAGGTAGTCGAGCAGCGTATCGCGCGTGCAGTCGGTACCTGCCGAAATAACCTCACGATCATGTGATGCGTCACACGGGACTGTGGTTGCCCCCTGCACACACGAACCCACTGAGAAAGCGTCGGTTGCTTCCCGTACTTCACCTCTTACGGAATTGGTTGACGACGTGGCGCTCCGAATTGCGTGTGGTGTCGGCGACGGGGAGGGGGTGATGTCTCCTGGGGTCCGGATGAGCTGGGTATAAACCCCGAGAGCAAGAGTCAACGCAGCGATCACGGCTGCCGCGACGGCAGCCAACTGTTGAGCTCTCGCGAAGTCACGCTGAGGCCTTTCGGGGTGCGGCTGCTCCCCAGGCCGGGCATTATCTGTAAGCTTTGAGTGATGCGGCCGTCCCCTTTCGTTCATGAGTTGAGTTTGACGTCGTAAACAACGACGTTCGCGGTCTTCCTCCCGCAGCCCTCCACCTTTCTGTCCAGGAAGAACCGCATTTGGAGCGCATTCACGTCCTGGACTGGAACATTGAACACTTGAACCTTGTTGAAAGGTACGCGCTTGATATCAACCTGAGCCCCGTTGCCGTATATGGCGACCATTAACACCTGGTCAGAGCCCTGGCTGTTGTTGTCCTGACCCACTGAGAAGTCGAGCGTCTTGAAGTAGTTCCGGAGTCGGAGCTCCAGGATCTCGGGGTCGCCCTCGGAGCAGGAGTTAACGACGTGGCTGATGCCCTGAATCTGCCCCTTGTCCGCTACGTCGAAACGGTTCTCGCTCCAATATGATCCGGGTTGGAAAAAGTCCGCCAGTGTAAGTCGCTTCCCGGTTGAAGACGGATTCAGCGCGGGAACGGAGGAGGAGGTGGACGGCACCGGTGACGTGGTTGTTTCCGTAGCCGTCTGGGTGGTGCTCGCAGCGGAACTGGCTATGGCCGTAGCCGTTGATGTTGCGGCGAGGGTAGATGGAGAGGCACCCGTGGCCGTGGTGCTGGAGCCGCCGCCGCAGCTCGAT
>JBDHVC010000142.1:0-3514 GCA_039809495.1 Sandaracinaceae bacterium
CAACTATTAATGTTCTGGATTGAACATTAACCAGATCACTTTGAATAATTACACATGGCCTTAGTTTTCTTGTTTCCGCACCCTTTGTCGGCTCAAGATCAACCCAGTAGATGTCCAGCTGCTTGAACTCAACCATTAGCAATTCCATCAGAAAGTGTACTGTCCCATTCCTGAAGTTCTTCCTGATAATCAATATCCTCTGCTTCTTCCTGGTTTGCTTTACGCAAGGCTTCCTGAAGAGAATTGTTACGTTCCTGTTTTAAGAGTTGATTGATATAAGCGCTGCGATTGCTACTCGCAACATTATTCAAAAAGACAAAAACATCATCATCAAGTGTAATAGTCATTCTACGTGTCATAATCATTTCATCCAAAATCGTATTACATATTGATCATACTATATAGTAAGCTGAGCTAATTTTCTATTCAAATACAATCAATTTCTCTAATTTGAGAATGCTCCTGTACTTCTTGGCATATTGCGCTCCACTATCTAAGTAAGCAATTAATCCAGACACCATATCTGCTGGAATAGATGCTAGAAAACCAATTTTTAGATAGAAAATTAATAATAATAGTAATATAATTACTATTATCACTACAATTAAGGATAACACTATGGCAATTAGCCAAGATATTAAAGAACGCATTTTTGCCGCTGCCGACCAGCTCTATGCAGAAAACGATACTGGCGAGTTTCCAAGTATTGAGGCCGTGCGCCAGCTCAGTCGTGCGGGAATGAATAATGTCGTAGAAGCGATGAAAGAGTGGCGACAGCAGCAGCGTAAGCAGGTGCAAACCATCAAAGAACCTATGCCAGCAGACCTACAAATGATATTGCAGGAAATGGGGCAAAATATATGGTCAGCCGCAGTACAGTTAGCAAATAATAGTCTGGAGGCTGCAAGATCAACGTTTGAAACTGAAAAATCCGATCTCATCGAACTATCCGAACAGCAGTCGGAAGCATTCGACAAACAGACTGAAACCTTACAGCAGGTGAACGATGAGCTGGAGAAAGCAAAAGTAGTAAATGATAAGCAAACATTAGAATTGATAAATCTCACAAGCAAATCAGATAAAGCAGAAGCACGAATTATCGAAATCGAGCATCGTGTTACTGATCTTCGCGCTGAATTGGATAGAGCGTACCAAGAGATTGATCGGCTACGTACAGAAAATCAGCAGGCAATTAGTAAAATTGAGACGATGGAATCAACCCACCAGGAACAGAGAAAACAAGCAGCAACCGAGTCACTCCGAATTGCAGAACGCCTGACCAAAATTCAGGATGAACGGGATAATGCTATCAACCAGGCAGCAGAAGCCCGAGAAAGAGCGGCAAAATTGACTGGACAACTTGAAGCCACGCAAACACAATTAAATACATTGCTTTCGAGATTTCCTGAACCGCCTAGTGCGCCGTAAGAATCGGTATCCTGCCCTTTATTGTCTTGCCGCCGGATAACCTTGCAAAATAATGTAGTGGAGGTAGTTCACTGAGTATGGCCGGTGGAATCAAGTCGGCTTCTTCTCTGGCCGCCTCTTCCCGATAGCCTGCATCATTATCGTTCATATTGGCGTCAATACTGTGGTTGTACATGACCGACATAGAACGAGACTTGATTTTGGGTATTCCTTCGGCAATATACTGCTGCGTTTCAGAGTCAAGAATACGTAATGCAATTTTGTTATTGGTGTTGGCTAATACTTGTCTTGCCTTGTTTTCGTCTCCTAACCGCGCAGCAAAATCAGCAAATGTCTGTGTTGCGATAGTCACGCGGAATAGTGCGCCACGTCCTTTATTCATTAACTGTATCGCAGGATGATTAATCACTTCGGCAGCTTCATCCACAAATAAATTGACTGGCTTGATGGAGTTGATGCCGTAGTTGTAACGATCTCCGGCAACTGCCGTCAGATCTGCAAGCAGAAGTGAGCCGATTGCACTTCCAACTGTACCATCTGCCAGTGAATCAAGACCGATGTATAGCACCTTATCTGAATTGATCGCTTTGGCTGTATCGGTAATCTCTCGGTCATGGCCTGGATCAAAATCAGGAGAAAGCAAATCTTTAAGAGGATCGCTGGTCAGCATGGATAAAATGGGGATGAGTGAGGAGATCATTTTCTGGAAATGCTCTTTGTTGTGCTCAAATGTTGAGATCAATCCTTCCAGATCAGTAGATTTCGACTCAGATGCAACTACTTCTTTATAGAAAGAAACATAAGCTAACGCCAGATTACCTCTGAATTTCTTGGTATATAGGTTTACCTTCGTTTCCCAATCCTTTGTATTCTTCTTAAAATGCTTGCGCAGTGCATGGATTACCAGCCCATCCGGGCCACCTTCGATATAGTGTTTTAAATACAGCAGATTTGGACGTGTGTCTGATGCGATCAACCCATTAACAATATCGTTCAAAACCTTCCACCCGAATGCTGCGAATGGATCAGCACCGGTTTCAGAAGGAATAAGAGCTGCAATACGACTGGCAATCTCAGTCTTACGATTCCAGTTACGTAGCGGGTCAATACAGATTGATCGGTCAGGATGCGCTGGATTAAAAAAAAGAAAACGTTCAGGTTGTCCCATCAGCTCACAAACCTTCTTGGCATTGTCGGCCAGTCCTTGGTCGCCTTTTGGATCAATGATGATGACCGGTTCATTTCGCAAGATAGCCTGTGCTATAAGCAAATCAAGCATTCTTGTTTTTCCGACGCCCGTTGTGCCAACAATCAAGGTATGCCCGACCAGATTCTCAAGGTCAGTGTAAATGTCGGATTCTTTTGCCAGTCCATGCAGCCAGTAGGCACCATTCTTATTTAAAATTGCTTTTCCAAACTGGTTGACAATCCCCTGATCCATAAGTGAATGCATCCGGCTGGATTCAACGTCTGTCCATTGAAATCCAGTACCAAGCCACAAATTATTGTGACTTGCTGCTTTCTTTCCCGTTTTTATAATGTTAAGGAAATTAATGAATTGCTTTCCAGTGAGATAAATCCGGTTGAGGTCAGCACTGCGTTTGAGTGCTGCTGTTCCACGTAGTAATCCGAAAAAACTACAGGTAATAGAGAGAATAATTCCTGCGTGATAGGGAACAGGTGTTGCTAAAACCAATAATAGTGTTACAACTGAAGCTGTGAACCATGATGCAGCCATCCGCCATTCATAAATTTTTCTCCAGGGATTATCAAAATCCTGAGTATCCATCAATATTCGTGCAGAATAGCAGGCATAGCCATTTTTAATACAGCTTCGGCTTCCTGCACGATTATCTGCATGTCCGCCTTGTATGCATCCGTTTCGTTGAAACGGTAGCGCTCAAGCCTTTCCCGGATTTTATTTTTTACGGACGAGTAAAGTAAAACCGGAATAGAGACAACTGCCTGTTCAGCAGCGGGTAGACCAAATTTCTTAGCGGTATTCTTCCAGCTAGTTATGCATTTATTCGGATCATTACTAGCGAAGATCCAGGTACTATCATCAATCAGGCGGATAAAGATAACA
>JBDHVC010000143.1:0-3469 GCA_039809495.1 Sandaracinaceae bacterium
GACCTCAACCGCCGCATCAACCAAACCCTCGAAGCCATGGCGCAAGCCATCTTCAAGTCCTGGTTTGTCGATTTCGATCCGGTCAAAGCCAAGATTGCCGCCATCGAACAAGGCCAAGACCCGCTGCGCGCCGCCATGCGCGTCATCAGCGGCAAAACCGATGCCGAACTCGACCAGATGCCCCGCGAACACCACAACCAACTCGCCGCCACCGCCGCGTTGTTTCCCGATGAAATGGAAGAGTCGGAGTTGGGGATGATTCCCTTGGGGTGGAGCTTTCGTCAAATAGCCGAATTTGGCGAGGTGGTGTGTGGAAAAACGCCTGCAAAAAGCAATCCAGACTACTTTGGATCTGGTACGCCATTTATTAAAATTCCAGACATGCACAACAACGTGTACGTGACTCAGCCATCTGAGCAGCTCACTGTGCAGGGAGTTGCGTCACAGCCAAAAAAAACGATCCCACCGGGTGCAATTTGCGTTAGTTGTATAGCGACGGTTGGCAAGGTGGTCTTAATTCACGAGCCATCTCAGACTAATCAGCAAATTAATAGCATCATCCCCCGTCGTTCTGAATACAGCTTTTATCTGTATTTCCAAATGCTAGAAAAGCAGCGAGTGTTTCTTGACTTGGCAAGTGGAGGAAGCGCGACCCTGAATATGAACACTTCTACTTTTTCAAAAGTAGAAACGCTGCTGCCTGATGATGGAGTTATCATAAAATTCAGCGAATTCATTGCGCCCGTTTTTTCTCAAATTCTTGCTAATCAAAAGCAGGCTGATAATTTGGCCGAGATTCGCGACAGTCTCCTTCCAAAACTCCTTTCCGGCGAGCTGCGCGTTCCCGGTGCTGAACGCAGTATGGATGAGGTGTGACCATGACAAACGTACGCCGGAAAGTGGACCTTTACATCCTGTCTCTCGGGCTGCTGTTCGTCTTCTTTGTCATTATTGCTGCGGAGCCTCCAGCTTCTTCCTTTTCTTTCAAGGATGCCGGGAGCTGGAAAGCTCTTGTGGTGAACAATCCTTTGCCCGTGGTTTCGATATTGGGGCTGCTTTATTGTCTGTTTGCATACATTCGCTTTGACTTCGATTTGAAAGGCGCTAACGAGATACCTTTTGAAGTCAAGAAGCTGGAAAACATAAACTATGAGCACCTGACATTTCTTGCTACCTATGTGGTGCCACTCATCAGCTTTGATTTTGGCAGTGGCCGACAAATGATTGTACTGGCGTTGCTGCTGGTAGTGATGGGGGTCATCTACATCAAGACGGATCTGTTTTACGCCAACCCGTCCTTGGCGCTTCTTGGGTTCCACATCTACCGTGCCAGCGGTCATTTCAAGAATGGCGAGCGGGAAGGTATCACGTTGATTTGTCGTGAGCGATTGGTGGAGAACCAAAAGCTTTCCTACATAAAGCTGGATGACAGAATTTACTACGTCAGGGGAACAAAGTGACCGTGGATGAATTGAAAGCGGCCTTGCAGGCCTACTATAACGATCAGGCTAATATCGGCGTTTGTGTGTATGCGCTGATGAAGGATGCCAATAATCCCGGTCCTTTCAAGCTGGACATTGAGGCCGATGCGCAGGCTGGCCTTAAGGATTTGTTTCTACAAAGCCTGCGTGACGAAATTTCTAGCAAAGAGGATCTGTCGGTACTTGCCTTGTCGAGTGCGGACGAGCGAGTCAATGCCATCTATGTTTACGATCTCGATATCCCCGAGGAGCTTACATCACTTGAGGCCGTAATTGCTCAAGATGGTCTGCCCATGCTGGATTTGAATGAAAAAAGCCTGTCTTCGATCAAGGCGCTACTCATCGAAATGGGCAACGACGTCGGCCAGTTGGTTTTGTACAAGACCATGGCTCCCGTCAATATATTTGGTCGATCGAGCTTTTTTCTGCGGAAGCATGAAAGTCGCCTTGAAAGGCTGAATGACGAGTTTCTGCGCGTCAGTGCTGGGTTTCAGATGTTGCGAATTAACGATGCCTTGCTGGTGCTGAATCTTGAAGCACTGGAGCATAATTTCGGATTCCACGATGTGATCAAAAAGGAAGCCGCATTGGGCATTAATGCCATCGCCTCGGCAGCATTGGTGACCAATCCGGATGTCTTGCGAGAGCTTGTCGATGATGTGAAATATGCTCGTCGCCTCACCAGGATTGCCAAAGCTTCTCCTGTGCTTAAAGCTGGTATTTCAGGGGAAAGCATTGTCCAGTTTTGTAAGACGTTTCCCAATCTTGTTGGTCGCATTCGATTTAATGAAGACAGCAATAAAGTGATACTTGATACCAAAGTGTCCAAGGGCTTGTTCATCAAGATATTAATGGACGATTTTCTGACTTCTGAACTCACAAAATTTCATTACGACAGTCTCGCAAAAGACGCTGTAGAGCCAAGCGTAGAGGGCGCCGACTGATGGAATTTCTGTCGGAAGTCGCTGCCAAGAAAGCGCTGCTGCCCGCACAGAAGGAACTGATGGTGCTGCTGATCGAGCACTTCGTGCTGCTGAAAGGCGATACGGAAGAACAGACGACATGAGCATCACCGAACAACAACTCGAAAATGCCGCCATCGGCTGGTTTGGCGAACTGGGCTGGCGTTATGCCAACGGTCCGGCGATTGCGCCCGATGCCGAGCAGCCCGCCCGCGCCGACTACCGCCACGTGGTGCTGCGCGACCGCCTTTTGGCCGCGCTGGCGCGCATCAACCCACACATCCCCGCCGCCGCGCTGGAACAAGCCGCGCATGAACTATTGACTGTGAACGAGCCACTGCTGATCGCCCACAACCGCCGCGTGCATCGGCTGTTGCTGTCCGGCATTCCGGTCGAGTTCATGCCCTCACCCCCGGCCCCTCTCCCAGGAGGAGAGGGGAGCAAGGTCAATGATCTGGTGCAGTTCATTGACTTTGCCGAACCGCACAACAACGATTTCCTGCTGGTCAGCCAGTTCACCGTGACCGGCACCAAGCAGCCGCGCCGCCCGGACCTGGTAGCCTTCGTCAACGGCTTGCCGCTGGCGGTGATCGAGCTGAAAAATCCAGCGAACGAGCAGACCGATATCTGGAATGCCTTCAACCAGATCCAAACCTACAAGGACGAGATCAGCGACCTGTTCAACACCAACGTGGCGGTGGTGGTCAGCGACGGCTTCACGGCGCGGCTGGGTTCGCTCACGGCCAATCAGGAGCGCATGCAGCCCTGGCGGGCGATTGCCAATGAGGATGACCGGCCGCTGCTGGAGTTCGAGCTGGAGACGCTGGTGCGCGGATTCTTCGCGCCGGAGTTGTTTCTCGACTACGTGCGCCACTTCGTGCTGTTCGAGCAGGACGCCGACCGGATCATCAAGAAGATCGCTGGCTATCACCAGTTCCATGCGGTGCGCGAAGCGGTCAAGGCGACGGTGATTGCCGCCAGCAATCCGAACAAAGGCATGCTGGAAGTGCAGGAACCCCGCGCCAC
>JBDHVC010000144.1:0-3460 GCA_039809495.1 Sandaracinaceae bacterium
ATTCCCAGACGTTCTGTCAGACGACCGTTTGCGCGATTAATACAGTTTGAGGTTGATGGCCGTTCTCCATTTCCTCCCGTTCCATTGGAGCAAGCTCTGGCAACATTGGAATGGGGTGTGAATCTTGTTATTGCTGCACGCATTAATCATTTTCTGCTGTTTCATTCTGCCGCTGTAGAGCGTAATGGTCATGTGCTGCTGCTGCCAGCCTGGCCTGGCAGCGGTAAAACAACCTTGAGCGCCATGCTTATGTATCATGGTTATCGTTTGTTTTCCGATGAATTCGGGTTGATGGAACCTCAATCTGGTGAGTTTTATCCGTTGCCCAGATTAATGCCGCTCAAAAACCAGTCAATTGAAGTGGTTCGTAATCGTCTGCCGGAAGCCATGCTGGGACCGGAAATACCGGGTACCTTAAAAGGGACGGTTGTGCATATATGTCCAACGCAGGCAAGTATCGAGCAGTCAGATGAAACGGCCAGACCTCGCTGGATTGTTTTCCCGAAGTGGTCGGCAGGTGCAGCTGTCCGGCTGGAGCCACTGCCACAATCCGAAGCATTTTTGTTGCTGGCAACTAATGCGTTTAATTATGAGGTCTTGGGAAAAACTGCGTTTAATGCGGTGACAAACCTGGTTCGGGGATGTGAGTGCCGCAAACTGGTGTATTCCGATTTTGACGAAGCCTTGGCTGTACTGAATGCGCTGACTGATGGCTGATTGCGAGAAAAATATCCGAGCGGAGCATCACCAGTTGCTGCTGGAAGCGATCGCCCAGCCTGCTGATCTGGTTAATTATAATAATCAGCAATGGGAATTACTGTTGCGACTGGCGCGGCGAGCGCAGTTATCCGGTTACCTTGCAGCCAGACTGGAAAAAGGCGGAATGCTGGGTAGTATTCCGTTGCGTGCCGCCAATTTATTACATTCCAGCCTGATCCAGGCAAAAAAACAGCAGCAATCGGTAAACTGGGAATTGAACCGGGTAATCTGGGCGCTGGATGGCAGGGAAGTACCGCTTATCGTGCTCAAAGGCATGGCCTACCTGCTGCTTGATTTGCCAAACGCTGCCGGGCGTATTTTTGCTGACCTGGATTTACTGGTATCAAAAGAAGATTTGAATCAGATTGAATCCAGTTTGCTGGAAAAGGGCTGGCAGCATCATGCGCTGACGGATTACGATGAACGTTATTATCGTGAGTGGAGTCATGAAATTCCGGCGCTGGTACATCCTGAACGTGGTGTCGAGGTGGATGTTCACCATACGCTTTCTTCGCCGCTAGGCAAACTGAAGATCGATCCGTTGCCGTTTCGTAAAGCTGCGGTCAGAGTGCAGGGTAAAGATATTTATGTGCTGAATCCGGAAGATATGCTGCTGCATTGTGCAGTCAACCTGTTTCAAAACAATGAACTGGCCGATGATTTGCGTCATCTGGTTGATTTCAACGAGATGTTGCAGTTTTTTATCTACCGGCAGCCGGATGTTTTTCAGCAGAAACTGATCGAACGTGCCAATCAGCTTGAGTTGGGAAATCCGCTGTTTTACAGTTTGTATTTCAGTCGTCTGCTATTGCGCTCGCCTGTTTCAACTGATCTGGAACAGCAGCTTGACCGAAAACCGGGCTGGATTGCGCGACATGTCATGCACTATTGTGTGCCGCTGGCGCTGTTGCCACAGCACCCGGATCAACCATCAAAACGCGCGGTATTTACGCGTTTGGTGCTTTATTTACGCAGCCACTGGCTGCGCATGCCGTTGTATCGTCTGCTGCCACATCTGGCTTACAAGTTTTATCTGTCGGTATTTCCGGGCAGGAGTACCGATACCGGCCACAACAGATAATTCCAAAGAACTACAGCAGAAAAAGCGTTGCCAGCCCCAGAAAAATAAAAAATCCTCCGCTATCAGTGACAGCAGTAATCATGACGCTGGAACCGAGCGCCGGATCGCGTCCGAATTTCCGGCGGGTAAGTGGAATGAGTACTCCAACAAACGCGGCGAGCAGCAGATTTAACAGCATGGCAAGCGACATCACCAGGCCAAGCTGTACATTTTGATAGATGGCATAGGTAAATAACCCGACGATGCCTCCCCAGACGATACCATTGACAATACTGACACTGATTTCCTTGGTGATCAGTTTAAGAGTACTGTCCTGGCTGACTTGCCCCAGCGCGAGCGCGCGCACAATCATGGTAATGGTCTGATTACCGGAATTACCGCCAACACCTGCGACGATAGGCATGAGCGCTGCAAGGGCAACCAGTTTTTCGATTGAATCTTCAAACATGCCAATTACGCGGGAAGCGATAAACGCCGTGACCAGGTTGATGGCCAGCCAGGCCCAGCGGTTGCGGACGCTTTTCCAGACCGGGGCAAACAAATCTTCTTCTTCACTTAATCCAACCTGGTTGCGCGCTTCCAGATCGGCTTTTTCGCGCATAAAATCGATGACTGCGTTAACGGTTACCCGGCCCAGCAATTTTCCCTCTGGGGAAATAACTGCCGCAGTAACCAGATCATAGCGTTCAAATGCCTGTGTAGCTTGTTCCGCCTTGTCGTCCGGCAGAAATTTGATTGTTTTGCGTGCCATGGACTCAGTAACCGTGCTGTCCGGATCGCTGACCAACAGCTGGTTCAGCAGCAAAACGCCTTTAAGGTGCTCGTTACGATCGACTACAAATAACTGGTCGGTGTGGTCCGGTAATTCACCCAGGCGGCGTAAATAACGCAGCACAACTTCAATGCGTACATCTTCGCGTACGGTAATAACATCAAAATCCATTAATGCGCCGACCGCGTCTTCGGAGTAGGACATGGCTGCACGCAGTTGTTCGCGTTCTTCCATGGGCAGTGCCTGGAACACATCTTCCATGACATCGCTTGGCAAATCTGGAGCCAGGTCAGCAATTTCATCCGCGTCCAGTTGTTCTGCCGCAGCAACCAGCTCCTCGCTGTCCATGTCTTCGATCAGCGTCTGGCGAACAGCGTCGGAGACTTCAAGCAGCACCTCACCGTCGTGCTCGGTCTTGACCAGCCCCCAGATGATCAGACGATCTTCGAGCGGAAGCATTTCCAGAATGCGGGCAATATCTGCCGGATGCAGCTTATCCAGCGCGCCTCGCAGGTTGGCAAGGTTTTGTTTCTGTATGATCGATTCGATCAGCTCTGGCTCCGGTGTATCCTGCAGACGTACAAAGCCTTCTACCAGTTTGTATCTTTGCAGCAGATAGATAATTTTCTGCAGTTTGCTTTCCAGGTTTTCGTCCTGATTTTCGTGGTGTTCTTCAGTCATGGCTGAATCAGTAATCGTTTTGTTAACAGGATGCCACTGTAAGAATCAGTGCAGTGAGTGTATTCACCGTGGATTATCTGCTATCGGAAATATCAGCTGATGAATAAGCGGAGAAACTGATTTCTTGAAGTTTTTTCGGGATATAGCCAGATGCTGGTACAGAAATA
>JBDHVC010000145.1:0-3432 GCA_039809495.1 Sandaracinaceae bacterium
GACGCAACGGCGAGATCGATTCGCTGGTCGCCATTGGGCATCGCCTCGTGCATGGCGGCCCCAACTATTCCGCGCCGCAGGTGATCGACGACGCGATGGTGACCGAGATCGAGCGGTTGATCCCGTTCGCGCCGAATCATCTCCCGCAAGCGCTCGCGGCCATTGCCACCACCCGGAACACCTTCTCCGATCTGCCGCAGGTGGCCTGTTTCGATACCGCCTTTCACCGCACCATGCCGCCCGTCGCGCAGCGCTATCCCCTGCCACCCGAGTTCGAGCGGGATGGCGTCATCCGCTACGGGTTTCATGGCTTGAGCTACGCCTCGATCGTGGAGCAGCTTGGCGACGGCCTGCCGCCGCGTGTCATCGTGGCGCATCTCGGCAACGGCGCCAGCATGGCCGCGCTACGAGATGGGAAGAGCGTCGATACGACCATGGGGTTCACCCCGCTCGGCGGTTTGATGATGGGTACGCGCGCGGGCGATCTCGACCCAGGGCTGATGCTCTATCTCCTGCAACAAACCGGCCGAAGCATTGACGAGGTGGCCGATCTGGTGACCAATCAGGCCGGACTGCGGGGAGTGTCGCAACGCTCCGCCGACATGAAAACCCTGCTCGATCACGAAGCCGACGACCTCCAGACCGCCATTGCGCTCGAGCTCTATGTCTCCCTGGCGCGCAAGCAGCTGGGAGCGTTGCTGGCGGTGCTGGGGGGAATCGATCTGCTGGTCTTTACCGGCGGCATCGGCGAGCACGCGGCCGAGATTCGGGAACGAATCTGCCGCGATTTCGCCTATGCCGGGATCGCAATCGACCCGGAGAAGAACAAATCGAACCCGAAACGGTCAAGAGATCCTTCGGCTTCGCTCGGGATGACGAGCTTGGCTGGGAGGACAGTAGGTACGGAAATTTCGTACGACGATGCTCCTGTGCGCGTCATGGTGCTCCCGTCCGACGAGGAGCGCATGATCGCGCGGGATACGATAACGCTCATTCAACGGGAGGGAACAGCATGAACTACGTCTTCGATCCCGATCTTTCCTCGGTCGTCGCCACCGAGGAAGCGCCGCCACCCGCTCCCAAAGCGGACGGTCCGCTGTCGCCCGAGCTGCTGGACAAGATGCTGCGCTACTGGCAGGCGTCCAACTATCTGACCGTGGGGCAGATCTATCTGCAAGCGAACCCGTTGCTGCGCGAGCCGCTGGCAATCGAGCAGGTCAAACCGCGCCTGCTGGGCCACTGGGGCACGTCGCCGGGGTTGAATCTGGTCTATGTGCAGCTCAACCGCCTGATCAAGGAACGCGATGTCGACGCCATCTATCTGGCTGGTCCCGGGCACGGGGGTCCGGCCATCGTGGCGCAGGTCTATCTGGAAGGGACCTATTCCGAGATCTATCCCGCGGTCTCCGAAGACGAGGCCGGGATGCGCCAGCTCTTCCGCCAGTTCTCGACACCGGGCGGAATTCCCAGTCATGTCAGCGTGCCAACGCCCGGTTCGATTCATGAGGGCGGCGAGCTCGGCTATGTGCTGAGTCACGCCTTCGGGGCGGCGTTCGACAACCCCGATCTGCTGGTGGCGGCGGTGATCGGAGATGGCGAAGCGGAAACTGCTCCGCTGACCGGTGGATGGCAAGGCGTTTCCTTCCTGAACCCGGTGCGCGACGGCGCCGTGCTCCCGATCCTCCATCTCAACGGGTACAAGATCGCCAATCCCACTGTCATGAGCCGCATGGCCGACGAAGACATCCGCGCGCTGATCGGCGGGCATGGCTACGAGGTGCGGTTCGTTTGCGGTGACGATCCTGCCGCGGTCTTCCAACAGTTCGCGGCTACGCTCGACTGGGCGCACGACACGATTCGCGCGATCCAGACGGAAGCGCGCACGCAGGGCTTCCAGGGGCAGCCCCGCTGGCCGGCCATCGTCTTGCGCACGCCCAAAGGGTGGACCGGTCCCGATGTGGTCGATGGCATCCCCGTTTCTGGTACCTTCCGCTCGCATCAGGTGCCGCTTTCGGGTGTGAAGCAGGATCCGGCGCATTTGCAGATCCTGGAAAAGTGGCTCCGCAGCTACAAACCGGACGAACTCTTCGATCGCGCTGGCAAACTCGTGCCGGAGCTGGCCGAGCTGGCTCCCACGGGTGACCGGCGCATGGGCGCGAATCCCCATGCCAACGGCGGCAAGCTGCTGGTCGATCTGAAGCTGCCCGATCCGCACCTGTTCGAGCTGCCGATCGCAGCTCCCGGTGGAAGCTGGTACGAAAACACGCGCCCCTTCGGGACATTCCTGCGCGATGTCTTCACGCTGAACGCGGACGAGAAGAACTTCCGCATCTTCTCACCTGATGAGCTGACCTCGAACCGCCTGGGCGATGTGCTCCAGGTGGAGAATCGCTGCTGGGTGGGCGAGCGGATCGATATCGACGATCACCTCAGCCCCGACGGCCGTGTGATGGAAATCCTGAGCGAGCACAACTGCGAAGGGTGGCTGGAGGCCTATACCCTCACCGGGCGGCATGGGCTCTTCCCCACCTACGAGTCGTTCGCGATGGTGGCGGCGTCGATGATCGTGCAGCATTCGAAATGGCTGCAGGAAGCCGCCGAGCTCCCCTGGCGCGAGCCGATTTCCTCGCTCAACATCTTGCTCACCTCGACCGCCTGGCGCAACGACCACAATGGTTTCAGTCACCAGGGCCCGGGGCTGATCGATGTCATGCTCTCCAAGAAAGGCGCGGTGTCACGCATCTACCTGCCGCCCGACGCCAACACGCTCCTCTCGGTCGGCGAGCATTGCCTGCAATCGCGCAACTACGTGAATCTGATCGTGATCGACAAGCAACCGCACCTGCAGTACCTGACACTGGATGAAGCGGAGCAGCATTGCATCGATGGCGCGTCGATCTGGCATTGGGCTGGCAACGAAGGGGATCTCGAGCCCGATGTGGTGCTGGCAGCGGCGGGCGACGTGCCAACCCAGGAGATTCTGGCGGCCGCGGAATGGTTGCGGCACAAAGTTCCGGAACTCACGGTGCGCGTGGTCAATGTGGTCGACCTGATGTGTCTCTTCATTCCGCAGAGCCATCCACATGGCATGGACCAGACGCGTTTCGTCGATCTGTTCACCGCCGATAAACCAGTGGTCTTCGCGTTCCATGGGTATCAGCGCGCCATCCACGAGATCGTTCATGGCCGGGTGAACCCGCAGCGGTTCCATGTGCGCGGGTTCAACGAGGAAGGCACCACCACCACCCCATTCGACATGGTGGTGCTGAACTCCATGAGCCGGTACCACCTGGCCGCGCTCGCCCTGAAACGGGTGCCGCGCTTCCGCCAGCGGGCCGATGCGCTCATTGCCGAACTCGAGCATGAGATCAAGAAAGCCGTGGCGTATTCGCGCGAGCATTTCGAGGATCCGCCGGAAATCGCGAACTGGAC
>JBDHVC010000146.1:0-3368 GCA_039809495.1 Sandaracinaceae bacterium
CCGATGTGGTCCCCGTGACACCGGAACAGCGCGAGGTTTGGGTCGGTTCGGGTCCCTTCTCTGGTGAGGTGATCGACGGGAAGCTCTACGGCCGCGGCGCGTCCGATATGAAAGGCGCGATAGCCGCCTATGTCATGGCCGCGAAGATCCTGAAAGACGAGGGCATCGAGCTGCAGGGTGATCTGATCCTTGCCCAATCACCGGGCGAGGAAGCGGGCCGACGCGATATTGGCTGCAATACCGTGCTGGAACGGGGACACCGGGCGGACTTCGCAATCTTCCCCGAACCGTCGAACTTCCGCATCTATCCCACGATCAAGGGTGAGCTCTACTTCAAGCTGACCGTGCCCGGGAAATCGACCCACATCTGCAATCGGCACCTGGTGGCCCAGCCGCTTCCCCACGGGGAGGAACGGCCCGGTGTTTCCGCCATCGACAACATGCTCAAGTACCAGCTGGCAATTCTCGAATTGGAAAAGCAGTGGAACCTCTGGCGCTCGAACGAGCATGTCCCGCCGGGCGGGATGTTCATCAACATCAACACCATGCAGGCGGGAACCTCGCTCACCTCGGTGCCCGATAGCGCGGAAGCAACCGGTTCACTGCTGTTCAATCCAGATCTGACCGCCGCCGAGGTCGAGGACGAAATTCGCGCGACGATCGATCGGGTGACGCAGAGCGACTACTGGCTGCGAGAGCATCCGCCAGTGCTCGATCTGCCACTCGACTCGTCCAGCACCGCTCCCTGGGTCAAAGAACCGGTCAATCTCGCGCACGATCATCCGGCGGTCGGAGCGATCAGGAACGCGCATTCCCTGGCAACCGGCGAAACGCCAGACGTCACCATTTCGCCGTTTGTCTGTGATGCCAACTTCTGGTTCCCACTGGGGCAACCATGTCTCGTCTATGGCGTTGGCGATCCCTCGTGGGGAATTCACGGGGCGAACGAGTTCCTCCCGGTGGCCGACCTGATCAAGGCCACAAAGACCTTTGCCGCCGTGACTATGGAGTGGTGCGGAGTGGCGAACTGACGCTCCCGGGCGCCAGTTCCTGCTTCGCGGGAGCCTCCGGACGTGCTTCCAGCACTCGGTGTATGAAGACGAGCCAGGTGCCGACGATCGCCAGCGCCGTCGCCTGATGCGACACGCCGAGCACGGTTCTGACATGTGAAAGCAGCGTGGCGATACCCAGACAGTACTGCAGCACGACCAACCCCAGGAGCACCGCGCTCCAGCGCTGGAACCGCTGGAGCGCAGGGTCCCGCCAGACCTTGACAACGAAAACAATCGCGCCAGTCAGCAGGACGGTTGCCAGCACACGATGCATCCATTGCACAGTCGCAAGGTTCTCGAACAAGTTGATCGGGAGCGGGCTTTGCGACCACCCGTTTGGTGGGAGGAGGCTGCCGTTCATCAGCGGGAATGTATTGAGAATGAAGCCGGCGTTGAGCCCAGCGACCAACGCGCCCCAGAAGATCTGCACGATCAACAACACCCCGAGACCCACAAGCCACCGGGTGAGGAAGCGCCAGGAGCGTGCATCGATTGGTTGTCGCGGGCGAGCAAGCAGATCGTTGGCAAACCAGACACAACATCCAAAGATCGTCATCGCCAGCAGCAGATGCGCGGCCAGCCGGTACTGACTGACATCTGGGCGGTCGACCAACCCGCTGCGCACCATGTACCAGCCCATCAGGCCCTGCAAGCCACCAAGCGCAAAGAGCAGCAGCACGCGCTTCAGCAGCGGGCGAGTGAAATATCCACGAAACCAGAACCAGATGAACGGGATCAGGAAAACCATGCCGATAAGCCGGCCAATCATCCGGTGCAGGTACTCCCAGAAGTAGATCTGCTTGAACTCGGAGAGTGTCATGTCCGGCCGCAGCTTCACATACTCCGGGTATTGCTGATAGCGCGCAAACGCTTCTTGCCAATCCGCATCGTTCAAGGGAGGAATCGCGCCGACGATTGGCGCCCAGTCCACGATCGAAAGTCCTGACTCAGTCAAGCGGGTGATTCCACCCACAACAAGGGTGCACGCGGTGAGCGCCGCGCCGGCCCACAGCCAGATGCGTAGCCGTCTCCGCCGCTCCTCGGGAATTGCCTCAGCCCAGGACTGGGTATTCGATTCGCTCGCACGACTCCCGTCGATTACCGACTGATGGGCGTGTACTTCGGCCGCCATTGTGACGCGCTCCGTATTCCTTGCCAGACTCCATCCAACCGGCGTCAATCACCAGCGAATGCCCGACGCCTGACCTCGTTCTTGCCCCTAGCTACCCAGTCGAATGACTGGATTGGTCAGCGTTCCGATTCCGTCGATCGTGATCGAGACCTGGTCACCGGCTTCGAGGGTGAAGTTGGACGGCGGAACGATCCCAGTTCCGGTCATGAGAATAGCCCCGTGGTAGTGAGAGTTGTCCCGGTAGAGATACTCGACCAGGTCTTCGAACGTCCGGTGGAGTTGATTGGTGCTCGTGGTTCCCTGGAATCCAACCGCTCCGTCCCGCTCGATGACGAGCTCGATGGAAAGATCGTTCGGATTCTCGATTTCCGATGCCAGCGTGATCACCGGACCAAGCGCGGCCGCTTTGTCGTAGACCTTTGCTTGCGGGAGATAGAGCGGGTTTTCGCCTTCGATACTGCGAGAGGAAACGTCGTTGCCGATGGTGTAGCCGACGATCTCTCCGGCGCTGTTGATGACCAGCGCGCATTCTGGCTCGGGTACGTCCCATGTGCTGTCACTGCGGACCGCGATCTCTTCTCCGGGACCAGCGACCCGGAAACGCATCCCCTTGAAAAAGAGCTCCGGCCGATCGGCGTCGTAAACCCGGTCGTAGACATCTTCGGCGCGCGACTCTTCCATGCGGGCGTCGCGGCTGCGGGAATAGGTCACCCCGGCGCACCAAACCTCCTGCCAGTCGATCGGCGCTTTGAGCGTGACGTCGGCTAGCGGCGTGCGCAGGTCGCTTTCCTTGACACGGGCCAATGCGATATCGAGATCGGCCTTGGAAAGCTGCAGCGCCACCCCAAGCGATGCCGGTCCGCCAGCGGCCTCGATATCGATAACCTTCTTGCCATCGATAAGCCCGAACAGCGGCTTACCGTCCGCGCCAATCTGGTAGATGCAAAGTGACAAGCAGGACCTCCTCGACGATAGGTTGGAGCCAATCGGTCAGGTTCGCCCGGGGTCTGTGGCCCGTGGACGTCCATCGTTGGCCGAAATCAATCCTTCAGCTGCGCCACACGGGCAGCAACGAGCTCTGCGATATGAGCGACCTTGATGTTGCGTCCCTCGGCATCGGCGCCACCGCGCAGATGCATGATGCACCCCTGGTTATCGGTGACGACGAGAGGCGCATCGGTGGC
>JBDHVC010000147.1:0-3367 GCA_039809495.1 Sandaracinaceae bacterium
TGTCCGTTCCTGACAGTGCTGGCGCAGCCGGCGACAACGTATGGGGCGATTGCGACGGAGTTGCTCATCGGGCGCATCCAGGGGACGGCGCCGGATGAACGGCAGGTGATGGTGCTGGAGGGGGAGCTGATCGTGCGGGAGTCGACGGCGGGATAGGGAGACGGAAGCAGGCGGCAGGCAGCACGCGGCAGGCAGCACGCGGCAGGCAGCAGGCAGCAGGCAGCAAGACGAGACTGGTTGGGTCGATGATCGGTGCGACGGGGGCGTCATCCTGAGCATGTCGAAGGATCTCGCTGGGGTTGATATGTGGTCGTTTGCTGGGGGAGCGGGTGTTGGGGAACGAGAGGTCCCCGTTCGGCTGCGCTCAGGGCAGGCTCTCCACTTCGGTCGGGACGACGGGGGATGGTTGGGACGACGAACCGTCATCCTGAGCTTGTCGAAGGATCTCGCTGGAGTTGCAGATTGCGTGATTGCTGGAAGAGTGAGTTTCGGGCAACGAGAGGTCCCCGTTCGGCTGCGCTCAGGGCAGGCTCTCCACTTCGGTCGGGACGACAGGGTGGTTGTTGACGGGGGGCGGGTGGGTGCGTAGTATGCGGAGAGACAAGGCAAGACTGGCGATGGGGTTCGCCTTCGAGCGCACTTTGGTGCTGATGACTCCTAGCGCGTATGCGCCGGAGTTTGGCATGCCTGCTCCGGAACGTCTGGAGAGGTGCGCCGGTGTCGAGGCTCGATGGCAGATGGTTCTTTGTTGCGTCGGGGTTGGGTGCGGTCGTTGGGATCGCCAGCGGGCTGGCGAGCGCGTTTTTTCTGATTGCGCTGAACTGGGCGACCGATGAGCAAACCGACAATCCCTGGTTGCTCTATCTGCTTCCGTTTGCCGGGATTCTGATTGCCTGGTCGTATGCCGGATGGGGCAAATCGGCCGCGGGCGGGAACAATCTGCTGCTGGACCAATTGCATGAGGCGGGCGATTCGAACCGGGTGCCGTTGCGGATGTTTCCGCTGGTGCTGGGCGCGACGATCCTAACGCATCTCTTTGGCGGGTCGGCCGGGCGTGAGGGAACCGCCGTGCAGATGGGCGGGGCGATTGCAGGTTGGATGTCACGCGTGCTGCACATGACGAATCGGCATCTGCGGGTGATGTTGATGTGCGGGATCAGCGGCGGATTCTCCGGAGTGTTCGGCACACCATTGGCCGGTACGGTGTTCGCTATGGAAGTGGTGGCGATGGGCGGGATGCGTTACGAGGCGCTCATCCCCTGCCTGATCGCGGCGGTGGTGGCGGATCTGACGGTGCGTGCAGTGGGCGTGGAGCACATTGCCTATGCGGTGACCTCTGGCTTCCCGGAGATTTCGGCGCAGACGGCAGGATTGGTGGTGGTCGCGGGAATCGTGTTCGGGTTGGCCAGCCTGGTCTTTGCCGAGGCGACGATAGCCGTGGAACATCTCTCCAAACGGTTTGTGCCGATCCCGACGTTGCGGACCTTTCTGGGCGGCATTCTGGTCATTCTGATCACGCTGGCCTATGGCACGCGGGCGTACAACGGGTTGAGCCTGCCCTTGCTGTCGGATTGTTTCACGGGGCAACCGGTGCCGACGCTGGCGTTCCTGTTCAAGCTGATCCTGACGGCGGTGACGTTGGGTGTGGGGTTCAAGGGGGGCGAGGTGACACCGCTCTTCGTGATTGGCGCGACGTCGGGGGTGACGCTTTCGGGACCGCTGGGACTGGAACCAGATTTTCTGGCGGCCCTGGGTTTCGTGGCGGTCTTTGCGGCGGCGGCGAATACGCCGATTGCCTGCGTGATCATGGGCGTGGAGCTCTTTGGGGGATCGGGGATCGTCTTCTTCGGAATCGCGGTGTTCGTGGCATACACGATTTCTGGAGACCGGGGGATCTATCACGCGCAGCGCATCGTGACGGGCAAGCATATGCGGCTCGAAAGCGCCACCACGGGCGGGTCGCTGGCGGAGGCTCGGGCGGCGCGGGCGCCGTTGGTGGAGCGGTTCGAGCGGTGGTGGGATCGGGGTGCGGGGGCCTGAGACGGCATTCGATTGGAGAGTCGGGGGCCAACTACCGTCGCTCCGTTTTGTCCCACCGTTGAAACGCTGGGCTGAGACGTCTTTCGTTGTGCGCACCTCGGTTTCCAGTCTGAGCGTGGAGTTCGGGCAACGAGAGATCCTTCGCTGCGGCTCAGGATGACGGGCGCAGTCACCCGGATTCGGCATGCGGCAGTCGTCAGGGGTACGCGATCATGGAAATGAGAGGACACGGAGTTCTTTCACTCCGGCCTCAGGACCCCGGGCTCAGGACCTCAGCGGGATGCCGTGCCAGTCGGTGCAGATGAGCGCGCCATCGACGAAGCGGCCGGCGGCGGTGTCGGTGTTGTCGAACATGTGCTGGATGGCGAATTCGGGCGCGATGTTGGCAAACAGTTGGGTGAGGCAGGCGAGGAGCACGCCGCCGTGGGCAACGATGACAAGCGTGCCGGGCTGCGCGAGGTGGTTGGTGATGATTCGCTGTGAGGCGGGCACGAAACGCTGGAAAACCTGGAGCAGGCTTTCGCCGCCGTTGGGCGCGGCTGCTTCGTAGTCACCTGCCTGCCATCGGCCCATGACCGAGCGCACCGCCCCTTCCTCGATCATGCCCATGCTGTATTCGGGGTCGATAAAGGCGATTTCGACGAGGTCGTCGTCGAGCTGAATCTGCAACGCGTGTGGCAGAGCGATGGCGGTGGCGGTCTGGATGCAGCGGGTGCGGGTGCTGGTGTAGACGGCGATGAGGTTGGTATCGGCCAATCTGGTCCCGATTGCTGTTGCCTGTTCCATGCCTTTACGAGTCAGGGGATAGGTGACGCCGCTGTCGGGTGGCAGGGCATGCCGGGGGATTTCCAGTTCCGGCATGATGTTGATCTGTGATTCGGCATGTCGCACGAAGAGGACGCGGAAGTCGGGGTGCGGATCGATGCCATGCCAGAGATTGGGGATCATAGGGTGCTCCGATGTTGTCAACAAGCATGCGGCAAGCAGCGCGCGGCTTGCAGAATAGCGCGTTGGCCGTGGAGGGTGATCATGCTGCAGGACTGGCAGCTGTGGTTGGGGTTGCCGGGACCGGGGTGTTGGTCGGGACGCGGGTAGGCGTGCGCGTGGGCTCGGATGTTCGGGTTGCCGTGGCGGTGTCGAGCACGGGGACGGGTGTTGCCGGGATCGGGGATGCCTCTTCCGTGGCAGGGGTTTCCGTGCGGACTGGGGTGGACGTGACGAGCAGATTGGGCGGAATGGTCTCGCGCTGATATTCCACGCGCACGTTGCCATCGCCTTCCTGGTTGTAGAGCTCGACCAGGCCAAGGATTTGCAGCAGGGCGGCGCG
>JBDHVC010000148.1:0-3336 GCA_039809495.1 Sandaracinaceae bacterium
GTAGTCGCCGTCGGGCCCGTCGGTGTTGGCGACGTCGACGCGCATGGTGGCGGAATCGCCGGGCGCGAGCACGCGCGGCAGGCTGGCGGTGAGCACGACCGGATCGCGCACGATGACGTCCGTCTCGGCATGGCCGACCGCGTCCTTCGTCCAGGCGACCGCCATGACGCGCACCGTGCCGTTGAACTGCGGGATGTCGAAATCGACCGTCGCCTTGCCGTCGGCGTCGAGGCGGACGGGGCCGGAGAAGAAGGCGACCAGCTTCTCGGTCGGAGGGCTGCCCTGGCTCTGCATCGCCGAGCCGTCGCCGCCGGTGCGCAGCTTGCCGGTGGTGCCGAGCGAGCCGTCGATCAGGCGGCCGTAGAGGTCGCGCAGCTCAAGGCCCATCATGCGCTGGCCGAAATACCAGTCCTCCGGGTCCGGCGCCTTGTAACTGGTGAGGTTGAGGATGCCGACGTCGACGGCGGCGACGGTCACGTAGGCTTCCGCGCCCGGCTTTGCACCGGCTACCGCCACGGGGATGGAGAGGGTGCGGCGCGGTTCGATCTTGGCCGGCGGCGTCAGCGTCACGGCGAGCTTCTTTCGGCCGGGATCGACCTTCAGCCATTTCACGCCGATGGCGCGCGCCGGCATGCGGCTTTCCTGCCCGTCGCCGGGCCTGAACAGGGTCGCCGTGACATAGGCGCCGGCGCCCCAGTCCTCGCCCACCGGCAGGTCGACCGTGCCGCCTCCGGCCGGAATCGAGGCCGTCACCGTCCTGAGCAGCTTGTCGGCGCCGACCGTCACCAGCAGTTCGCCGGCGTAGTGGGGCGACACCTTGAGCTTCGCGACCTCGCCGGCGGCGTAGCCGTCCTTGTCGAGGGCGATCTCCAGCGCGTCGGGCGTTTCGGTGGAGGCGGCGGCGACATACCAGCCGCCGTCGAATTCGTAGCTGGTGGCCGGCCCTTCCGGATCGGTCGTCTCGACCTGGAGCCGGTAGCGGCCCCAGTCCACCGGCAGGGCAAGGCTCGCCTCGCCGTCGGCGGCGATGTCGAGCGTGCCGTTGGCGACCGCCCTGGTGAACTCGACCGGCTCGTAGTTCCAGTAGCCGCCGTTGCGATACCACTGGTAGTTCCGCTCGATCCTGACCAGCGACCACAGCGCGCCTTTCAGGGGCTCGCGCTTGCCGGCGGCGTCGACGGCGATGACGGAGAACTTGGCGGTGCCGCCCTGCGGCACCTCGTCGCCGGCGAAGTCAGGGCGCAGGCCGATCATGCTTCCCTGCGGGCGCACGCCGATGTTCAGCGAGCGCTCGACGGCGCGGCCGCCGCTCTCGCGCATGCGCACCGTCACCTTGGCGTTGACGAGCCTGGTGGTGGCGGGGAGCTGGTCGACGGAGACGGGGAAGGTCGCCTTGCCGTCGTCGCCGACAACGGGCAGGCCGGTGAGCGGGGTGACGGTCGGCTCGGCCGCCTGCTCGTCGGCGAGCCCGAAGGCGTAGCCCTTGAAGCGGTCCCAGTCGCGCGTGGCGGAAAGCGTGGTCTCGCCTTCCAGCGCCAGCCCGGCCGCCGGCGCGCCGTAGAGGAAGCGGCCGTCCACCGTGATCCGGGCGGTCTCGCCCTGCGCGATCTCGGTCCTGTCGGCGGTGAGGTCGAACTCGATGCGATCCGGCACGAAATCCTCGACCAGGAACATGCGGCTGGCCACGGCCGCCTGCTTGGGATCGGTATAGATCGAGACCGTCCAGGTGCCGCGCATCGCATTGGGCTCGAGCGGCAGCTCGACGGCGTAGCCGCCGGCCGACGGCGTGTCGGAGACGATCCGGCGCGCCTCCACCCCGTCGGGACGGGTGAAGATGAAGGTGAGCGGCAGGTTCTCGACCGCCTGCGCCGCGTCGTCGCGGGTGAGCGCTGCGACATGCACGTCCTCGCCGGCGCGGTAGATGCCGCGCTCGGTCCAGGCGAAGACGTCGAGCGCGCCGGGCGCCGCGCGGCCCTCGACGCCGCGGTCGGACAGGTCGAAGCCGGCCCTGGTCATGTCGAGGAAGACGAAGTCCTGGTCGCCTTGCCTCGCCATCAGCACGGCCGGCACCATCGATCCTTCGCCGCGGGTGAGGCCGGGGTTGAACACGGCCTTGCCCTCGGCGTCGGTGGTGGCCGTGCCGAGGATCTCGTTGTTGCGGGCGAGCAGCGTCAGCGCCGCGCCCTGTATAGGCCTGGCCGAGCCGAGCGAGCGGGCGAAGACGGAAAGCCCGTCCTGGCCGGTATAGGTGGAAAGCCCGATGTCTGAGACGACGAACCATTGCGTGGCGCGCGACTGGTAGCTTTCGCTCCTGTCGTCGAGCGGCTGCGCGGTCAGCACGTAGACGCCCGGCTTGCGCTGCGGCAGGGCCTCGTCGACCGGGAAAGAGGTCGTCACCTCCTTGTTGAGCTCGTTGGCGATCTCCATGCGGCCCTCCCATACGGGCTCGCCCATCTGCTCGGAGATGTTGGAGACGTCGTAGCCGTCGAGCTGGCGCAGGAACTGGTAGCCGGACAGGAGCTGGGCCAGCGAGCGGTCGCCGATGCGGTAGAGCTTGAGGTCGGCGGCGTCCATGTTGACGGTGACGACCGGGATGCCGCGGCGCGCGCCGGCCGGCAGCACGAAGCTGTCCCCTGTGAAGCGGGCGGACGGGGCACGGTCCTGCACGTAGATGGACAGCACGACCGGGGCGGCGATGACCTCGCCGATGGCGGCCGGCAGGCCGGCACGGAACGTCACGTCGTAGTGCTGGCCGTGTTCCAGCCCCTCCACGCAGACCTGCTTGTCCTTGGCCTCGACGCCCTTCGGCGCGCGGCCGTCGACGGTGACGAACTGGGCGTAGTCGACGCCGGTCTTGACCAATTCCTCCGAGAACTGCGCGCAGATGCGCGGCGCGCTGCTGTCGGCGTCGACGCTGTGGTCGACGATGCGGAAGCCCTTGCGCGCCTTGAGGTCCTCGTAGTCGGCGCGTACCGAGGCGGAACCGGCCAGCGCCAGGCTCGCCTCGTAGGCCTGGAGGGCGGGGCGGTAGAGGTCGCGACGGTCGAGCCCGGCGGCCAGCAGGGCCAGGATTTCCGCGCGGGAGGCGGCAGTGCGCAGGAGCCTGTAGCCGTTGAAGGCGGCGGAGGTGGCGTTGGCCTGGAGCTTGCCCGCTTCGGTGCCGCCGGCCGGCTGCTCGGCGAGAATTTCCCGGGCGAGCCTCAGCCAGAGCTGGCCGTCGTCCGGCAGCAGCGACACCGCCTGCTCGTATTTCTGCATGGCGGCGGAGTGGTCGCCGGCGAGCGCGGCCGCCCCGGCGGCCTCGACCAGAGCGTTGAGGCCGTCGGACGGTTTCTC
>JBDHVC010000149.1:0-3326 GCA_039809495.1 Sandaracinaceae bacterium
CGACAATCCGAACCTTGGCGCCGCCGATTGTGGCGTTGGCCTTGATGCGCAAGCCGCCATATTCAAGATCATCGCGTGTCCTATCGACGACAAGACTGTCAAGGTCGAACACCACGCCATCCTCGATAGAGACGGCGCATATCTCTCGAAACACTTCGAGCATGGCTTCGGGATCGGCATCGCCGAACGCGAGCAAGTCCAAATCACCCGTCGGCCGGAACGGCGTCTTGATCCAGGTCATCAACAGCATCGCGCCCTTGAGGACGAAACGGTCCCGATACTTGGTCTGGCTCAGACGATAGAGCAGTCTTTCCAGAGCGTACCGCGTGAGCAAAAGCTGGAACGGCTGGTTGCGTTCCTTGGAAAGGTTGAGGAGCCGCGCGCGCACTGAGGCGCCCATGTTGCGGATGGGGTCAGGCATTGGCCGTCATCGCCTCAAGATAGGGCTCGATTACGCGCCACACCCTAGCCTCCTCCGCGTAACGAGCGATTTCCGATGGCGTGGCCTTGCGCTGCCGCAGTGCCTCTCGAAGGCCTTCGAGCGCGAGATTGAGGCCGGGGCTCGTCCGGTAGCGCCGACCGGCGGGCTGACGGTAGCGGAAGAGATCGACAATGGTTTTTGCGGGATTGTAGATTCTGACCTCCACGTTCTCGATGCGGTGCTCCTCAACGCCGTCGGTCAGCATCTTCCCGCTGAAGCGGACGAACTGCATGGGCGGATTGCTGATCGAGGGTCGCCAATCACGCGGGCCCAGCGCCATCCAGACACGCGGCGGAATAACATCGGTCAGTTCGTGAAATGCGAGAGCGGATACGAGACAAACAATGCCCTTGGGCACGAGCTTGGAAGCCTCGGCAAGCGTATGATTGGTGTCGAGCGGTGCGTCGGGAAGCTGATAGAGGCCGCGGCTGAGTTGAAGAACGAGCCCCTTCTCTCTCAGGCGCGACACGGTTGCGGCCGTGACGCCCGCGTCCTTGAGTTCCGACAGACGGGCCATGCCCTTTCGCTTGAGAAGCGCAAGGGCGCGATCGGCTTGGCTATTGGCGACAGCGAGCATGATCGCATCATGATACATTTCCTTGGATGCGTCAATATAATATACAAGGCTTAATATCAACCACACCCCTCGACACTCGATAGCCTCGTGGCGTGATTACAGGAGCAAGGCGACAACAGTCGGCCTATTGGCCTGAGCGTCTTGTGCAGGTGAATACGTTGCCGATGACGGCGACGCGCAAGGTCATGAAATCGCTGCTGGTGCAGAGTCTGGCCGCACTGGGCTGGAACGATAAGCCCGAGCTTTCTGCAATCAATGCCGCGGCGTGATCTAAGACCCAGTCGCCACCGACCATTGCTTCCATCAGCTCGATGATGGCGTTGTCATGCCGGGCACCCTCAATCTTGAAAAAAGCACGCACCAAACGTAGCGGTCGCATCGACGTAAAGAATTCGGAAAGGGCGGTATTCAGGCGCTCGGCAGTCTCCAAACTAGGAAAGAAGTAAAGATGGCGCGGCACCAACAACGACTCTGACTATCGCAAAAGGTCCATTATGGAATACTGGAAGCCGATAAAAGGCATTCTGATAGTCGCCGGAATAATGAATCAGCGGCGCGACTGGTTACAAAAGACGGTTTTCTTAACGAGTAGCGCCTTGCGCCCTCAAGGCGCGGCAACGAGACTCCCCTCGCGGATCAACGGGCTTAACTGCTGTAAGACGGTTGAAGCACCTTGTCACTAGAACTCATCGCCGAGCGCAGATGGGTTGTCTAAACGAAAAGCCTGCTTTCCCATGATGCGGGAAGCAACTGAGATGGCAAACCAGGCGTCACCGCTGAGAATATCGCTCGAATATCTACCCGTAACGATTGATCGACGGTCGAGATTGCGTTCGTCATCAACAGCTCTGAAATGGGTCAGCGGGTTTCGCAGTGCTACAAGCTTTTTGAGTTCGACAATATCCTGCTCATCGATCACTTTTTCCTCAAGACAGAGTTTCAGCGTCTCGTCGAAAAGAACACGATCCGGGAGTTTATCGATCAACCCGCCATGCAGGAATGCAGCGAGCAGATTTTCAACGAGACTCTGACAAAGCAGCACCGTGGCGACGTAGTTGCCGTTGACAAAGGAGGAGCGTGCCTCGATCCATGCGTTATAGGTGAGTTGCCCACCGAACAGCATCTTCCTTCGTCCATCTCGCTCCCCGAGATCGCTTAGAAAGCGAAACCGCTGGACCTTCCCCAATAGGTCATCATGGAGGTCGGCGAGAAGATGGCGAACTAGCAAAATATCGGTTGTGTCGGAAAACAGGTCCTTTTGCGTTTCATCGGGAGGATCGACGGCCATGTTAAAACGTGACGACTTTTAGAAGAGCTTCAATCATCACAGAGACTGGAGCTACAGCATCACCTTCGAGAAGAAAGCCGCATTCCAGATTTACTTCCCGTGAGCGATAGAGAAAATTCGCCGAGCCGACATAGGCAGCAACGCCGTCGGCAAGTACGACCTTGGCATGGAAGGTCTCTTCATAGGTCTGACCGTTGTCACGCACGCCCGACATCGCATAACTGAAAACGCGAACGCGCTGCTGTTGAAGCCTCGCAGCTCCCTGTCCGCAACCATCCAACTGCTCAGTACCCTGAAGAATGAGGATGCGCTCGTTCGCCTCGGTAGACTCAAAGAGGTCGGCGGCCCGTGACGCGCCCGTAGCGCCCATGAAAGGCGTCATGATGACAAGCCTACGCTTTGCGCGTCGCGCAAGGTGAAGGAATGCATCTTTGGTGTCGGTGTGCGTCGTAAAGGATTGACCGGCGAGACGCTCCAGTTCAGTCGCAACATGACTGGGTGAAGGCGGAAGCGTAAGGACAAAGCGGGCGCGGGCTTGTGGAGCGATAAACAACTCAGCCATCGCGTAAGGCCCGTTCGAAGAATCCAATCAATGGATTGCTGTCCTGCGGCTCCCACGCAGGCGCAGGCCCGCCCTTCAGGCTGGATCGCGATAAAAGCTGATTGCCGCCGATGCAGGTAACTTCGGAAACCATGATGCAGGCAGGGCAAGCGCCGCCGCGTGTATCGCACAAAGAACCTGATCCGCACCTGAGCATGCGCTGGTCGAGTATACGGCGCAGGAAATCGGCTGAATGGTTGCGCCACATCGCCGAGATGTTGCCGAGGTCAGGTGTCATTCCCTTGCGATAAACGACGAATGCAAGGTCGGCGGGATAGATGAGCTCACCGAGACCGTCCCGATCCAAGCCTGACACATCAGCAATGGAATGCATTACCTGATGCGAAAGACTATGCAGCAGCAGATAAACGTAAGCAGA
>JBDHVC010000150.1:0-3258 GCA_039809495.1 Sandaracinaceae bacterium
TCTGGCCGTCGCCGAGACTGGGGTAGCAACGAGCAAGGGCGGCCGGGGTGGAGGGGGATCACCCGGCCTGCACAAGCGAAGCGCGGAAGGCTGGGGATACCGCCCCGGACGGTTTCACTTACCTTGCTGGCGCGAGGGCAAGGCCCTTAGCAAACTTGTTTAAGATCACGCAGCGACAGCCGCGCCGGCCCGGAGCCGGACGCCCTGTCCTGCACAGCCCTTCACTCAAATAAAAGCACTTCTCTGAGATTGGATATGGGCCAAATGGTTTGGTAGGGTTCCCGCCGCGACAGCCCTTAAGGTTTCACTAATCGCGATACGCATGAAAACCTCATAGTCGAGGCGCACAGCGCTGACACTACGAAGAGCTGCTAGAATAGCATGGTACAAGGCTCGGCTGATCATTTTACCGAAACAAACAACACCTACGTCATCCGGCTGTACTGAAACCACTCTCTTGGGCCGTCTTTGATAGCCCGCCATCGTAAGACGTTGTGAAAGCGCATCCTGTCGAGCTGTTGGCGGATCGTTCATATCAATTGTCGCCAACGGTTTCTCGCGATCAAAAATTCCGCTCCGTCCGCGAGCGCATAAGCTAATATCGATTTCAGTCCAGCGGCTCAGTCCAGTACCCATACGTGAGATGCGCTCTCGACAATTCTCTATTGCAGCGGCGCTAGCCGCTCCATTTCCTAGAAAAATCGATATGATGTTTTCTAGTACGGTAGGGCTAACAACATCATTCTCCCAGCTATAGCCCATTGTCCAAGCCACTCGCGGACCGTGACAGTTACCTCCTAAAATACGCTCGTAATCGGCATCCATACAGATGGATACCGTGGATATGTTGCGATCTCGGACATCTTCAGCCAGCCGCTTCAGTGTAGACTTACTTCCAACCGACTTCACATGGTAAGTTTTATCTATTTGGTAAAACCCAATCACGCCCTCCCAATATAACGAGTCTAGTGTTCCATCGGTTCTTGATGCGATAATTGCGTTTTCGTACGATAACGATTCTCCCCCTTCGCAGAAAACAACAACATCCACTTTATAGAATATATTTAAACTATGAAGCGCGCTCGCCGTCCGTCGTAACGTCATTTTACAAGCGTCTCCATGTCGATAGCCTTCTCGGAGAGCGGGCCAACGATGTCGGGAGAATGAGTCGCGGCAATAATCTGGGCATTTGGATTGAGCGCACGAAGGCTGCCGACGAGACGTTCTTGCCACAAAACATGAAGCGACAACTCGGGTTCGTCAGCTATGAATATTGCCGGCATTTCACGCTGAAGCAGCGCTTCGCTCATCAAAATCAGAAGCTGCTTCTCTCCACTAGAAAGCATCTGGGGGGGTGAGAGGCTTTCCACTACGAGAAATAAAAACCATCTCATTGCTCTCAGAGAATGTCATTCGCTTCCGCTGAAACAAATCGTCGGCTATCTCTTGAAAGCGATCTTTCTGACTGAAGATGGTTTTCAATCTTTCCTGCAGAGCCTCCCATCGCCTCACAACATCTTCAATACTGTACAATCCAATCCTAAAAATGAGTTCATCAGACGTAAGTCCCGTGTTTTCATTTTTATCGGATTGTTTTTTGTACTGAGCGGCGCGTTCAGAGAAGCTCGAAAGAAGTTTTCTTGTATCTCTCTGAACATGAAGCTCCTTAAAGATTGTCTGAAGAGCTTCTGTGTACTGAGGTACGAGATCGAGTCGTTTTACATCAAACGGATCAACATCATCCTTGTGCTCAATAAGAGACACAAAAAGATGTTCTTGGAATGCTCTTATTTCATCGTCTTTTTGACGAGATAGGGTCGCAAAATATCTGACAAGGTCGTTTGATAGCGATTCCAGCTTTTGATCGACAGTAGACTCGTATGTGCGATCTTCACGAGGCCTTTCGTTTGGAGATGTTCTGTGGATTGAAAGCCATTTAACAGAAACGAGTTCGTTAAGAACTGGCATCAATCCGCTCTGAAATCGATGGTAGTAATCGAAATATCGCGGATCGTGCCGAACACGACGCAATATCATTTGTTCTTCGCTATCATCCAGCGAAAATCTAACCTCCTTTGAGTTGGCTCCACCCGGACTTATTCGATAGTCTATCAGCTCAAACGGACGGTCTTTTTTTCTCGCCTTCGAAACAACGATCGTTGGCTTTTCTCCCTTCTTGTTTGGCACAAGATTAATGGTGATGCGCCGAAATGGCATTCTATCCAAAGTTTTAAAATCGGCCGTAAGCGCCGCAGCTAAAAGGTTGATGAATGTAGTCTTTCCCGTGCCATTTTGACCAATAAAAAAAGTCACATTCGGATCCATAGAGACTTCAAAGTCGTAGGTTTCCCAAAATCCCTCTATTGAGACACGTGATATGAGGTGCATTGTTAGACCTACTCTTGTTGACAGATTTGGATAGTGAGCTAGCGATATTCAGATTTCAACAGCGAATCCGCCCGCTCTTTACCTGTGCGTTCTAAGGCGTGATTACCTCGACAGATGTTTTTCGAGAGCTGCGTTAGTTGCTTTAAATAAGCGTTCGAACTGGCCCTCACTACGCGCAGGTAAAGCCGACGACGGGTCGTTGGCCATTTTTTGAAGAAACAGGCGCGTTGGCCGCGTTTTATGAAAATTAATCGAGAGCGCACTGAATGCTGCTTCGAAGCGGCGGGCTATGCGAGGAATGCGGGCATTCAATTCCAACGTTTTACCCTTCAGTTCCTTGGCGTAGGCTTCGCGCACAAGTGCTTCGTAAACAGCCGAGTCCAGTATATCTTCGATGTCGGCCTCAGTGGGGGGAGCTTCGAATGCTTCGCTTATGAAAACGATGTTATCCGACCGGATCAGCTTGCCTTTTACCAAATCGTCGCGCGTTGCTTTGGCGTCCTTTTCGTCATCGAATAGGACAAGCACGTTCAGTTGTTCGGACGTTAGCAGCGCTACCATGTAGTGGACTTTTTGAGCGCCGCCGGCTGGCGTTATGGTCAACCGGTCATCGAGGCCAACTTTGCCTTGCTCGTTCAGATATGCCGAAACCGCCGAAAGAATCCAAAAGTCGGTGACGCCTTCAACGACCAGGTTGTTCGGCCCGATGAACAGGCTTTGGGCAAGGTCGTATCCAAGCGCGGCCTGCAACGGAAACAGGGTGCGGGCGTCACCGTTCGGGTCGTTGGAAACGGTCGTGCCTTCTTCTTCGGCAATATTGACCGTTCGCACCCAATCCAATTGGTGCGTTGGAACCATGAACGGTGAATG
>JBDHVC010000151.1:0-3211 GCA_039809495.1 Sandaracinaceae bacterium
ATGACTGGCAATCCAGGTGGTCCCATGAACCTGGCAGAAAACCGGCCAAACCGGTCCCATGCTCATGGCAGGCGACAACATGCAAAAGCTGCGCCGGTACCACCGCCCTGTGAGTTCCGATGCTGCCACTCAACATCTTTGACCGGGAAAGTGATTTCACTCGGCTGAAGGCCGGCCCCAAGCGCTTTGTCGAGTTGCTGGTCGAATGTTGGCCAATGGGCGTCCCGGTGCGTAGCCGGGCGCTGTGGGTAGGACAGAGGGATGGACCTGCCACGCCGTTAGATCCCGTTCTGCGCACGTTCTACACATCAGGCCGTCCACCCTTCCGGGTGAGATCCCGGGCCAGTACGGGCCAGTACCTCGCGCCCTGGCCTGAGATTCTGTGCCCTGTCTGCGGACCGGGTTTGTGACTTCCGCTGTCAGCCTAAGCCTTCTCGACCTCGACCAGTGCCCTCGGCTCGCCGCCTCCAGGACGGGTCTTGAGGCGTCGATGCCACCGTGCAGGCCAGTCTGGATCTGGTTGAAGGTCTGGCCGCGGCGTGTTTGAGGTGACGTCTGGAGCATAGGTCCCGGTCATGGTGTCGCCTCATGCCGGGGCCCGTGCCCGGGCGGCGGGTCGAGTGGACTCTTGTACGGGATACCTGAGTCACCTGCCCGCGTCATGGCATCGAACTCAGCCAAGACGAGGCGCTTGGTCCGGAATTCGCCAAGATCGGATTCCTCGCTCCTACGCATGACATCGAAACTATCCAGGATGTAGTCAGCGTCAGCTCGGCTAACTCCGTAGGAGTGCATGAACCCGGCATCGAGCTCAGCGGATATTTGCGCTCTGCGTTCAGGGAGCCAGCGAAAAGGCGCGCCACCGACTAGGCCGTCCGGGGCTCTCAGGGTATATGGCTCTATTCGATCGGAAGTATACGTCAATTCGAGAGCGCGCTCGTGCACAAAAGCGGAGAATGGGCGTTGAAGCCAGCCAGGGATCTGCATCATTGACTTCGGCGTCGGGCATGCCAACTGGTTCACGACGAAGTAGACCATATTCGTCCCGCTCAGCTTCTGTCGCGCGACATAGTCGAACACAAGGGACGACATGACAGCGTGAAGAAGGATCAGGTTATGCGAATGGCCGCTGAATATCGGGAAAGAGTGGCCGACGGCGGTGGCCGGTAATGCGCATGGGATGAAAGTTCGGAAATTGTTTGTTCTTGTTATGTTTCGCCAGCCAAGCAGCCAACCATCGTTGGCTACCGAAGATAGAGCAGTTTGAACGTCGCTCTCTGGCACCCAGGCATCTGCGCGGGCCTCGGTCTCTGGGTTGTCCAACTCACCTGTTGTGAGCCGCGGTAGCGTCCCCATGTTCAATTGTGCTTGGGTTGCACCGGCATAAGTTGAGAAGCGGTGGTTCCAGTGACTGAGCATCTTCGCCTCGTACAGCGGGAGCCAGCGCTGATCGCCGCGCGCCCAAGCCCAGCCGTCGAACTCGGCGCCTTCTGCCCCGAGGTCATGTGCTGTCCGGAACAGGCTGGAGTCGCTGGCCATGTTGAAGAGTCCTTGTTTAAAGGTGAGTCCCCAGGGATTTCCGTCGCGGTAACCGTCGCGAATAAGAACCGGGTGACGGCGATAGCAGTTGATGGTGATATCTGCGTCACGCCGACTGCGGAAGATCGGAAGAGTTCCGGTGTTTGGATTGAGCATCTCTATTTCATGGGCAGCCAGCTTGAAGCGTCTTCCGACTGCATCGGCGACTTGCCGGCTTAGGAAACTCAGACGAACGTCCTTGATGGGCTCGCCTCCAGTGATCGATGACACCGCGAACCGAAACGAATGGTGAACATCGGTGAAGATCTTGGACTCATTTTCGAAGTCGTAGAAGGCCGCGAGGCGCTGTGCTCGGATTGAGTCTGAAAAGAATGGAGCGGTAGTGGCGTCAGTGGCCAATCCAGTGGGCGTAATGACACCCGACCTGCCGTGATTGGCGAGAGTAGTGCGGAAGTGTTCGGCGAAGACACTGTAGGTGTTGATCTTCCCGCGCGCGGTCAATGGAAAACGGTCGCTGTCTTTGATCAGGTGTACTTCGGCCGACACTCGCCTCGACTCAAGGAGATAGTCCCCGTGAAGCTCGGGATTGGTCTCCTCGAGCAACTGGATCAGTCGGCGCCTGGCTGCGGCGTTTGCAGCGTCAGCGATCTCTGGCGCGCGGGTGGCGAAGAACTCCTTTTCGGTCATCTGCAGGGTTTCCCAGGGCGGGTTGCCAAGCACGGCGCTGAAGCCACCTCGCCATCCGGTCGGGCTGTTGACGGGTTCGGAGCTGGGCACCTGGAAGATTTCGGGGAACTCGAGGTGCCAGTGGAACAACCGGTGGCGAGCGGCGACTGCGACCACCGCGGTGGTGGTCTGGTGGTCGGCGGTTCCGCGTGCGACAGCTTCGACGGTGTCGTGCGTGATAGGTGGAGCGTCTGGCGCTTTCACGGTGAGAAAGGCAGCGCACCAACCGTCGGCGGCGTTTCGCGCGTTCACTAGTTCGGCACTGGCCTGAAGCTTTCCGTAGCGCTGTGACGCCCAGGCGATGTCGGCGAGTGCGCCGGCGGCAACGACACGATCGGCCACTTCTTGAGTGGCAGTTACCTGGGCGGCGTTGCTGACGTCGACGCCCGGCTCGTCGAGCAGTGACGTCTGCCCAGAGCGTTGTTCCTGGTTGAGCTTCTTCCAGGCTCGGACGACCGCACGGTCGTCGCCGGTGAGCGCCGTGTATGCGGCGTCTGGGATTCCGGCGGCGAGGAGCGCCGGTGTGGTGCCGAGCAGCGAGTTGCCGACCTTGATGTGGTGATCAAGGAAGGACAGTGGCTTACCGGGCGCCATGGCTTCCAGCCAGAGGCTGACCTTGGCGAGATCGGCGGCCATGGGGTTGATGTCGACGCCGTAGATGCAGCGCGCGATCACGTCGTGCATCGCGTCGTTCAGCATGGTGGGGGTCGGGTCGACTTCGCCGGTTCTGATCATGGCGAGTCGAGTAGCGATCCGACGGGCGGCGGCGACCATGAAGTGGCCGCTGCCGATGGCGGGATCGCAGACGGTGACGGCGAGAAGAGCAGCTTCAGGCTCCGACGACTTCTCGGCGTGGTCCAGAACGGGGTCGAGGGCGGTGTCGAGAACGAGGTCGACCAGCTTGGAGGGCGTGTAGTAGCTGCCGCTGGTCTTGCGGTCGTTGCCA
>JBDHVC010000152.1:0-3185 GCA_039809495.1 Sandaracinaceae bacterium
GAGGCGTCGTAGATCTCGGGGTAGCGGTCGGCGTCGCCGAGCTCGCGTTGGGCGATACCGGACAGGGTGTCGCCACGGTGGACGGTGACCTGGTGCTCGGGTCGGTCGGCTGCCTGATGTGCGGCAGGCAGGTGTAGCACGGTGCCGGGGGTCAGGAAGTCGGGGTGGGATCCCAGCTGCGGGTTGACGGCCAGGATGTCGCGGTAGCGCTCTCCAGACCCCAGGTGGGTCTGCGCGATCGACCACAGGCTCTCCCCGTGGACGACGGTGTGGGTGGCCAAGGAGGACACCGCGGGCGTCTTCGGGGCGGGGCTGGAATGGGGTGCGTGGTCGCGGACGTCCACCACCGTGCTGGCCGGCGCTGCGGCACCCGGGACGGAGGCGGCCGTGGCCACGGCGTGGGGGGCGGGTGTGGTCAGTGCGATCGCGGGTGCTGCCGATCCGGCGCTGATGAACAGCAGCGCGGCCGCGGCGACCAGGCCACGTGCCGCCAGCTGGGGCATCGCCAGTCCGCGTGGGGGGGTGATCGTGATACCGCGCAGCCGCGCCACGATCTCGACCGCGATGAACCAGGTCAGCACGGCCCAGGTGATCCAGGCGATGACCTTGATGGCCCCCAGTGCCAGGCTGCCGTCATCGGGGCTGGTCAAGCTGGTGCGGATCTGGTCGGCAGAGGGCAGGTGCGTGGGGATCGGGGCGGCTCCCAGGGCGATCAGGGTGATGGGGAGGGCGACGACGATCCCGACCAGCAGCAGGGTGGCGGTCAGGCCGACCAGGCGGGCGCGCAGGTTCATCGGGCGACACCTCCAACGGCGCGGGTGATGTGGGCTTGGGCGTGCCCGCTCACCGGCAGCGAACCGATGCCGATGATGGACAAGAACTTGGTCTGATACGTGCTGTTCGTCGTCACGGTGACGGTGTCTGCGGTGGCGGTGGCGGTGCCGGTGACGTCGGTGGTGCCCGCGATGTAGGTCTTGGCGGCGCCGACGGCGGCAGAGGGGTCGGCGATGGCGCCCTGTCCCCGGATCGCGGTGCCGGCATCCAGCTGTTGCCCACCGGCGCGGGCGGCCTGGGCGGCGATGTCTTGGCAGCGTTGTTTGGCGTAGACCTGTCCGCACAAGTCGACGGCGACCCCGACCAAGATGATCATCACGACTGCGGACAGGGCCAGCCACACGGTGATCGAACCCCGGTCGCGGTCCACGTCGGGACCGGCCAAGCTCGGTCGTGCAGGGGATGTCGTCGATGTCATCACGAGGGTGTTCACCGCTCTCGGTAGGTGTCCAGCGGGGAGGTCACGCTGGCGGTGACCGTGTGGGTGCCGGGGATGCCGGGGACCGCGAGGTCGGACAGGTCGATGACGCAGGTGATCGTGGCCGTCACCGATGCGGGTGTTCCTACGGGGGTGGCGAACCCGGCCGTGTCGACGGTGATGGTTTTGGTGACGCAGTGCACGTCCTGGTTGGTCAACGATGCGGCGCCCGCGGTTTGGGCATCGGCTCCGGCCTGGGCCTGGGTTCGGGCGATCGAGGCTGACCGGGCCGCTGAGGCGGCCGCGCTCTGCACGGCCTGGTGAGCGATCGCGGTTCGTCCGGCGAAGATGATCAGCGCGACGAACAGCATGAACGCCGGGACGCCGATGACCGTTTCGATCACCGCCGATCCGCGCTCCCCCTGCCGTCGGGATTGTGGCGCGGGCAGTTTCATGTGGTCAGCCGTTCTACGGGCATCGTCGCGCTCTGGGTGATCGTCAGGGTCCAGCCCGGGATCACGCTCATCGCCTGCCCGGTGACGGTGACCGTGGCCGTGGTGGGCGTGCGCGAGCCGGTCGCTGATGCGGCCTTCAGTACCCCGTCACCGCCTGCGGTCGCCACGAAGTCTCCGGCGGCCTTGGTGCCGGCGGCCACTGTTCCACCTTGTGCGCCGGCAGCCCGAGCGCCTTCCTCGGCGGCGGCGATCGCCACCGTCCGGGCGTGGTAGAACAGCGCCGCCTGCATCCCCAAGAACATGACCGCGAACAGGACCGGCAGCAGCAGCACCATCTGGATGGACACCGACCCGGTCTCACCACACCTGCGGCTGGCACCTCGGCGGCGCCGGTCGCAGCGGAAGAAACGTTGCAGTGTCACAACCAGGCCTACTTGATGTTGCCGGACTTGGAGGTCACGTAGGCGGTGATGGCGGCCACCACGATGCCGACGATGGCGATCATCGCGATCGCCCACAGCACCTGCTCGATGGTCACGGACCCCCGCTCGGGGTCTTGGTCGATCTTGGTTCGGGCGTGCTCGTTCATCTTCACGCCGAGGGTGTGCAGGGTCGCGGCCAGGTAGTGCATGGTGGTTCTCCTTCATCTTGATGACGATTCAGGGGTGGGTGAGGTGCTGCAGGAGCTGAGATCGGTCAGCCACCTCCGATCACACGCAGCAAGGCGGGGGCCACGAGGATGGCCAAGAAGATGACGCCCAGCAGGGACATGGGGATGTAGAGCCGCTCGACGATCTCGTCGGCCTTGGCTTTCTCCGTGGCCAGCATCGCTGAACGCATGCCGGCGCTGCGGGCCCGCAGGTTGGTGTAGACCTGGGCGCCTTCCTCCCCGGATAGGCGCATGATGTCGGCCAGGTCCTCCAGGTCCGGCAGTCCCAGCTCACGCGAAAGCGCCCGCAGCGCCTCCCACGGGGCGACGCCGGACCAGCGCGACCGTGCCAGCTCCTCGGACAGGCGCCGGAACACCCAGGAATCGCCGACGGCGGCGGCCTGCTCCATGGCCTGACGCGACCCTGACCCGGAGTTGCGTTCCAGCGCGACCAGGTCGATGTAGGCGCCCAGCGCCCGGTTGAACTCTGCGCGGGCCTTCTTGGCGTCGTCGCGGGCGTTGTAGTCGGGAAGGAAGAACATGAAGACGGCGAACACCACCGTGGCCAGGGCCGGGATCACGAACGGCAGTCGCAACCCGATCAGGGTGAAGAAGCCGGTCATCAACGGTGGGGTGATCAACCCGACCAGCGCGAACAGCACCTTCTCCCCGTAGAAGCGGGCCAGGGAGATCCGCAACAGGGCCAGCTCCTTGACCGGGGTGCGCACCCAGGCGCCGGCCGGGAAGGTCTTCATCGCCCACAACCCGAGCCGCTCCCGCGAGTCCGCCGCGGCCGCTTCCGCCTGCGCGGGTCGGCGTTTGGTGTGCT
>JBDHVC010000153.1:0-3178 GCA_039809495.1 Sandaracinaceae bacterium
TCGATCTTCCTGACGCCCAGCGCGGGCGGCGGCGCGATCATTCCGGCGCAGTGCTGCGGCCCAGTGGCGGGCCCGATGGTGGGCCTCGGAATCGAGTGGCGGCCGGGGAGCTGAGGACCGCTCCACGCCCCGACTCTCGCACTCCACCCCCCCACTCCCCGACCCTCGCCCCCCAGATCGGGGGCGAGGGTGCCTTCGCTTCCACGCGCGTGGGTGCGCCCCTGCGCTCTATGAGCGAGGACATGGGTAGCGTGCGTGAAGCGCGTGGACGCGAAGGATCGCGACGACCCGCACGCACGCTTGCACGCGCTCGCGCGCAGCTCACCTGCTTGCACACGGCGCGCAGCGGCGCACCCACGGTGATGGAATCCAAGGCACCCTCGCCCCCGATCTGGGGGGCGAGGGTCGGGGAGTGGGGGGGGTGCGTTCCTACGCCGCCAGCGAGTCGCCCGACGACGCCGAGGCGCCCTCGCCCGCCAGCACGGGCTCGCCCTCTTCGCCCAGCTCGCTCGCGGGCTTGACCACGAGCACGCGGCGCGCGGCCGCGCGCTCCGAGGCGAGGCGCTCGCGGATCACCAGCGAGCTGACCCACGCGTAGCCGAACGAGAACAGCAGCGCGAACGGCGCCGCCGCGTAGTGCTTCGTCTGGATCGCGACCCCGATCGCCACCGCGTTCTCGAGCGAGAGCAGCATCTCGAGCATCGGCAGCTGCGTGCGCGCGTGGTAGCGCTGCGCCTTCGCGCTCTTCTCGCCCTTCTTCGGCGTGCGCACGAACTCGCCCGTCGGGCCGCCCAGGCCCTGCGCCACGGCCTTGGTCAGGTACGGGCTCATCCCGCACCCGAGCGCCATCAGCGAGGGCAGGCGCTTGAGCGCGTCCCACACCGAGCGGCCCTGCGCGACGTCCGCGGTCACGTAGAACATCACCACCGAGCCGGTCGAGCCGAAGAACAGCGGGAAGTCGACCAGCAACAGCGAGCGCGGGTCGCTCGCGGGCATCACGATCAGCATCGGCAGCAGGAACGCCGAGAGGAACAGCATGAGCGGGTACGCGAAGTGCGGCGTCATGTGGAACACCGCTTCCGTGCGCACGGCGAGGGGCAGCGCCTTGTCCTTCCAGATCCGCGCGAGCAGCTTGCGCTGACTCTTGCGGGGCCGCTTCTGCTCAGCGTCCACTTCGGCCCGGACGATCTCCAGAACCAGCGGATCGTAGTCGTCTAGCCGTTGGGAGACAGTCCGTCGGTTGCCGTGAATGAGGAAGTCAGGACCCTCGTCGACGCGCTCCAGCTGCCGGTAGATCGTGGCCTTGGCGATCCGGTCTTCGCCCAAGGCGCGTAGCTCCCGCTGTTTGGCTTGGACCCGCTGTGGCAGTGACGTCGTCAGCGGGTCATAGGCGGGGTTGAGCATTCCGGCGCGGCGGTCCCCTTCAGCGTCGCCGCGTGGCGAGCCGTACTTGATGTGGAGGAGGTCGCGGTATCGCTTGGCGATGGCGGCGCGCCTCTCCTCCGGAAGCTCGGCTAGCATGGGAGCCGGATGCTCATCGAACGCGTCGGGCGCGGGCGGTCGACGCCGCGACAGAGCATCCCTGACCAGGGAACTCCACTCGACACGGGTGCGGTGATCTCCGTAGTCGAGGCAGACGACCAGCCGCCCCTCGGCGCTTCGTGTGGTGGCGTACCACGTCGCGGATCCCTGGCGACCGTCGATCTGCTGGCCCACAGCCAGCGTTTCGCGCCGGTCGGTTCGGGTTAGAGCGCGTGTCGCCATGACGCACCTCCGGCAGGCTGTGTGGACGTGACGAGGGAGTCGCGTTCGATGGGGTCGTCGAGCTGAACGTGCGCGACGCCGTGGGCGAGCAGGTCCCACAGGCGCATGAAACCCTTCCCGCCCCCTCCGAGCAGCTCACTGGCGCGCTGGACGTCGACCGGCTCGGTCGCCTGACGCAGCTTGCGCGCCGCAGAGAGCCGGTCCTGGAGTGTGTCGTGGCCGCTGGCGTGGATGAAGTTGAGGTTGCGGACCCGCTGTGGTGGCAGCTCAGTTCGTACCTCATACGTCCAGCCCAGCCCCTCTGCGGTTGCGCTGGTGAGCTGCAAGATGGCCCTCAGCTTCGGGTCTTCGACCTTGGTCACCGTCGTGACATCTACCAAGGTCATGTGGCCGCCCGCCGTCCTGAGCAGGAAGTCGGGGACGTGGCTTCGGACACCTGAGGCGAACACCCACTCCAACCTCATGGCCTGCGTCGCCACCTGTGTCGGACGCACAGTGAGCAGCAGGTCCCGCAGGTGACTCATCTCGTTGAAGCTCTCGCACCAGACGGCACGGGCGTCCGGGCCTTCGCTGGGCACGCAAACGCGCGAGATGTAGTTCGTCATTTCCTGATGGGACGCCGGTCGTCGGACGGCGCAGAGTCGGTCGGGCACCAAGCCCTTGAGCGCGCCCACGTCAGCCGTCTCGACGAGCGGGGATCCGTCGTCGCCAGCGATCAGGACGGTGGCGACGCTGGCCTGGGCCACGGCTGCGCGGGCCTCGCGGTCTGCAGCAGCGTCGATGACCTCGGCCCATTGGGCCGGGCGACCTTTGAGCGGCGGGATGAAGTTCGTGCGCCGGCCCAGCCTGTGCGGGACGGATGAATCGAGTTTGCGCATGTTGAGGCTCCCGTCTACGAGGAGCACACCGTTGACGCGGGCAGATCAGTTCGCCACAATGGCAGCAGCGAGCCCCTCGGGGTTTGAGTGAGAACTTGATCGCGGCACGTGCCGCGTTTCGCGTCGAAGCCGGGTTGCCGCCCGGCTTTCGTCGTGTCTGGGGGATGACGGGCTCCCAGAAGCAGCCCGGTGCAGGTCACATGGCCCGCTCCTGGGGTAGCGCTTGAATCAGCGCGGACTCACCGACGGAGCTGACGGTGCGGCCGGTATCCGCAGCGGCGGCGAAGAGCCGTCGCGCCACGTCGGGCGCCAACCTCAGCTCGACCCTGACGGGACAGTCGGTCGGGAGGGCGCGCAGGCGCGGACGACCGCGGCGCGGTGTGCCTGGCTGCTTGTCGACCATCCCTGCCTCCGGCGCTCAACGTCCTGTATGTTGGGCCAGAGGGTGTAGCCCGATCGTCACCGAGCGAGTTGGTCAGGTCCGCTCGGGGTCACGTTTGATCCATCGGGGATCTGGTGTGACTCACCGCACGGCG
>JBDHVC010000154.1:0-3176 GCA_039809495.1 Sandaracinaceae bacterium
GCTCATGAAATATATACATCAGGAATTAAAAAGAATTGACCGACCCATTTTTATATCACTGCATCACTGAATGACATAAGGATCAGGATAATTGAGTCCGGTGATAATTTTTGTTTCCAGGGACTCCATCACGGCAGCATCTTCATCATTCATATGATCGTATCCCTGCAAATGTAAAACACCATGAACAGTAAGATGCGCGTAGTGTGCCATCAGATCTTTGCATTGCTGCTCTGCTTCTCTGTGAATAACAGGAGCACACAGGACAATATCACCCACCAGAGGAGTGTCATTATGGTATACAAACGTCAATACGTTGGTTGCCGAATGTTTGGAACGAAACTTGCAATTAAGCGCCTCACCTTCTGCCAAATCAACAATACGAATAACAATTTCAGCAGGTTCAGCTAACGCTGCCTTGACCCATTTACGAAACAGCTGCCTGCCGGGAATACCGGTTTTAGCCACCGCAAACTGCACTGTCAACTTAAGTGTTCGTCTGCAACTGGAAATTTCATCAGGATTCTTTATCAGAGGCATATTTTTCGTAGGCGTCCACTATCCGCTGAACCAGTGGGTGTCGAACCACGTCATCAATTCTAAAATGTGTAAATGCTATCCCGTTCACTTTTTTTAGTACGCGTTCAGCCTCAACCAAGCCACTTTTCTGATGTTTGGGCAAATCTATTTGCGTTATATCTCCCGTAATGACTGCCTTTGAACCGAAACCGATACGTGTCAAAAACATTTTCATCTGTTCGGGAGTAGTATTTTGTGCTTCATCCAAAATAATGAACGACTGGTTGAGCGTGCGGCCACGCATGAATGCCAGCGGCGCAATTTCAATCATGCTTTTTTCAAAAAACCGATTGACCTTCTCAAATCCCATTAAATCATACAGGGCATCATAAAGTGGCCGCAGATAGGGATCTACTTTCTGCACCATATCCCCCGGCAAAAATCCCAGCCTTTCTCCCGCTTCTACAGCTGGGCGCACCAGGATAATCCGGCCAACCAGTTCGCGCTCCAGTGCGTCTACCGCACATGCAACAGCAAGATAAGTCTTTCCGGTACCAGCTGGCCCGATACCAAAAGTGATATCGTGCTCCCTGATCTGATAAAGGTAGTTCGTCTGACGAATGGTGCGGCCCTGGATATTGCCGCGACGAGTTATGAGTGGTAAAGACGTTGGGTTGATGTTCTCTGCAGTCCCGTCCGGATCCGCAATAGATGAAGCGGTAATATTTCTGATTTCAACCAATCCCAGCTGTATCTGTTCAATACCAAGATGATGATCTGACTCTTCATAGAACTTTTTTAGCGCACGAACTGCCAGATTAGTTTGCTTGACAGGGCCATAAAGTCTGAAATGCCCGCCTCTGCGTGAAATTACTACATCAAAAGCGGATTCAATTTGTTTGATATTTTCATCCAGTACACCGCATAAATTAACCAAACGCTCATTGTTTACAGGTAAAAATGTCAGTTCGACAGATTCAGGTTTCGATTCTACTGAAAGCGTCATCGCAATATTCAGAACTCCTTATCTGTAACCGGACGAAACAACAAATCAATCGTAACAACATAACCATTATATATTTGAAATTTCGCCACGCAACGTATGTGATAACGCTGCTGTCACCTTGATATCAACAAAGCTTCCTGCCAATTCGGCAGGGCCGGAAAAATTAACGACCCGATTATTGTCCGTTCTTCCGCACAGTTCATTTGGATCTTTTTTGGATGGACCTTCTACCAAAACACGCTGAACTGTATCAATCATGCTCTGGCTAATCATCTGTGCATTCAGCTGTATTTTTTCCTGCAGTTGATACAACCTTGCCAGTTTTATCCGATTGGGTGTATCGTCCGGCAAATCTGCCGCCGGTGTGCCGGGACGAGGGCTATAAATAAAACTGAAAGATTCATCAAATTTCACGTCATCAATCAGTTTCATTGTTCCCTCAAAATCAGCATCCGTCTCGCCCGGAAATCCAATGATAAAATCCGATGATATCGATATATTCGGACGAATTGCACGCAATTTACGGATAATGGATTTATATTCCATTACGGTATAACCCCGTTTCATCGCAGCCAGAATTCTGTCTGATCCAGATTGCACCGGCAAGTGCACATGCCCAACCAGTTTGGGTAAACGCTGATACGCGTCAATCAGGCGTGACGTAAACTCTCTCGGATGAGATGTTGTATAACGAATGCGTTCCAGTCCTGGAATTTCGTGAATGTAATCCAACAATGCGGCAAAATCTATACCCTCTCCCCCGCAGGATTTATCATAGTAGGCGTTTACATTCTGTCCAAGCAGCGTAATTTCCTTGACGCCCTGAATCGCGAGTCCAGCTATTTCGGTCAAAACATCATCCAGCGGTCTGGAAACCTCTTCTCCACGTGTATAGGGAACAACACAAAAACTGCAGTACTTGCTGCATCCTTCCATAATGGATACAAAAGCAGTTGTTCCTGTTGTACGAGCAGGAGGCAGCCGGTCAAATTTTTCAATTTCCGGAAAGGAGATATCAACTTGTGATTGTCCTGTGCGTCTGCGCGCATCAATCAGTTCCGGCAACCTGTGTAGTGTCTGCGGACCAAACACCAAATCCACAAACGGAGCTCGTCTGACTATTTCAGATCCCTCTTGGCTGGCCACACACCCGCCCACACCAATCAGCAAATCGGGTTTGTTATTTTTAAGATGGCGTACACGCCCAAGATCATGAAAAACCTTTTCCTGCGCTTTTTCGCGAACCGAGCAGGTATTAAATAAAATCAGATCAGCTTCTTCGGGTACTTCAGTAAGCTCCATGTTTTTCTCAGACAAAAGAATATCCACCATTTTGGTCGAATCATATTCGTTCATCTGACAACCAAACGTTTTGATATAAAGCTTACTGCCCATTGTATTTCCGCTACCAGTTTAATTAGTCAACCTAAAGTTCTTGCTTAAGGAACCCCTGCAAAAACCAGGGCCGCTAATGATAATGCTGCAAGTTACAATTTCAAGCCCTGATTCAGCATCAGGAGAAATATAACTTGCAGCGTTGTGCACTTCAGATTAAGTAAATCAGCAAATCAGGATTTACTCATCTTCGTTATCATTATCTTCCTCGCTGGAGGAGTCGGAGTCGGTATCATCAGCTGCTGTATCAGTTTCT
>JBDHVC010000155.1:0-3171 GCA_039809495.1 Sandaracinaceae bacterium
CCCCACTGCCAGATCGCGTGCGAGTAGCGACTCGGACGCGCCGTCAAAAGCGATGTGATGCACTGCGCAGCCGATTGCGTGCCCACGCCCGAGGATGGGTATACGGGCCACACGCCAGACCTCGCCGGTGTCGGGCGCCAGCGGGGCGGACAAGTGGTCGGCCAGGTCGGCGAGCGCGGAGTCTGTGTCCGATTGAGGCTCGAGGACCGCTACCGCTGGAGCGGGGCGATCGCCCACCAGGGCGCCGAGATCGGCGACGTAGGTTGCGCGGAGCGCTTCATGACGCTCGTGGACATAACCGATAGCGTGACTGAGCGCGGCTGCGTCGAGTTCGCCGTCTACCGTCCAAAGGAGGCGGCACGGTCCTGTCCGCTCGTTGGAGTCCAACAGGGTTCGCAGAAGAAATCCGCTCTGCAGCTCCGACAATGGCGCCAGAGGCGAGTGGTCAGGCGCCGGGGCTTTGTCAGGCTCGGCCGTCTCGCGCAGCCAAGCGGCCAGAGCTTCGGCTGTCTGGTGGGACGCCATCGCCGATGCAGGCACTGCGCGCTCAAGTGCATAGCCGAGGCGGGCACAGACCCGACCAGCGGCCAGCGAAGTGCCCCCGAGCTCAGCGAATGCGACGTCGTTAGGTACAGCACTGACGTCGAGGACTGCGGCGAACACGCCAGCCACCAGCGCGACAAGCGCGTCTTCGCTCATGGGGTGCTTCGCCGCGCCGTTGTCAGGCACGTCGTCGTCTTCTCCGATGGCCACGATGGCGGTGAGGTCGAGCTTCCCCGTTGCGGTGAGGGGAAAGGCATCAACCGAACGGAACGCGACCGGTCGCTCGGGCCCAGCCAGGGTCAACGCCAAGCGCTCGGCTGCGTCGGGTGGTGCCGCGGGTGAACAGTACGCGACCAGGCCGGTCGCGACGCCCCTCTTGTCGCGGCGCGCGAGCACACGACAGGCGGTCACCTCGGCAAGGTGACGCATAATGACGGTCTCCACCGTCGCCGGCTCGACCCTGTGGCCGCGAATCTTTACCTGATCATCTATGCGGCCGCGGAAGTGGAAGACTCCGTTCACGTCAACGACGCCAAGATCTCCGCTTCGATACACGCGCGTGGCGCGGCCGTCAATCACGAGCGTGGGGAACCGAGATGCCGTCGCCGCCTTGTCGTCGAGGTAGCCCTCGGCAAGGCCCGCGCCAGCTATGCAGATCTCGCCCTCCTGCCCAGGACGGCACGGTCGTTCTCCATCGAGGATCATCACTCGCGTCCCCAGAACGGGGCGACCGATGGGGACGCCGTCAGGCCGGTCGCAGTCGGGGGGCGTGATCCTGTGGGTAGTGGTGAAGACCGTGCCCTCCACCGGTCCGTAGCCGTTGGTCATGGCGATCCCGGGATGGCGTCCGAGTACACGACGGACGTGCTCCGGGGACAACCGCTCACCGCCAGTTATTAGTTGACGCAACCCGGCTAGGGCGCCGACGTCCTCGTCCGCCACCAGGTTGAGCAAGCTGCTGGTAAGCCACGCCGTGGTTGCGCCGTACTGGGAGACGCAGCGCCTGAGCACATCTGGGGCCAAGTAGGGCTCCGTCACCACGATTGACGTCCCTCCGTTGGCGAGGGCGGCCCAGAGCTCGAAGGCAAATGCGTCCCACGGAGTCGCGGCAGCCAGTGGGATGACTTCTCCCGGCCCGAATCGACCAAAGGTCCCCGGCGCAAACAGGCGGGTGATCGCGGCGTGGGACGCGACGACACCCTTGGGGTCGCCGGTCGTCCCCGAGGTGAAGAACACTGCTGCGGGGCGTGAGGCTTCACCGGTCAAGACCGGTTGTTTTTCGGTGACGGCGCCACGGGAGGGGAGAGGGGGATGCCAGGCGGATAGACCAGCGACCGACGCGCCCACCACGAACGGGGCGTCAATGGCGCGTACGATGTACTCACGTCGAGCGTCAGGCCAAGACGGATCGAGAATCGTCGTCGCCGCACCGGTTCGAAGCACGGCGACTATGGCCACGACAAGGTCACGACCTCGAGGTAGAGCGAGCGGCACGATATCGCCCGGGCCAATGCCGAGCCCGGCTAGTTCGACGGCCCAGTGTCCCGATCTTCGGGCGAGCTCGGCGTAGGTAAGATCGCCGTCAACACCCGTAAGTGCTAGTCGCTCAGGCCGGCGCGCCGCCCAGGCAAGAACCGCGTCGGCCAAGGTCCCAGCGGAAACTCTCACGTAGCCTCCTTCCCTGAAGCAGGTCCGAGGCACGCCGTATTTGCGACGTACGGGGGGCGGCAACGATATTATCGGACGCCACGGCCGAGGGGCGTGAGGTTCCTAGCTTCTTCGGGGAAGTGACGAGGAGAGGGGAGCAAGTGGCGCGAGACCGCTCGTTCGACGTTGCGGTCACCGGCGCGGCCGTCCTTGTCCCGGGGGCCTCGACCACAGCGGGCTTGTGGAAAGCACTTGTTGCGGGCCAGGTCCTGTACAGCACCGTGTCTGTCGATGCGGCCGGTGCCGCCTCCCGCGATCCTCGCCATGTCCCCGTGCACGGCCTGCTGCCGTCGGCCGAGATATTCGACCCCGAGCACTTCGGGATGAGTGCCCGGGGAGCAGAGTTAACAGACCCACAAGTGCGCAAATTGCTTGAGGTCTCGTGGTGGGCACTGGAGGATGCCGGCCAAGCGCCGACCGGGCCTGGCCCAGTGACTGCGGTGTTCGCCTCGACAAGCGGCAGCCCGTATCTCCGTCGGATCCTCATGGGAGGCGCACTCGACCACGCCACCCTAGAACGAGTACTCCATGGCTGCGAGCCGGACTTCGTGGCGAGCACAGTCGCGTACCGCCTCGGCCTTACCGGTCCGGCCCTAGGTGTCCAGACGGCGTGCTCATCAGGCTTGGTGGCGCTCCACCTGGCAATCCAGTCACTGCTCAACGCCGACTGCGACCAGGCCCTCGTCATCGCTGCCGGCATCGACTACCCGCAAGCGGGCCATGAGCACTTCCCCGGCGGCATCATGTCACCGACCGGCTGGTGCCGTCCGTTCTCCGCCTCGGCCGATGGCGTCGTGGGTGGCTCTGGTGCGGTCGGGGTCGTGCTCCGCCGGCTTTCGGATGCGGAGGCCGACGAGCTGCCGATCCACGGCGTCGTCATCGGCAGCGCGGTGAACAACGATGGTGCAGCGAAGGCTGGCT
>JBDHVC010000156.1:0-3157 GCA_039809495.1 Sandaracinaceae bacterium
ACCGAGCTCGGCTACGCCTGCACCATCCACACCGCTCAAGGGATCACCGCCGACGTCAGCCACACCCTGCTGACCGGGGCCGAGTCACGCCAGCTCGCCTACACCGCCGCTACCCGCGGCCGGGCCGGCAACCACCTGTATGTGCAGGCCGTCGGCGACGGCGATCCGCACAGCATCATCACCCCCCAGGCGACTCACCCGGCCACTGCCAGTGAGCAGTTGGAACAGATCCTGGCCCGCGACGAATCACCCCGCTCGGCCACGACCCTGGCCCGTGACCACACCGACCCGGCACACCTGTTGGGGCAGGCCACCGCCCGCTACGTCGACGCCCTCTACGTCGCCGGCGAACACCTGCTCGGCGAACACGCCATGACCCGGCTGGACGCCGAGGCCAACCGTGTCCGCACCGGCCTGACCGATGAACCGGCCTGGCCGACCTTGCGCGCACACCTGGTGCTGCTGGGCGCACACGGCATCGACCCCCTGGCATCGCTGGCCACGGCCGCCGCGTCCCGCGAGCTTGACACCGCCGACGACGTGGCCGCCGTGCTGGACTGGCGCCTGGACGAATCCGGGCTGCGCAACGCCGGCGCAGGCCCCCTGCCGTGGATCCCCGCCGTCCCCCCAGCTCTGGCCGCCGACGCGACGTGGGGCCCCTATCTGGCTGCCCGGACCCAGCTGGTGACGACTCTGGCCGAGCAGGTCGCAGACCGGGCCTGCTCCTCGCCGATCCAGCCCGCCTGGGTGGACACCGGTGCCGCCGCACCGCCCCCGCATCTGGTCGCCGCCGTCGAGGTGTGGCGGGCCGCCGTGGGGGTAGACCCTGCCGATACGCGCCCCACGGGCGCACCTCAGCTAGGCAAAGCCGCGGCGACTTATCAACGCCAGCTCCGTGCGGGGTTGACCGCGACCCGGACCCCCGCAGACCAGGAATGGTCCTCGACGCTGGCCAGGATCGCCCCCCAGGTAGGCCGGGACCCGTTCATCGCCGTCCTTGCCGAGAGGCTGGCCGCCATCTCCCGCGCCGGCGTCAACGCCGCAGCCCTGGTTCAGGCTGCGGCCGCCCGGGGCGACCTGCCCGATGACCACGCTGCGGCGGCGTTGTGGTGGCGGATCAGCGGCCACCTGACCCCGGCTGTGGCGGCCTATGCCCACAGCGAGGAGCTGGCCAGCGATTGGACACCGCGTCTCGACGAGATCGTCGGGGCCGGGCGGGCGGCCACGATCCGACACAGCCCGTGGTGGCCCACCCTGGTCACCACGGTCGACCACGCCCTGGCCCGCGGGAACACCCTGCAGACCCTCCTGGCCGACGTGGACCTGTCCGGTCAGGACGTCGACGAGTGCCAGGCCCTGGTATGGCGGATCAGCCTGCTGTGTGACGACCCCGCATCGCACGACCCCTCCCCCGGTTGGGACGAGCTCGACCCACCACCAGCGGATCTGTGGGACGACGTGGAAGTCCCCGCGGACGCCGCCACCTACGACCCCGCCGCGCCGTGGTGGCCGGAAGAGGACCTCGACCTCGAGTACCACGACGGTCCATCACCTGACGACGAGCTCGAGCTGACGCCGTGGAGCGACGACGCCTACCTGAGCCTGGCTGCGGCCCCCCGGCCGATCAGCCCGCTGTACCCCAGCGACGCCCAAATCGACCGCCAATCAGACCGCGCTTACGAGCAGGACACCGCGGCCGTCTCCCCCGAACGCATCGCCTCCCTCAACGCCGCAGCAGCAGCCTTCTACCAAACCCGGCTGCCCGGGTCATGGGCGCAGCACCACCTACGGCAACGCCTCGGCGAACAGGGCACCGCAGACCCTGTGATCGGCGCCGGGTACGCCCCCGCCGGCTGGACCAACCTGGTGTCCCACCTGCGCCGCCACGGCGTCAACGACGAAGAGATGCTTGCCGCCGGCCTGGCCACCACCGCCTCCACTGGGCGGTTGATCGACCGGTTCCGGGACCGAGCAGTCTTCCCGATCACCCACGCCGGCCAGGTCCTCGGCTTCGTGGGGCGGCGCCACCCCGATCTCACCGATGAGGACCACGCCGGACCGAAATACCTCAACACGGCCCAGACCACTCTGTTCCGCAAGGGTGACCAGCTGTTCGGGATGCGCCCGGACGTGATCGACGCCGGCGCCACCCCGGTCATCGTCGAAGGACCCATGGACGCCATCGCCGTCACCCTCGCCGGGCAAGGCCGCTACGTCGGCGTGGCCCCGCTCGGCACCGCCCTGACAGAGGAACAAGCCGACCAGCTCGCCCAGCTCGGCCGGCACCCGATCGTGGCCACCGACAACGACCTCGCCGGGCAGCTGGCCGCACACCGCGACTTCTGGCTGCTGGCCCAGCACGGTATGGACCCCGCGGTCGCCAGCTTCCCCGACGGGGCGGACCCCGCCGACCTCCTCACCAACCAAGGCCCGCACGCCCTCCTGGAAGCACTGGATGCGGCTACCCCGCTCAGTCAGGTGCTCCTGGCTGAGCGCCTGACCAACCTGACCGGCGATGAAGCGATCAATGCGGCGGCCGCCGTGCTGGCCGCCGCATCTCCTACCCGATGGGGCGACGGATGCCAGCAAGTGGCGACACATCAGCGCGCCCAGCTCGGGCAGGTCAGGTCTACCCTGGCCCGCGCAGCCCGCGCCTGGTCTGCCAACCCCCGGGCGGTGGTCAGCGAGCAGCTCTCACAGATGACGCAGGTACGAACCCGCATCGCTCAGGCGGCGGCCACGGCGACGACACCGCCAGAGCAGCGATGGATACCCCTAGCGGATCAGATCGACCCACGCCTGAGCCGACAAAGCGACTGGCCATCCCTCGCAGCCATGCTCCAGCAAGCCCACGACGCCGGCTTGGACGTCCCCCGCCTGACCGGCGAGCTCACAGCCGGAAGTCCCCTGAACGAGCTACCCGCTCAGGACCTGCGATACCGACTGGTGGTGCACCTGCCCCTGGATGGCCTCTCCGGCGATGCGGCCACCCCGGCAAGTCCTCTGACAGGAGCCGAGCACCAACGCCGCTCCAACGAGGCCCGCTCGCACCGGCCCGACGGGCCGCGTCGCTGACACGGGTGCCTGTGGATGACAACCGCAGGCCCCGGTCCCGGCGCTAGCGTCGAAGGGCACAACGGACGAACTGGCGTGGGGG
>JBDHVC010000157.1:0-3146 GCA_039809495.1 Sandaracinaceae bacterium
CGCATGATTTCGTGAAGGCGTCCGTCCACTTCCTCACGTCCCCAACGGAGACGCATGGAGTTTTGCGACATTTCCAGACCCGAGGTAGCAACACCGCCGGCGTTGGCAGCTTTGCCCGGGCCGTAGAGAATTTTTGCCTTAAGAAACAAGTCCACCGCTTCAGGCGTCGAGGGCATGTTCGCACCTTCAGAGACAACTTCACACCCATTGGCAAGAAGCGTCTTGGCGTCTGCGGCACTGACCTCATTTTGTGTCGCCGAGGGAAATGCTGCCTTGCAGGGAATTTCCCAAGGGAGTCCGCCCTTGCGATATTCCGCCCCAAATTTGTCAGCGTATTCGCTAATGCGGCCACGCCTTACATTTTTGAGGTGCATGACAAATTCCAATTTCTCCCGCGTGACCCCATCTTTGTCATAGACCGTACCATCGGAGTCCGAAAAGCTGACCGGCACAGCACCGAGATCAAGAAGTTTCTCCGCTGTGTATTGGGCGACATTTCCCGAACCGGAAATCGTACAACGCATGCCTTCGAGGGTACGCCCGCGTGTGGCAAGCATTTCTTGGGCGAAATATACCGCACCGTAGCCAGTTGCTTCGGGACGAATGAGGGAGCCGCCCCAATTAAGAGCCTTACCGGTAAGAACGCCGGTGAATTCATTACGAAGCCTTTTGTATTGCCCAAAAAGAAATCCAATTTCACGACCACCTACACCAATGTCGCCTGCGGGAACATCGGTGTTTTCACCAATGTGACGAAACAGCTCACTCATGAAGCTCTGACAAAACCGCATGACTTCCGCATCGGACTTTCCTTTAGGATCGAAATCCGAGCCGCCTTTGCCACCACCCATCGGGAGTGATGTCAGCGAGTTTTTGAAAATTTGCTCGAAGCCAAGAAATTTGAGAATACCGAGATTAACACTCGGGTGAAAACGTAAGCCACCCTTGTAAGGCCCGATGGCACTGCTGAATTGAACACGAAAACCACGGTTGACTTGTACACGTCCGGAATCGTCTAACCACGGAACACGAAAAATAATTTGCCGCTCGGGTTCCACGATGCGATTGAGAATACCGCTCTCCGCATATTGCGGACGCTGCTCCAGCACGGGCCCAAGTGACTCCAAGACTTCGCGCACCGCCTGCAAAAATTCCGATTCTCCCGCATTGCGGCGCGCTACGGTGTCTAAGACTTCGTTGATCAACGTTGATGATGAGTTTTGCATTTTTTAATTTTGACTGCTCTTCCGCCGAGGGCGGCAGGTCGTATGCGTCCTGACAATCGGCGTGTTGCTACTACGATTAATTTCGATGACCAATCAAAAAGTGAAAAAATCGAAAAGTATTTTACTTCTTCTGCTTGCATCCCGATGCCTTGAGCGGTAAAAACTGTCTCCCGAAATTGTGCATTTTTTTCGGAGTCAAAACATCCAAGAGCGACTTTTCAACGCCCGAGGCTCCGCTGTTTTTTTTCTCTTCTCATTCCGGTTTGCGTCATTTTCTCCTCGGCAATGTGCTGCTCCCCTCGCACTTTCCCGCCAGCTCCTGCACATCTAACCAATCAAATAAATCAACCTACCATGCCTAAACGTCACGACATTAAGAAAGTCCTCATCATTGGCTCCGGCCCCATCATCATCGGTCAAGCTTGCGAGTTCGATTACTCCGGCACCCAAGCATGCAAATCCCTGCGCGAACTTGGCTACGAAATCGTTCTCGTCAACTCCAACCCGGCGACAATTATGACAGACCCGGGCATCGCCGACGTCACCTACATTGAGCCGCTCACCGTACCGTCGCTCACCGAGATCATTGCTAAAGAACGTCCCGACGCCTTGTTGCCAAATCTCGGAGGACAGACCGCGTTGAATTTGTCCTCGCAGCTCGAGAAGGCGGGCGTTTTGGAAAAGTACAATGTGCGCATCATCGGCACCGGGAGTGAGGCAATCGAAAAGGGTGAAGACCGAATTATTTTTAAGGAAACCATGAAGAAGTTGGGCATTGATATGCCCCGCAGCTCACCCGCGTACAGCGTGCAGGAAGCAGAAACCATCGCCGCAGAACTCGGCTATCCTGTCGTGATCCGTCCGGCCTATACCATGGGTGGAACGGGCGGTGGGCTCGTTTACAACGTGGAGGAATTGCGCACCGTGACCGCTCGCGGCATTTCCGCGAGTATGGTCGGACAGGTGCTTGTCGAGGAATCGGTGCTTGGTTGGGAGGAATTGGAATTGGAAGTGGTGCGTGATGAGAAAAATCAACTCATCACCGTGTGCTACATCGAAAACGTGGATGCCATGGGAGTGCATACCGGCGACTCCTACTGCGTCGCACCAATGCTCACCATCTCTCCCGAACTTCAAGCGAAGTTGCAGGACTACGCCTATCGTATCGTGTCTGCGATTGGCGTCATCGGTGGAACCAACACCCAATTTGCTCACAATCCTAAAACGGGCCGTGTTGTCATCATCGAAATCAATCCGCGCACCTCGCGCTCCTCGGCTCTCGCATCAAAAGCCACCGGATTCCCAATTGCTTTAGTCTCAGGAAAACTCGCCGGTGGACTCTCCCTCGACGAGATTCCTTACTGGCGCGATGGCACTTTGGAAAAATACACGCCTTCCGGCGATTATGTGGTCGTCAAATTTGCTCGTTGGGCTTTTGAAAAGTTCCATGGTGCGGAGGACAAACTTGGCACGCAAATGCGGGCTGTCGGTGAAGTCATGAGCATCGGCAAGACATACAAAGAAGCTTTTCAAAAAGCCATTCGCTCACTCGAAAACGGACGCCATGGACTGGGATTTGCCAAAGATTACAACAACAAATCGCTTCTCGAATTGATGGAGCTTCTCACCGATCCATCTAGCGAACGTCAGTGGATCATGTACGAAGCTCTACGCAAAGGAGTCACCGTGGCGGACCTTCATGCCAAGACACACATCAAGGCTTGGTTTATCGAGCAAATGAAGGAACTCGTCGAACTCGAAGAAGAAGTCCTGAGCTACAAAGGAAAACAACTTCCCGATGATCTTCTCATTCGTGCAAAGAAGGATGGTTTCGCCGACAAATACCTCGCCAAAATTCTTGAGATTTCCGAAGCGTCCATTCGCAAGCAACGCCTTGATGCAGGGCTCCTCGAAAGTTGG
>JBDHVC010000158.1:0-3117 GCA_039809495.1 Sandaracinaceae bacterium
AATAGCGGGTTATAACGACATGCTGCGGAAATTTCCTTAGTGTGCTGTTGCATGAGCATTCGGATTATTCCAGAAATCAATATGAAAATCATTGTTCTTTTATATCTGTTGCTGTTTGCAACCGGCGCACCTTCCCTATGACACCAGCTTCATTGCCAATTGAGATTTGCCACGTGAAAAAATCAAAGCAGCAATTCATTTCCAAAGCAAACGGCTGGCTGAGTTTGCGAGTAAGATTGTTTCGTGGATTTCCAATGTCAACCAGGGAAATGTTGATATAAAACTGAAGATCGATTGTTATCGCAATTTAGAAGGGAAATCGGAGGCCAGATAACCTCAGGCTCGGGAAAGATTATGTGCCCACGTACACTGTTCAGGTGTAAAGTAAAGGTGTAAAGTAAATACGACAAAAGCAGCCGAGGCTATATTATCCATCTTGCATCAGGGTACGCGTTGGCCGGATAATTTTACAAAAATAAATTGTACCTGGTGTAGCACCGGCCTTAAGAAGCTGGAATGATGAGCGGCTCAGGTTCAATATGATTCAAGATTATCTATCGGGAGCAGGAAGGCAAAGCCATTCGATCATCAATATTGAGTTTCTGAAGGAGAATTTCTCACGCGAGTAAGAGTAAGGTAGATATATCGTGCACACGGCGCGGGCGATCCCGTGCGATGTGGCCGGTTTATTCCGCCCTCCTTATCTTAAACAATGGTTTTGGATTTAAAGCACTATTTCCAATATACTTTGAACAATTGATAAAGTTCACCGAAAAGAAAAACAACAGCATCTACAATCCATTCGAGCTATGCATCTGAAAATAATTGAATATTACAAACAGCGAGGGAGATACCAGGATAAGGTACGGGATTGCATTGCGACAATTGCCACGATGATCTTGATCGCTACGATTATTTTGCCGATGTTCGCTGTTGCACAGCAAACGTCTGTTGAACTTCCTGATCTTCCGAATGCTGCCAATCAGAGCGGTGGTAATTCACTCATCGCAGCTCCCGGCTTCGCAAAAGCACGTGTCGCACCCAACCTGCAAGCACCCGGTGCTCGTGCGATCGGTGAAAAGGCGTGTATCGCTTGTCATCAACTTGAGGCCGATCACTTCACGCATACACTGCACGCGCTTGGCTTGCATGCCGCCAGCAAGGCTGATTCGTCGATTCCGGTATGCGAAGCCTGCCACGGCCCCGGATCAGCACATGCGCAAGATCCTATAACAAAAGGACTGATCATCGGTTATACGAAAAACTCCGGCACACCGATCGCCGTACAGATCGACACTTGTCTGGCTTGTCATGCAGGCGGAGCGCGTGATCACTGGCTTGGGTCGGTGCATCAAGTCAACGGTCTCTCATGCAGCGACTGCCATAACCCGATGGCGAAGTTTTCTGTTGAAGGATTGATGACGAAACCTTCGATCAACGATACCTGTGCGCAGTGTCACCGCGATGTTCGCCTGCAGTTTAACCGTCGCTCGCACATGCCGCTACCTGAAGGTCAGATGAGTTGCGTTGACTGCCATAACCCGCATGGCACAATCACCAAACCGCTGCTGAAAACCAATACAGTCAATGAGACCTGTTACCAGTGTCATGCTGAGAAGCGGGGACCGTTCCTGTTCGAGCATGCACCAGTACGTGAGAACTGCCTCAACTGCCATACGCCGCACGGCTCCAACCAGCACTCGCTACTGGTTGCACCGATTCCATTCCTTTGCCAGCAATGCCACGTGGGCCAGCGTCATCCGAACGATCTGCAAACCTGGATCTCACTCGGAGGTGGTGCGTTTCCGGATGAGCGTATCATGGGGCGTGGGTGCATCACCTGCCACGCCAACATCCACGGCTCTAACGCAGCATCAGGTCCGAGATTCCATAATTAGAACGATACGATCATGCATGTTCACCCGCCATTCACCCGCTCCCTCTCGCGTTCATGGCGCGTACTTGCATTCATACTTACCACAATAAGTGCACTTCCCGCTCAAGCTGATAGCGGGACCGGTGTTGACACCTGGCACGCAACTAAGCTCGATCCCACTGCCGGGGCGATGATCAATGGTTGCGATCCACTCGGAACATCGTGGCTTATTGATGGTGTGCGGCGTACACCCACTGGTAATCTGCTTGCCTGCCCGCCACCGGCTGCCGATCCGAACTCACTGGGGGGTTGGCAATATTACGGTGTACTGCAATTTGGCTATCTGGGCACCAATGATGATGTCCGTAACATGGGATGGGGGCGTTTCGCCGGCTGGTCCGAAGGTGGTGTTCTGGGACTGTTCAATCTGACATTCGAGCGCCCGGATGACGGGAGTTATGCAAATGTACGTGCGACGCGACTTTCCGATGATAATCAATACTACCAGGCAATGTTCGGCCGCACCGGCAGCTTCAAAGTGCGGGCATTTCTGCGTGATACACCGAACATCGTGAGTGTCAATGCCAAGCCGCTGTGGAATGGAGTTGGCACGAACAATCTGACACTTCCGGATTCACTCGCAGCGGGTGCGAGCACGCCGGCACAAGTGACCGCAGCCCTGGATGCAACCTCGGAACGTATATTGTCAGTGAAGCGCTCCAAGATGGGAGCAGATTTCAGTATGTTCCTCACACATGAGTGGACCGCTTACGCCAATGTCACTAACGAACGGCGTAAAGGTGCTCGACCGTATGGCGGATCATTCTTCTTCAATTACCCGTTTCCCGGCAATGGCGGTGCTCTGGAGACGGCCAAGCCGATTGACGATACAACGATCAATTTCGGCGCTGGTATACGTTATGGTGGTGAAGCATGGCGAATGAATCTGGCTTACAGCGGTTCACTCTATCGTGATGATAATTCGCGTTATACCTTTCAGTCGCCGTTCGGGCTTTACCCGGTTGTGCCCGGAGCAGTCTCAGCACCGCTATACCAGGGACGGATGTCCACTGAACCCGACAACGACTATCATAATCTCAAAGCGACTCTTACACGCAAGCTGCCGATGAACGGTGAGTTTTCACTTACCGCGTCAGCCGGACGTATGAGTCAGAATGACGTGATAAGCCCACCAATCGATTGCCAGGGTGTATTCGGCATCGGCATGAACGGCAGTTTAC
>JBDHVC010000159.1:0-3079 GCA_039809495.1 Sandaracinaceae bacterium
GTCGCCGGATCGGCGGGCCATTCGAACTGCTCTCCTGAGTCGAGCGTCGTCCGCGCGAGCGTAACCGTGACCGTCCCAGCCGGCAGCTGGTAATCCTGATGCGCCAGGACCAGATGCGTCACGTCGGTCTCATTGGCGACGGTCGCGTCGGAGGCGGAAAGAAAATCGAGCACGCTGACTGGAGCGTCGTTGCCGTTGCGCAACTCAGCTGATCCCCCTGCCGCCACTACAAATGCTGTTCCTTCAGAGAGGATGATGACTCCTGCGAACGTTGCCTTTGGCGTTGCTGAGACGTAATCCTCAATGATCAGAGCGTCGCTCTTGACCGTCAGCGTCCCTTTTTCGATGTACCGAACGGCGGGCGCGCTGCCGGCAGAGAGGGAATACGATCCGCCGGGGCCGATGGTCGTACGGATGAATCCGAACTTGGTCTCTGCCGGCGAGGCCACGTCGAACGAAATGACACTCACCTCCCCTTCCGCTTGGGCCGGCGTAGCGACGGAATCCTGGGCGGAGACCGTTGAGCTTCCTGCACATGCAAGAAGCACGAGTAAGCCGAAGACGGCGATCTGCTTCATGGACAGCTCCGTTCGTTGGTTGTCTGGTCGATGATGCTCAGGATCGGCTCCGCCCCCTGAGCACGGGAGCGGAGCGTGCATGCATTGTGTGATCACACCGAACCATCACGACGGCAGGAAGGCACCCTGCCGCGACTGCCTACATCTGGCAACTGGACGGCAGGTTCGATAGCCCAGCCAGCGAGATCGGCGCATTCGCGGTGAGATCGATACGGAGCAGGGCGCCCTGCCCTTCGGCTGTTCCGTCGCCGAAGGCGGGATAGGTCAAATAGAGCGCGCCATCCGGGCCGAACCCGAGCCCAACCGGATAGTCGACATCGGTGACCAGCAGCTCCATGGTGTCGGGACCGGTCTGCTTCACGATCTGGCCACTGTGCGGCCGGAGGAACGGCGGTTCTTCCAGATTATTGGTTGCCATCATCGCCGCGTAGAGGGCGCCATCGGGGCCCATGACGAGATCGGTCATGGCCGTGAGCCCGGTCCAGGCCTCGGTGACCGTACCGTCGGCCGCAACATGCAACACGTTTGCCATTCCTTCCGGATAGGGAATCGTGGTCTCATGACCAACGTATGCGCCGCCCTCCCCATCGAGCGCGAGACCATCGGGCACCATATGGGCTTCGGAAAGGTCCGCGATCAGGGTGATCGTTCCATCGGGAGCAACGGTGATCACGCGTCCGCCCACTGCCTCGGTCAGCCAGAGCACGCCATCGCCTGCTTCCAGATCGAACAACGAGCCATCCTGCCCATAGTCAGGCGGGAGGAAGGAGGGTGGATTGGCGCGGAACCAGGTGGACAGGTCGGCGACCAGGGTTGCCGTTCCATCTGCTTCGATGCGATAGACCCCATTCGGATAGTCGGGGAGACCGCCTTCGATTCCACCGCCAGCAGAGAGGATGTACATCTGGTCGCCAAGGAAGGCAACGTCCATGACACCCCAGGTCCATCCTGCATCGGGCCAAAAGGCCGACGGAAGATTCTCGGCATATGGCGTCGCGCAGCCATCCGCGATGGTGGCAACGCTGGCGGAGAGACCGGCCATCATGCCCGTGATGGTTCCATCATCGAGCATGCCAACCTCTTCGCCCCCAATGCCAGCAAGGGCAAGATAGAGCGTGCCGTCTGGCCCCCAGGTGAAGCCGCGCGGGTTCGTCAGTCCGCTTGCCACCACGGTGACACCCGCGGGCATGGCGGCCGGTGTCCCGGCGGCAGGTGATCCGGTCATCGGGGTGGCGTCCTGAGCGATGACCGCGGGCGAGGCAAGCACGCACAGGAGCGACAGTACGGCGAATACGCTGAGTTTCCATACGAAGCGCATCGGGACCTCCTCGATTCGTGAAGCAACAAACGACAAAAAACCCGAATGGGTGAGTGCGTGTTCGGCGTGCATTCGGGTTCCACCTACAACCTAGGGAGGAACCGCCAGCGCCGCATCCGTATTCCTACTGAATTTCCCGCGTCGTTCCGCCGCTCCGCAGGGCACCGATTCCGGATTCCGCCGCCCTACGCGGCCTTCCGACGGTACCAGGAGGAAATCGCAGCAACGCGTTCGGTGGTTCGCCCGGACTTCTTGTGACGGGTGGAGACGATACCGTCTCTTTCTATCGCCTGGCCGCGTGGTTTGGCCGACGTTGTTGGCGGGGTTGGGCGGTCGAGCACATCCGTCGTCGCGCCCGGCGCCTGCCGGGGAAGCACGCCTGCTGACAGATGAGCGAGCGGTACAATCTTTGCGAGGTGAGTGCCGCATACTCATCGACATCGAATTGGCAGGAACGCTATGCAATCCTATCGACTCGTCATCGAATCCGACGGAAAAGTAAGCATCCCGGATGGCCAACCTGGCCGCATGGTTACGGTCTTGCTGGACGAATCCGTGCAACCTGATTCTGAGTTGGCGACGCCGATCAGGTCGATGACGCCCACCGAGCGCGAACGTCTCAAAGCGGAGTTCCTCCAGCGGGGAAAGCGCATCCGCGCGCGTCTGGCTGACCAATTCCCAATCGACTACAACGCCGATCTCTACGGAGACGACGGACTGCCGGCGTGATCGTCGACACCTCCGCGATTCTCGCGTTGGCATTCGGTGAGGATGAGGCGCCTCGGATCTTCGATCTCCTTGCCAACCCCGAAATCAAACGCATCTCCGCCGCAAATCTATTCGAAGCGCTCGCTGTCGTCGATCGGCGGAACGATCAGGACGCAATACGCCTGGTCGACGAATCGATCGCGCGATTCGAAATCGTCGTCGAATCCGTCACCCCGGCGCAGGTCGAAATAGCCAGAGCAGCCTGGAATCGCTTCGGAAAGGGCACGGGCCATCCCGCCAGTCTCAATTTTGGAGACTGCTTTGCCTATGCACTCGCCAGTGAGCGCGGTGAGCCACTCTTGTTTGTCGGCAGCGATTTCGTGCACACCGATTTGCAAACCGCCATGTAGTCACCCAATGGTCGACGAATCGGGCGGCGGTCCCGACCTGGCCCGGACCATTCGTCAGACCCAGA
>JBDHVC010000160.1:0-3023 GCA_039809495.1 Sandaracinaceae bacterium
CGCCGGACACTCGACGTTGATTCGGCTGTTCGACGAGGACCCCGACGTCGTCACCAACGTGCTGACGACCGAGGAGGAAGGCGTGGCCATTGCCGCCGGAAGCTGGCTGGGCGGCAAGCGCAGCGTGCTCCTGATGCAGTCTTCGGGTGTTGGCAACTGCATCAATATGCTGTCGCTGCCGGTACAGGCACGGTTTCCATTCCTGACGCTCGTTACCATGCGCGGTGAGTGGGCGGAGTTCAATCCTTGGCAGGTCCCGATGGGGCAGGCCACGCAACGCGCGCTCGAGGCGATCGGGGTTAATGTGCTCCGCGCGGAAACGGGCGAGGATCTGATCGAGACCGTCGCGCAGGCCGCGACGATGGCCTACGAGGCCGACCAACAGGACGCCGTTCTGATCGGCCAGCGTCTCCTTGGAAAGAAGAAGTGGTGAGCAAGATGAGCCATGCGATGGATCGCCGCCAGGCGGTGAAGACCCTTCTCGACGCCCGTGCCGGCGCATTGGTTGTCACCGGGCTCGGCTCACCGAGCTACGATGTGCATGCGGCCGGGGACCGTGATGACAACTATTATCTTTGGGGGGCGATGGGCGGCGCCGCGCTCGTCGGCCTTGGCCTGGCGCAGGCGCAGCCGGACAAGCGCGTCATGGTCGTCACCGGCGACGGCGAGCAGTTGATGGCTTTCGGCGCGCTGGCGACCATTTCGGTCGCTGCTCCGAAGAATCTCGACGTGATCGTTCTCGATAACCAGCATTTCGGCGAGACGGGTATGCAGCCCAGCCACACGGGAAAGGGCATCGCATTCGACAAGATCGCACACGCTGCCGGATTTGCCGAGACGGGCGAGTTGCGCACGCTGGAGGAGGTAGGGGCGCTGGCGCAGCGGCTCGCTGCACCGGCGCAGGGGCCACGGCTCTTCGTGTTCAAGATCGCCGCCGAGAATCTGCCTCGCTCGCTGCCGCCGCGTGATGCGACCTTCGTCAAGAACCGCTTCCGGGCTCATCTCGGCCTCGCAACCTGTTGAGGGTGGAATGACGACTCTGACCCGCTTTCAGAATATCGTGGCCGGGAAACTCCAGCCGGTCTCGGCGACCTTCAAATCCTTCGACCCCTTCACCGGCAAGCCCTGGGCCTTGATTCCACGCGAGGGCAAGGCGGAAGTCGATGCCGCCGTCGCCGCTGCGAAAGCCGCATTCCGTTCCCCGGAATGGGGTGGGCTTATGCCGACCGCGCGCGGCAAGCTGCTGGTCCGGCTGGCGGACCTGATTGCCGAAAACGCCGAGCGCATCGCGGCCATCGAGACGCGCGACAACGGCAAGCTGATCACCGAGATGGCGGCGCAATTGCGCTATATCCCCGAATGGTTTCGCTATTTCGGCGGGCTGGCCGACAAGATCGAGGGCGCGGTGCTGCCGATCGACAAGGCGGGCATGTTCGCCTTCACCCGCCACGAGCCGCTCGGCGTGATCGCCGCCATCGTGCCGTGGAACTCGCCGCTCCTGCTGCTGACCTGGAAGCTGGCGCCGTTGCTGGCGGCCGGCAACACGGTCGTCGTCAAGCCTTCGGAGCATGCGTCGGCCTCGACGCTGGAGTTCGTCAAGCTGTTCGCGCAGGCGGGCTTCCCGCCCGGCGTGGTCAACACCGTCACCGGCATGCCGCTGGAGGCTGGCGTGCCGCTGGTGTCGCACCCGGACGTCGCCAAGATCGCCTTCACCGGCGGCGAGCCGGGCGGCATCGCCGTCTACCGCGCCGCCGCGGAGGGGCTGAAGACCGTGACGCTGGAGCTGGGCGGCAAGTCGGCCAACGTCGTCTTCGCGGACGCCGATGTCGACAGCGCCGTCAACGGCGCGATCTCCGGCATCTTCGCCGCCAGCGGCCAGACCTGCATCGCCGGCTCGCGCCTGCTGGTGCAGCGCAAGGTCCACGACGAGGTGGTCGCGGGCGTGGTGAAGCTTGCGGCCGCCGCCCGCATCGGCAATCCGTCCCTGCCGGAGACGCAGGTGGGGCCCATCACGACGCAAGCGCAGCGCGAGAAGGTGCTGTCCTATATCGCCGTGGCCCGCGGCGAGGGCGCCGAATGCGTGCTCGGCGGCGGCAGGCCGGCATCGCCCGAGCTGGCGGACGGCTGGTTCGTCGAGCCCTCGATCTTCACCGGCGTCTCGAACTCCATGCGCATCGCCCGCGAGGAAGTGTTCGGGCCGATCCTGTCCGTCATCCCCTTCGACGACGAGGAGGAGGCTTTCGCCATCGCCAACGACAGTCCCTACGGGCTGGCGGCGGGGCTGTGGACCGCGGACATGGGGCGGGCGCTCAGGGGCGCGGCGGCGATGGAGGCGGGCACCGTCTGGGTCAACAGCTACCGCGCCGTGTCCTTCATGGCTCCGTTCGGCGGCTACAAGAGGAGCGGCATCGGCCGCGAGAGCGGGCAGGAGGCGATCGCCTCCTATCTCCAGACCAAGACGGTGTGGATCGACACCGTCGGCAAGACGGCCAACCCGTTCGTCATCCGATAGACTTTTATGGGTGCTGACGGCGAGGCCGTCAGCTGTCGCGCAGTTCCTGCAAACGCTCGACCAGGAACTTGCCGGCGGTGATGATGTGCATCTCCAGCAGGCTGACGGCGCGCAGCGTGTCCCTGGCCTCGCACAACTCGATGAGCTGCCAGTGGTCGCGGTCGGACTGCGCCTGGATCTCGGTGAGCAGCACCACCATGCGGGTGTAGCGCTCGAGCTGCTGGTAGATGCGGCCCACCAGCTCGATCGTCGCCCTGCGGTCCGACGGCGCATAGAGCGCGGCGTGGAAGTTCCAGTTCAGCAGGTTGGAGGCGTCCCCGGTCCGGCCCTGCTCCTGATGGCGCCGGGCATGTTCGCGGGCATTGGCGAGGTCTTCCTCGGTCATGCGGGGGATGGCGAGCGCCAGCAGCCATGTCTCGATGCGCGCCCGCAATTCGTAGAGTTCGAGGATCTCGTCCAGCGAGATCGAGGAGACGATCGCGCCCTTGTGGGAAACGAGGGTGACGAAGCC
>JBDHVC010000161.1:0-3006 GCA_039809495.1 Sandaracinaceae bacterium
GGCGCGCGCCGAGGCGCTCCTCGCGCTCGCGGACGCGCGCCGAGGGCTCGCGAGCGCGCCGAGCCCCGAGGAGACGCGCGCGCTCGTCGAGGCGCTCGTCGAGGCCGGCTTCCCCGTGCTCCGCGACGAGCGCGGCCTCGGGGCGCGGCTCCTCGACGTCTTCGACGGCGGCGGCGTCCGGGCGAGCGCCCGCGGCCGCGTGCGCCGGCTCGGCGAGCTGCTCTCGAGCCACCCCTTCGGGCCGATCGTGCTCGTCCTGAGCTGCCTCCCCGAGCGCGCCGCGCGCGCCGAGGCGACGCGGCGGCTCGAGGCCCTCGCGGCGCTCCTCCGGGTGGGGGAGCGCGAGGTGACGACGAGCCTCCTCGAGCTCCCGAGCGGCGCGGGCGCGACGGACGAGGTGCGCGTCGTCCTGCCGGCCTACGACGCGATCGCGACGAGCGACGCGCCCCCCTCGACGTCGAGCCCGTCCGGCTCCTGACAGCGCGCCGTCAGCGCGCCGTCAGCGCGCCGCCGCGCCGAGGCTCTCGCCGCGGAGCTGGCGGAGCTCGTAGTCGGCGGCGAGCGCGCTCATCCGCGTGCGGACCTCCGGAGGGACGCTCTCGGCGAGGACGATGCGCCAGCGCCCGTCTGTGGCGCGCGCGAGCACGACGTCGAAGCCGGGGCGCGGCGAGACGGTCGCGCGGTCGCCGTCGACGCGCGTCTCGAGCTGGTCCTTGCCGGCCGCGAGGGCGCCGAGCACGAAGCCCGCGAGCCCCTCGTCCGCCGGCGTGGCGAGGTCCGCGAACGAGGCGCGGTAGCTCTCCGGGTCGCGGAGCTCGAAGCGGCGGTGCTCGATCAGCCGCTGGCGGACCTCGGCCTGCGACGCCCCCTCGAGGCCATACGCGGTGAAGAGCGTGGCGATGGTGCGCTCGGGCGTCGCGAAGCGCGCGTCGACGGCGCGAGCGCTGGGGTCGCAGCCGACGAGCGCCGAGAGCGCGAGGGTGAGAGCGAGCGGGAGGGCGAGTCGACGCATCGCCTCCGCCGTTACGCCACGAGGCGCGCCGAGCGCAAGTTATCCGCGAGCGCGCGGCGAGGGGGCGCGCGGGACCTGCTGGGTGATGCAGTGGAACGCGCCGCCCCCCTCGAGGATGAGCCGCGCCGAGCGGCCCACGACGCGCCGACCGGGGAAGAGCGGCGCGAGCGCCTCGACCACGGCCTCGTCGAAGGGCGTCCCGTAGGTCGGGACGACGACGCTCGTGTTCGCGATGTAGAAGTTGACGTGGCTCGCCGGCATGACGTCGCCGTCCGGATCGAGCACCCGGCCGGGCGAGGGCACCCGTGCGACCTCGAGCCTGCGGCCGCGCGCGTCCGTCATCGCCTCGAGCTGCCGCGCGATCGCGTCGAGGACCGCCGCGTTCGGATCGTCGTCGCCCGAGGGCGCCATGCAGACGACGCGCCCCGGCGCGACGAAGCGCGCGATCGTGTCGATGTGGCCGTCGGTGTGGTCGTGGAGCAGGCCCTCGTCGATCCAGAGCACCTTCTCCGCGCCGAGCGCGGCCGCGACCGCGCGCTCGATCTCCACAGGCGACATCGACGGATTGCGGTTCGGGTTGAGCAGACACTGGCGCGTCGTGAGGACGGTGCCCTCGCCGTCGGGCTCGACCGCGCCGCCCTCGAGGACGAAGTCGTGCGCGACGCGCGGGCCCCCGAAGAGGTCCGCGACGACGCCCGCGAGCGCCGCGTCGCCGGGGAGCTCGTACTTCCCGCCCCACCCGTTGAAGCGGAAGGTGGCCGCCGCGACGCCGCCACCCTCGGACTCGACGAAGATCGGCAGCGTGTCGCGGCACCAGATGTCGCCGTAGAGCGCGCGATGGACGCGCGCGCCCGAGCGCCCGAGCGCCCGCGCGATCGCGCGCTCGTCCGCCTCCGTGCGCGCCAGGAGCTCGAGCCGCTCGCCCCGCGGGCTGCCGCTCGCGTCCCGATCCGCGATCGCCTCCGCGAGCGCGACGAATTCGGCCTGGACGTCGCTCAGCGTGTCCTCGCCCCAGAGCTCTGGGTGGCTCGGCCACGCGAGCCAGACGGCCTCGTGCGGCGCCCACTCCGCCGGCTGGCGGACCTCTCTCGCGGCGGCTCTCATGCGCGACGTTCTACCGAGCCACGGCGCGAACGCCATCGCTCGGCGCGGCGTCACTTCGTGCCGAAGAGGCGATCGCCCGCGTCGCCGAGGCCGGGCAGGATGTAGCCGCGCTCGTCGAGGCGCTGATCGACGGCCGCGCACCAGACGGGCACGTCGGGGTGCGCGTCGTGGAGGGCGGCGATGCCCTCCGGCGCCGCGAGGAGGCAGAGGAAGCGGATCGACTTGGGCGAGCGCGCCCGGATGCGCGTCACGGCCGCGACCGCGGAGTGCCCCGTCGCGAGCATCGGATCGACGACGAGCACGTCGCGGTCGGAGAGGTCCTGGGGCACCTTGAAGTAGTACTCGATCGCCTCGAGCGTCTCGTGGTCGCGGTAGAGGCCGATGTGGCCGATCCGCGCGGCGGGGATCACCTCGAGGATGCCCCGCAGGATGCCGTCGCCGGCGCGGAGGATCGAGATGACGACGAGCTTCTTGCCCTCGATCACCGGCGCGTCCATCGCCATGAGCGGCGTCTCGATGCGCTCGAGCGAGAGCGGGAAGTCGCGCGTCACCTCGTACGCGAGGAGCATCGAGATCTCCTCGAGCAGCTGGCGGAATTGGCTCGTCGACGTCTTCTTGCGACGCATCAGCGTCAGCTTGTGTTGGACGAGCGGGTGGCTGACGACGTGGACCTCGCGGCTCATGGCGCGCGCACTCTAACACCCGATCGCGCGCTCGACGGAGCGCGTCGGGCGGCGTGGCCCCGGGCGTGACGCGCCCCGAGGCGTCCACGCCCGTGCCCCCCTCATCATCGCGACGAGCTCGGCGCGCCGTCAGAACGGGATGTCGTCGTCGACGACCTCGCCACCGAAGTCGTCCTCGGGGCTGCCGCCGCGAGAGCCGCCGCCGCC
>JBDHVC010000162.1:0-2908 GCA_039809495.1 Sandaracinaceae bacterium
GCCCGCATCAGGCGTTCCGCCGAGCGCATCAAAGAGGCTCTCGGGCGCACCAGAGTTGCACAGGGTGAGGCTTCCATTGCTGCCGGCATCGGGCGGTGTGTTGATCACCACATCCACGTTGGCGGACTGGTCGGGGCATGGCGCCACCCCGGCCACGGTGTAGGTGTAGGCCCCGGGCTGCATGCTGGCGGGGTCGATCATGCCTCCGTTCACGGTGCTGGGCCCGCTCCAAGTGCCTCCCGCATCAGGCGTTCCGCCAAGGGCATCGAAGAGGCTCTCGGGCGTACCGGAGCTGCACAGGGTGAGGCTGCCATCGGTGCCGGGCTCGGGCAGTGCATGGATCACCACGTCCACGTTGGCTGACTGGTCGGGACATGGTGCCATCCCGGCCACGGTGTAGGTGTATGTCCCGGCCTGCATGTTGGCGGGATCGATCATGCCGCCGTTCACGGTGGAGGGGCCGGTCCAAGTGCCTCCCGCATCAGGCGTTCCGCCAAGGGCATCGAAGAGGCTCTCGGGCGTACCGGAGTTGCACAGGGTGAGGCTACCATCGGTGCCCGCATCAGATGCGGTGACCACATTTACCGTCACGGTATGGATCGTGGTGGAGGTTCCGCAGGGACTGTTGCCCGTGACACTGTAGCTATAGACGCCCGGAACGCTGGTGCCGGGAATGAACGTTCCGTTGCTGCTGCCTTGGTTCGGGTCTGTCCAAGTGCCTCCAAGCGGTGGTGTGCCGTTCAATTGGTCATACAGGTTGAAGGCACCGGCCGAGGCGCACACCGTGTACGATGCGGTGGTGCCCGGAACTGCCGGGTCGTCCACCGTGATCGTCATGCAATCGGTCACGGCACATGCAGGATGGCCAGCCTGCGAAGCGGTCACACAGTATTGCGTGGTTGATCCGGGCGTGGCCACGGGATTGGCAATGGCGGGATTGGAAAGGTCCGTGGCAGGGCTCCAGCTGTACGTCACCGCATTGGGGCAATTTGCGGTGCCCGTCCACACTACGCCATTTGCCGGGTTGTTGCCGCTGTACACGGCCACGCCATTGCTGTTCAGCAGGGTGAAGGACTGTTCGTTGGCGAACGGGATGCCCTTGTTGTAACTCAGGGTGATGGTGGCGCCGTCGGGCACGGTGATGTTGGCGTATCCCGATGACCCGTTCATCAAGGTCCAGCTGGTGCTCACGCCATTGATGGTCACGGTCACGTACCCGTTCGCGTTCCAGCCATCACCGTATGAGTCGTACAGCCAAAGCACATAGTCGCAGTTGGTGGTGAATCCTCCGCCGAGCAGGTTGGCATTCAATTGCACCGGGTTGCCGCAGGTGGTGGCATCAGGCCCGGCACTCACCTGCAGGTCGGGTACGATGGTCACCGTCACGGTGGTGTCGTACGTGCATCCGAAATCATCGATCACCGTGTAGGTGAATGAGTGGTTGCCGGGCGCCAAGCCGCTTGTGCACACCTGGTTGCAGTTGGCCGATGTGCTCACAATGCCGGGCCCCGCCCAATAGGAGCTGTCGCAACCTGCACCGTACACGGGCGTGAATTCAAGCAATCCGGGATACAACGCCGGATCGAACATGATGCTCCAGTCGCAGATGAAGCCGTTGTCCAATCCCCACATGTCGCACACCTCGAAGGTCCATGTCCCGTTCAACGGCGAGCCGATCAGGCCCGCAAGGGACTGCACGCTTTGGTAGGTGCCGCTGGGCAAGGTGCCGCCATTGCCGTTGTTGGCCCAGGTGCCGTTGGTGGCCGTCGGGCTCCAGCAGTAGTTCCAGCAGGTGCCTTGTATGTTCGGTGTGTTGTCGTTGTCCACCGGAACGCCCAGGTAGGTGCCGCCACCGCCCTGTTGATGGAGCACCACCGTTTGCCCTGTGGGCCCTTTGATCCGAATGATCAGGTCCCCCATGTAGGAGTGCTCCATGTTCACGCAGATGCCCAGCAACTGGTTGATGTTGGTGAACGTCTGGCCCGGCGCGAACTGCGTGAAGGTGATCGTTGTGGTGAAGCATTGCCCCACGTTGTCGGGCAGGAAGAGGCCCCCGCCCAGGTCGCCCGATGGCAGCTCATTCCAGGTCGTCGGGGTCACCGTGCCGTCCAGGCAAAGGGTCTCGGCCGAGCAGGCGGTGCCCCCGGAGGTGCCGGTAAAACTGGGGTGTGTGCCCACCATGGTCATCAGGTCCACCAGATTGGTGCTGGCGCAACCGTTGTTGTCCTGCAAGTAGAGTTGTGCGGTGTAGGCACCCGGTTGGGTGTAGGTGTGGCTCACCACCGCAGGGGCATTGTCCAAGATCGTCCCATCACCGAAATCCCAGCGACGGTTGGCGATGTTGAAGCCGGGAGCGGCATAGGAGCCGCTGCCATTGAACGTGACCGTTTCACCCGGGCATATCTTCAACGGTCCGCTGCTTCCGTGCGTGGCCACGGCCGTGGGCCGGTTGCAGGGCTGGTAGCAGGTGATGGTGGCGGCGAAAACACCCGTGCCGGTGTTGTTGGACTTGAACACCACGGTAAGACAACCCGTGGGATTGGAGCTGCTGGCCGAAACCACCTGCCCTTGGAGCGAGGTGCCCGTCCAGGTGCCCAGCACCGGTGCTGCCGTGCTGTTCCCGTCGTAGATCGTCATGAAATCAACGGGGGCCACGCCGGCCGTGCTCAGGTTGAAGGTGATGAAGCTTAATGAGATCGCGCCTCCTGCGGCATCCGGGCAGATCGTATAGGTATAGCTTTCGTTGTTCCCATATCCACTGGCTCCTTCTCCACCACTGTCCAGAAAGGCTCCCGTGCAGGTATTCGTGGTACCATTGAATATGGGATAGGCTTGGCCTGCCGCATGCTTAGCCGTGCACAAGAGCACGCCCAGCAATCCTGCACAAGCTGCCTGCGTGCATTTTCGG
>JBDHVC010000163.1:0-2891 GCA_039809495.1 Sandaracinaceae bacterium
CTTCGTGACCATGCAACGGCTCTTGAGTTGAAGTATCCGACGACGCGGACCTCGATCATTTCGAAGGAGAATGAGCGATTTGATTTGGCTCAGCATGGAGCCCAGGACGTGACCCGGTACGACATCGTCAAGGATGTCGTTCGCATCGAGCGCGTAGTCGAGACTGTGCCGAACGCTGCAGCGGCAGTGATTGTGCTCACAAACGATCCGTCTTACTGGAGTCCTTCACCGAAGGCAGCCCCTACGATCGACGCTGCTTTTCGTATTCACGAGGGGAGGGTTCTCCAACGATCATGCGCGTGGGGAGAGAATGCTGGGCCAGGCACCCTCAAGGACCGCACCGAGATACTCGACGTGCGAGGCTCCTACGCGATGAAATGGCAAGACTATTCGAATTCGAATGACAAATGGGGGCAGTTTCGGTTCGTCATCATCGAGGCGAGCCCAGTTGCTCCATGACCGATCTTCCCCGGCTAGATCCAGGCCAACAAGGGTTGGTCCACCAATGGCTTCCCGATGCCGAGCTCGTGGCCGATCTGAGCTGGGAGCTCATGGGGACCGCCGTACTGCGCCTGCGCACGTCCGACGGCGACCGCATCGTCAAAGCCGGCGGACCGGCAAACCACCATATCGGGCGCGAAATCGACGCGCATCTCGGCTTCACCCACCCCTGGGTCGCCAAAGGGCGCGCGGCCCGTATGGTCACCTACGACCGCGGTACCAATATGCTCCTGCTCGATTTCCTCCCCGGCGTTCTGGTCCAGGGCCATCCGTCCGAAGCCGATCCCGCAATCTACCGCCAGGCCGGCGCGATGCTGGCCGTGTTCCACGCCCAAGGCGCACGCATCGACGACACCTACGAAGCCCGGATGAATCAGAAGCAACTCGATTGGCTCGAACGCCCGCATCGGATTGCGCCAGCAACCGTCGCCCAGCTCCGGCGATTGCTGCTCGACGACACACCCGAGCCGGTCACGCTCGTCCCCACCCACGGCGATTGGCATCCCCGCAACTGGCTGATCGATGACGGAATCGTGCGGGCGATCGACTTCGGCCGGTTCGACTGGCGGCCGGCGTTCACCGATTTCGCCCGTCTCGCTGTCCGGCAATTCGCCGCCAATCCCGCGCTGGAAGCCGCCTTCCTCGATGGTTATGGCTCCGATCCACGCAACCCGTCCCTCTGGCGCACGCTCCTTATCCGCGAAGCCATTGGCACTGCGGTCTGGGCCTACCAGGTCGGCGATGAGGCCTTCGAACTCGAAGGTCATCGCATGATCGCGAACGTGTTGAGTCCGGAGTTCTGAGTTCTGAGTTCCGAGGCCTGCGCCCTGCGACGACTTCGTTCACGATGCAAACGTCGCAGGGCCCAGGCCTCGGAACCCGGACCCCGTGCCTGTGGGGTAGAATGGCGAACAGATGTTCGCGAGTGTACGAACGAAGGTGCATGGGGTGAGCGAGGGAAGCGGACTGCTGCAACGAATCGACGACCGCGCGTGGCGCGCGCTGCCTCTGGAGCTGCGCTGGAAGATCATTCCCTGGGCCATCGATGGTGGCGATCTGGATCATGCCGAACGGCTGATCGACGCTATGGAACGCGAGCGCGGTGAATCGGCCAGGTTGCTCGAATTTCGCACCCGGATCGCTGGAGCGCGCCAGGACCTCACGGAGCAGCGCCGTCTACTCGAGCTGCGCGCCGAGCGGTACCCGTCCACGACCTCGACCGTCCATCTCGCCCGTTTCCTGCTCGATCAGGGAGATATCGACCGGGCTGCATCGCTCTACGACATCGTTCGCCAGACCAGTGGCGACCAACAGCAAGTACAGCATCTCGGTAACGCCATCGAGCGCTCACTCATCCCGCCCAGCGAGCTACGGGCCCGGCTCCAGCGCGATCTTACCGCCGATCCGGACGGCTATTGGCCCAACGTCAATATGGCCGCCTGGCTGCTCGACCACGACCGCGCCGATGCCGCTCGCACGCTGCTGCACAAGGTGGTCATCGAAGCGCGCGAGTTGGGTTATGACTCCTACCTGACTCGTCTTGCGGAGCTCCTGGAGCGCGCTGGCGATGCTGGTCTCGCTACCGAGCTCCGCGCCTACCTCGCCGTCGCACGGGAACGCAAACGGTTGGAATTGCAGGAAACGATCGAAGCGGCGCTGGCATCCATCGATACCTCTGCTGCCGGTTGGGAACTGGACGCTCCTGCTTCCGACACGCTTGCGGATCCGTCCAGTGCGGACGGGATCGCCGCAGAGATCGCCCACGGTCCGCTCGATCCGCGGGTTTTCGACGTGTTGCAACGCGATTTCGGCCACACCACCCTGCGCGATGGGCAACGGCAGGTGATCGAGCGGGTGCTGGCCGGCGCCGATACGCTCGGCATCATGCCAACCGGCGCGGGCAAGTCGCTGACGTTTCAGCTTCCGGCCATGCTCTTGCCCGGGGTCACCATTGTCATCTCGCCCCTCATCGCGCTCATGAAGGACCAGCTGGAGTCGCTACCGCCCCGAGTCAGGGACCGTTCCACGGTGATCAACAGCACGCTTTCGTTCGACGAGACCCAGCGCCGATTGGACGAAATTCGCAACGGCGCGATCAAGCTCGTTTACATCGCCCCGGAACGTTTCCGCGATCACCGCTTTCTACGCGCGTTGCAACGTGTGCCGATCTCGCTGGCCGTCATCGACGAAGCGCATTGCATCAATCTCTGGGGATCGGATTTCCGGCCGGACTATCTCTTCATTCCCAAGGCGCTGGCCGAGCTGGGCGATCCGCCCGTGCTGGCGCTCACCGCCACTGCCACACCCACCATGGCGAATCAGATCGGTGCCGGGCTGGGGCGGGATTTGGGGATGGTGCGCGTTAGTCTCTTCCGTTCCAACCTTTTCTA
>JBDHVC010000164.1:0-2860 GCA_039809495.1 Sandaracinaceae bacterium
ATGGCTGGAGCTGATCCGGTCGGACCTCCGGGAGCGGTGGTGGGATGACAAAATCGTCGTCCACATCGATGGGTGCATGCTGTGGGCGCACGTTGTTGTCGCGCGTGTATTGCCATGAGTCGGGTTCGCGCCTGTGCTGCGATCCCGTGCCAGCTGGCGCATGTGGCTCGAAGCCCTGGGTTGCAGGTGCTGAATTGACCTGACGTACCTGATCGGCCTGCATGGGAGAAAGCCACTCTGCTTCGCCGTCATCCACCGGCCCTGTCCGCCGTGCTTGATTCCGAGGCTGCCAGTCGTCATCGACCTGCACCGACGATGCGGCGATCGGCGACGGGGGCGACTCTGCGAAGCCGTTTCCCTGCTCCATCTGATCGTCGATCTGCCGCTCGTACTGTCGTCGCTCGCGTCGCGTCCGCAAGAACCTGTTGAGGATCGACTCCCGATGATGCACCGAGAGCTCGACGTCCTCACGCGAATCATGCGTCTCCTCGACAGTAAGCTCTTCTTCTTCGAAAAAGTCATCGACGACATACGGCTCCGGGAGAACGGCATCGACTTGGCGAGTCTCGATCCAGGTGTCCTCCTGGACGAAATCGATGAGTTCGTCCTCAGCCGACTGGAACTCGACTGATGGAATCGACTCGTACTTCGCCCGATCTTCCGGGAAGTCGGTCATGGTAGGAAATGACCGCTCGATCTCCCGCAGCGACACCGGGGCAACTGGCCGACCTTTGTCGATCGATGCGGACGGAATCGGTCGAAGCAGCGCCCGGTTCTCGTATCGAGGGTCGATCGTATCCGGGTCAGGATCCTCCAACACCAGGTCGCGATCATGGATCAGTTGAGCTTCGCGCGACGAGGCCAGATAGATCGACGAAGGATCGGCGAGATGTTGATCCGCAAGGCGCCCTTCCGATCGGCGCCGCTGGCGAAACTGATCGCGTGCTCGAAGGATGGCTGCCTTCGGATCCTGCACCAGCTCGGAGGCTGACTGGGCTGTGACCGATCCATTGCTCGCTGGCGCCCACGTCAGTGCGGGAGTTTGATTGACGATGATGTCTTCCGCGACAGCGAACTTGACCGGTTCCGCCAGGCGTTGCGCCCGCGGCTCGGACACGGGGGCGTTCTCGGTCTTGGCCGCGACGATCGACGTGATAAGGTCATTTTGCTCCGCTGGTTCGACCTCGGCTGCCGCCCGCCCGCCGATGGCCGCGAGAGGCTGCGAACGTTGCTCACCGTCGTCGGTGTTGGCCGATACCCACAAGTCCGCGTTCCAGCCGTTGCGGCAACCCAGCTCGTTGGAACGCACCATCAGGCGTACATCTGAGTTCTGCCTCCGTGACGGATGGTGGCACCATCCGTTCTTTGCGAATCCTGCGGATTCGAAATAGAGACAGCTTTCACAAATGCGCCTCTTCACCGGGAAGCTCGCTTTCGTTCGCGGAGATAGGAGTGAGAAGCAGACGGGGAGATGACCTCATGCGCTACCCGCTGAGGCTCCAATTGCGAAACTGGTGGAATGCAGGCACCCCTCTGCCAACTGCAGAGCCATTCTAGCAAGCTGTTCGGACATTGTCTACGTGGCACGTTCAGAGCGAACGGACATGTACGAAACGGCGAATTCCGCTTGATTCTGCGGTGACACAAAAGCACGGTTCTGCTCCGATTGCTCGCTGCCCACGGAAGGAAAAATGATGTAAACTGATGCGCTGCCGCGTTCAGCGGTCGATTCTGGTGCCCGTCACAACGGCCCTGCCGAACATCCATCCAAATCGAGGCAATTTCATCGTGCCAAAAGGCGCAACGATCGAACTGATCCCTGTTCTCTCTCCGTCGCCGCTTCCTGAGAATGGCAAGCTGTTCCACATTTGGACAATTGGTTGCCAAATGAACGAAGCCGACAGCGCGCGCGTCGCCGCGATGCTGCATGAAGCTGGGTATCGCGCCACGGAGAACGAGGCCGAGGCAGACATCGTCGTGCTCAACTCGTGCGTGGTTCGACAGGCAGCCGAGGACAAGGTATCTGGCAAGCTCAATTCGTTGATTCGCGAGAAGCGCGCGCGTCCAGACATGAGTCTGGTGCTGACTGGCTGCATGGTGACCAACCAGCAGGAAAAGCTGAAGGCGCGTTTCCCGCATGTCGATCTCTTCTTCGACCCATCCGACTTCGAATCGCTCAAGCATTTTGTGCCCGAGCTGTCCGAAATGGAGGATGATCTTCAGCAGCTTCCGCACTACTATCTGGAAGACGCCGCCGATGCGGCAGTCTCCGCCTATGTGCCGATCATCTACGGCTGCAATTTCCTCTGCTCGTACTGCATCGTCCCCTACCGCCGAGGGAAGGAAACCAGTCGCCCGTTCGACGACATCGTCGATGAGGTGCGCGGACTGGTGGAGCGCGGTGTGCGCGACGTCACCCTCCTGGGACAGACAGTGAACGCGTACGGGCACGATCTGCCGGAGAAGCCGGATCTCGCCGATCTCTTGCGTGCGGTGGGAGCGATCGAAGGGTTGGATCGGCTCCGGTTCCTTACCTCGCATCCCAAGTACATGTCCGACCGCATTCTCGAGGCGATGGCTGACGTGCCTTCCATTTGCGAGCACCTGAATCTGCCCGTGCAAGCTGGCGACAATGAGGTGTTGCGCCGCATGCGACGCACCTATACGGCCGACCTCTGGCTCGATCGCCTGGCCAAGGCGCGCGAGTTGATGCCCGGCATCACGGTCGCCACCGACATCATCGTGGGTTTTCCGGGCGAGACCGACGAGCAGTTCCAGCATACGCTCGATGTTCTGGAAGCGGCCGATTGCGACAAAGTCCATGTGGCAATGTATTCGCCGCGGCCGGGAACGCTTTCTG
>JBDHVC010000165.1:0-2844 GCA_039809495.1 Sandaracinaceae bacterium
AGTCTTTGACTCCAGCAAAAGTCGAACCTGGGTCGAACAGCAGTCGAAGGAGCTAGCGGGATCTACTAAGACAAGCTTGATCGTTCTCAGCCGAGACGGGCGGGCCGTTGTCAATTCGTTCATTCGCAAGAATCCCTCAGCCGATTTCTGCCGGGTCTGCCAGGCATGGATGGATAAGGTTCACAAGGTCGAACAGACGGCGTGTCACTGGCGCGGGCAGACCTATCGTTTGAGTTATGAACGACTAGTAGCCGAGCCGGTGGCAGAAATGACAACCCTATGTTCAGCACTCGGAATTGAGTTCGTCGAACAAATGTGCAATCCGTGGCGATGCGATCCGCACCCTTTGGATTCAAACCCGGGCCCGCTCTTAATGATGCTTAATAGTCAAGGACGCCGATCGCTGACAGGCGTTCTCGACGCCACACCGTCAACTCAGAACTACTACGTCGACCAGCCCCCTCGGTTAGCGGCGGACGTCCGGTGGCTGACTGAGATGACACCTGATCAACTCGCCGTTTTCGAGGCGGTCTGTGGTGCCACCAACAAGATGTACATGTGAAGCTAGGCCAAGCGGCTACAATGCCGAGCAAGGGACGGGCCATTCATCCGATGGCAACGCGAGCAAAGCCCCCAGCTCGTGGCCAGCAATGGCAACGCCGATGGCAACAAGTTCTTGGACCGCGTCGGTATCGAGTTCAACTAGAGGGTGTACGATGCCGTCGGCCATAGTAAGCAGCGTGCTGGCGTGTTGTCCGGTGAGAGTGTAGGTAACGCGATGGAAACCTTTTCTCAGATCCTTGACTGTTACGAATCCTGGCCCTTTGCGGAAATGAAGTAGCCCGAATCGGTACAAATCGCGCCAGCCGCGAGCGACATCATCATTCCCCGCATCCCAGAGCGTCGGTGGAATGAGATGCCGTACCAACTCGGTTGGAATACACTGGTCGCCAGAGAGCGTCCATCGCAGCGATACGCGCCGTCGAGTCGCCTCGCGAAGATGCGAATAGTAAACTACATCGGTATCCGTATCATGGCCTAGCGGGACGGGTTCAGCTATATGGACGACCGTACGGCGAAGATCTTGGTCTGGGACAAGTCTGAGATCCGCCAGCGATGCCAATTCCAAGGTCTGAGGTCCACTAAGCTGTCTTCGAATCAGACCCGGAGGACTCATTCTCCAGATACCTTTCTTGGAACACCACAGGTAGGCAGAGTTACGATCTGACCGCTCTCGACAAAGACGATGCCGCGGCTTAAGAGTTCGTCGACCCACTCGGCGATTCTCGGCTCGTCGACCGCGAAGCCACGTTCAGTCAGACGCCGTAAGAGCCCTTGCACAGATCGCCCATGCTCCAACTCTCGGAAGGCCGCAACCCACACTGGATCAGCAATTTCATACTCGCAGGGTTCATGCCCCGCGCGGCGATCTTCTATGACGATCCGATCGTTGCAATCAACATAATCAAGCGAACTGCGAGGATACGAATCAATCCAAGACAGTGTTGCAAGGAGCAGTTGATTCGCAAGATCGCCGTCCAGTCCGACGCGATCGGTTTCAAACATATATGCCAAACTCGAAACTTCCGCCTCAGGCAAATCGTAGACATGTCGATAGAAGCTGGCAGGAGACCTATTCCCAAAGCCTAGACTCGGATTGTCATAGTACGGACTGAATCGCTCGAGAATTATTCGACCCGCCGATGCGGGCGGCTGCAGATGCACAAGATTTGGCAATTGCGGAATGACCTCAGAATAGTCTGCGGCCGTCTCGCCCGGAAATCCGTACAGGATATTCCAGGAAACTGTGAGGCCAGCTGATTCGAGATCACGCAAAGATCGCACATTTCGCGTCCCGGTCACCCCCTTCCTCATTAGCTTCAATACGGAGCTCGATAGAGACTCGATTCCTGGCTGGACGTGAGTAATCCCAGCGTTCATCAGAGCCGTGACAGCGGCGCGGTCAAGGTTGGACTTCACCTCGTAGTGAATTCGGGTATCCCAGCCTAGCTCCGCGAGGGCCGGGAGGAGCGAGCGAAAGTAGCCTTGATCAATGATGTTGTCGACAACAATTACGTCAAGCGTCTCGTGCCTGCGGATCAGATACGCAATCTCCTCCAATGCTGAGTTCGGATCCTTCGGGCGAAACTCCATCGACGTCCCGTTCAGGCCGCAGAACGTGCAATGGTGCGCCTGGCCCCACCAGCATCCGCGAGATGTCTCAACGACAAGCTGAGGCTCAATGTCCTCGGCGATCCCGGAGGTGCTGACAATTTCGAACCAATCATCAAATATCGGAACTGGGATCTCGGCGGCTGCAAGCCGACCGCTGATCTTATTGACCCGGACCACATCATTACTGCCATCGGACCAACAAAGGCCCGGCACATCCTCAAATCCTCTTCCATTGACAATGCAGGACAGCAATTCAGGAAAGGTGCGTTCCCCTTCCCCGCGAACTACGTAGTCAACGAAAGGAAACGATCTGCGCAGTCCGGCGCCCATTTCACCGGCCGCACGCGGGGCAATCGCGTCTGCATCTTCGACGCGGATCCGCGTCTCATCGGCCAGCTTGTCCCGCTGCGCATCGAACGCGCGTCGGTCAGCACGCTGTATGGCGAGCTGGTGCTGGCCGGGGTTTCCTGAAGAACCGGCTAGCTATCCGCCGGAGAACGAGAACGATCACGAATTTCACGTACCCATGTCACTCACCGTTGCCACCCTAATTCCCGGCCTGCTCCTCCTCGCGCTGGGTGGACTGTTGCTGATCGGCGGGGCCGTGATTTCGTCCTCGATCAAGGCGCTGCCCCGCTCGACCGCCGCTGCGGTGCTCCTGTTCGGGGC
>JBDHVC010000166.1:0-2799 GCA_039809495.1 Sandaracinaceae bacterium
TTCGTGATTGGCGCCACCTTTGGCGCGGGATGGTCGCCCTGTGTCGGCCCGATCCTGGGCGCCATCCTCACCATGGCGGCCGGTCAGGGGGACACCGTGCGCGCTGCCTGGCTGCTGGTCGCCTATTCGGCTGGTCTTGCTGTTCCCTTCTTGCTTTTCGCCGCGCTTGGCACCACATCCCGTGTGCTGAAAAGCATGACGCGGCATCTGTCCGCCGTGAATTCAGTATCTGGTGGCATCATGGTTGCCGTAGGGGCGATCATGTTGCTCGGGATCTACCAGCAGCTGTTCGCGCGCATTGCCTCGGTCGTTCCCTGGACGCCGTGGGAACCAACCATCTGAGCCGGCCCGACCGTCGGTATCGAACCTTGAGGATCCGCTGATGGCGCAAGCCACACTCGAGAAACGCAGCTTCCGCAACAACCCGCTCGAAACACTGGTCGACCGTGTTTGGCGCTTCTTTTGCTCTGTCCGGGCCGCGGTCGTCGAGATCGCGATCCTCGCCGTGCTGGTGCTCATCGGCACGCTGCGCGGCAGTTCGGTTCCCCAATGGATCGCCGATCACCTGCCGTTCACTCAGGGAATCGTCGACCGCTGGTACAGCTGGGATGTCTTCCATTCGATCCCGTTCATGCTCATGCTGGCAATCCTCACCATTGCCATCACGGTCTGCACGATCAACCGGGCGCCGGGCATTTGGCGCACCATCAGCTCGCCGACGATCACCACCACGCGTGGATTCATTCGCAACGCGGAGGTCTCCGCGAGCGCATCGGTCTCCGAACCAGTCGACACGGCAGTCGAAGACTACGCCGCCGCGCTGAAGAAAAAGCGCTACCGTGTTCTCTCGGAACAGCACGGTGACGCAACCCATGTCTATGCCGACAAGAACCGGCTGGCGAAGCTCGCCACCTTCCCGTTTCACCTTGCGCTCATCCTGATCCTGATCGGAGGGATCGTCGGCGCCCGCTATGGGTTCAAGGAAAACTCGTTCATCATCCCGGAAGGATCGGTGCGTGAGGTTGGCCATGGAACCGGTCTCAGCGTCAAGCTCGACCAGTTCAGTGATTCGTGGCGCGAAGACGGCACCCCTGCGAGTTACCGCAGCGACCTGATCCTCTACAAGGACGGCGAAGAGGTCAAGCGACAGTCGATAACCGTCAACAATCCCATGAGCTATGGCACGACCACGTTCTATCAGACGAGCTATGGGCAGGCCGTGCAAATGCGCGTAACCGACGCAGACGGCAACGTCCTCTATGACGATTCGGTCGAGCTTGGCATCTATCGGTCGAGCGCGAATCCCGACGCCCCGGCCGGCATCATCAAGCTGCCGCAGGCCGGGGTGCAGCTCAACATCATCGCTCCCGACGAAGACCGCGCCAACGCTCCCATGCTCGACAATCTGAACTTGAAGAGCGGCCAGATGTACGTCCAGATGGCGGAGACCGGTCCAAACGCATCGAGCGAACTCCCGGACATGGTGGTCGAGCAGGGCCAACCCCAGGAACTGAACGGCATCACCGTCGAGTTCGTGCGGGAAAGCCGCTTCACACTGCTCCAGGTCGCCAGCAATCCGGGCATTCCTATCTTCTGGACCGCGGCGTTCTTGCTCGTGGGCGGACTGGCTATCACGTTCTATTTCCCGCACAGACGGATTCGCGCAATCTTCGATCAGAACGGTCCTGGTGGCGCTACACAGATCGCCATGGCGCCGCTCGCCAAACGCGATTGGTCGGGGCAGCGCGATTTCCGCAATGCGGTCGCCGACCTCTCGAAACGGTTCGATACCGAGTTCGTCATCCGCGAGCGAACCGATCCTTTTGTCAAACCTGGCGATAGCCCGCTGCCCGACACAGCGTAGAATTTTCTGAGCGCCGCCGATTGCGCTCAGGAGCAGCACAAAGGACGCACCCATGGAAGGAATGGTCAGACTCTCGTTCTATCTCTTCGCGGCAGCTTCGATCTCGGTAGCCGCCGCCTGGGTGTCCTATGTCGTCTACGCCGTTGGGGTCATCCGTGTCAAACGCACGGCTGTCGCCACAAATACCGGCATCACCATGAGCGGGCCGACGGCTGAGTTCGGTCCGCCATCGGCCAGCGCAGGTCGTTTCGGAACCCTCTTTGGCTGGTTTGCCGTCGTCTTTTCGGGTTTGGCGGTCCTGACGCGCACGATTGCATCCCACCGGGGACCGTACTCGAACATGTTCGAGTTCAGCCTGGCATTTGTCTTCGTCGTCACGCTCGCATACATGCTCTTCGAACGCTTCTATCAGGTGAAGCAGCTCGGAGCGATCGTGATGACGATCGCGCTGGGCATGTGCCTCTACCTGTGGTCGCTTCCGCCCAAGATGCGCGAGGTCGATGCGCTCAACCCCGCGCTGCAGAACCGTCCGCTCATGACGGTGCACGTCTCGGCTGCAATTCTCGCCTATGCCACCTTCGCGGTTTCTTTTGCGGCTGCGGTGCTCTTCCTGATTCAGATCCGCAAGAACGTTTCCTGGCTGCCCAGCGCGGAGATGCTGGACGATATCGGCTATCGAGCGGTGACGGTCGGCTTCCCCATGCTTGCGCTTGTGCTCATCCTTGGCTCGGTCTGGGCGCATCAGGCCTGGGGCGCGTATTGGTCATGGGACCCGAAAGAAACCGCTGCTCTCTTCACCTGGCTCGTCTATGGCGTCTACTTGCACACACGCTCGCTGCGCGGATGGCGCGGGCAGCGGAGCGCCATCATCCTGATCATTGGATTCATTGCCGTTGGGTTTACCTACTACGGCAACTACTTCTTCGGTGGAATGC
>JBDHVC010000167.1:0-2773 GCA_039809495.1 Sandaracinaceae bacterium
CAACAACTGTTCGTGATTCTCAATTCTGTCCGGGTCAGTGACAATACAGCTGACCGGACAAACCTCCACACACTGTGGTGTGTCGTAATGCCCAACGCATTCTGTACATAAATCCGGATTAATCTCATAAATCTCCTCACCTTGCGAAATTGCCCGGTTAGGACATTCAGGCTCACACACATCACAGTTAATGCATTCATCAGTAATGATCAGTGCCATTGTTATTGCTCTCCATTATTCATCGTTATCTTTTTCTGACGCAAACGTTCAATCACAAGCGGATGCACAAATTTGCTGACATCTCCACCCAGGCGGGCAATTTCACGCACGATTGTGGCGGAAATAAACATATATTGTTCAGAAGGTGTCACAAAAATTGTTTCCACATCCGGATATAGTCCGCGATTCATGCCCGCCAGCTGGAACTCATACTCAAAATCAGATACGGCGCGCAGGCCACGTATGATGATATGCGCGTTCTGTTGATGTGCAAATTCCATCAGCAATCCAGAAAACCCTGTTACCTCAACATTAGCGTACCCCGTCAAAACATCTTTGGCCATTTCCACTCGTTCTTCCAGCGAAAAAAAAGGCGCCTTTCCACTGCTGGCAGCAACCGCCACAATCACCTTGTTAAACAATCGCGACGCACGGTATACCAGATCCTCATGCCCATGCGTAATCGGATCAAATGTACCCGGGTAAATAACTTTATCCATTGAGATTTGGCGTTAACAAGTAGTAAAGAACATGGCTCGCCCGTCCCTGTTTCCGGATCAGCCAGGTGTTATCAGGTATCAATTTGTCACTGCTTTCAACATAAACCACACCGTTTTCCTCCAGTTTTGCAGGCAGCAGCGGCAGCACCTCTGTCAACAAGCCGGATTTATAGGGAGGATCCACAAAAATAACATCGTAACGTATCGAGCTGGCAGCAAGACAGGTCCGGGCATCCGCCTGCTCAAGGCTTACCTGTGAGGCACCCAGCTTTTCTATTGAGTCGCGCAAATTACGAACAATTTTCATATTCTGCTCAACCAGGGTGACCTGTTTTGCTCCCCTGGATGCGGCCTCAAACCCCAGCGCACCGCTGCCGGCAAACAGATCCAGACAGGTTTTTCCGGTTAAATCCTGCCCTAACCAGTTGAACAGTGTTTCCCGTACACGATCCGGCGTCGGCCGCAACGATTTATCATCGGGAAACTGCAACAACCTGCTGCGCCACTGCCCGCCAATAATGCGAATTTTACCTGCTAACAACACGAAAAATCAGGAGCCGTCTGCTCCGCGCCCACAACTACCGTCACCATTCCGGCAGGATCAATCCGGCGCTGAAACGCATCCTTGATTTGCGAAACTGTCACTTTCTCCACTGCCTTCACATAATCTTCCAGATAAGTCAGCGGTAAATCATAAAATCCGATGACTCCCAGATAACCAAGTATTTTCCGGTTACTATCAATGCGTAAAGGAAATCCCCCCACAATATTCTGCCGGGCGGCCTGCAATTCTTCCTCGGTTGGCCCCTGTTCAACAAAATCACTCAGCGTCTTTTGTGTCAAATGCAGCGCCTCATCCGCCTGTTCCCTTTTTGTCTGCAAGCCAATTTCAAAAGGCCCTTTTTCCTGATAGGGCATAAAGGTACTGTAAACACTGTATGCCAATCCACGTGTTTCGCGAATTTCTTTCATTAAGCGAGATACAAACCCGCCCCCGCCCAGAATGTAATTGCCGACCAGCAAGGGAAAATAATCCGGATCCTTACGGCTCAATCCCGGATAAGCCAGCAAAATATGGCTTTGCGTGGCTGGATGAGCAATTTTCTGGATAAGCGGCTCCGGTTTCTCAACCGCTGGCAAGTGGTTATCTGTTTTTCCGACTGGCAAATTCTCAGTCAGCATTTCTGCAATACGATTGGCTTCATCCCGCTTAATGTCACCAATCATGGCAATTACCGCATTGCCGGCGGTATAGTGCGTACGATAAAAATCAACCAGGTCCTGGCGTTTCAGCCCGGTAAGGCTATCCGGCTCCCCGGAACCGCGCAATCCGTAAGGATGTTTACCATACAGCAGCTTCATCAAAACCCGATTAGCAATCACTTCCGGTTTGGTATCCGCCTCTTTGAGTGCAGAGATAACGCGCGCACGTTCCCGTTCTAATATTGCATCCGCAAATTCTGGTTGCTGAATAATTTTTGCCAACACATCCAGAGCACGCACACGTTGCTGTTGAGTACTCAATGTTCGCAATGACAAACCCGCCCTGTCCAGATCAAATGATCCGCTCAGCTCAGCACCAACATCCGCCAGCGTTTCAGCAATCTGATCTTCGAATAATCCACCCGCTCCCATGGCCATCAGCCGCTGCACCATACTGGCACGACCGGATGTTTCCGCCGTATCAGTACTGCTGCCTGCCGGAAATTCAACACTGAGATCAAGAATCGGCAAATCATGATTTTCAACAAAATAAATCTGTGTTCCGTTTGCCATCTGCCAGTGCTGAATCGGCAAAAAAGCTAGCGCCCACTGCGCATGCACACCCAGCCACACTATGATCAATAACTGTAGAAATCGCATATACCCTTTCCTGGTAAATTGAGAGAAACCGCTGATTCATCCTGACATCACGAAAAAGCTACCCAGCCAACGTTTCTGACACTAAATACAGAAACATTGTATGCCAATGGCGGCAGAAGTTTCCAATCACAAGGGCAGAAAATAAATAACTTATAAATGATCCAGCGGGCTAATCACACCTTTACCCCCCT
>JBDHVC010000168.1:0-2756 GCA_039809495.1 Sandaracinaceae bacterium
ACAAATTGAAACACAATGGTTAAATATTTTGCGGGAACGGCTGGGGAAAGGTGGAAAGTTTCGTATATATTTGAGTTGTGTGCAACCCTAAAAGACGACCGAGCAGACAAAATCGGTTGACAATTAACTAATCGAAACCGAGAATAAGAAAAATGAAAATTGTAAATTTGCTTGACGCAAAAAACTAATATAAAGGACTAATGACAGACAGAATAGCAAAACCGTTTTTAAAGTGGGCAGGTGGTAAAACACAGCTCATAAATGACATTGAAAAGGCTTTGCCAAAAGACATTTCAAAGGACAAATTCACATACATTGAACCCTTTGTTGGAAGTGGAGCCGTTTTGTTTTGGATGCTTAATAACTTTCCAAACCTAAAAAAAGCAGTTATTAACGACATTAACGAAGATTTAATAAACACATACAAAACAATAGCTTCAAAACCAAAAGAACTGATTTCTATTCTTCAAATCCTTCAAAACGAATTTCACGGACTTGAAGGACAAGACGAAACAAAAAAAGAATATTACTACTCAAAAAGAGAGCTTTACAACAAAAGAAAAGAAGAACAAAGCGGACAAGCCGCTTTGTTTATTTTTCTTAATCGAACTTGTTTCAACGGACTTTACAGAGTAAACCGTAAAAACGAATATAATGTGCCAATGGGCAGTTACAAAAGACCGACCATTTGCGACAAAGAAAATATTTTGACAGTAAGTCAAGCATTGCAAAAAGTGCAAATCCTTTGTGGCGATTATGAAGAAACTTTAAATTTCGCTGACAACAACACATTGTTTTATTTCGACCCACCTTACAAGCCATTGAGTGAAACTTCAAGTTTTAACTCATACGCAAAAGATGAATTTAATGATGCTGAACAAATCAGACTAAGAGATTTTTGCCACAAACTTGATGCACTAAATCATACTTGGATTTTGAGCAATTCAGACGTTAAAGGCAAAGATGAAAACGATAATTTTTTTGACGACTTATATTCTGACTTCAATATTCAAAGAGTTGATGCAAGACGCAGTATCAATGCCAATCCAGAAAAAAGGGGAGCATTGAAAGAGTTATTAATTACAAACCAAGTTACAAGTCAAGATTATGTCAGAGCAATTTAAAATCTTCTTATCTCAATTATCAGAAACAAACGCTACTCTTGACTATTTCACGGACTTCAAGAAAATTAAAGGCAACGTAAATAAAATTGCAATCAAGCTAAACCAACTCAATTACTTAATTGGTAAGACAGATATAAAAGCAGCAGTAAAAGAACTTTACGAAGAAAACCCGAAAGCTTTTGAAGTTTTAGATATTCTTATTGCAATCCGAAAAAACAAAAACGCCAAGACTTTCAATAACAAAGGCGAAATAGTGATGCTTGATTCCTATTTCACTTCGCCTGAAAGTATTTGTGAATACATTGAAGAAACTGGCTTAGGTGAAATTTTCCGAAACAAAGACGTTAAAAATTTAGTGGATTACGTTTTTGGCATTGAAGTCGGATTAGATACAAACGCAAGAAAAAACAGGGGTGGTGAAAATATGTCAAAAGCAGTTTCACTATTCTTCGACAAAGCCAAAGTCTTTTACAAAAAGGAAGTAAGCAATACAGCGTTTCCCGAAATATTGAGTTTGGGTGCAGACGTGAAACGCTTTGATTTCGTGATTAAAACAAAAGAGAAAACGTATCTGATTGAAACCAATTTTTACAATGGTGGTGGCTCAAAACTAAACGAAACAGCAAGATCATATTCTGATGTTGCACCTAAAATCAATCAATACAAAAACTACGAGTTTGTTTGGATTACAGACGGTCAAGGTTGGCTTTCAGCCAAGAACAAATTGGAAGAAGCATACAACATTATTCCTAGTATGTATAACCTAACAACACTTGTAAATTTTATTAAAAAAATCAACGATGAAGTTGTAATAGAGTTTTAAAATGAAAAATTACTATAAACATTCCATAGACTTAAAAAAATTAGAAATCAGAAATGATACACGGGAAAATTTCGTTCAGAAACTTGAAGAAATAGAATACAGAGGCTATGAGGTAGAACAATTAGCTGACGGAAGAAAAATTGTCATAACTAAACCAGGTGGAAAATCTGTATATGGTCGCCCTAAGAAGGAAGATTTTCTCGTCTTTATTTTTCAACCGAATGAAAATGGACTATGGCAAATTACTCACAAGCAAATCTTAGAAGATTTATATTCTAAATCAGAGGAGGACAAAAAAGAAACATTGAAATTAATTGCTCTTTTAGAAAGAACTTTGAATGGAGAAGAACCCAACGATTTTATAAATGAAATCTATGCTCTCAAATTTCAAAATGGAGAAAGTCCAGAATCATTAATAAAAGCATACAAATGGATTTGGGGACAAGAAGACGTAAACTATCCAACTGGGGAGGGCAGAAAAATGTCTTGGGCAGGAATTGAAGAATTAAAAAATGAAATTTCGTAAATGTTAAAACCATTTTTCATATCTGACGACAAAAACTTCTATCTTCTCAAAGGAGATACAATGGAGCTTTTGCCTCAATTTGAACATAAGTTTGATATGGTTTTTGCCGATCCCCCCTATTTTCTATCAAACAACGGACTATCAATTCAAAACGGACAAATCGTAAGCGTAAATAAAGGAAATTGGGATAAATCTCACGGTTTTGAATATATAAATGAATTCAATCGCAAATGGCTTTCATTAGTTCGTGACAAAATGAAAGATGATGCAACTATTTGGATTA
>JBDHVC010000169.1:0-2748 GCA_039809495.1 Sandaracinaceae bacterium
GATCACACCTGGATGGTGGAGGGGCTCACCAACGCGACCGCCGTGCTTGCGCAGGCGGACATTCAGGGAGCCGCTGCTGCCACGCAGTCACTCAATGCATGGATCGTCGCGCCGTATCTCAATCTGTTGCAGAACGCCGGCGATGCGGTCGCGGACGTCTCGATTTTCGATCAACCGGTTGATTCGCCGTTGAGTACGCTTGCCTACGGCAAAGGGGCGTTGGGGTTCCTGGCAATCCGCAATGCCATTGGCGATGTCGCCTTCATCAAAGCGCTTGCGTCGTATGCGGATGCGTTCCGGCTCGGCATTGCCGAACCCCAGGACCTGTTGGCCGCCTTCGAAGCAGCGTCCGGCCAGGAACTCGACCAGCTCTGGTCGTTTTGGTTCGAGTCAGCCCAGACAACACCGGCGGACGTACAGTCGCTGGCTGCGGAAATCGCTGCTTCGCTCTAGAGCTGGCACGTGACCATGCGCCCGTCCGATGAATGCCGAATTGGGCCGCCACGGAGGGTGGCAACTACGCAAGGACCTCGGTCCAGGGAGACACGTTTCTGCAACTGCCCTAGTGATCTTTCTCCTGGCGAGCCTTGGTCGATTGAATACCGGCCAGATGGTCTTCATACCGCGCTGCGATGAAAAGCAATGACGAGAGCCGGTTGAGATAGCGGAGGATTTCCTGGTTCGAGAGGCGTCCCATGGTGTGTACCTCGACCGCGGTCCGCTCCGCTCGGCGCGCAACAGTGCGCGCCACGTCCAGGGCGGCTCCTGGAACGGTGTCGCCCGGCAGGATGAAATGCGGCGGCAGCGCGAACTTCGCGCCGATATTGTCTGTGACTTGTTCCAGCCACGCGACACGATCTGCGCCAAAATCGTAGGAAGCGGGCCTTATCTCATCGGTAAATGCAAGCTCGGCCATGATGCGATACAGGTCGTGTTGCGCTTCCATCAGAGTTGCTTTCAGCTCGGTGCTGGTCGCATGGGCCCGTCCGTTGCCGATGCTGGAGGTCGTTTCGTCCAGGTCCCCGAGCAGCGCAACGATGGGGTCGTTCTTGCCGACACGATCACCCAGTAGATCGGTCGTTCCCTGGTCGCCTCGGCCGGTGTAGTAGCGCATCGAATTCTCCCTGCTCACGCTTCGTGCTCTGGTAGCATAGCGCCATGACTCTGCCCACCGAACCCGGTCCGTAGCCCCATGGTCGCCAGCCGCTATCTGCCCAGCCGCTCCATTCCAACCGGTGTCATTCGGGTTGGTGTCATCGGCACCGGATTCGGTGAAAGCGTCCACATTCCTGCGCTGAAAACCATCCCGTTCGTCGAGGTCGGCAGTGTTTGCTCGAAACGGGCAGACCGAGCGCACATGGTGGCGGCGCGACACAACATTCGCAAGTCGACGAACGACTACCGCGAGCTCATCCGGGACGACGATATCGATGCCGTGGTGATCGCATCACCACCGAATCTGCATCACACCATGGCGTTTGCCGCCATCGAAGCAGGAAAGCATGTTCTCTGCGAAAAGCCAATGTCGCGCACCGTTGCCGAAGCGCGCGACCTGGTGCGACTGGCGGAACACGAGCGTGTAGTGGCGATGGTCAACCACGAGTTTCGATTCGAGCCGGCTCGCGCCCGCGCCAAGGAGCTGATCGAGTCTGGTTGGTTGGGCGAACCGCATTCCGCCAACGTTACGGTCTACCGCTCGACGCTGAACGACCCTAACGGAGCCCCGTTCGACTGGCTGATGGACGAGGCGAAGGGCGGCGGCATGCTCGGCGCCGCCGGTTCACACTATCTCGATGCCCTGCGATGGTGGTTTGGCGATGTTCGCTCGGTCGCGGGGGTCTCTGCCACGATGGTGAAACAACGCCGCCTGGCCGATTCGAACGTGATGGGCAATGTCAGCGCGGACGACAATTTTGCCGTCATTCTGCGCTTTCTCAATGGCGCGCTCGGGACGGTCACCTATTCGGCGACGTCGCCTTTCGAGTTCGGCGAGCAGATCATCCTTTCAGGGGCAGAGGGCATGCTCATGATGACTGGAGATCGCAAGCTCTACGGCGCGCGCCGGGGGCAATCGGTGAGCGAGCTTCCGCTTCCCGAGCATCTCACCGCTGAAGTCTCGCCGACCGATCATCCCCTGTATGGTCCCACCAGCCTCCTGCTGCGCGTCTGGATCGGCGCGATCCGCACTGGAGACGTGGCATCCCCCTCATTCCTCGATGGACTCAAGGTGCAGGAGCTCATGGACGGAGCGCAGCGCTCTGGCCAGCTCGGTCGCTGGGTCGAAGTCGAAAAGGGTCGGTTTGGGGTTCGATAGATCGTAGGCGATACAGCAAGTGGGCACAGATGTATCGAAGCTGTGTGTCCTCGCTTGGCGCTACCCAAATCTCCATTCAGCGACGTTGCCGCATGATGGGTTTCGTTCATGGGAGACGATTTGGCTCGAGAGGCATGCGCATCCGGTGGAGAAAACAGAACAGTGGCGAGTGAAGCACCCGCCACTGTTCTGCCTGTCCTGGGTTTGTAATCGAACTGTTAGTCGGCCGCTCCCCGAGCCTCGACCTGATCCGGTGTCGCCACCTGCAAGAGCAGCGTCGCCCGTGGAATGACCTTCCAGGTGACTGACAACGTGGTGGCCCAATCGTCCAGCAGTTGCTGACCCAGCGCGCTGCCAGTGAGTGCTACATGTCGCTCGATCAGATTGCGCAGCTCGGCCTCGTCGACGGCGCCAAGACCACGCTCCACCAACAC
>JBDHVC010000170.1:0-2729 GCA_039809495.1 Sandaracinaceae bacterium
AACTGCGTAATCGGTCGGATCGCGCAGGGTGTCTCAGTTTTCGCAGTGCTTTCGCCTCAATCTGGCGAATGCGCTCACGGGTAACATCAAACTGCCTGCCCACTTCCTCCAGCGTATGATCCGTATTCATTTCAATACCAAAACGCATGCGTAATACCTTGGCTTCCCGAGGTGTTAAAGAATCCAGGACATCTTTTGTAACTGTCCGCAATCCTGCATAGATTGCAGCATCTGCGGGCTCCATAGTGGAGACATCTTCAATAAAATCACCCAAGTGGGAATCTTCATCATCTCCAATAGGAGTTTCCATTGAAATAGGTTCTTTCGATATTTTGAGGATTTTTCTGATTTTTTCTTCAGACATTTCCATTTTTTCTGCCAGTACAGCGGGCTCCGGCTCCTGCCCGGTTTCCTGCAGAATTTGACGGGAGATACGATTCATTTTGTTGATCGTTTCTATCATGTGCACCGGAATACGAATGGTACGTGCCTGATCTGCAATGGAACGTGTAATCGCCTGTCGAATCCACCATGTTGCATATGTTGAAAACTTGTAACCGCGCCGGTATTCGAATTTGTCCACCGCCTTCATCAGACCGATGTTGCCTTCCTGAATCAGATCAAGAAACTGCAATCCGCGATTCGTGTATTTCTTGGCAATTGAAATAACCAGTCGTAAATTGGCTTCTGTCATTTCCCGCTTTGCGCGTCGCGCTTTAGCTTCACCTGTCGTCATACGACGGTTAATTTCTTTCAGCTCCTTGATTGGAATACCAGCCTGCTCCTGAAGAGTCAGCATCTTTTGCTGCTGCTCCATAACGGCCGGGCGATAATGTTCAAGAGATTGACTGTAAGAATTATCTGCATTCACCTCTGAACCAATCCAGTCAAGGTTTGTTTCATTACCCGGAAATACCTTAATGAAGTGATTGCGTGGCATTTTTGCCCGTACCACACACAATTCTGCAATTTTTCGTTCGCAACCACGAATATCATTTACGATTTCGCGCTGTGTATCGCATAATCTTTCAACCATCTTGGCAGAAAAGCGCATTGCCATCAGCTCAGCAGAAATTTTTTCCTGCAACAGCTTGTACTTTTTATCCTGACGTCCGCCATCCTTTTTATCCATGATTTTTTTCATGTCATCATAGGTTTGGCGTATTGCTGCAAAACGTTCCAGCACTTCGGTTTTCATCTTCAGCATATCAGCATTGGCAGAAGCCATTTGCTCTTCTTCAGTTTCATCCGAGTCAAAGTCCTGATCCAGCGATGGCTCTTCGGGCATTTCCTTACCCAGGATTTCTTCCGTATCGTCGTCCAGGAAGCCATCCACAAGCTCATCGGCGCGCAACTGGCCACTTTCCACATCAGCAGCCAGTCCAAGTATATTTTCTATGATCGTCGGGCAGGAAGAAATTGCCTGAATCATGTGCCTTAAGCCATCCTCAATACGCTTGGCGATTTCTATTTCACTTTCTCGTGTCAGCAGCTCTACTGAACCCATTTCACGCATGTACATCCGCACTGGGTCTGTTGTGCGTCCAAATTCTGAATCCACACTGGAAAGTGCTGCTTCTGTTTCTTCGGCTACATCTTCATCAGCTACCGCTGTTGCCGTATCTGACATCAGCAAAGCTTCTGCATCCGGCGCTTCATCGTGTACCGAAATGCCCATGTCATTGATCATGCTAATAATGCTCTCGATCTGATCGGCATCCAGCATATCATCCGGCAGATGGTCATTAATTTCAGCGTAAGTTAGATAACCGCGCTCCTTACCCTGCATAATTAATTTTTTCAAACGCATTCTGCGCAACTCAACGTCGTCACCGGATGAAACAGATATGGAGTTTCCACTCGATTCAGGAGTTTGCTTCTCTGGCTGCGGATTTTTACCTTTTTTGCTCACTTTATTTTTTTCAGGCGCATCAGCAGCAGATTTCGATTCTTTCAGTTTTACCTCAGGCGGTACTGTATCCTGTTCACCTGAAACAACGGGATCCTTACCTGGTTTTATCTCTTCGACAGTTTTTTTCCTGACAGCAGCTCGCTTTTTAACAGTAACAGGCGGAATCTCTGACGCAACAGACACAACAATATCGCCAGCGCCACCAACAGCTGCTTTAATACCATCATCATGAGCCTTAGTACGCGCTTTTTTACTTTTTGTTTCAGTCGCTTTTTGTGATGTAATCGTATTTTTCTGAGCCGATTCTGACACTTTTGTTTTTGCCATACAGAGCACCTATTAAGACCAAATATAAAACGAACCGAAAGCTTTCAATTATATCAAATTTTAGAAATACTTTAAATATGCGAACAAAAATACCTCTTATTAACCAATTATGGTGACATGTATATTGATATGCTTTCTACTATTTTTTGCTTGTTCCGGAAGCAATTCAAAGCTCAGGAGAGCATCAATTGACGCAGCTCCTTTTTTTCTTCCGAAGTAAGTGATGCAAGTGGTTTGCTGTGTAATTCAGCCATCCTTGACTTGCGCTGGATTTCTCGCAACCGCATCATTGTTCCGGTAAATTCAGCGTCAATATCCCAATCCGCATCTTTTACATATATATCCTGAGCAATTTTTTCCAGTAAAACACGGTGCGCAGTTTGCTCAAAGTGCAACATAATTGCCGCTGAATTCAATTTATCAGCCGCAAAGCGGGAATACGTTCCAAGAAATTCCAGCAATGCGATCAGCAGCATTTTCTCTTCACTTT
>JBDHVC010000171.1:0-2688 GCA_039809495.1 Sandaracinaceae bacterium
CCTCAGGCTGTGTCATGGCGCCCTCGCAACCTCTGCAACCGATGCGGCATCCGGAAGGACCAGCACGGTCTCGCCCTGGCCGACCTCGGGCGCCGCGCTCTCGGTCGCCGCATCGTCGCCGACGAAGCTGCTGCGCAGCGCCGGACGCGCCGCGGTCGCGCGGCCCGCTGGCATGCCGGAGGTCGCGGCAGCAGGCCGGTAGAAGGTGTGTCGGCCGATCACCGCCGTCTGCGGCATGCCGCCGAAGTGGACAAGCGACGGCGCAACGGTCCCGCTCGCCGCCCGCGCCGCGACGATGGTTGCGTTCTGGAAGTACAACGCCCCGCTGGAAATATCGCCGAGATGGCCGCTGGCCTTGAGGCTGAGGATCGTCGCGAGCTCGGCGCGCTGCGTCGCCGTCAACGGCGGCAACCGCCGCCACCCGCCGGCCCTGGTCACCGGCTCGAAGGCGTTCGGCTGATCAACCACGGCTTGCACGCTTGATCCGAACCGGCCGCTGCCGAGCCGGTTCAGGATGGTGTCGATCACTGCAACCTTGCCGGCAGCAGGCTCGTGCGCCGCCTCGGCGTAGACGACGCGGCCGATCGCCTCGATGTCGGCATCCGAAAGGCCTATCGCCCCCGCCGGGGCGGGCAGCGTCAGCAGCATGAGGGCTGCCGCGGCGGCGCGGCGGCTCATGGCGCGGCCGTCCAGAGCGGTCGGTAGACGCGGGCCGTCACGGCCGCCACGGGGCCGTACAGGCGGCTGTCGAGGCTGTCGAGCAGCAGCGGAGCGAACACTGCGAGCTCGCCCTCCTGGAGCGTCCGACAGCCTTGCCAAGCTGGCAGCGGCCGGCCGCCAGGGCCGGCGGCGGGCGCCTGCCCAAGCGCCCGCCCGTTGACGCTGAACGTGCGATCGGCGGCGCGGCAGACGGTATCGCCGGCTCCGCCGACCACCGGCTTGAGCAGCCCGTTCCCGGGCTGGGAGAACCACTGCGCCGCGCCCGGGATGTCGGCGACATAGGCCTGCAGCGCGGCCGGCAGCGGAAACCAGACGATCGTCCCGACGCGCGGTGTCTCAAAGGTTCGGACGTAGAGGCCCTTGGGCAGCGAGGCGGTCGTGTTCAGCTTCAGCGGCTCCAGGCCGCTGACGCCGAGCAGCGTGATCGCGGCGACCAGGGCGCCGCCCGCGAGGGCCGCGTGCCCTGCGATCCGGCGGGCGGTCATCGCCGCACCCAGGGGTGCGCCGCGTAGGGCGGCAGCGTCAGGTCCTTGCTGAGCATCACTGCCACCGGCGAGCCCTGCGGGATGATCAGCGTGTTCGGCCGGTTCAGCTCGCGGGTGATCAGCTGGCTGCCGACCTGCGACGCGGCGTCACCGGCGGCACCGGCGCCGACCACGCCTATGTTGGTGTTGCCGCCGTCGCCGCGCAGAATCGCTCCGGCCTGGCCGAGCACAGTAAACAGCGCGGTGCCGCCAACCGCTCCGGCCATCGCACCCCAGTGCCGGTCAACCTCGCCCTCGATGCCGGCGGCGCCACTGCCGTCGGTGCCGGCCATGCTGCCGATGTTCTGGCTGCTGCCGTTGGGAAACAGAATCCGCGTCCAGCTGATCTGCGCCCGCCGCTGGCCGTAGCTGAGCTGGTCGTTGTAGCGGCCGTAGAGCTTGGCAGCGGCCGGGATCAGCACGTGATCGCCGGTCGGTGTGTCGCGGACGTCTTCGGAGATGATCGCCGCGACGTCGCCCGGCAGGTCGGAGTTGACCTCGTTGAGCGTGACGGCCCGGATGATCGTGCTCGCCTGCAGCATGTAGCGGCTGATCGGCGCCGCGAACGGTTGCGTCACGGTGTCGTCGCCGCCGTTGCCGGCGTTGGCCAGCCAGCGGTTCTTCTGCGCCGACTGACCCTGCCGCTGGTCGGGATCGAGCCGGTCCACCCCGTCGCTCATGCCCGGCCGATGCTCGACGCCCGGCCGCGCCAGCGCGGCAGCGCCACCGACCTCGTCGGTCGGCGCAAACGCCGTCGGGTCGGCCGCCGTTGCGAACATCGACAGCATCGGCTTCGGCGGCTTGGCGTCGGCCGCCTTCTGCGCCAGCGGCAACGGCGCCTGCACCGGCACCGGTTTCGCCGGCAGCGGCGCCGCAACGGGTGGCGGCGGTAGCAGCTCCGGCAGTCGGTAGCCGACATCGAAGCTGCGCGCCGGCAGTTCGGTCTGAGTGTGCGTGAAGTCCGATCGCTCGGCGCGCGGCGCCGGCTTCTCGTTCTTTCCGGCGATCGAATACCAAGCGAAGGCGGCGGTGCACATGCCGGCGACGCCGGCGGCGATGCCGATCGAGCGCCAGTTGCGGCCGACCGGGCGCGGCGGAGCGAGTGGCGCCGTCATCCGCTGGTCCCTCCGCGGGTGATGCGCACGACGGTCTCGCCCTGGCGCAGCTCGGCGACGGAGAAGGTGCGATCGATCTCGTAGAAGCGTCCGCGCGGCCGGAACGGCGCCGGCGACACCAGGCCGCCCTCTTCGACGACGAACAGCGCTGGCGCGCTCACCTGGCCGATGTTGGCGGGAAACTCGACGTATGAGCGCGTGCCAAGGTCGAAGGCGGCGACCGGCGTCCACCGCGGTCGCTCGCCACCGACGACGTCGATCCGGTAGTCTCGGTTGAGCGCCGTCGGATCGAACGCCGCGTCGCGGACCATGAAGCTGTCCGCGACCGC
>JBDHVC010000172.1:0-2664 GCA_039809495.1 Sandaracinaceae bacterium
GGCTGGTTGCACCGGGCGATCGAGGACCACGTCGACCGCGGCCCCCAAGGACGGGCCGAGCTGGAGATCCCAGCCCCTGAAGGACGCGACGGCGGCCGCGGCTTCAACCGCCACCATCCCCTGGCTTTCGAGACCCGCGCCGCCCTGGAGGACGCCATCGTCGCCGACCGCCTGGCGGGCCGAGTCCTGAGCCGCTCCGGCTTCATCCACGAGGCCGTCACCGCAGCCATAGATGTCTCACAGCAACGAGCGGGCCGCCCCCTGGCCCCGATTGAGGGGAAGCTTCCCAACCGCCCAGCGCGCCGCCGCTGATTTGATGGAAGCCAATCCATTTCAGGAGGAAATATGGACCCCCGCTCAGGCCGCGAGGATCGCCGTCCACGCGGGTTACGATCACCGTTCTACGGCGATACCGGATCTATTGTGATCATCGTCGATGTAGGCCCGGATACCTCGATGAACACTATCTTCACGAATGTCGCCGACCTGAACGAGCTCGTGGATCTAGGCACCTTATGGGGCGACGTACTCGCTGAGTCCTCCGCTCAATGGGACTTGGCCTACGAAGTACAGCGGGGTGATCTACGAGCAATCGATCGGCTCCTTGACGGTAGCCACATCGACCCTCGGCTGCGTGATGAGGTGTTTGAGTGGATTCATATGAGGCCACCCTGGAGGGGGTGGTGGTCTTCGCACCCTGCGTGGGAGCAGGTCCAGTATCAGCGTGCTTCTGAGCTGCGTGGAAGGCCTCCTCGAGTTCGATCCCTACGCTACGAGAACCCGCTTGAACTGGTGCTCTACGGGTCGGGTCCCCTCATGGGTGGGGTGATCTTGGTGGCGCGCATGATTCGTGATTGGAGCGCGCAACGTAGGCTCGGCGCGGCTGCCGCACGGGAGGCCGAAGCTCGCGCTCGGATCGTAGAGACCGAAGCTGATCGCGCCGAGATTGCGACTGAGATGCTCCGATGGTTTGCCGAAGAAGAGAGGGCAGGACGAGGTGGTCTTCCTCAATTCGATCTTCTCAAGGCACTGACTCCTCACCACGCGCAAGCTATAAACCATCTGGCGGAGCAGGACGTCAAGCTAGCGCTTCCAGGGGATCCAGCGCAGGACACTCCTTCCAGGACGAGTTGAGCCGGGCGTGGCGATTCCTTCACTTCATCGACTGACCGCGCATGCTCGCCTCCCAGGCAATAAGCGCGCAGTCTGGGCACCGCTGGGCATCGGGTGGGATTTTCGCAACGGGCCAGTGATGCGCTGGGGTGCCGCAGTAGGTCTCGGTGGTGCCGGCGAACAGCAGCGCCGCGTGCAGCGTTCCGTCCGGGGGTCGTTGTCCAGAACTTCGCGATGCGATCGTCGGGGTGTGTCACGCAGTTGCTCCTGAGCTTTAGGGCAGTTGATCAGCGAGGGTGACGCCGCTGTCGCCGTCGAGGGGGGTTGCCAACAGGGCCTCGATTTCCGCGGGTTGGGGCAGGTGGAGTTGGGCCGGGTCGACGGGGCTGGAGGTGTAGCCGGCGACGGCCATGGGGGCGTTGGTGTTGGCCAGGGCGTAGCGGACGACGGTGTCGTTGCGGCTGGCGCACAACAAGATCCCGACCGTGGGGGCGTGGGTGGGCCGGCGGAGTCGGTCGTCGACGACGGCGACGTAGAAGCTCAGCTGGCCCAGGTGCTCGGGTTCGAATTGGCCGATCTTCAGCTCGACCACGACGTAGCGGAGCTGGTCGACGTTGAACAGCACGAGATCGGCGTAGTAGTCCGAGCCGTCGACGTCGAAGTGGACCTGCCGGCCGACGAAGGCGAACCCTCGGCCGAACTCCAGCAGCGTTTCCTGTAGACGGTCCATGAGGGCCCGTTCGACGTCACGCTCTCTGGTGCGGGCGGTCAGGGTGAGGAAGTCAAAGACGTAGGGATCTCTGGTGAGTTCCTGGGCGAGCTCGGAGTCCGGTGGGGCCAGCTGGGTGGCGAAGTTCGAGGGGGCCGCGCCGAGTCGTCGGTGCAGTTGGCCGATGATCTGGTTGAGCAGCACCTTGCGGGTCCAGCCATGCTCCACCGCGGCGGCGGCGTACCAGTCCCGCTCGGCGGGGTCGGTGACCTTGTCGAGCAGGACCGTGATGTGTCCCCACGGCAATTGTCCAACAGGCTGTTGGACAATTGAGCCTGACCAGGCCGCGGCGGCCTTGCGCATGTAGTGCAGGTTCGAGCGTGAGAGCCCGCGCATGTCGGGGAACTCGGCGCGTAGGTCGTCGGCGAGCCGGTCGATCACCCTGGTGCCCCAGCCTTCGGCGGCTTGACGATCCAGGATCGTCTGGCCGATGGACCAGTACAGGGTCAGCATCTCGGTGTTGACGATCCGGGTGGCGCGGGTGCGCGCAGCCCGAACTTGCGCCGTCAGGTCGGACAGCAGCTCGGCGTAGCCGGCGGGAACCATGGAACTGCTCATGAGGCCACCTCTGCCGGATCGACTCGCCGCAGCAGGTCGCCGGGCCCGCACGCCAGGACGTCGCACAGCGCGTCCAGCGTGGTCAGGTTGAGCCGTTCCGGTGGGGTGCGGACCAGTCGCGAGACGTGAGCCTCTGACGGTGCCGCCTCGCCGAGCACGTCCACCAGGCGTCGGTGCAGGTCCGTCGCGAACCGGACGCCGGCGTTGGCCATGCACACCTGAAG
>JBDHVC010000173.1:0-2639 GCA_039809495.1 Sandaracinaceae bacterium
ATCTCCCTGGCGAGGACCTTCTCCTCCTGGGCCTCCCGCGCGCGGAGCCCCTGGGCCGTGCGGCCCTGCTCCGCGACCAGCCGCGTGAGCTCAAGCCCGGCGAGCGCCAGGGACGCGACGTCGCGCTCGCGCTCCTCCAGCTCCTCGACGAGGACCCTGCGTTGGGTGTTACGGCCGACCAGCTCGTCGCCGAGGGCCTCGACCTGTTCCTCGATAACCCGCAGGTCCCGTTCGCGCCCTTCCATGGTGGGATCCGCCGCCTCGTTGGCCAAGGCCAGGCGTGCGAGGAGGAGGGGTGAGAGGAAAAGTAGGCAGCCCCAGCGAGACACCAAGTGCGCTGATCTGGGGCGACACTCCGCTGAGTGGTATCCGTCGGCTTGAGGCAAACCACGCTGGGACATGCTTGCAGGGGCTCGAAACTAATCCGACCAAGAGTAACGGCCGGTCATCCGAGACGCGACCCCCGCGGCCCGATGGGCGCCGGGACGCATCTTGGTCCTTCGCAGGGGACGCGAAAAAGTTTATTATTGTATTGTTAATCGTTGATTCGGCCAGACGCGATGGCGATCACCCTGACCCCAAGCCCAAACCCAGTCTTGAACGATCCCGAGGCTCTCGGCAACCACGACATGGGTCTGTTCGCCGACGACGACGACATTGAGCGCGCGTCGCGGTCGCTCAAGGCCATGTCCCACCCCCTCCGGCTGAAGATCCTCTGCACCCTCGGGGACCAGGAGGTGAGCGTGCAGGAAATCGTCGACCATGTAGGGACCTCCCAGAGCAACATATCCCAACATCTCGCCATACTGCGCGACAAGGGCATCCTTGCCTCGAGAAAGGACGCTAACCGCGTGTATTATCGAGTGAGTGATGGCCGAACCCTGCGCCTGATCGGCATGATGCGTGCGGTATTCTGCCAGCACGCGGAGTGAGTATTCGACCCCAGGGAAACGCTGATTTATTGCGTTTCCCGTTCGGGCCAGGGATGGCCCGACAGTTTCAGGCACCCGAAGTGCCTGAAACTGGAGCCTCCCTAGGGTGACGCCTGCCCCGCGCGTCTTTATACTCCGAGCCTCGACCTGGACCCCGCACCTCCAGGGAACCTGATCCCTGAGCCGATCCCCCAACCAGCGCCTGGGCGGCCCGCCGCCCAGGCGCCGCAGCGAGCCCCCCTACGCGGAGAGACCCGAAGCCGATGTCGTTGAGTCAGCTCCTGGAATTTATCGCTAACCACTGGTACCTGTTTCTGGCACTGGTCGTGATCCTCGGACTGCTGATCCACAATCTGTTGGTCGGCAATCGGGGGACTGTTGATCCCCTGGGCGCAACAGAGATGATCAACCATCGGGAGGCGGCGATCATCGACGTCCGTCCCGCCGCCAGCTCGGCCAGGCTTCCCGTGCCAGGTGCGAAAAACATCCCGCTGCCACAGCTTCGCCAGCGCTTGGACGAGATCGACAAGTCGCAGCCCGTCTTCACCATCTGCCAGATGGGCAAGACCAGCTACTTCGCCGCCCGCATTCTCTCGAACCATGGTTTCGACGCGCGAAGCATCCTCGGTGGAGCGTTTCATCAGGTGAGGTGAAGGCCAACGCGGCCCTTGTCCCGCCATGGCTCTCCGCACACCGGGAGATTCCTCAAACCAACCCGTTCCACGGAATCATGGAGTTCGAAACGTTCTCACTTCAAATGGTTCGAATTCCCGGAGTCCCTCATTTCGGTCGGCAGGACACGCGTTCTCTAACAACTCCGCCTCACCAAAGGAGACACCGGGCAACGTCGTGTGGATGGAGGCATTCGCGCGGCGTCCGCCCGCTTCCAGCCAGCGCATGACCAGATGCTTTCCATCCTCGGATCGCTTGAACGCTTCGAGCGTGACCGCGGGCTGATCCACGGAGAGCCAGGATGCTTCCGACGGACCATCGGGCGCACCATCTCTCACAATCAATGGCGAGTTGAGCGCCAGCGCCTCGTCATTGACGCGCCCGTCAAGGGTCGCTCCCGGATGAGGAAACAAGCTGAAGGTGCGGCGGTGGATTCCGACATCCGCCACCGGATCCGGAGCGCTGGCGGACTTGAGCAGGGTGAGACGCAGGCGATTGCCGAGAACATCACAGCCGAAGATGCCGTTGTTCAGTAGAGCCGCGCCGTAGTCGGCCTCCGACAAGTCGATCCATCGATGGATGGGCACCTCGAAACGTGCCGCATCCCAACTCGTATTGCGGTGGGTCGGCCGCCTGACGTGGCCATACTGGATCTCCGCCACGGAATGATCGGTGTGGATGGCGAGCGGAAACGAAACCTTGAGAACCCGATCGCGCTCCTGCCAGTCGATGTCGATATCGAAATCCAGACGCGCGCTGCCGGCGCGCAGAATCAGCCTTTGACGGACCCGCGAACGGCCGAACGGCCGGTCGAACGAGATCACGACCCGCAACGGCCCTTGTTCCTCAACGACTCCGCGGCCATCGGAGGCGACGACCTCGTAGTCATCCATCGAAGACGCCTCCATGTCCCAGGCGCTCCAGCGGTTCGGATAATCCCGCAGCAGATGGAACTCGTTCGCGGGACCTGATAGAACCTCGCGGCGCGCATGGAGGTCACGGCACGAGCGGATGATTCCGTTGGAGCAAATGGCG
>JBDHVC010000174.1:0-2614 GCA_039809495.1 Sandaracinaceae bacterium
CCTAGAGGGCTGGCCCGAGCAAGTGCGCACCATGCAGCGCAACTGGATCGGTCGCTCAGAGGGCGTCTATATGGAGTTCGGCATCGCGGGCTGCGAGGAGGCCCTCGGGATCTACACGACCCGGCCCGACACCCTGATGGGGGTGACCTATGTGGCGGTGGCCGCGGAGCACCCCCTGGCCCACCGGGCGGCCGCGTCGAGCCCCATGCTGGCCGCTTTCATCGAGGAGTGCCGCCAGGGGGGGGTCTCCGAAGCGGAGATCGAGACCATGGAGAAGCGAGGGCATCCGCTCGATATCGACGCTATCCACCCGGTCACCGGCGAACCGGTCCCTATTTATGCCGCCAATTTCGTCCTCCTAGGCTATGGGACCGGGGCGGTGATGGCCGTCCCCGCCCACGATCAACGGGACTGGGAGTTCGCCGAGCGGTACGGGATCCCGAAGCGCCGGGTCATCCACTCGGCCGACGGCAGCCCCTGCGGCATCGAGGCCGGCGCCTATGTGGAGAAGGGCGTCCTTTGGGACTCGGGCCCCTTCGACGGGCTGACCTCGGAGCAGGCCTATGACGCCATCGCCGACTGGCTCGAACGCCGCGGAAAGGGGCACAAGCGGGTAAGCTACCGCCTGCGGGACTGGGGTGTATCCCGCCAGCGCTATTGGGGCTGCCCCATCCCAGTGGTGCGCACCCGCGACGGCGGCGTACGTCCCGAGACGAAGCTCCCAGTCCTCCTCCCCGAGGACGTCGTCGTGGACGGGACCGGCTCGCCTCTAAAGAAAATGGAATCCTTCTCGAATCTCGCCAACGGCGAGACTCGAGAGACCGACACCTTCGATACCTTTTTCGAATCGAGCTGGTATTACGCCCGCTACTGCTCGACGGGCTGTAACACGGCCATGCTGGATGAGCGGGCCCGTTACTGGCTGCCGGTGGACCAGTACATCGGCGGGATCGAGCACGCGGTTCTGCACCTACTCTATGCCAGATTCTTCCACAAGCTCATGCGGGATCAGGGGCTGGTGGATTGCGACGAGCCCTTCACCCGACTCCTCACCCAGGGAATGGTGGTTGCCGAGACCTGGTTCCGGGAGGACGCCGCGGGCCGCAAGGAGTGGTTCAATCCTGCCGAGGTGGAGGTGACCCGCGATGACAAGGGCAAGCTACTCGCCGCTGTCCTCGCATCGGACGGCCAGCCAGTCCACTTCGGCGGCATCGAGAAGATGTCTAAGTCGAAGAATAATGGGGTGGACCCAGAGACCCTCATCGCCCGTTACGGGGCGGATACGGTTCGCCTCTATACCATGTTCACCTCTCCGCCGGATCAGTCCCTGGAATGGAATGACGAGGGGGTGGATGGGGCCTTCCGCTTCCTTAAGCGCCTATGGGCCTTGGCGCTGTGCCGGGGCGGGGCCAATGACCAAGGAATGGCACCCGCGGACCTTGGCGAAGGCGCAATTGGCCTGCGGCGGGAAATCCATGGCGCCCTGAAAAAGGCCCTGTTCGATTATGAGCGCCAGCAGTTCAATACCGTGGTCTCGGCCTGTATGACCATGGTCAATGCACTTTATCGAGTGGAGGAGGGCCGCGCCGGGTCTGCGGTGCTCCGGGAAGGCCTGAGCATCTGCCTGAGGCTCCTCGCTCCTATTGCGCCCCATATCTGCCACCACCTGTGGCGGGAGCTTCGTCTCGGGGACGACATCCTCCAGGCCCCTTGGCCCCGGGTGGACGAAGAAGCCCTGCACCAAGAGCGAATCGAGTACGTGATTCAGGTGAACGGCAAGGTGCGTGGGAAGGTCCAGGTATCCGCCAATGCGGACCGGGCGCTGGTGGAATCGAGCGCCTTGGCGAGCCTGGCGGTCCAGCGATTCACGGAGGGCATGACAGTGCGCAAGGTCATCGTGGTGCCTGGAAAGCTGGTGAACGTGGTGGCGGGCTAGGCCCCGTGGTCCCTATCCACCACTGGTGTCGCAAGGGGGGCTGGACCAGCCGTGCCCTTGGTTGGGTCCAGACGCGAGTCTGGTCCATGCTGGCCCTGGCCAGTCTCCTGACCCCCGCACTCGGTGGCTGTGGCTTTCACCTGCGCGGGGCGGTCGAGATCCCCCCCGAGCTCAACCCTTTGTACGTCCAGGCCGTGCCCGGCTCTTCCGTGCGGCGGGCGATCGAGGATCAGCTCACCGGCAGTGCCGTGCAGTTCGTATCTGGACCTGACACTGCCAAACTGATCCTGCGGATCCTATCGGAAGACCGTTTCTCGCGGGTTGCGGCGGTGGATTCCAGTGGCAAGGTTCTCGCCTACGAGCTGCACTACCTGGTTCGTTTCGACGCGGTTGCCAAGGACGGTACGGAGCGGGTCGCCCCCCAGACCCTGGATCTGGTGCGGACCTTCGACAACCCAGACGTGGAGGTGCTGGGCAAGCAGCTCGAGGAGGAGCTGATCTACCAGGACTTCGCCGCCGATGCCGCCGACCGTATCTTGATGCGTCTACGGGCGGTGCTTACCTGAGGGGCTGCGCCGATGCGTCTGCGTTTCAACCAGCTCCCGGCCCAGCTCGCCCAAGGGCTGACCCCCGTCTATCTCATCTGCGGTGAGGAGCCCTATCAACTCGGCGAGGCGG
>JBDHVC010000175.1:0-2592 GCA_039809495.1 Sandaracinaceae bacterium
CTCCGGCCCTTTCCATTGGCGAAGGATATTGCAATCAGCCGTTTCTGGCGCGCTCCATCATCAATATCAGCGCCATGAGTTATGGTGCACTTTCCACGCCCGCAGTACGGGCACTCTCGCTTGGCGCGGCCAAAGCCGGATGCTGGTTAAACACGGGGGAAGGCGGATTGGCACCCTATCACCAGGAAGGTGAATGCGACATTATCATGCAGATTGGTACCGCCAAATACGGCATTCGGGATGAACATGGTAACTTTTCCGCTGCGCGGGCACGGGAAGTCGCCCGGTTCGTCAAGGCATTCGAGATCAAGCTTTCACAAGGGGCAAAGCCGGGCAAAGGAGGGGTACTGCCTGCGTCCAAGGTAAATCCGGAAATTGCGGCCATTCGAGGGATTCCCCCCTGGCAGGATTCCATCAGCCCCAACCGGCATCATGATATTGGCAATATAGAAGAGCTGCTGGACCAAATTGCTTTTATCCGGGAACTGACTGGTCGCCCGGTCGGGGTCAAAACTGCTATTGGCGGCTGGCACTTCATCAACGAATTATGCGAAGCCATTTTGCGTCGGGGACCGGAATACGCGCCGGATTTTCTGACAATCGACGGCGGAGAAGGCGGCAGTGGCGCAGCGCCGCAAACATTGATGGATTATGCCGGATTGCCGATTATCGAAGCGCTGCCCCGTGTGGTGGATGCACTGATCGAATCCGGCCTGAAACAGCGCATCCGTGTGGTTGCTGCAGGAAAACTGGTTACTTCCGCCAAGTGTGCATGGGCATTATGTGTTGGCGCAGACTTTGTTAACACGGCGCGCGGGTTCATGTTTTCCCTGGGTTGCATTCAGGCGATGCGCTGTCACCTCAACACTTGCCCAACCGGCATCACCACCCATAATCCGCGTTTGCAGCGTGGCCTGGTGGTAGAGGAAAAATACCTGCGCGTAGCCAATTACGCTACCAATGTGAACCGCGAAATCGGCATGATCGCGCATTCCTGCGGATTAAGACACGCCCGCGAGCTGCGCCGGGAACATATCCGTATCGTGGAAACAGCCGGAAAAAGTATCGCGCTGAACAAGCTGCATCCTTATCCGAAAACAGGGAATCGAAGCCAGAGCTACTAATAACAATCTGGAAACAATGAAACATACAACGAATCATGGTACCTTTAATCCGATACATTTGATGACTTACCTCAGAAAATACCGACAATACAAATTATCAGCAATAAAGGAGTAATTAATCATGAGTTATAAAAAAGACTACATAGAAAAAGCTGAGGCACAATTAAAAATATGGCAAGCACAGATTGATCTGCTGAAAGCAAAAGGAGAAAGCCTGGCGACTGGCGGCAAAATCGAAATCAGAAAGCAAATAGAAGAAGTCGATAAAAAACGATCTGAGCTTTCAGACTATCTGGATCAACTGGCTGATAAGACAGATGATATTTGGGACGACATCAAAGATGAAGCGGAAGAAAAATGGGAAGCTGCCAGCAAGGCTTTTGCAGATTTCGCTGCAAGATTCAAATAAGTGCCGCCATTCCCTTAATTACTGCAGGTTTTAGCTCACTCAACAGAAAAATTCAATATCACAACAGCATAGAACGACAAACTGAAGTACCTTTATTCGCAAAATCAATACGGGAGAGCACATAAAATGAAATACTTATACTTATCAGCAGCATTGACCCTATCCTTGGCATTTTCTTCAGGGGCATTCGCGGAAGAAACCATCATGGAAAAACTTGATGTACAGAAAAACGATATGCAACGCTCTGCCAACAAGGCAATCAACCGCGCCAAAGAAGCTGCCTGCACCGGCAGCGAAATGGAATGCATGAAACAGAAGGCCGAACACCGCGCCAGCGAGGCTTACGATGCCACCAAAGACAAAGCCACTGAACTTAAAAACAAACTCAACTAAACCACCCGCTCCACTGCGAGCGACAACAGTAGTGGGGCACCACCTTCCTCCCAAACCGTAGCAATCGCTTCAAAAATATTCCAAAAGCTTAATCTGCTCCAGAATCACACTCTCCAAAAAACCGCTTAATCCGGTTGAAATTTCATGGTTCCCCCATATAGTAGGGGCATTCCAATCTTTATTTCAGGAGATACCATGCGGTTTGACAAATTCACCACCAAGTTTCAACAAGCGCTTGCTGACGCACAAAGCATGGCGCTGGGGAAAGATCATCCTTATATCGAGCCACAACATCTGCTGCTTGCGCTCATGCAACAGGAAGACGGCGGCATTGGTTCGCTGCTGCAGCGCGCCGGGATCACCATACAGCCGTTGCAGCAGGCATTGACGCAAAGCCTGGATCGCCTGCCAAAGGTGGAAGGCACGGGTGGAGAAATCAATGTTTCCCGTGATCTGGGCAACTTGCTGAACCTGACGGACAAGGAAGCACAAAAGAAAGGCGATCAGTATATTGCTTCAGAAATGTTTTTACTGGCAGCGCTGGAAGATAAAGGTGAAACTGGCAGATTGCTCAAGCAGTATGGTGCAAACCGTGCAGCACTGGAACAGGCGATTGATTCTGTACGAGGTGGAGAAAAAATTATGGATGCTGAAGCAGAAGGCAGT
>JBDHVC010000176.1:0-2583 GCA_039809495.1 Sandaracinaceae bacterium
GCAATCATCGTGGTGGCCATCTTTCTGTTTGTTATGTCGCGGTTTTTTGTATTTGCGCAGAGTGCGAAAGAATCCGAAGGGGTTCCATCATGAAAGTTTGTCTTCAGTGCGAGAACATCTTCTCTTCTAACGATTGGACCTGTCCTTCTTGCGGTCATCAGCCAGAGCAATTGAATGGAATAGAGGCTCATGCCCCTGAATTCGCACATGGCGGCGGAGGTTTCAAGTCTGAATACTTCTCCGAACTATCCAGATTGGAAGCGGGAAATTTCTGGTTTCGGGCACGTAACGAACTTATTCTCTGGGCGCTACGTACCTACCAGCCAAACGTAAGCACTTTTTTGGAGGTGGGTTGCGGTACTGGCTTTGTTCTATCGGGTATCGCTCGTGCCTACCCAAAGCTGGCGTTAAGTGGCAGTGAGATTTTCTTGGCTGGCTTATCTCATGCGGCAGAACGCGTTCCCTCCGCACACTTCATGCAGATGGATGCTCGACGCGTGCCTTTTGTGGAAGAGTTTGATGCCATCGGCGCCTTCGATGTGCTGGAACACATTGAAGAGGATGAAACTGTCCTGGCTCAACTTCATTGCGCCATCAAACCTGGCGGTGTTTTGCTGCTAACAGTTCCTCAGCATCCCTGGTTGTGGAGCGCTTCTGATGAGTATGCCTGCCACGTGCGTAGGTACACGCGTGCCGAGATCGAGCAGAAGGTTTTGACCGCCGGTTTTGAGCTTTTAAGAAGCAGTTCTTTTGTAACGAGTCTTTTGCCAGTGATGATGCTTTCACGAGTCTTCCAGAAGCAGAAAACAAAGAATTTCGACCCAGCTGGGGAGCTTAAGATTAACGTAGTTTTGAATAAGACTTTTTATGCTTTGATGATGTTAGAACTCGCGGGAATTAGGTTTGGGATGAATTATCCTGTCGGTGGGTCCAGGCTAGTTGTCGCAAGAAAGCAAAAGTCGGCTTAGCGTTCTTATGCTTGCATTTTCTTCCTACAAGCATGCGTTGATCTATTACATCGTTGTAACTGGGATACTATTTTCGGGCTTTCTTTCTTACGTAGCAGCACCACACCGGCAGGAAATTGAGGTTGCTCAAGTTCAGCTTGTAAACTCAGATAGCCCTCTCATTGAGAACAGAAAGTTTAGTGACTTTACAAATGCGTATATCCCAGAAATAACAGAGCATCTGACGGTGCCCCGATCTGGTTGGTTACCTCTCTGGACAAATAATACAGAGCTTGGGCGGCCGCTCTATCAAATTTCAGGCTTTAGTTCAGCCTATCTGCCGTCTTGGGTGATTACCAGATGGGTTGATGAGCCTTGGCGCTTCATCACCACGCTGTCGTTAAGTTTCTGCTTCCTCGCCGGTTTATTCATCTTGTTGTTTGCCAGGGAAGCTGGCTTAAGCCCTTTATCGGGCTTGATTGCCGGACTAGGTTTAGCGACATCTCCGTTGTTCATGTACTGGCTGACCTTTCCCATGTTCCCAGCCGTATGGTGCTGGGCAGCGGGGGCATTGTGGGCTGTTACTCGTTTGGCGAAACGCCCGGATATTTTGGCCTGGGGCGTGTTGGCGTTCAGCGGCTACAGTCTGCTGATGACAGCGTATCCGCAGCCGGTTGTCTTTCATGCCTACTTGCTGGGTGGCTATGGTCTCTGGTTGGCATACCATAAGGCACGCGACAGCCGACTTGCACTTGCCAAATTCCTGACTCTTGCTGCATCTGCCCTGGTTGTTGGAGCCGCGCTCGCTTTTCCGGTTTATCGAGATCTGTTCATCCTCTCGTCCGAATCTGCACGAGTTGCACCCGATCCCTCGTTTTTCACGATGGTGCTTCCAAAGTTCGCCAGCTTTACTGAGCTGGTTCGCTTTTTTGTATTGAGTACCGTCCCGGAAATATTTGGCAATCCAATCGCGCCGTCTTTCCCTTTTTCTTATGATGGCCTGAGCGTAACGCTGATTGTCACGTTCTTTGCAGTTGTGGCGTTACTCACAGCATTCAAAAAAACCTGGGGCTGGTGGCTGGCGATTCTAGTGCTGTGCCTGCTTGCCTTCGTTCACCCACTGTACGTGCTAGGCGTTAAATACTTCGGATTCAATCTCTCCCGAAGTACCCCGCTGGGCAGCATCATGCTTCCCCTTACCGTCATCACTGCATTCGGTATTGACGCTCTTGTGAAGCGCGTGAATCGCCGTCAATTTTCGCCCGCCGTATTTGTTGGAGGGGCGGTAACGCTGGTAGTGGTCGCGCTGGGTGTTGCATTCGGCATTTCGCAGCATGTCCCTATCCGTTGGGGGTTAATCGTTGGCCTGCTAGCGGTGTCCGGTCTGCTCATCGCCCAATACGATCGGACTCGCCCCACGTTTTTGATGCTGGCTCTTGCGTCGGTCCTTGTTATGACCTCTTATCCATTGATGCTCAAGCAAGACCCGGCGCAGATAGCGATGACCTCGCCCTTGGTTGAGCAGGTTAGGGGTAATCTGTCGCCCGGCAGTCGTTATGCGGTTGCAGCCCCAGGGATTTCAGTGTTGCCGCCGAACCTTAACGCCACACTCGATCTGTCTTCTGTGCATAGCTAT
>JBDHVC010000177.1:0-2574 GCA_039809495.1 Sandaracinaceae bacterium
TACCGACCTTTCCACGACTTGCAGGCCAGCGCATTGACTATATGTACTGGCGACTTGTTGACTACACACGTGGCGTGCGTCCCGATTCACCGATGACCCCAATAGTCTCGAACCTGAGCGACACGGACCTGCGCGATCTCGCCGCGTACTTTGCTACGCAGGTACCAACGGCCGATACGACACCCACTGCACCACCAATGACACATGGGGCAACACTGTTCCGGGAGGGCGACCCGGCGCGTGGCGTGCCGCCGTGCCAGGGCTGCCACGGTGCCGATGCACAAGGTTTGAATGATGCGCACTTCTTAACCTGGCCGGTACTGCGCGGACAGCACGCGGACTATATCGTCACACGGCTTATGGAATACCGTGAAGGCAAATACGCTACTACCAGCGACAATCTGATCATGCAAAGTGTGGCACATGGGCTGGATGACGACGACATGCGTGCAATAGGAGCATGGCTTGCCAGCCTGCCGCCAAACTGACAGAACTTATATCTGTAACAGTCAATAAAACACTCCGCTATAAGCAGCAAAATATTTGATCTGGTGCGCGTCAAACCTTGCCCTTCAGAGCGGGGAAGGATAGCGCTGACGCTGTAGGCATCCTATACGGTGTTAATGCGGCGTCTGTTGTTGTTCGATGTACTGCCGCCGGATGACTTCGATAGGCGCACCGCTGCAGCTACCGGCAAAGTAGGACGGCGACCATAGCACACCGCCCCACAGCTTCTTGCGAATGCTGGGGTAGTTCTTTTTGCGAATCAGTCGGCTGGATACCCCCTTGAGGCTGTTTACCAAATTGGATACCGCCACCTTGGGCGGATAGTTCACCAGCAGATGAACATGGTCATCCTCGCCATCGAACGCAGATAGCTGCGCCTCGAAGTCGGCGCAGACGCTGGCGAATATCGTTGTCATTGCTCATAGGCCAAACTATACTGCTATCCCTATGCAACGCCTACAAATATGAACTTCGGCCAGACGGTCAGCAAGCGCGCCAGATGGCGCGTTTCGCTGGTTCGTGCCGCTTCGTGTTCAACAAGGCACTGGCACTGCAAAAGGCCAACTATGAAGCTGGTGGCAAGTTCATCAATTACGTGGCAATGGCCAAGGAACTGACTGGCTGGCGCAACGGCAGTGAAACCCCGTGGCTCAAGGATGCGCCCGTGCACCCGCTGCAACACGCGCTCAAGGACTTGGAGCAGGCCTACAAGAACTTCTTCGCCAAACGCGCGGGCTTCCCGCGCTTTGCGAAGAAAGGCCAGCGCGACAGCTTCCGCTACCCTGACCCGAAACAAATCAAGCTCGATCAGGGCAACGACCGCATCTTCCTGCCCAAGCTGGGCTGGCTGCGCTACCGCAACAGCCGTGATGTGCTGGGCACAGTCAGGAATGACACTATCAGCCAGTCGTCGGGTGGCAAGTGGTTTGTGAGCATCCAGACTGAGCGCGAAGTCGAGCAGCCCATGCCCCAAGCCAGCAGCGCCGTGGGCATCGACATGGGAATTACCCGCTTCGCCACGATGAGCGATGGCAGCTACCTCGCGCCGCTATTGAGCTTCAAGAAGCACGAAACCCGCCTGCGTCGCACCCAGCGGGCCATGAGCCGCAAACAGAAGTTCAGCAGCAACTGGAAGAAAGCGAAGGCCAAAGTACAACGTCTCCATACCCGCATCGGCAACTGCCGCCGCGACTACCTGCACAAAGCCACGACCGCGATCAGGCGATGGTGTGTATCGAGGACTTGCAGGTGCGCAATATGAGCAAGTCAGCGGCAGGCAGCGCCGAGAAGCCGGGTAAAAGCGTTCGGGCCAAGTCCGGCCTGAACAAAGCCATCCTCGATCAGGGATGGTTCGAGTTCCGCAGACAACTGGAGTACAAGCTGGCGTGGGCGGGAGGCTGGCTCATCGCCGTGCCGCCGCACAACACCAGCCGGACGTGTCCGGCTTGCGGGCATATCCATGCGGACAACCGCGAGACGCAGGCGGAATTCGCTTGTGTACAATGCGGCTATGCGGAAAACGCCGATGTGGTCGGCGCGATGAATATCCTGGCGCGGGGACACCGCGTTGCAGCCTGTGGAGAGGATGTCAGCCACGCCGAGCCCGCAAGGGCCAGGGCGTGCAGCCTCTGCGAAGCAGGAACCCGCCGAAGCGATTCACAGCAGCCTTGCGCAGCTGTGAGCGCCGTAGGAATCCCCCGATTTTAGGCGAGGGAGGATGTCAATGTATTTCCCGATCTGTCAGTTCCGATCAGCTTTCTCTTAAAAATAACACTCGAGCCAGGCTGTCCGGATGTAATAATCCGTTATTTTCAACTTGATTCTTTGAAGAAGCGTGGTTTCGATTATTGATGAGGATTCTCAATGAATACTGTTTTGATTACGGGTGCCAATCGGGGGATAGGCTTGGAATTTGCCAGACAATACGCTGCCGATGGCTGGCGGGTAGTAGCCTGCTGTCGGCAACCACAGCAGGCTGAAGCGCTGAACCGGTTGGTCGATCAGTACAAAGATCGATTTTCCATTCACCGACTCGATGTTAGAGAACTCGCAGAAATCGATCAGTTG
>JBDHVC010000178.1:0-2568 GCA_039809495.1 Sandaracinaceae bacterium
GCTCGTCATCCACCGTCAACACGCCGCACGCCCCCGGAATTCCACGAAAAATGTCGTCAGGCTCGGATCTGCACCCTATCCTGACGCAGGGGGCAACACGCTCGAGGGTGACGGCGAGGACAGTCGGGCGATGTTCAGAAGGAGAGGCGCCAAGACGCCGTCGCCCCCGGAGTCGTGACGTCGTCGCGGTTGAACGCGAGGGCGAGGGTGCCGAGCACGGCGAGGCCTGCGCCGCCGCCGGTGATGCTCCAACCGATCGTCTGGTAGTCCGTGTCCTGGCTGTACAGCTCGGAGTTCGCGAGGACGAGGCCGATGACGGCGGCGCAGGCGCCGAGGACCGTCGTCATGAGCGTCACGGGCCAGAGGTTCATCCCGCGCACGTGGAGCGTCGGTGCGTGGCGGACGAAGAGCGGCCCCTCGACGTCGAGCGTGACGTCGCTCCAGCCCGCTGCGCTCCCGGCGATCAGGGTTTCGCTCCCGCGGGGGAGGTACGCGCGGCACGGGGTGCGCGCGCAGACGGGCTCGCTCGTGCGCTCGAGGTTCACCCAGGTGTAGTGGTGCGTGCCCGACCGAACCAATTGCATCGACGTCGAGCAGGATCCGCCGGAGCACGTCTCCTGCGGCACGTACTGGTAATTCGCGACGTCCGCGGAGTGACGAACGAGCGCCGCGCTCGTGATGCGCCGCACGGGCCCGTGACCGTCGACGAGGTCGATCACGACCGGAGCGTCGCTCGGGTCGCTCGCGCGCCTCCCCTCGGCGAGCGATGAGGGGACGCTCCACGCGGGAGTGGGCCGTCGCGGCAGGACGCGGGTGTGCACGCAGCCGGAGCCGAGGACGAAGGCGGGAAGGACGACGAGCGTCAGGGGGGCGAGGTTCTTCATGGTGAGCGTGGTGTCGGAAGGTTGGCGGGGACGCGCCCTCCTCGGCCGAGCCGGGCCACCGTTGCTACCCTCGCTCGAAGCATGCGACCCCACGACCGGGCCGCGATGCCGTCACCCCGGTCGCGTCACGGCTTCGTCACGGACGGCGATCGCCGACGCTCGCGTTCGCTGGGAGCTCGTGAACGAAGAGGCCCTTCGCCTCCCCGAGCTCGCGCGCAAGCGCCGCGATCCGCGCGTGGTGCGTCAAGAGCAGCACCTGGGTCGTCCTCGAGAGCTCCGCGAGGACCTCGAGGCCGGCCCGCGCGCGCTCGTCGTCGAACGCGATGAGGACGTCGTCGGCGATGAGCGGGATGGGCTCGACCGGGCGGCTCTCTTCGAGGGTAGCGAGCCGCAGCGCGAGGTAGAGCTGATCCCGCGTCCCCTCGCTCATCGCCTCGACGCCGAGGCTCGCACCGTTCACGCGCTCGCCGAGCAGGATGGGGGTGCCGTCCTTCGCGACGTCGTCTCTTAGGCCGATGAAGGAGCCGAGCGTCAGGCGCTCGAAGAGGACGCCCGCTCGCTCGAGGATCGGCGTCTGGTGGGCGCGCCGGTAGCGCTCCATCTCCGCCTTCAGGATGCGCCGCGCGAACGAGAGGGTGAGGTAGCGCTCGATCTCCGGGGCGAGCCGAGCGAGCACGGCCTCGCGATCCGCCGCCGCCTCGACCGCGGCGAAGGAGCCCTCCATCGCCGCCTCGCGCGCCGCCACCTCGCGGACGCGATCCCGCGCGGCGTCGCGCTCGCTCGCGAGCTCCGTGAGCCGCAGGCGGATGGCCTCCACGTCAGCGGGCAGCCGATCGCGATCGACCAGATCGAGCTCCGCGCGGAGCTCCTCGATGCTCCGACCCTCGCCCGAGTCGCGGAGTTGACGCTCCAGCGCCTCGAGCGCCTCGAGCCGCGCCCGCGCGCGGCCGGAGGCCTCCGCGGCCGCGTCGAGCTCGTCGTCGCGCTCGACGGCCGCTTCACCCCGAAGAGCCGCGAATTCCGCGCCGATCTCCTCGATCGCACGGCGAGCGAGCGCGAGCTCGCGCGCCCGCTTCTCGAGCTCGGTCACGAGGCGCTTGCGGAGCTCCTCGTCCGAGCGAGCTCGGGCCAGCCGGTCGCGGAGCTCCTCGGCGATCTCTTCGGGATCTTCAGCCACCCCGAGCGGCCCCAGGCGCGCGGCGAGCGCCCGGGCGCGCTCGGCGAAGCCGTCGACGACCTTCGCCATCCCCTCGACGCGCAGCCTCGCCTCGCTGGCCGCGTCGTGGTGCTTGAAGAGCTCATCGAGCTTCTCGAGCGCGCGGAGCGCGAGGCGCCGCGAGTCGGCCGGATCGACGCCGAGGTCCGCGATCGCCCTCGCCCACTCGTCGCGCCATCGCGCGCTGGCGAGGGTCTCGCGGCGCACCTCGTCCTTCGTGTCGACGATGCGCTGCTCGACGTCACGCAGCCGCGCGTGCCTGGCCTCGCGCTCGCGGATCGCGGCCTGCGCCGCCTCGAGCCGCGCTTCGGCTCGCGCGAGCCAGGGCGCGAGCGCGTCCCGCTCCCCCGCCTGCGCCGCGGCCGTCACGCCCAGCGCCGCCGCGAGCGCGTCCACGTGAGCGCCTCGCCTGCGCCGACGCTCCTCGTGGGCGAGCTCCGCGCGCGCGAGGCGCTCGACGCCCTCGCG
>JBDHVC010000179.1:0-2563 GCA_039809495.1 Sandaracinaceae bacterium
TCGTCATCCCACGCCATCTGGCGGCCGAAATCGCAGCCCCGGCCGCCGAGCAGGAAGCCTTCGAGGCCTTCATCCTGAAAAAGATCGAGGCTGGCGCCGCGCTTCCTGGCACCTATCCCGCCAACGCCGAAACGAGGGCGGAATACGAAGCGTACAAATCCGGCGAGGGCATGTCAGAACAGGAAGCGTATCGGTTCGAGCAGTAACGTCCTGTCTCTCACGGTAACGAACCAGCGCTCTCCGTAGCCGCTGCCCTCTGTGGCTGCCCGCACTACTCCCGATTTCGGCCATGGAAGTCGGCGGCTACACGGGGAAAAGCGCACGGACCGACCCGCCACACTCGTTCGGATCGGCATTCGCGCGTTACGCCTCGGCTTCGCCGACCTGGAAGTTGGCCAGATCCTCGTAGATGGTCACGAGAGAGGAATGATCCAGCCCTCCCCGGCCAGCCACGGCGAGCGCTTCGAAGAGTTGCTGCACCAACGCGGTGACCGGCAACGGCACGCCGGTCGTCTTGCCGGCGTTCATGGCGATGTTGAGATCCTTGCGGTGCAGGTCGACCCGGAAGCCGGGGGCGAACTTGCGGGTGATCACATTCTGCCCCTTGAGCTCCATGACCCGCGAGTTCGCGAGTCCGCCGCCCAGCACTTGCAAGACTTTCGCGGGGTCGACACCCGCTTTGGCGCCGAGCACCAACGCCTCGCTCATGGCCGCATAGTTGATCGCGACCATTACCTGATTGCAGGCTTTCACGACCTGCCCTGCGCCAGATGCGCCGACATGCACGATGGTCTTGCCCATCTTCTCGAAGAGCGGCATGGCCCGTTCCACATCCTCAGCCGCGCCACCGACCATGATGCTCAGCGCCGCATTGATCGCGCCGGCCTCGCCTCCCGAGACCGGCGCGTCGAGCGCGCGAGCGCCAACGCCAGCCAAGGCGGTCGAAACCTCGATCGCCGTCGCAGGGGCAATCGTGCTCATATCGATGTGCAACGACCCTTCGCCCATCGCCTCGATGAGACCATTGGCCCCCAACACCACTTCGTTCACCTGCGGCGAATCGGGCAGCATGGTGATGACGATCTTTGCTTTGCTCGCCACGTCTTTCGGAGACGACGCAGCGATGAACATGTCCGACTCGCTGGTGAACGTCTTGATCGTTTCCCGATTCAGGGTGTGGATGACCACGTCGTGACCGGCGTTTGCCAGATGCCGCGCCATCGGTTTGCCCATAATGCCGAGCCCAATGAATCCAACTGTTTCCGCCATGCCTTCCTCGTGCTTTCTGCCTGCTGTGTGCTGCCTGCCGATCGCTAAACGTCATACCCAAACCGTTTCAACCAGCCCAGACTCGCTTCGGTGGTCGTCGACGGCCTGTACTCGAGCGACACCCAGCCGCCATAGCCGAGCTCGTCGATCTTCTCGAACACGTAGTCATAGTTGATCTCGCCGGTGCCGGGTTCGTGCCGATCCGGGCTGTCCGCGATCTGAATATGCCCGATCTGTCCGATATGGTCGGCCAGAAACGCGACGAGGTTTCCTTCCATCCGTTGCTGGTGATAGAAGTCGTATTGCAGTCTCAGGTTCGGATGGCCGATCTCTTCGATAAGGGCAAGCATTTGGGTCGAGGTCGGGACCATGTAGCCGGGATTGTCGATCCTGTTCAACGGCTCGACGCAGAGCAGTACCCCCTGCGACTCGCATCGGCTCGCCGCCCAGGCGTAGTTCGTCCGGGCGGTTTCGAACTGGTCTGCGATGGAAACATCGGGCAACTGCCGCCCGATGGTGCTGTTGAACCGTGTCGCTGGCAATGTCCGTTGCACGGAGAGCGCCAGTTCGACCGCCGCACGGTACTCCCCGACTCGCCGGGGATCGTTCGCCATTCCCCGGTCGCCAGCGGCCAAATTGCCGGACGGCACATTGAACAGCACGAGTTCGAGATCGCGCGCCGCAAGGGCCGCGCGGATCGCTTCGACATCCTCACCATAGGGATAGAGAATCTCGACACCCCGGAATCCGGCGGCCGCCGCGCGCTCTATCCGCTCCAGAAGCGGATACTCCTGATACAACATGGTCAAATTGGCGGCAAACTTCGGCATCGAGCTCTCCCGCGGTGCGCCGGGTATCCCTGTCGCGCCATCCTAGGGGTGAGCGGCGGAATGGTCAAATCGAGTCCGGAGTCCAGGGTCCGGAGTTCTGAGTATGGGCGGGATGGCTCCCGCCTGTGGATACTCTCAGGGCTCCAGACTCAGAACTCCGGACCCAGCCTGAACGGAGTCATCGTTGATTCGATCGAGTCTGGCCACAACCCGGCTGCTGCGGGATCGCGGCGTCCGCTATGCGTTCGGTGTCCCCGGGGAGAGTTTTCTTGGATTGCTGGACGCGCTATACGACACGCCGGAGATCGACCTGGTCACCTGCCGGCACGAGGGCGGCGCGGCGTTCATGGCCGATGCGGCGGCCAAGCTGATCGGGCAACCCTCGATCTGCATGGGCACCCGTGGAGTCGGCACCGCCAACCTGGCGATCGGCATCCATACCGCGTATCAGGACTCGACTCCGA
>JBDHVC010000180.1:0-2561 GCA_039809495.1 Sandaracinaceae bacterium
TCGTGGTGTGCAATCTCGGCGCCAGCAAGCCGCGCGAGGATTTCTAGTTCGGAATCTCCCCGAATGAACCAGGCGGGTCCGGCGACGCGCGTCGCCGGGCCCGCGTGCGTTTTGGCCCCGAGACCCGATGGCTGGACTTCCCGGCAATCGCTCTCAGCATCTGGCTCCCCCAACCGACGAGCATTGCCTCCGGGTTCCCGAACAATGACGCACAGGATTGTTCGGTTCGCAGGCGGATCCTCCAGTGCATAGCAGGCAGCATGCGGCACACGGCATGCAGAGACACCGTGCGCCTGTACGCCAGAGAGGTCGACACTGGCGCACTTCCCACATGAGAGGCCGAATCGAGCCGAGTGCTCAGTTACACTTTGTAAGTTCCCGGGTTCCCACGCGGAATCGGGATTCGGAAATCCTTCAACCGCGGCGCCACGCAGAAAGTTCACATGACCGATACAAACACCACGCTCGACAAGGAATCCGTCCTCGAGCTGCTGAAGACCGTCGACGAGCCGGAGTTGGGCCAGAGCCTGGTAGAGCTCAAGATGGTGAAAGATGTGATCGTCGACGGCGGCAACGTGACCGTATTCATCGAGCTCCCAACACCTGCTTCGACCTCGAAACCGAAGATCCAGGAGGATGTCACCGAGCGGCTCACCCGGAACGGAGCCACTGCGGTCGACATCGAGTGGAGCGCCAAGGTTCGTTCCAGCGGTGGCGGCCGCATGGACGCGCAGCCCATCAAGGGCGTGAAAAACGCCGTTGCCGTTGCGTCTGGCAAGGGTGGTGTCGGTAAATCGACCGTGGCGGTGAATATTGCTGTCGCGCTGGCGCGTACCGGCGCGAAGGTCGGGTTGCTGGACGCCGACGTCTACGGTCCAAGCATCCCGCTCATGATGGGCACGCACGACCGCCCGATCATGAAAGACAACCGCATTCTCCCAATCGAGGCCCATGGCGTGAAGCTGATGAGCATCGGCTTCATTCTCGACCCAGAAAAGGCGCTCATTTGGCGCGGACCATTGGTGGCGCAGTTGATCACCCAGTTCCTGAACGATGTCGACTGGGGCGATCTCGACTATCTCATCATCGATCTGCCACCCGGCACCGGTGACGCGCAGCTCACCCTCGTCCAGCGCATTCCCATCTCTGGCGCGGTTATCGTCACCACTCCGCAAGATGTCGCGCTGGCGGACGCGCTCAAGGGTCTCAAGATGTTCGAAGAGGTCAAGACGCCGATCCTGGGCATTGTCGAGAACATGAGCGGCTTCGTCTGCCCGGTGTGTGGCACCAACCACGATATCTTCGACACTGGGGGCGGCGAGCGCATTGCCAGGGAGCACAATGTCGAGCTGTTGGGCAAGATTCCGCTGGAACCGCTCGTGCGCGCCGGGGGAGACACCGGCAACCCAATCGTGGTGGCCAATCCGGACACCGCCACCGCCAAAGCCTTCGATCAGGCGGCGGCGCGTGTCGCCACTCGCCTGGCAATCGACGCCACGAAGAAGCCACGAAAACCGACGATCATGCTGAAGACGGTGTAGTCGGCATCGATTGCATATCCCACAGCTGAGTAGCATGGCAGTGCCGTTGGTCAGAGCGACCAACGGCACAGTCATTTTGCTCGATATGCGGCTCACGCGGCGTCCTCGAGACTGGTCAATGTCGGGAGGGCTCGAGCGAACACGGTAGCCTCTCCCTGCGAACGTCCTCGGGCTCGTCCCAAATACCACGTTCGGTGCATTCAAGAACAAGCGCCAGCAGTGTTTACTTGGTGTGTACGAAGCAACGTATCGCCAGGTCGCTTTGCCGGCGTCGCTCGATGCGAGACGACGGCCCATGAAGGCCATGGATGTCGAGCGCGGGAGTTTGACAGGACCGGAAAGCCACGATGCGGACGAACGCCACGTCAGCCCTGTTCGCTGACGTGCCGGTCAGCAATCGAACGCACGCTGATTCGACCAACGTGAATCGGCAGAGACGAAGAGATCGCCCGAGCATGGAGTAACGACCGGCATGGATCAGATCAAGAACTCGTTGAGCGGCCTGGGCCAGCGCGTGGGGCTGAAGAGAAAGCTCCCGGTCAGCAAGCAGGACGGTCTGGCAGCAATCACGGTCGGCATCGCGAATGTTCCCGATGGGATGGCGTCGGGTGTGCTGGCTGGAGTCAACCCGGTCTATGGCATCTACACGCTCATGGTCGGAACACCGATCGCCGCCCTGACCTGCTCCACGCAACTCATGATGTTCAACACCACCAGCGCCATGACCCTCGTTGCGGCAGATGCGCTTGGAACGAGAACGGGTGACGACCGGGTTCACGCGCTGATTGCCGTTGCGCTGATCGCAGGTGTGTTTCAGCTCGCCATGGGTCTGCTCGGGTTGGGCATGATCATCAAGTTCGTTTCGAACGCGGTCATGGTTGGATTTCTCACAGGGATCGCGGCCCTCATCATCATGGGGCAGTTGTGGGACCTGACCGGGTATGTGGGCGAAGGTGGAACCAAGCTCGAGAAGACCGCGCAACTCCTGACGAACTTGAACGAAGTCGATATACCAACTAC
>JBDHVC010000181.1:0-2558 GCA_039809495.1 Sandaracinaceae bacterium
TGCCGTCCCCGTCGAAGTCGGGCGAGGCGATGGCGGCCGGCGTCGCGGCGGGAACCGGGGCGGCCTGGGCCGTCGGTGCGATCACTGCCGGTGCGAGCGGCGCCAGCAGCAGGCTGCTCGCGAGGGTCGCGAGGACGCGTCCGGGTCTGTGCATGGTGTCTCCTTGTGGTGAGCTTGTGATCTACCTACGCGCGGGTCGTCCCGAACGTGGCGCGTCGTGAGGAATCGGGCGTCGCGGGTCAGCGTCCGGCGACTCGGGCGAACTCGGCGTCCTGGCTGAGCAGGGCCTTCCCGGTCTTTGAGGAGACCCAGAACAAGCGGCCGAGCATCTCGTCGATGTACCCGCTGCCGCCGATCACCAGGTCGTCGTCCACCCTGCCGCTGTCCCGGACGAAGCCGAGCACTCCGCCGATGCCGCGGAAATGCGGGGTACCAGGCAGGCCGTGGCCCTCGTAGAGCTGAGTGGCCTTGCAGCCTTTCGCCGTGCGCAGCGGAATCAGCCAGGCGGAGCCGTCCACCTCGTCGTTCACGATCGCCTCGCCCGGGCCTCCAACGAGGACGGCCGGGACGCCGTTGCAGGTCGATCCGATCTCCACTTGGGCGCCGAACCGGTCGCGATACTCAGCCTTGCCCGGGATGCCTGGGGTGGCCTGGGAGATCCGCCGGATCGGCCTGATCTTGCCCTTGGTCAAGGAGAACACCTGGATCGAGCCCGTGTGCCTGACCCTGCCCACGTCGTCCCACGGCGTGCCCACCACCAGGTAGCCGTCGCGCGCCGCGAGGGCGGCGCCGAAGAAGTGCTGCTTGCCGGCGACGCCACCCACGAATGTGGTCGACTGAGTGAGGGTGCGGGCTGACTTCACGCCCTTGGCGTCGAGCGTGACGGCGAGGACGGCGCCGGCCGACGCCTTCTGGTTGACCTTCGTGTCCGGTGCGCCGATGAACAGCTGGTTCTTCCAGCTGGCCATCGAGGCGCCGAAGTCGCCGCGCTTCAGCGATGCGGGGATCTTCCCCGAGCCGGGCTTCAGCGTGAGCCGGCCGCCGGTGGGCTGGCCGTCCTTGGTGAGTTCGTACAGCCTGATCTCGCCCCGGTAGTAGGGATCCGCGGCGTCGACCCAGGTGACCAGGCTCACCGCCAGCCGCCGGACCGGCGACTCGACCAGCGCCAACTCCTGAACCTGCCAGGAACCGGCCTTGGCGCGGACGACGAAGGACTTTTGTTGGCTCGGCCGCAGGCCGGTGGGTGATCCGGGGATCACATGCACCTGGATGCCAGCAGCGCCGCTGGAGGTGGCGACCAGATCGGTGTAGCCGTCCCCGTCCAGGTCGCGTGCCAGCAGGTCGGCGTTCAGATCCCAGGAGCCGGGCAGGCTCAGGTCCGCGCTGACGATGTCGGCGATGGCGCCGGAGCCATACCAGACCCGGATGCCTAGCGGCGCGTACTCGCCATCGGACACCGCGAGGTCGGCCCTGCCATCCCCGTCGTAGTCGGGTGAGGCCGGGTTCGCCGGCGTGGATGCCGGGAGGTTGGCGGCTACGTCCCGGGGTGCGGCGGCGGCGTGCGGAGCCGGGCCCGCCAGCAGTGCGGCGGCGAGAGCCGCGGCCAGAATTGCGTGATGCAGCTTCATGCCCCACCTACGCGCTGACCCCAGGAAGCGCGGCAGCTTGTCGGAGGCTTTGGTCAGCGGCCGGCGGCGGTGTCGAAGAGGCCGTCCTCGGTGTAGAGCACCTTGCCGGTCGTGCCGGACAGTTTGAAGAATCGGCCGACCGGGCCCTGTGACACTGAACCGCCGCCGCCGATCACCAGATCGTCGGACGTCGCGCCGGCATCGCGGACGAAGGCGACGATGTCGCCGATCCCGCGTTCGCCGGGCTTGCCCGGCAATCCGTGGCCTTCATAGAGCTGGCTGGCTGCGCAGCCCTTGACCTTCTTCAACGGGATCAGCCACGCCGAGCCGTCGGCCTCGTGACCCCAGGTGATGCTTTCGCTGGGAGCGCCGACCAGAACGGCGGGCACACCCTTGCACGCCTGCCCGATCGCCACATGGGAACCGAACCAGTCGTACCGCTCGTCCTTGCCGGGGATGCCGGCGCTGTTCTGTGAGATCCGCTTGATCGGCGTCACCTTGCCCTTGCTGAGCGAGAAGACCTGGATCGAGCCGGTCCGCTTCACCTTGCCGACCGTGTCGCCCGGGGTGCCGACGACCAGGTAACCGTCGCGTGCTGCGAGGGCGCGGCCGAAGTAGTCGTACTTGTCGACGGCCCCGGTCACCGACTTGGTCGCCTGGGTGATCGTCTTGACCGACTTCACCCCCGCGGAGTCGAGCGTGACCGCGAGCACCGCGCCGGCCTCGGCCTTGCCATTGACCTTCGCATCAGGGGCGCCGATGAACAACTGGCTGCCCCAGCTGTCCATTGCGAATCCGAAGCCGGCACCCTTCACCAGCTTCGGGATCTTCCCGGAGCCGGGCTTCAGCTTGATCGGGCTCCCGGTGGGGACGCCCGCGCTGGAGAGGTTGAGCAGCTGCACCCCTTCCGCGTCGTGCACACCCTTGCTG
>JBDHVC010000182.1:0-2548 GCA_039809495.1 Sandaracinaceae bacterium
ACATGCTGGAGCGGGAGCGGCTCGATTCCAAGAAGATCTCCAAGACCAACGCGGTCACCTCGCAGATCCCCTACGAAGTCGGTGCCGAGAATGTCCACGTCGGTCCGTCGGACTATGTGCCCTGGTTGAAGGACCGCAAGTGGTGCCACATCCGCATGGAAGGGACGACCTTTGGCGATGTGCCCCTGAACCTGGAACTGAAGCTGGAGGTCTGGGACTCGCCGAACTCGGCTGGTGTGGTGATCGATGCCGTGCGCTGCATCAAGTTGGCGCTCAACAACGGCATCAGCGGATCGCTGATGGCCCCGAGCTCGTATTTCATGAAGTCGCCGGCGGAGCAGTATCCGGACGATATCGCCCGCAACCGCACCGAAGCGTTCATCAATGAGAACCGGCTGCCGGGCGCGGCCAGGGTGAGCAGCCCGAACCAGGCCGATGTCGAGCTGGAGAAGGTCGAAGTCGAGGTCGGGTAGCGAATAGCCAGTCGCTGGTAGTCAGTCGTCAGTTGCCAGTTGTCAGTTGCTTGTCGTTGTGCGGAATCCGGACGATTGCCGAGGGGTTTAGCCCAGCGTTTCAACGGTGGGACCGCACGGAGTGACGGTGGGCCATCTCTGAGCATCAAGTCGGATCCGTAGTAGTGGCTCGTATCGAGAGCATCCCCGTGTCCAGCGATGGGCACGGGGATTTTTGCGCTTGCGGGGCAGGTCCGCGCTGATCAATGCTCGATGAGACGAGCGACGAGGGCAGACTATTGGGGATTCCACGATTCGACCGTGGGCAGCGCGGCCAATCGGCGATCAGAGGTCGCCAGCGGGATGCCGAGCTGCTCGGAGCGCGCGGCTGCCTGTCGCTCCATCGCTTGCACGGCGTTCCGACCATTCGACGCCGGCCTGGGAGAGGCGATCCGCCGATGATGACGCTCGCGCTGGCTGCTGGTACTTTTGGGGTGCACCGGCGATTCGGCAAGGCATGGCGGCATGACGGCAACCCAACGTGTGACAGTGGAAGAGCTCTACCAGATGGGCAGCGGCGCCCCGTATGAACTAATCGAAGGGGTGCTCAGGGACGTATCGCCATCGAGCTTTAAACCGGGTGAAATCGGAGCGCGACTACTGATCTTCGTTGGTCAATTCGTGATCGAGCATGATCTCGGTTGCCTAACGAACGCCGATGGTGGCTACATCCTGAACCACGATCCGGCGACCGTCGTTGCGCCGGATATCGGGTTCGTGCGTGGGGACCGATTTCCGGACGGCATACCGGATCGAGGCTTTTGTCCGGTGCCACCCGATCTGGCGATCGAAGTCATTTCACTCACCGACACGAAGGCGGAGATGGCGGAGAAGCAAGCGCTCTACGCCAAGGCTGGTGTTCCATTGGTGTGGTGGGTCGATCCGGAGCGGAAGACGGCGACGGTCCATCGGCTGGGTCAGGCGCCTGAGGTAGTCGAGGCGACGGGGGTGCTCGATGGCGGGGATGTGCTGCCGGGTTTCGAGCTCGCGCTTCAGATGGTCTTCCGGGACTGACGTTTCCGGCGACGGTCGATTCAGGTAGGCACGCGAAGCCTGCGCACGAGGATGAGGATTCGCTCGTCGCGTGTGTCGTGCGGTGTGGTTCCAGTGCTCGTGGCGGCCAGCCCCAGTCGTATCCGGAGGCTCTCCTACCCCATCACCGAGCCGGAATCCTCGAACCCGTAGCGATTCCGGCCGGGACTCGGGCCTTTGAAGAGGAGGATGAGGAGCATGATGAAGCTGGCGAACGGAACCAGGAAGAGCAGGTAGAGCCAACCCGATTGGTCGAAATCGTGCAGGCGTTTGATCCCGGCGCAGATGGCAATCACCATGGCCGGCAGCCAGGTGCCGATGCCGGCCACGAGGGTGAACAGCGGCGCGTCGACGGTGACGATGATCAACCAGGTGACAATCAGCACTCCCCAGACCCCGAGCACGGTCAGGAAGTACTCCAACCGGCTGATCCGTCCGGTTCCTGAAAAGAGCTTGCCAATGCCGCCGGAATCGACCACGGCTGACGGCGGGGGCATTGCGCTCGGGGTCGCGGCGCCCCATTGCGACGAGGTATCGCGCCAATAGGTTGGTTCCGGCTCGGTGGGCTCGGCATCGATGGCCTGGCCGCAGCTGGAGCAAAAGCGAGCGCCAGGCTCGAGATCGGCGCCGCAGCGGGTACACCGGGAGACAGGGACAAGATCAGTCGTGCTCATCGCGCGACCATACCCAGCGCGGGCCCGTTGCGTCAACCGGAGTTGCCGGGACCGCGTGGCGCCATTGTCGCGGACGTTATCTGGTTGTTCAAGGGGGGTGCTGGGCGAGTCCGACGAGAGAGATTCGTCACTTCGTGACGAACAACAGTGCGTTGAGCCTGAACGTCGGGGCGGCGTGGAACGGCATCGCCGAATGCCGTTCCACGCGTTTGTGCGCTGGCTGCCGGGTCACGGAGGGTCCGGCGTCCGGCGCTCGTCAGGCCGGTTTGATGTTGTTGTTCATCCGGAAGAGGTTATCCGGGTCGTAGCGTCGCTTGATCTCAGCCAGCC
>JBDHVC010000183.1:0-2527 GCA_039809495.1 Sandaracinaceae bacterium
GTTCATCTGCAAGCGATGGACAATCGAACCAGAAAGGTTCAACCTAAACCCAATCCATCAAATGCCGGGACTGAACAACTAGGGGCTGTCTGCATTCATAGGATTCCCTTTACTCGCGAATTCTGATTCAAGGTCGTTGAAGGAGACGGCCTTTGAGCAGACGGGCGCTGACGGACGAGCAATGGAGGCGGATCGAGGGCCATCTTCCCGGCCGGGCCGGAACGCCGGGCCGCAGTGGCGTCGATAACCGGCTGTTTGTGGATGCGATCCTTTGGATGGCGGGTAATGCGGCGCATTGGCGAGATCTGCCGGAAGTGTTCGGCAAGTGGACTGCGGTCCATGCGCGGTTCCGGCGCTGGTCTCACAACGGTGTGTGGGAGCGACTTTTCCATGCCCTGGCCGATACGCCGGACTTCGAATATGTCCTGATCGACAGCACGATCTCGAAGGTCCACGCCGATGCGACGGGCGCAAAAGGGGGGCTGAAGCTGCCGCCATCGGCCGTTCGCGGGGGGGTCTGACGACCAAGCTGCATGCGGCTGTCGATGCGATCGGCCTGCCGCTGCGGATCCATCCGACTCCGGGACACTATGGCGATTGCCCACAAGCCGAGGCCCTGCTGTCCGGCCTGGAGGGTGTCGGCCATGTCATCGCCGATGCGGCCTATGATGCCGATCCGCTACGCATCTTCATCGCCGATAGCCTCGGCGCAACCGCGCAAATCAAGGCCAATCCCAGTCGCACCAAAAAACCACCCATCGACTGGAGCCTCTACAAAGAACGACATCAGGTCGAGTGCTTCTTCAACAAACTTAAACGCTTCCGGCGCATCGCCTTGCGATGTGAGAAGACAATCACCGCCTTCATGGGCTTCGTTCATCTCGCATGCGCCATGATCTGGATACGATGAATGCAGACAGCCCCTAGGGGCCGCTCGTACGCTTATTAAATCAAGAGCTTTTCCGAATAAGCCTGATGCTGGAAAAATTGCAGGAATAGTTCGCGTTCCGTGGTGATGTCGAGCTTCTCGTAGATCCGACGACGATGATTTTTCACCGTGCCGACTGTAATGCCCAACCGCGTGGAAATCGTCGCGGTAGGATGACCGGCCAGTACGAACTGCACCAGTTCACGCTCGCGCTGGCTGAGTTCGGGCCACAGCCCGTCGGGTATGCTCGGTTCTCTGCGCGGCGACGCGCCGGGGCCGGACGGGGCCGTGGTGCGGTAAAAATCCGGTTTGCGGGACCGCAGGTCAAGCGCATGCAGGGAGGCAAAAACCGGCAGACGCTCGTTCAGAAGGGCAAGTTCGGTCTCCCTGAATGGTTTCCCGGAGCGGTCGAGGAAGATGCCGAGGCACCAGTCGCCGCCGTCGGCGAGCAGGATACCGACCTCGTCGCAGATCTGCGAGTGCGCCAGAAACTCGGCGATGTACTGGCCGCGCTTGACCTCGTCGTCGGCAAGTGTCCTGAGTGGGACGATGCCGAGGCGGCGCTCGCGCCGCCAACAGGCGTAGAACGGATCGAAAACATAGTAGCTGGCCAGATAGCGGCGCACCATCTCGTCGGAGAAGCGCCGGTGCTTGACGAACTCCGGCTTGCTGGTGGCCGAATAGCGGGTAACGGTGACGAGATCGTGCGGCACGCCTGCACCGATCAGGTCGATCAGTCGATCGACATGCTCATCTGTTCCCGTCGCTACAATGGCCCTCGCCAGAGGGTGCCATATCCCGTCCATGGGCATGCTCTCTTGTCGGAAATCCATCCGGCCCCGTCATTGTGTCTTTAGGCATATGGGAGGAAGCCGATACCCCAAGCTACCTTTGGATCAGCTTGACCAATCTTATGGAAGGTGACCGTGACCCAACCCATCGTAATCGGCATAGACGCCGGCGGCACCATGACCGACACCATCCTGGTCGATGCCGACGGACACTTCAAGATCGGCAAATCGGCGACGACGCCGAGGAACGAGGCGGAAGGCTTCCTCGCGTCGGCCGAGGATGCGGCCGATGCCTGGGGCATTTCGCTGGAAAGCATGTTCACCGGCGTCAATGTGGTGCTCTATTCGGGCACCGGTATGCTCAATACGCTGTTGTCGCGAACCGGCAGAAGGCTCGGCTTGATCACCACTAAGGGCCTTGAGGATATGATCCTGATGGGCCGCGGCCTGCAGGCCTGGGCCGATTATTCCTATGCCGACCGCCTTCATGCGGTCACCCATCATCATCCCGATCCGTTGGTGCCGCGCCGCCGCACCCATGGCGTCACCGAGCGCATCGACCAGTTCGGCGATATCGTGCTGCCGCTCTACGAGCATGAAGTGCGCGCTGCGGCGAAGGCCCTTATCAAGGATAAGGTCGAAGCCATCTGCATCATGACGATCTTCAGCCACGTCAATCCGGCGCATGAGAAGCGCATCGCCGAGATCTGCCGTGAGGAGATCGAGAAGGCCGGGGCGGATATCCTCGTCTACACCAGCCACACGGTGCGGCCGGTGATCCGCGAACAGTCGCGGCTGAACTCCGTGC
>JBDHVC010000184.1:0-2508 GCA_039809495.1 Sandaracinaceae bacterium
CGGTAACGGTGGAGCTGGCGGTTACGGCTACTGTGGAGACACCTATGGTGGGAACAACACCAGCGGCGACGCGACGGTGGGAGCAACCACGGCGGGTTCGGCTTCCCAGACGGTTGTCCTCGGTGAGAACACTGGCGGCAACGGCACTGGCGGCGATGCAACGGCTGGCAACTCCAATGCCGGCAACGCGACCGGCGGCAACGGCACGGGCGGCGACGCGCAGTCAGGCAGCACCGCTGGCGGCAATGTGGCTGGTGGTGGCAACGTCGCCGGTGACGGCGGCCAGGGCAACGGTGGCACCGCGAACAGCGGATCTGGCACCGGTGGCAATGGCGGCGCGGCGTCTGGTGGCGGCGGCTACGGTGGCGACGGTGGCGATGGCGGAAATGCTGGTGACGGCGGCTTCGCAGGCACTGGCGACGCTGGAGGCGGCGACGGCGGCAACGCCTTCGCCTCCGCCGAGTCGATTGGCAACGCGGGCATCTCCGAGGCCTACGCCGATGCAACCGACGGCGCCATTGGCGAAAGCGGTTGGGCAGTTGGCGGTACCGGCGGTAACGGCGGAACCGGTGGCAACGGCAACGACGGCACCGGTGGAACCGGCACTTCCAATGGCGGCACCGGAACCGGCGCGGAAGCGCTTCCGGGCCGGGGCGATGGTGGTGACGGCGGCGATGCCGAAGGCGACGCGATTGGTGGCACGACCACCGGTGGCGACGCGACGGGCGCTGCGGGCACCGGCGGAGCTGCTACCGGTGGAAACGCCGCTCTTGGCGGAAACGCCGACGGCGGTGAGGGCACTGGCGGCAACGCGATTGGCACCGTCTTCCTTCCGGGAGTGACCACGGGAACCGATGCCGACAACTCGGATCTGGTCACGGAGACAGCGACATCGTGGAACCTCACCATTGGCTGCGGCACCCTGGAGTACTTCCTCGGCGGCGCCCTTGGCGGCGGCGATGGCGGAGCTGGTGGTGAAGGCGGCGCGGATACCGGCCTGTTCGGCGACATCTCCGGTGACAGCAATGCCATCGGCGGCAACGGCGGTAACGGCGGCAACGCGAATTGCGGCAGCGTCAATAACGGCGGCAATACCACGGGTGACAACTCGCTTGGCGATACCGTGAGCGGCAGCGTTTCGACGACCACGTCCAACACCGGCAACACCGGCGGCAGTGGCGAAGGTAACTTCGCTGACGCTGGCGACTCGAACGGCGGAAATGGCGAGGGCGGCGATGCCGAGGGCGGCTCGGCCACGGCTGAAGAATCGGCCGATGGTCAGGACGTCGCTGGCGGTGGCAACACCGCTGGCGACGGCGGCGCCGCGACCGGCGCCACGGCAACAGCCGGCGACGGCACGGGCGGCTCTGGCGGCCCGGCGGCTGGCGGCGATGGCACCGCGGGTAGCGGCGGCGACGCCGGCAGCGGCGGCAACGGTGGCGCGGCCATCAGTGGCGACGCCTACGGCGGAGACGGTGGCAACGCCCAGGTCTTCTCGACCTCGAGCGATGGCTCCGACGTCGATCCGATCATCATCGGCCTCTGCGCCGACGACGTCGACTTCCTCTGTGGCAAGGGCCAGGTCGAGGGCGATTGCGCCGGCCTGTGCAAGGGCCCGATCGAAGGCGACTGCACCGGCATCTGCAAGGGTGAGGTCGAAGGCGTCTGCACCGGCATCTGCCTGACCGGCCACGGCGGTGGTGGACACCATGGTGATGGCGGCCATCATGGCGGCGGCGACGGTGGATGGAATGGCGGCGGCCACGGTGGTGGCGGCGGCTGGTGGCACGACAAGGGCTGGGGCGGCAAGAGCTTTGCCGGCGGCGGCTCGAGCGCGGCCACGGTCCAGAAGACCATCAAGGCCCTGCCGACCACTGGCGCTGGCGACAGCGCGGGCGGATCGAGCGAGCTGATGCTCCTCGGCGTGGTGGCGATGCTTGGCGTCGCCGGCGCCGGGCTCCGCAAGCGAGTCGCCTAGTCTGCAACAAACCGGCCCCGCACCAGCGGGGCCGGACGAAGACAGCAACGCAAACGAGGGTTCCGGTACCACTGGAACCCTCGTTTTCGTTTGTGACCACCGCCGCTCACGCGAGCTGCAACCGCTCCAACCGGCTCATCCGAGGGAATCCCACTTTCGAGGGCTGCGTTCCAATCGTTGGCCGGGTACACTGATTCTCAGGAATCTCGATGTCGTCGCTACCGTGATGTAGATGGGAGAAGTGTCATGGCAACGCTCTTCGCGATTGTGTACCCAACCAAGGATCAGGCCACCAGCGCCTTCGATCAGGCCAAAGCGCTCGAGAACGCTGGATACATGCGAATCATGGAGCAGGCGCTCGTAAGCAAGGATGACTCTGGCGAGATCAAGGTCGGTGACGAGAAGCACCCGGTGCTCAAGGGCGCCGGGATCGGCGCGGTCGTCGGTGTGCTCACCGGCGCCATCTTCCTCATCCCGGTTGCCGGGTTGGCGCTCGGCGCCGCCGTTGGCGGTCTGCTTGGCCGGCATGG
>JBDHVC010000185.1:0-2507 GCA_039809495.1 Sandaracinaceae bacterium
TGGAATGCTGCGGCTTGGTGGTCTCTGCCCACCGCTTCCGGGGCATTCGTGACCCACGGATCGGTCAGGAGACCCGAGAAGAGCGGGTAGTCGAACGTCGCGGGCCGGTTCTTCTCGAGGCCGAAGTGGCCGATCCACGCGCAGGTGTAGGCGAAGGCGACGCCGGCCGGGAAGGTGATGGGCGCGACGGCGGCGGGGATCGCGAACATCGCGGCGACGTGGCCGAGGGGGCGAGCGTCCTTCTCGCGGCGGGCCCCGCGCAGGAGGACCCCGGCGAAGCCCGCCATCGCGAGGGGGAAACCGACGGGGTGCCGCGCGGCGCTCAGCGCCAACGCGCCGAGCCAGCCGGACGTGCCGAGGAAGTGCAGCCTCCGCGACGCCGCGCTCCGGTGCTCGGAGAGATAGAAGGGCCAGAACTCCTCGAAAGACTGGAACCGTCGCTCGCTCATCGCTCCACCTCGTGGCTTCGACCGAGCGTCAGGGTACCAGGCTCGGGCCGGGGCGCCGCCGCCCCGGTCACGCGAGCGCGCCGAGCAGGCTCCTCGCCTCCTCGATCGCGCCCTCGCCGAGCGGGAGGTGGACCACGACGCGATCGGAGGGCTCGAGCGCGAGCGCCCGAGCGAGCGCGCGGCCGGCGCGAGCGCGCGCCCCTCGCCGCGCGTGGGCGGCCGCGCTCCGCTCGCCGCGCGTGACGAGGAGGGCGCGCGAGCGGCTCGCGTCGTCGAGGCGCGGCGTGACGAGGATCGACGCCTCCCGCGCGAGGACGAGCGGCTCCGCGGTCCCGAGATCACGCGCGCAGCCCTCGTCGACGAGGAGCCCCGCGACGATCGGCTGGAAGAGGACGGCGAGCAGCTCCGCCGGGAGCTCGAGGCCCCAGGGCTCGAGCGCCTCGTCCACGCGGAGCTCGCTCGCGCCCGCGTAGTCGAGCAGGATCGGCTCGCCTGACGCCGTGGGGGGCGCCGCGTCGCTCGGCCGCTCGCGCACGACGTCGACGTCGGTGCCCGCGGCGAGCGCGCGCCACACGGACGCGCGTCGGAGCGCGTCGCGCGAGCGGATGCCCGCCATCTCGCTCGCGAGCAGGACGAGGCCCCGCGCCTCGAGGGCGGCGACGAGGAGCGGATCGAGCGCGAGCAGCGTCGGCTCGAGGGGATCGGAGGAGCCGTGGAGCGAGCGCGAAGAGCGCGCGACCCAGCGCGTCATCGCGCGGCGCCCCGCAGGGCCGCGAGCGTCTCGTCGAGCGAGGCGGCCTCGAGCCACGCCGCGTCGATCGAGCGCGCGGCGAGCGCGCGGTAGCGCTCCTCTCTCGCGCGGAGGAGCTCGGGGTAGAGGCGCTCGAGCGCGCGCTCGGGCGGCTCGCCCGGCGAGGGGCGCCACGCGCTCGCCCAGACGATCGGCCGAGGGCGCGCGAGGTAGCGCGCGAGGAGCGTCGCCTCGCGCGCGCGCGGCGTCGCCAGGTGGACGACGCGCGTCTCGGCCGAGAGGCGCGCGCGGAGCGCCTCCGAGAGGTGGATCACGCTCCCCGTGCAGTCGATGACGACGGGGTGGGCGCCGCCCGCGCACGCCGAGGCGCGATCGAGCGCCTCCCGCGTCACGTCCTCCTCGAGCGCGAGGTAGCGCGCCTCGCGCTCCGCGTAGCCCGCGGTCCAGGGCATCCCCATCCAGCGGCCGAGCGCGTGGACGGGATCGTCCTTCGCCGAGAGGCCGAGGAGGTCGGGGAGCCGCTGGGCGATCCGCGCGTCGCACTCGAGGCGGACCGATCCCCGCGCCTCGAGCGCTCGCGCGAGGTGGCTCTTGCCGACGCCCGACATCCCCACGAGCGAGAGGATCTGGCGCTCCATGATGCTCAGAAGGCGCGCGCGAGCGCGGCGAGGCCGCGCCGCGCCTTCGCGTCGAGTGGGCCCACGGCGACGACGGCGAGCGCGTCGCGGCGGAACATGCGTCGCGCGCTCCGGGCCAGATCAGGGAGGCGGATCGCGCGCACCCGCTCCGCGAGGCGCGCGAGCGACGCGTCCTTCGCGTCGAGCTCCTCGCCGAGCAGGAGCGCCGCTCGCGCCTCGGGGGACGAGCGCGCGAGGTCGATCTCGAAGAGCGCGCGCGTGCGGACGCGCGCGAGCTCCCGCTCCTCGAGCCCACGCCCGGCGCCTCTCGCGAGCCCGAGCAGCGCCTCGAGCGCCTCGCCGGCGCGCGCGGGCTGGCACGCGGCGCCGAGGGAGAAGACCGCGACGTCGTCGTAGGGCTCGAGCTCGCCGAACGCCTCGTACGCGAGCCCCCGATCCTCGACCATCTCGCGAAAGACGCGCGCGCTCATGCCGTCGTCGAGGACGCGCGCGAGCGTCGTCATCGCGAGCCAGTCCCGATCCCGAACCCCAGGGACGACGAAGGCCACGCGGAGCTCCGCCTGGCTCCCCGTCGTGTCGATGAGCGTCGCGCGCCGCCGCGCCGCTCGGCCGCGGACCCGCCTCGCGCGGCTCGGCGCGCCGCGATCGAGCGCGCCGAGCGCCTGTCGC